>NZ_JBITFD010000003.1:0-265823 GCF_044455765.1 Micromonospora sp. NPDC051141
AGGTCACAGAAACGTACGTCGACGAACTTCACGTCCTCGTTGCTGAGGTATCGCAGGAGTTCCTCGGAATTGGCGAACACACGTCCTCCTGGCAGGTCCACTCCGGTGGCTGACTGTTGGCGACGCTATGGCCGGGCGGTTGCCCGGCCGTGTCTCCTCTGTTTCCGCCGTGTTACGTCGCTAGCGGAGCGTCATCGCCCGTGCGGTCTGTCCGCCCTTGAGCGCCTTGTCGGATTTTTCGGTGGGCGTCGAGACGGCGCTACCCTGGCCGCGTGACCGATACCGCCGCCGCACCGGTGCCACCCGCCACCGATCCCGCCTTCACGCCCCCGAGCCTCGGCCGCCGGTTCGGCGCGCTGATCATCGACTGGGTGCTCTGTCTGATGGTCGCCCGGTCCTTCGCCGACCCGGTCCGCGACGGGTGGCCGCCGGTCCTGGTGCTGATCCTGGAGTACGGCTTCTTCCTCGGCCTCTTCGCCCAGACCCCCGGCATGTATCTGACCCGGCTGCGCTGCGTCGCCTGGGCCGACGGGGGCCGGATCGGGCTGGTCCGCGCGCTGCTGCGGGGCCTGCTGCTGGCCCTCGTCGTGCCGGCCCTGATCATGGACCAGCACCGTCGTGGCCTGCACGACCGGCTCACCGGCGCGGTCGTCACCGACGCGCCGCGCCGCTGACCCGCAGACGAGAAAGGAGCCGACCCCGCGCGGGGTCGGCTCCTTTCGCCGCGTACGCCGGGAGTCAGCGCCCCCGGGTCTGCCGGAACGCGCCGCGCGCCGGCCGCATGTTCTTCGGGATCGCGCCCTTGGGCATCTGCGGCCGGGCGGTCAGCGCCTTGAGCCGCTTGTCGAGCGCGTTGACGTCCTTCGGCGAGAGGGACCGGGGCAGCCGCATCAGCGTCATCCGGAGCTTGCGGACCGGCAGCTCGCCCTCGCCCTGACCGATCACGTAGTCGTGCAGCGGGGCCGAGCCGATCACCTTGGCCAGCCGGCGCTTCTCCTGCCCGAGCAGGCCCCGGACGCGTTGCGCGTTCCCCTCGGCCAGCAGGATCACGCCGGGGCGGCCCACCACCAGGTGGACCATGTCCATCTGCGTGGTGGAGCTGACCGCCGGGGTGACCCGCCAGTCGCCGCGCATGCTCTCCATGATCTGCGCTGCCGCGCCGGGCTGCCCCTCGGCGGCGTTCATCATCGCCTTGTTGGAGCGCAGGTTCAGCACGATCAGCACGGCGAGCAGGGTGAGCAGGATGCCGATGGGCAGGAAGAGCCAGCCCCAGGCGAGCACCGCGACCACGGTGAGCGCGAGCGGGATCAGCACCGCCGCCGCGGTCAGCGGCGCGAACCACTTGTCCTGCTTGGCGGTGAACTTGAACACCATCCCGATCTGCTTCAGCCGCTGGCCGAACGAGACCTTCTCCTGGGGCTTTGCCATGTCGCAGAGTCTAGTGGTCGGCGCTCGGCCGGTTGATCCGTGGCCACCCGTTCCGTGTGGACCGGTCATCTCGCGACCGTGCGGCCCGGTCAGCGCCGGGGCAGGTAGATCCGCCAGCCGTCGACGGTGACCACGTCGAGCGTGCCCGGTGCGGTGCCGAGCCGCCGGTCGAGCAGCGCGGCAAGCGGCGAGGCGTCCGGGGCCACCCAGCCCGCGTCCGGGTCCGCGGCGACGGCCCGCCGGTACGCCGGCAACCGGTCGAAGCCGGGACGCAGCCGGTCGTCGACCACGGCGCAGACCACGTCCTCGCCGGTGGCGAACGCGATCCGGTTGCAGGTCCAGTAGCCGCCCCACACGTGCCGGACCCCGAGCGCGCCGAGCATGTCGACGAGCGCCCGGTGCCGGTCGGCCTCGGCGTGCACGGCGGGCGCCGCCCGGATCACGTCCACCGTGGCGCTCGCCCCGGTACCGAGCACCCCGGCCAGCACCGCGACCGCCGCGGCCCCGCCGACAGTGGCCGTCGCCGCCGCGGTCTTGATCGACTCCAGGTCGGGGAGGTGGCGGTATCCCGGCCGCCCCGACACCGCCACCTCGCCGGACTGGCGTCGCCTGCCGAGCGGCCCGGCCAGCAGCCCGCCGAGCTGCCGGGCGAGTGGGCGGGCGGTCTGCCACAGCGGCCAGAGTAGGGCGGGAACGGCGACCGCCAGACAGGACAGGTAGCGGCTGCTCTCGATCGGCGTCCGCCCGGCCGCGTTGCTCGCCGTGTACGCCGCCAGCACCGTCGCCGCGCCGGCGAGCAGCGCCAACCGCACGCCAGCCGACACCCGCCGATCCGCCGGTTCGACGGGATCGTTACCGGATCTTGGACAGGTGGCGTTCGCCGTGCACGGAACCTGGCCAAGACCTGTGCGCGCAACCGCGCCGCGCAGGGTGCGCCACGCGGCCAGCGCGGCGAGCGGCAGCAGGAGGAGGAAGACCACCGCCCACCAGAGCTGCCACGGCGCGCAGTGACCGGGGGAGCAGAAGCCCATCGCCAGCGACGGGCCGAGGACCAGCCCGCCGTGCAGTCGCTCGGCCCAGCCCGCCGCCTCGTCCGAGCCGCTGGCCCGCAGCACCGCGCCGAGCGGGTTGCGACCGTGGCGCAGGCTGTCCAGCACCATCGGCGCGGCGCCCAGCAGCAGCGCGCCGACGAGCGCCGCCCCGGCACGGCCGGCCAGTTCCCGCCGTCGCCAGGCCAGCAGCAGCGCGCCGAGCGTCGCCACGTACGGCAGGATCAGCGGGTCGACCCAGAGCAGCACCCCGGCGACCAGCCCCCAGGCCGCCCAGCGGGGCAGTCGCGCGCCCGGCCCGCCGACGCACAGCCCGACCGTGAGCAGCGCCAGCGCCGCCCCGGCCGGATTCAGCTCCGGGTAGCCACCGCCGGCGATGAGCTGGTTCTTCACCACCCGGTCCGCGCCGAGCGCGAGCACGGCGACGACCAGCAGGGCGTACCAGCGGTCGCCGCCGAGCCGGCGGGTCAGCCGCCAGGACAGCAGCAGGAACAGCGCGTACAGCGCCAGCGTGGGCAGCCGCAGCACCAGCACGGACGGCCCGGCGACCGCGACCAGCGGCGCGGCCAGGTACGCCTCCAGCGTGCCCATGTACGCCTGGCCGTAGAACCAGACCGGGAACGCGTCGCCCCGCGCGATGTGCAGGGCGGCCAGCCCCATGGTCGCCTCGTCGCTGTTGGTGGGCGGCGCGTCGGCGAGCAGCAGCGCCAACCGGTAGCCGACGCCGACGCCGCCGACCAGCAGGGCGAGCAGCGTCGGCGGTCGGAGCCGCCGGGGCGTACGCGCCGGGTCGGCCTCGCGTGGCTCCTGGCGTACCCCGGCGGTCATCCTGCGATCATGGCATCCGGCGGGTGGCCGGCGGTGGGTGACGCGGTCGACGGCCGGCCTCAGCCGGCGACGGCGATCCCCTCGCGGGCGGCGAGCGCCTGCTGGTAGAGGCGGCCGGCCCGGTACGACGAGCGGACCAGCGGGCCGCTCATCACGCCGGCGAAGCCGATCTCCTCGGCCTCCTCGCGCAGCTCGACGAACTCCTCCGGCTTGACCCAGCGGGTGACCGGGTGGTGCCGGGGCGTGGGGCGCAGGTACTGCGTGATCGTGATCAGCTCGCAGCCGGCCTCGTGCAGGTCGCGCAGCGCCTGGGACACCTCGGCGCGCTCCTCGCCCATGCCGAGGATCAGGTTGCTCTTGGTGACCAGACCGTCGGCCCGGGCCTGCCGGATCACGTCGAGCGAGCGCTCGTAGCGGAACGCCGGACGGATCCGCTTGAAGATGCGCGGCACGGTCTCCACGTTGTGCGCGAGCACCTCGGGGCGCGCGCCGAAGACCTCGGCGAGCTGCTCGGGCACCGCGTTGAAGTCGGGGATCAGCAGTTCGACGCCGCAGCCGGACCGCAGGGCGTGGATCTGCCGGACCGTCTCGGCGTAGAGCCAGGCGCCGCCGTCGGGCAGGTCGTCGCGGGCCACGCCGGTGATGGTCGCGTAGCGCAGACCCATCGCGGCGACCGACTCGGCGACCCGGCGCGGCTCGTCGGCATCGAACTCGGCCGGCTTGCCGGTGTCGATCTGGCAGAAGTCGCAGCGCCGGGTGCACTGGTCGCCACCGATGAGGAAGGTGGCTTCCCGGTCCTCCCAGCACTCGTAGATGTTGGGGCAGCCGGCCTCCTGGCACACCGTGTGCAGCCCCTCGCGCGAGACGAGCCCGCGCAGCTCGGTGTACTCCGGGCCCATCTTGGCCTTGACCTTGATCCACGGCGGTTTGCGCTCGATCGGCGTCTCGGCGTTGCGCGCCTCGATCCGCAGCATGCGGCGCCCCTCGGGCGCGACCGTCGCGGTGGACGCGGGCTGCCGGGTCGTCGGCGCAGAATGCTCGATCGTCACAAAACCGAGCCTACGCTGGTCGGCGACGGTCGATGAACGTCAGGCGACGGCCGTCACGCCGGAAACATTGTGACGCCGGACACGGCTACCGAAAAAATCCTCGTCACACCGGACGGTCGCGGTGCTAGCGTGCCGGCAGAGCTGCGACGGAGCCGAGTAGCGGGCCGACTCGCCAGCCCAGAGAGCCGCCACCTTGCTGCGAGGCGGTCTGGCGCCGGCCCCGCGAAGACCCTCCCGAGCTGCGGGAAGAACGGCTGGGTAAGGAAGGCCCCCGCTTAACGCCTCCGGTAGAGGCGGGGCCCCTTGTCAACACCCGCGCCCAGTAGACCCCGCCCGGCTGGCCCCGGTGAAAAGGCGACGAACGAGGCTCCCGCTTCGGCGGGGGCGAAGGTGTGGTGGCACCGCGAGGCTCCCGCTCGCCCACACCTCCCGGGGATCGCGTTGCGATTGATCGAGGAGGTAACCGCCGTGCAACGCATCCTGTCCACCGAACTCCCCGCCCAGGTCGGCGCGACCGTCCGGCTCGCCGGCTGGGTCCACCGCCGCCGGCTGCTCAGGTCGGTGGCCTTTCTGATCGTCCGCGACGCGACCGGGCTCGCCCAGGTGGTGGTCGCCGCGCCCGCCGTCCGCGCGCAGGTCGAGGCGCTCGGCGAGGAGACCGTCGTCGAGGTGGTCGGCACGGTGGTCGCGAACCCCGCCGCGCCCGCCGGGGTCGAGGTCGTCGAGCCGACGGTACGTCCGCTCGGCCCGCCCGCCGCGCCGCCCCCGTTCGACCTGTACCGGCCGGTGCTGACCGCGAGCCTGCCCACCCAGCTCGACCACGCGCCGACCGCGTTGCGCCATCCGACCCGGTCCGCCGCGCTGCGGATCTCGGCGGCGGCGGTGGCCGGTTTCCGGGCCACGCTCGACCGGCGGCGTTTCGTCGAGGTGCACACGCCCAAGGTGGTCGGCTCGGCCACCGAGAGCGGCGCGAACGTCTTCACCCTGGACTGGTTCGGCCGGCCCGCCTACCTGGCCCAGTCGCCGCAGTTCTACAAGCAGCTCATGGTGGGCGTCTTCGAGCGGGTGTACGAGGTGGGGCCGGTGTTCCGCGCCGAGCCGCACGACACGGTGCGCCACCTGGCCCAGTACACCTCGCTCGACGTGGAGCTGGGCTTCGTGACCGACCACCGGGACGTGATGGCCGTGCTGCGGGACACCCTCGCCGGGATGCTGGCGCACGTCGCGGACCGGGCCGGCGGCGCGCTCGACACGCTCGGTGTGACGGTGCCGCAGGTGCCCGCCGAGATCCCCGCGGTGCACTTCACCGACGCGCTGACGATCGCCGGGGCGCCGGCCGACGAGCCGGACCTGGCCCCCGCGCACGAGCGGGCGCTGGGGGAGTGGGCCCGGGCCGAGCACGGCAGCGACTTCCTGTTCGTCACCGGCTACCCGATGGCGAAGCGCCCCTTCTACACCCACCCGGCCCCGGCCCGGCCGGCGTACTCGAACGGCTTCGACCTGCTGTTCCGGGGGATCGAGCTGGTCACCGGCGGGCAGCGGCTGCACCGGTACGCCGACTACCGGGCCGCGCTGGCGGCGCGCGGCGAGCCGGTCGAGCCGTACGCCGGTTATCTGGACGCGTTCCGGCACGGCATGCCGCCGCACGGCGGGTTCGCGATCGGCCTGGAGCGGTTCGTCGCCCGGCTCAGCGGTGCGGCGAACGTCCGGGAGGTGACCGCCTTCCCGCGCGACAGGCACCGTCTCACCCCGTGAGGCACGGCTCCGGCCCAGGAACACGGGGTCCTGGGCCGGAGCGACGTGCGGTACGTCGATCAGGTGAAGTTGACGTCACTGCACCACATGTACGCCTGGTCGAGGTGGGATGCCTGCCAGATGACGAACAGGATGTGGTGTCCGGTGTAGCCGGAGGTGGAGACGTTGAAGCTGATGTTCTGCGCCGGCGCGTACCGGCCGGTCTGCGTGATGTAGTCGAGGTTGCCCCAACCGAGCGTCTGGGTGGTCGGGTTGAATCCCTGCTTGCTGACGTAGACCTTGAAGTAGTCGGCGCCGTGGCTGGCCTGGTCGTAGAGCTGCACGGTGAAGTTGCGGCCGATGTTCGTGGTCTTCCACGCCCCGGGCCGGTTCAGGCTGTCGTTGCGGGACAGTGCGTTGCTGCACAGCTGCCCGTCGGGCGTGCGGGCCTGGAACTGCCCGCCGAGGCCGTCGCGCAGCGCGCTCATCCAGTTCCACATGGTGTCGGCGTTGGCCTGGAACGCCTGCCAGCACATGGGATCCTGCTGCTGCATGGCCGGGTTGGTGTGCTGGCTGCCCCAGGTCTGCCAGCACTTGTAGGCGCGGGTGGCCGGGCTGACGATCGTGCCGTGGGCCTGGGCGGCCCCGGGCACGGCCAGGACGCCGGCGATCAGGGCGAGCGCCATGACGAGCGCGCGGACGGTTGATCGCGGTCGTCCGGATTGGTGGTGGGAACGCACGGTTACGTCCTCCTTCGGCGCATAGGATGGGAGTGGGAGCGCTTCCATGCCCAGCGTCGCATTTATGACTCTAGATATCAATGGTCATCTATATCTTTGTCCACATTGACGGAGTCTGCGCAGGTGACAGCGGTCAGACCCGGGTCAGCGTGGGGAGGTGCCGCTCCACCACCGGCAGCACGTCGGCGACCGTGACCGGTCGGCCCAGCTCGGCGGTGAGCGAGGTGACCCCGGCGTCGCGGATGCCGCAGGGCACGATCCGGTCGAAGAAGCCCAGATCGCAGTCGCAGTTGATGGAGAAGCCGTGCAGCGTCACGCCCCGGGCCACCCGGATGCCGATGGCGGCCACCTTGCGGGCCGGGCCCCGGTCGTCAGCCGGCACCCACACGCCGCTGCGCCCCTCGACCCGGCCGGCGGTCAGCCCGACCTCGGCGCAGACGTCGATCAGGAGCTGCTCGGTGCGCCGGACGTACGCCACCACGTCGACCGGGTCGGGCAGACGGACGATCGGATAGCCGACGAGCTGCCCCGGACCGTGCCAGGTGATCTTGCCGCCGCGGTCCACGTCCACCACCGGGGTGCCGTCCATCGGGCGGTCCCACGGCTCGGTGCGCTTGCCGGCGGTGTAGACGCTCGGGTGCTCCAGCAGCAGCACCGTGTCGCCCCGCTCACCGGCCACCACGGCCTCGTGCAGCCGGCGCTGCTCGTCCCAGGCGGCCTGGTAGTCGAGCCGGCCGGCGAGGATGGCGGTCAGTCCGGAAGTCGTCACGCTCACCCGTCCAGCCTAGTCCCGTCGGCCGGGCCGCCCACCCGTGACGCTCGTCGCGTCACGCGCCGGTCACCCGCCACAGCCAGACGTCCTCGACCCGTTCCGGCGGGCCGAGCAGCGCGGTGGCGGTGCGCCGCAGCGCCTCCTCGTCGACGTCGTACTTGGCGCCGTGCACCCGGTCGGCCAGCACCACCACCCGCACCCCCCAGTACCGCAGGTCGGCCCGGGACTCCTCGATGCTGCCCTCGGTGATGATCGGCACCAGCCCGGTCCGCCCGGCCTGGTCCATCAGCGTGTCGAAGGTGCGCGGCACCGGGCCGATCCGGCCCCGGCCGTCCGGGCCGCCCGGGCCGAGGAAGAAGCCGGCCGGGATGCGGAACTCGCCCTGCCGGTGGGCCAGCGCGTACGCCTGCCAGCGCTGCCCGTCCGGATAGACGTCGACGGTCAGCGGCAGCGGCGTGAGCACCCCGTCGGGCGGGACGTAGCGCTGCCAGGCCCCGGTGGTGACGAACGCCGGGACCGGCTCGCGGACGCTTGTCAGCAGCGGGGTGGGCAGCAGCGGCAGCAGCGCGGCGACGAACCCGACGACCCAGGCCGCGCCGGTCACCCGCCGCCGGGGCGGCCGAGCCCGCAGCGTGTCGATCGCGTACGCCAGCAGCAGCCCGATCACCGGCGCGACGACGAGCGCCAGCCGCGACGGCAGCGCCGCGTTGACCACCGGCAGGTTGTCCAGCACGCCGAACGGCAGCAGTTGGTCGGTGCGCCGGCCGTTCCACTTCGCCGTCGGCCCCCAGGAGAGCACCGCGAAGACCACCGCGGTCACGCCGAGCGCGAGCAGCGTGGCCCGGAACGCCCGGTCGGCGCGCCGCCAGAGCAGGGCGAAGCAGGCGACCGCGAGCAGCAGCAGCGGTACGCCGAAGAACGAGTTCTCCTCGGTCGGGTTGGGCGCCAGCGACGTGCCGAACCCGGCCCAGCCGGCGAGCGACCGGCGCGGGTACGACAGGTACGCGGCGATGTCCTCGGAGTGGATCAGCGGGTCGAAGCCGGTGCCGTGGAAGCGCTGTGGCCCGGCGAAGTGCAGCCAGAGCGGGTACGCCAGCAGCACGCCGGCCACCAGCGCGGTCACCCCCAGCCCGGCCGCCATCCGGGGCAGCGCGGCCCGGGCCTCCGCGCGCCGGGCCGGGTGCAGCGCCCAGACCAGCAGGAACACGGCGAGCGCGAGCGCGGTGAAGAACAGCCCCTCGGCGGCGATCGAGAACGCGACGGCCACCAGCAGGCCGAGCACGATCCCGCCGGTGACCGCGCGGCCGGGCCGGCGCAGCCGGAACACGCCCCAGATCAGCAACGGCACCAGCCAGCCGGCGGTCCAGTTCAGGTGCGCGTTGGCGTGCGACACCATCGCCGGGCAGTAGGCGATGAACAACGCCCCCGCCCCGGCGGCCGTCCGGCTGCCGACCAGGTGCCGGCTGAGCAGCCAGTACCAGGCCACCGCCGTGGCGGCCAGGTTGAGCGTGAGGATCACCAGGAACGTCGCGGGCGGCCCGATGAGGTACGTCAGCGGAGCGAAGACCGCCGCGTACACGGTGATCGAGGTGTTGACCGCGAGGTTCACCCCGTCCGGGACGTTGATCAGGTGGGTGAAGAGCGGATTCTGGCCGTGGGTCAGCGCGTGCCCGCCGAACGCCAGCAGCCACTCGAACAGCGCCTGGTCGCTGGAGTTGACGGTGATCGTGCGGGTGTTCGGGTCCCGCCACATGCCGCTCGTCACCCAGAGCGCCAGCGCGACGGCGGCGAGTGTCACCAGCAGGTCGGCGCGCCGGTCGCGGGCGGCGGTGGCGGGTGGCGGGTCGGCGACCGGGGAGGACGGCACGCAGCGGACGTTACCAACCGGACCCGGGCACACCGCCCGGACGGTGAATGTGTGACCCACAGCCATTCCCGTCGATGAAACACGGACGTAACGTTCCGGCAACTCGGAGAGTGACCCAGTTCACATTCCATGATCGGGAGGTCCCCGTGTCCCGCTCCTCATCCCTCATCACCCGTCTCGCCGGGGCGGCGGCCGGGATCGTGCTGGCCGCGGCCGGCGTCCTGACCGCCGCGCTGCCCGCGCAGGCCGCCTCGCTGACCCAGGTCACCGGCTTCGGCTCCAACCCCGGCAACCTGGCCATGTACGCCTACCGGCCGGACGGCCTGCCCGGCAACGCGCCGGCCGTGGTGCTGCTGCACGGCTGCACCCAGAACGCCTCGACCTACTTCACCAACTCCGGCTGGCAGAAGTACGCCGACCAGTGGAAGTTCGCGCTGATCGTGCCGCAGCAGCCGGCCGGCAACAACGCCAACTCCTGCTTCAACTGGTTCGAGACCGGCGACACCGCCCGCGGCCAGGGCGAGGCGCTGTCGGTCAAGCAGATGGTCGACTACGCGAGGACCACCTACGGCACCGACGCCGGCCGCGTCTACGTCAGCGGGCTCTCCGCCGGCGCCGCGATGAGCGCCGTCATGCTCGCCACCTACCCGGACGTGTTCGCCGCCGGCTCGATCATCGCCGGCCTTCCGTACCGCTGCGCCACCAGCACCACGAGCGCGTACAGCTGCATGAACCCGGGCGTGGACAAGACCCCGGCGCAGTGGGGCGACCTGGTCCGCAACGCGTACCCGGGCTACGCCGGCAAGCGGCCCCGGGTGGCCGTCTGGCACGGCACCAGCGACTACACGGTCAACGTGGCCAACGCGACCGAGTCGCGGGACCAGTGGACCAACGTGCTCGGCGTGTCGGCGACCCCGACCAGCACCTCGTCCCTGCCGGGCGGCACCAGCCTGGAGGTCTACGGCAGCGACCAGGTCCGCGTCTACCGGGTCTCCGGCATGGGCCACGGCACCCCGGTCGACCCGGGCTCGGCGGCGGACCAGTGCGGGACCGCCGGGGCGTACTTCCTGGACACCATCTGCTCGACGTACCGTGACGCGCTCTTCTTCGGCCTGGGCGGCGGCGGCACGCCGAGCCCGACCCCGACGGCGACCGCGACCGCCTCGCCCACCCCGACCGCGTCGCCCACCCCGACCGCTTCGCCCTCGCCGACGCCGACCACCGCGCCGGTCTGCGTCACCGCCAGCAACTACGCGCACGTCACCGCCGGCCGGGCCTACCAGTCAGGCGGGTACGCCTACGCGCTCGGCAGCGGCCAGCGGATGGGCCTCTACAACACGTTCTACACCACCGCGCTGAAGCAGACCGGGCCCGGCTACTGGGTCATCGGCTGCTGACCCGCCCGCGCCGCGCCGTCCCCGCCGGCTCACCCGGCGAGGGCGGCGCGCAGCGCGCCCGGCAGGTCCGGGTGGGTCCAGGTGAAGCCCGCCTTGCCGAGCACGCCCGGCAGCACCCGGGTGCTGGTGAGCGCCTCGTGCGCGAACCCGCCGAGCACCACCTGCAACGCCAGCGCCGGGATCGGCATGATCGCCGGCCGGTGCAACTGACGGGCCAGTTCCCGGGTGAACTCGGCGTTGGTGACCGGCGCCGGACCGACCACGTTCACCGGGCCGGCCACGTCGTCGCGGGCCAGCAGGAACGCGGTCGCGTCCAGCCAGTCCGGCATCGAGATCCACGGCACCCACTGCCGGCCGTTGCCCAGCTTGCCGCCGAGACCCAGCCGGAACGGCAGGAGCTGCGGCTTGAGCAGGCCGCCGTCACGGTGCAGCGGCAGCCCGGTCCGCAACCGCACCACGCGTACGCCGGCGTCCTCGGCCGGCCGGGTCGCCGCCTCCCAGACGCGGCAGACGTCGGCGAGGAACCCCTCGCCGGCCGGCGCGTCCTCCTCCACCGTGCGGTCCCCGGTGTTGCCGTACCAGCCGACCGCGGAGGAGTTCAGCAGCGCCGCCGGCCGGTCCGCGGCGGGCAGGCCGGCGATCGTGATGGCGAGCGTGGAGGTGCTGTCCACCCGGCTGGTCCGGATCAGCTTCTTGTAGTCGTCGTTCCAGCGCTTGTCACCCACCCCCGCGCCGGCCAGGTTCACCACCGCGTCGGCGTCCGCGACCAGTTGCGGGTCGAGCTGCGCGGCGGACGGATTCCACTGCCGCTCCTCAGCGGCCCGCGGCGGGCGGCGGACCAGGCGGGTGACCTGGTGCCCGTCGGCGGTGAGCCGGTCGACCAGTCGGGTGCCGAGGAAGCCGGACACGCCGGCCATGAGGATCCGCATACTCACATCTTCGGGTACGCGACGCGATCCGGATGCGTGGAGCGAAATCACTCACGCGTCACGCCTGCCGCGCTGGCGGTAGATGGCGCGGCGCGACACGCCCGGCACGGGTGCCGGGCGCACCCGTCACCCGGCCGCGCTCACGCGGTCGCCGGGGTGCTGCGCAGGTCGGCGAGGAGGCGCTCCACCTCGGCGAACGCGGCCTCCGGCAGCGGCCCGTGCGCCAGCGCGCCGAGGTTCTCCCCGGCCTGGCCGACGGTCCGGCAGCCGGGGATCGGCAGCGTTCGCGGGCTGCGGGCGAGCAGCCAGCCCAGCGCGCCCTGGGCGAGGGTACGACCGTCGGCGGTGAGCGCCTCCCGGACCCGGGCCACCCGGTCGGCCCACTCGGCACGCGGGACGCCGTCGCTGAACCAGTCCAGCCACTCGGGCGCCACCCCGCGCACGTCGTCCCCGCCACGGGCGGTCGGCGCGTCCTGGTACTTGGCGGTGAGCAGTCCCATCGCCAGCGGGCCACGGTTCAGGCTGGCCAGGTCGAACTCCGCGCAGACCGCGAGCATCTCGGCGTTGTCCCGCAGCACCGACTGGTCGTGCTGGATCGCCGCGCAGTGCGGGCCGGCCTCGGCGAACGCCCGCGCCGAGGCGGGGTCGTCGGTGCTCCAGCCGTACGCCCGGATCTTCCCCTCGCCGACCAGGTCCTCCAGCGTCTCGACCAGATCCAGCGCCTGCGGCACCGGCAGGCCGCCCAGGTGCAGCTGGTAGAGGTCGACGTGGTCGGTGCCGAGCCGGCGCAGCGAGCCCTCCAGGCTGCGCTGCGCGTACCCCGGGCTGCCGTCCTCGCCGGTGGCCTGTCGGGTCGCCTCGTCCGTGGGATAACCGAACTTGGTGGCGATCACCGCACGGTCCCGGCGGCCGGCGAGCGCCCGGCCGAGCACCCGCTCGCTGTGCCCGGCCCCGTAGTTGCTGGAGGTGTCGAAGAGGGTCGCGCCCAGCTCCAGCGCCCGGTGGATCGTGCGGATCGACTCGTCGTCGTCCACCTCGCCCCAGCCCAGGGGCTGGCTGCCCGCCCAGAACGGGCCGCCGATCGCCCAGCAGCCCATGCCGATCGCGCTGACCTCGATGCCGCTGCGGCCCAATCGTCGTGTCGTCGTCATGAAATCAGTGTCCTGTCTCGAGTGCGCTCGAAGTCGACCCGTTTTCGGCCAGCCGGGGCAGGAGCGGCGCGAGCGCGTCGACGGCGCCGGCGCGTACCACGAAGCGGGTGACGCCCCAGCGGCGCCGGTGCCCGGCCACCGCCGCCACGATCTCGTCGGCGGTCCCGATCAGCACGAACGGGGTGGCCAGCACCTCCGCCGGGGTGAGGCCGGTCTCGGCGGCCGTCTCGGCGGCGACCGCCTCGGCGTCGTCGGTGATCGCGACGTGCTGGACCAGCGCCTCCAGGACCGGCGGTGTGTCCCGCCCGGCGGTGCCGGCCGCCACGTGGGCGAGCTGCGCGTCGAGCTGGTCGGCCCGCCACCGCACCTCGTGCGCGTGCCCGTCCGCCAGCGTGCGTCCGAAGCCGGTCAGGCCGACCACGTCGGCGTGCGCGCCGGCCCACCGCAGCAGCGTGGAGTTGGCCGTGCCGAGGGTGAGCGGGATCCGGTCCTGGACCGGCCGTGGATCGTCGAGGCGGGCGGCGTATGCGGCCAGCTCCGGCGTGTCGACGGTGACCTCCTCGCCGGCCAGCAGCCCCCGGACCGCCCCGGCGACCGCCAGGCAGCGGCGGACCCGCCCGGCGACGTCGGGGCGCTCGCGCCCGACCGCCCGCCACTCACCCGGCGTGTGCCCGGCGCCCAGGCCGAGCCGCGCCCGACCGCCGGACACCACGTCCAGGGTGGCCACATCGGCCGCGAGCAGCAGCGGCTCCCGGACCCCGGCGTTCGACACGTACGAGCCGAGGCCCAGCGTGCCGGTCACCGCCGCGGCGGCGGCCAGCGCCACGAACGGGGCCGGGCCGAAACCCGGATGGTCGGCGGCCAGCAGCGCGTCGAAGCCGGCGGCCTCGACGGTGCGGGCCAGCTCGACCCAGCTCGCCCCGTCCGTGGGCCGGGCCTGTACGGAGAAGATCGCCATCGCCCCAGTCTCCGGACCCGCTCCGCTTTTCGCCGCACCCTTCTGCCAACGGCCGAACGGTGTTGCAAGGAGGGGCCCCTGCTTGACGCATCCGGTGGAGAAGGGGCCCTTCTTACACACGTCAGACCGCGTCGAGCCGCGCCAGGTCGGCGGCGGAGAGGCGGAGCGCGCCGGCCGCGACGTTCTGCGTCAGGTGCGTCGGGTCGCCGGTGCCCGGGATGGCGAGCACGTTCGGGCCCCGGGCCAGCGTCCAGGCCACCCGGACCTGGGCGGCGGTGACGCCGTGCTCGCGGGCCACCGCGAGCACCTCCGGGTGCTCCTCGCCGGTGGCCCCGGCCTCCCGCCCGCTGGTGGCGAGCGAGAAGAACGGCACGAACGCGGTGCCGTGCGCGGCACAGTCCCGGATCAGCTCGTCGTGGACCCGGCGGTAGCCGAGGCCGTACGAGTTCTGCACGCAGACCACCGGGGCGATGGTGCGCGCCTCGGCGACCTGGTGCCGGCGTACCGCCGAGACGCCGAGGTGCCGGATCAGCCCGGCGTCGACCAGCTCGGTGAGCGCGCCGAAGTGCTCGGCCAGCGGCTCCGGCCCGTGCACCCGCAGGTTCACCACGTCCAGGTGGTCCCGGCCGAGTTGGCGCAGGTTCTCCTCGACCTGCCCGCGCAGTTGCTCCGGCCGGGCCGCCGGCAGCCACTCGCCGGACGGCTCCCTGCCCGGCCCGACCTTGGTCACGATGACCAGATCCTCCGGGTACGGCGACAGCGCCCGGTTGATCAGCTCGTTGGCCGAGCGCAACGGCGAGAAGTAGAACGCGGCCGTGTCGATGTGGTTGACGCCCAGCTCGACCGCGCGGCGCAGCACGGCGACGGCCCGGTCCCGGTCGCTCGGGCTGCCGTCGGCGTTCGCGGTCAGCCGCATCGCGCCGAGACCGATCCGGTTGACGGTCAGGTCGCCGAGCCGCCAGGTGCCGGTGGCGTCGGCGTGGACGGTGTCGATGGTCATGCGGGTCCCCGTTCCTCGTGTCGTGGCCCATGGTGGGGCCGAGCGGTGACACGCAGGCCGTCCGGAGACGGTTCAACCGCCGGGCGGCTCACCCTCGTCCGGCTGCTCGTGCCAGCGGGCCCGCCAGGCCGCCTCGTGCGCCTCGTGGCTGGTCCGCTCCTCGAAGACGAGCTTCCGCAGCGCCCGCCGGCCCTCGTCGAAGACGATCACCTCGGTCGCCACCATGCCCACCGTGATGACGGTCAGCAGCGCCATCGCGACCAGGCCCGGCGTCCGCTGCGCGACCGGGACCGTCGCGCCGAGCAGCAGCACCGCCGCGACCCGGGTCCAGCTCAGCGTGCGCAGCGTCCGCGCCTGGAACAGCATGTTGCCGCAGAGGTAGCAGGCCACGCCGCCGAAGAGCAGCGGTACGGCCGGAAAGTGCGCGGACCGGGCCAGCGGCACCTGCGGGTCGGCGATGTCGTGCACGATCATCTCGGCGCCGAGCGCGAACAGGATGATGCCGGCGATCATCGGCAGGAACAGGTACGCGTACGCGTCCCGGGCCATCGCCACCCGGGGCCCGTCCCGGGCGGCGTGCAGGGCGATCCGGGCGGCCGGCCCGACCATGTCGTAGTGCGCCCACCAGAGCGCCGCGGTGAAGAAGATGCCGAGCACCGCCGCCGCCACGGCCGGCCAGGTGGGTGGCTGCCCGAGCAGGTTGCTGCCCACGCCGACCGAGATGACCGACTCGCCCAGCGCGATGATCAGGATGAGGTCGTACCGCTCGGCCCAGTGCTCGGCCGAGACGACGCCCCAGCCCCAGGTGCCGGCCAGCATGCCGCTGCCGTACTGGAGCAGCACCACCGTGGCCCACACCCCGTCCCGGACCACCGACGCGGTGAACAGGCCGTCGATCTTCGGCGGCACCAGCGCGGCGACCAGCAGCAACAGCGTGCTGCCCACCACCTCCGGGGCGAACCGGATCAACTGCCGGCGCTCGGCCGGGCTGTCCCGCACCACGTGCAGGTAGAGCAGGAGGTGCACCAGGCGCAGCACGGTGTAGCTGACCGCCGCGGCGATCGGACCGGCCGCGTTGCCGCGCGGGTCGCGGAACGCGTTCGGCAGCGACAACGCGAACGTGAACAGCGCCGCCATGCCGACCGTCATGAGCACCGGGACGAAGCCCTCGCCGAGCCGGACCCGGGTGGCGACCACGCTGTGCACCACCCACGACCACCACAGCACGGCGAGCACCAGCAGCGCGTGCAGCAGCGCGCCGCCGGTCACCTGGAGCGCGGTGGCCCGGGTGATGATGAAGAACGAGAAGACGAAGACCAGGTCGAAGAAGATCTCGAACCGGTCCACCCGGGCGCCCGGGGCCACCGGCACCGCCGGCCCGAGGCGCCCCCGCCACCCGTACCCGCCCACCGGCCGAGTCTGTCAGCGTGCGATCCGCGCCGGGGCGGAAACAACGAAGGGGGTACGCGGCCGGTGCCGCGTACCCCCTGTCGCCTCGGGCGTCAGAGACCCAGTTCGGCCTCGAAGTTGCCGGCCTCCAGCCGCTCCTTGACCGCGGTCAGGAAGCGGGCGGCGTCCGCGCCGTCGATCAGCCGGTGGTCGTACGACATGGCCAGGTAGACCATCGACCGGACCGCGATGACCTCGCCCAGCTCCGGGTCGTTGACCACGACCGGGCGCTTCACCACGGCACCCGTGCCGAGCATCGCCGACTGCGGCGACGGCACGATCGGGGTGTCGAAGAGCGCGCCCCGGCTGCCGGTGTTGGTCAACGTGAAGGTCGCCCCGGCCATCTCGTCCGGAGTGATCTTGTTGGACCGGGTGCGCTCGGCCAGGTCGGCGATCCGCTTGGCGATGCCGCCCATGTTGAGGTCACCGGCGTTGTGGATGACCGGCACGAGCAGCCCGCGCTCGGTGTCCACGGCGATGCCGAGGTGCTCGGCGGCCGGGTAGGTGATGGTGCCGCCGTCCAGGTCCATGCTGGCCTGGATGATCGGGTAGGTCTGGAGCGCCTCGATGGCGGCGAGCGCGAAGAACGGCAGGAAGGACAGCTTCACGCCGTGCCGGGCCTGGAACGACTCCTTGGCCCGGGCCCGCAGCTTGGCGACCTTGGTGACGTCGACCTCGACGACCGTGGTCAGCTGCGCCGTCTCGTGCAGCGACTGCTGCATCCGCTTGGCGATGGTCGCCCGGATCCGCGGCAGCTTCTCCGTGGTGCCCCGCTTGGCGCTCGGCTGCGGCTTGGCGGCCGGCTGGGCCGGTGCCTTCGCGGCCGGCTGCTGCTCGGTGGCGGCCGGCTCAGCCGGCTGAGCCTTGGCGGCCTTCGCCTTCTCGGCCGCCTCCAGCACGTCCTGCTTGCGGATCCGGCCACCCACGCCGGTGCCGTTGACCGAGCCCAGGTCGACGCCGTGCTCGGCGGCGAGCTTGCGGACCAGCGGCGTCACGTAGCCGGCGGCCTCCTCGCCGCCGCCCTGGGCCGGGGCGGTCGGGCGCTGCGGCGTGGCGGTCGGCGCGGCCGGCTGGGCGGCCTGCTCCGCCTTGGCCGGCTCGGCGGCCTGCTCCGCCTCGGCGGACGGCTCGTTGTAGGACATGCCCGGGGTGGGCTCCTCGACCTTCGGCTCGGGCTTCGGCTCGGCCTTGGGCTCCGGCTTCGGCTCGGGCTTCGCCTCCGCCTTGGGCTCGGGCTTGGGCTCGGGCTTCGCCTCGGCCGGTGCGGCGCCGGCCGCCCCGACGATCGCGAGCACGCCGCCGACCTCGGCGGTCTCGTCCTCGGCGACCTTGATCTCCAGCACGGTGCCGGCGACCGGCGACGGGATCTCGGTGTCCACCTTGTCGGTGGAGACCTCCAGCAACGGCTCGTCCACCTCGACGGTCTCGCCGACCTGCTTGAGCCAGCGCGTCACCGTACCCTCGGTGACGCTCTCGCCCAGGGCCGGCATGGTCACCGGGGTGCCCTCGCCGGACGACGCGGCGGGCTGGGCCGGCTCCTCGACGGCCGGCTGCTCGGCCTCGGCCCCGGGCTCCGCGGCGGCCTGCGCGGCCTGCTCCGGCTCCGGCTCGGTGCCCTCGGCGGCGGCGGTCGGCTCGGTGGCCGGCTCGACCTCCTCCGTCGAGGCGCTGCCCGCGTCCTCGCCCTCGCCGGCGATGACCGCCAGCTCGCTGCCGACCTCGGCGGTCTCGTCCTCGCCGACGACGATCCGGCTCAGCACGCCCGCCGCGGGGGACGGGATCTCGGTGTCGACCTTGTCGGTCGACACCTCGAGCAGGGGCTCGTCGACCTCGACGGTGTCACCCTCCTGCTTGAGCCAGCGCGTGACGGTGCCCTCGGTGACGCTCTCGCCGAGCCGGGGCATGGTGACCGATACCGGCATGTTCTCCAGACTCCTTCATTCCCCTGGTGGGATCATCGCCCGTCGCCGGACGCCGCGGTTGTCGTGTCAGGCGTGCGCGTGCAGCGGCTTGCCGGCCAGGGCCAGGTGCGCCTCGCCCAGGGCCTCGTTCTGGGTCGGGTGGGCGTGCACCAGCTGCGCCACCTCGGCCGGGTAGGCCTCCCAGTTGTAGATGAGCTGCGCCTCGCCGATCAGCTCGCCGACCCGGGCGCCGACCATGTGCACGCCGACCACCGGGCCGTCGTCCACCCGGACCAGCTTCACGTGGCCGGCGGTCTTGAGGATCTGGCTCTTGCCGTTGCCGCCCAGGTTGTAGTTGTAGGTCTTGACCTTGTCGGCGCCGTACTGCTCCTTGGCCTTCGCCTCGGTCAGGCCGACCGACGCCAGTTCCGGGTCGCAGTAGGTGACGCGCGGGATGCCGGCCTCGTCGATCACGGCGGGGGTCTTCCCGGCGATCTCCTCGGCGACGAAGATGCCCTGCTGGAAACCGCGGTGCGCGAGCTGGAGGCCGGGCACGATGTCGCCGACCGCGTAGACGTTCGGCACGCTGGTGCGCAGCCGCTCGTCGGTCAGCACGTAGCCGCGGTCCATCTTGACGCCCTGCTCCTCGTAGCCGAGGTTGGCGGTGGTCGGGCCGCGGCCGACGGCGACCAGCAGCAGCTCGGCCTCGACCGTGTCGCCGCCCTGAATGGTCAGCTTGACGCCGTTGTCGGTCTTCTCGACCTTTTCGAACGGCTTGCCGACCTTGAAGTTGATCTTCCGCTTGCGGAACGCGCGCTCCAGCGCCTTCGACGACTCCTCGTCCTCGGCGGCGACCAGCCGGGGCAGCGCCTCGACGATTGTCACGTCCACGCCGAAGGACTTCCAGACGCTGGCGAACTCGACGCCGATCACGCCGCCGCCGAGCACGATCGCCGACGACGGGACGCGGTCCAGGGTGAGCGCGTGGTCGCTGGTGATGATCCGCTCGCCGTCGACCTCCAGGCCGGGCAGGCTCTTCGCGTACGAGCCGGAGGCCAGGATCACGTTGCGGCCGGTGTAGCGCTTGCCGTCCACCTCGACCACGTTCTTGCCGACCAGCTTGCCGGCGCCGGCCACGAAGGTGATCTTCTTGGCGCTGCCCACCAGGCCCTGGAGGCCCTTGTAGAGGCGGGAGATCACGCCGTCCTTGTACGAGTTGACCGCCGCCATGTCGATGCCGACCAGCTCGGCCTTCACGCCGAACTGCTCGGACTCGCGGGTCTGGTCGGCGATCTCGGCGGCGTGCAGCAGCGCCTTGGTGGGGATGCAGCCGTTGTGCAGGCAGGTGCCGCCGAGCTTGCCCTTCTCGATGAGCGCGACGGAGAGATCCAGCTGGGCGGCACGCAGCGCCGCCGCGTAGCCGCCGCTACCACCTCCGAGGATGACGATGTCGAAGGTCGTGTCGTTCGGCTCGCTCACATCCAACTCCCAGGTCGCGTCGCTGCATCGGGGGTTACGGCGGAGTAACAGGTACACCCCACCTCGGTCATCTTGTCACCACCCCGGCCCGAGCGCGTACCGAGGTGCCCAACGACACGTCGGCGGCACGTACCCTTGGCATCGTCTTCGATGACGTCCGGGGGAGGAGTGGGTCCGGTGGCGCTGTTCCGACGACGCAAGCGGGTGGCCGCGGTGAGCCGTGACCGTGCCGCCGAGCGCGCCGATCTGGACCATCTCGAGAACTTCGTCCGCACCCGACGGGGCGTCGAGGCGTTCCTGGAGCCACGCACGACTGTCACCGAGACCACCGTCATGCTGATCGCCGACGACGGCGAGTGGACCCGGCGGCGGGTCGGCAGCCCGGAGGACGCCCGGCGTTGGGCGCACCGGACCGCCATCCCGATCTACGACGTGCGACTGATGGGCTACCCCCAGCGCATGCGTGACTACAACGAGCGCCGCAAGCGCCGTCCCGAGCTGTTCTGAGCGCCCCGGGCCGCAGGTGTCAAAAGGGGCCCCCGGTTAGCGGAATGCGTCAACCGGGGGCCCCTCCTTACACCTCAGCCGTTGGCGGCCACGTCGTCGACCAGGTGGAGCAGGGTGCGGACCGGCACGCCGGTGCCGCCCTTGGCCCAGTAGCCGGTGGCCTCGCCCGAGTGGTAGCTGGGACCGGCGATGTCGATGTGCGCCCAGGCCACGTCGTCGGTGACGAACTCCCGCAGGAACACCCCGCCCTGGAGCATGTGACCGGCGCGGTCCATCCCGGCGTTGACCTGGGAGATGTCCGCGACGTCGGACTCCATGCCCTTGCGCACGTCGTCCGGCAGCGGCATCGGCCAGGCCGGCTCGCCGGTCGCGTCACCGGCCACCCGGACCCGCTCGCACAGCTCCGGGCTGCCCATCACACCGGCGATCCGCTTGCCCAGCGCGATCACCTGGCCACCGGTCAGCGTCGAGGTCTCGAACAGGTAGTCGGCGCCGTCGGAGCAGGCCCGGGCCATCGCGTCGGCCAGGACCATCCGGCCCTCGGCGTCGGTGTTGAGCACCTCCACCTTCTTGCCGTTGAACATGCTGATCACGTCGCCCGGCCGGTAGCTGGCGCCCGACGGCATGTTCTCCGCCATCGGCAGGTACCCGGTGACCGTCACGTTCGGCTTGAGCGCCGCCACCGCCAGCATGGCCGCGCCGACCGCCGCCGCGCCGGCCATGTCCGACTTCATCTCCCACATGCCCTGCGCCGGCTTGATCGAGATGCCGCCGGTGTCGAACGTGATGCCCTTGCCGACCAGCGCGACCCGCTTGCCGTTGCCGCCGCCGGGCGGCGTCCAGGTGAGCTTCACCAGCCGCGGCGGCGCCTCGGAGCCCTGGCCGACGGCGAGGATGCCGCCGTACCCGCCGGCCGCCAGCGCCGCCTCGTCGAGCACCTCGACCTCCAGCCCGGCCTCCCGGGCGGCGGTCGCCACGGCGTCGGCGAACGCCGGCGGGCGCAGCTCGTTCGGGGCGGTGTTGACCCAGTCCCGGCTGGTCCGCACCGCGCCGGCCACCGTCTGCGCGCGCTCGACCTCGGCCTGGGCGGTCGCGTCGGACGCGTCCGGCACCGCGACCAGCAACTCGGACACCGGCTCGCGCCGGGCCGGCTGCGGCTTCGTCTTGTAGCCGGCGAACCGGTAGCCGCCGAGCAGCGCGCCCTCGGCGACCGCGCGCAGCGCGGCCGGCGCGTCGGCGTCGTCCGGCAGCGGCAGGGCGAGGGCGACGCGGGCCGCGCCGGCCAGCGCCCGGACCGCCGCGCCGGCGGCCCGGCGCAGGGACTCGGGGGCGGGCGCGGCGCCGGCGGGCTCCGGGCCCAGCCCGACGGCGGCGACCACCGGGGCGGTCACCGTGCCGAGCGTGGCCAGCTTGATCACCTCGCCGGGGCCACCGGTGGCGCCGAGCAGGGCCAGCGTCTCGGTCAGCTTTCCGTCGAACGCGGCGGCGATGCTCTCCGCGCCGCTGGCCAGCAACAGGGCGCCGGCGGGTGCGCCGTCGCCCGGTCCGTTCGGCTGGCTGTGCACGCCGATCACGATCGCGTCGACGGGAAGTTCGGCGGGGTCGGTGTCGACCAGGCTGAGGGTGGTGCGGGGCGATGTCACGAAAGCTACTCCGGGCGGGCCGGGCCGGCCGCGTCGTCGCGTACCGGCGATGAAGGTCTCTCCGGCGGCAACCTACCCGCCGGAGGCGTGGCTGTCCCGCCGATGCGTGTCGACGGGATCCCGCCGATGCTAACCACAGGGGGCCCGGCCGGTAAGTTGCCACCATGACCGAGGTGACCTCCGACGCTGCCGAGACCCGGCTGCGCCGTTCCCCGCTGCACGAGCGACACACCGCGCTCGGCGCGAAGTTCGCCCCCTTCGGCGGCTGGCAGATGCCGCTCGAGTACGCCGGCGGCGGCGTGCTCCGGGAACACACCGCCGTACGGACCGCTGTGGGCGTCTTCGACGTCTCGCACCTGGGCAAGGCCCGGGTCACCGGGCCCGGCGCGGCCGACTTCGTCAACGCCTGCCTCAGCAACGACCTCGGCCGGATCGCGCCCGGCCAGGCGCAGTACACGCTCTGCTGCGACGACGCCACCGGCGGCGTGGTGGACGACATCATCGCCTACCTGCACGCCGACGACCACGTCTTCCTGGTGCCCAACGCGGCGAACACCGCCGAGGTGGCCCGCCGGCTGAGCGCCGCCGCGCCGGCCGACGTGAGCGTCACCGACGAGCACGAGGCGTACGCGGTGCTCGCGGTCCAGGGACCGGGCTCGGCGGCGCTGCTCGACGCGCTCGGGCTGCCCACCGCCCACGACTACATGAGCTTCTCCACCGCCACGTCGGCCGGCGTCGAGCTGACCGTCTGCCGTACCGGCTACACCGGTGAACTGGGCTACGAGCTGGTCGTGCCCGCCGAGCACGCGGTCGCCGTCTGGGACGCGCTGTTCGCCGCGGGCGAGGACGTGCGGGCGTGCGGGCTGGCCGCCCGGGACACGCTGCGCACCGAGATGGGGTACCCGCTGCACGGGCAGGACCTGTCCCTGGAGATCACTCCGGTGCAGGGCCGCTCCGGCTGGGCGGTGGGCTGGGACAAGCCGGCCTTCTGGGGCCGGGACGTGCTGCGCGCCGAGAAGGCCGCCGGGCCGGCCCGTACGCTGCGCGGACTCGCCGCGGTCGACCGGGCCATCCCGCGCCCCGGCATGGCCGTCTACGCCGGGGACCGCCGGGTCGGCACCGTCACCAGCGGCACGTTCAGTCCGACGCTCAAGCACGGCATCGCGCTCGCGCTCGTCGACACCGACCCGAAGCTGCCCGACGGCGAGGAGCTGACGGTGGACATCCGTGGCCGGCGGGCCCGGATGCGCCTGACCAGGCCGCCCTTCGTCCAACCATCGGTGCGCTGACCGGGCCGCGCCGGGCGGACCAACCCTCGGTGCGCTGACCGGCCCGGGTCAGCCCTCGCCGCGCTCGCCGGCGTCGAGGACGGCCTGGGTCCAGCCGCCCTCCAGCACACCGGTGCCGTCCAGCACGGCCCAGTCGACCACGTCGGACGCCTCGACCACGACCGGCGAGCCGATCCGCACGCTCGGGTCGGTGGTGGCGTCGGTGGCGCTCGCGCCGACGATCCGTTCCGGGGCGTCCCACGAGGTCACCCCGGCCCAGACGTACTCCGGGCCGTCGTCGCCGGGCAGGCCGTACTTGACCACGAGCTGGCTCTCCGCCGGCAGCCCGCCGGCCAGGAACCGGGCCCGGATGTCGCCGAGCGCGGCCCGGGCGGTCGCCACCGCCCGGCTCATCGCGTCGTCCGTGCGCGTGTAGCGGATGTCGGGCTGAATGCCGTTGAACAGCGTCGCGCAGGCGGCGGCGAAGTAGCGGCCCGGCGGCCCGGGATGCCCCGGCGGCGGGTTCAGGCTGAGGAACGAGTCGGCGTCCGGGTCGGTGGCCGGGTCCAGTTCCAGCCGCAGCAGCACCGGCGCGGTCGCGCCGTGCTGCTCCGGATTGCCGTACGCGACCGCGATGTCGTGCCCGGTCACCGTGGCCAGCACCGGGAGCTGCACGAACGCCGGCACCTCCTCGCCGGCCAGCCCGTCGGTCCAGTCCCGCAGCAGCCGTCGGGCCGCGCCGGTCATCACCGCGCCCCAGGCCCGGGTGAGGTGGTCCGGCACGCCCTGGGCCTGCAACTCCAGCAGCCCGAACCGGCGCAACCCCTTGGTGGTGAACCAGAGCCCGTCGGCGTCGGAGGAGTAGGGCACCAGCACCCAGTCGACCAGCCGGATCCGGCCCTGCTCGTCCGGCAGCGAGCGCAGCGCCGCCGCCGGGTCGAGGAACTGGAGACCGAACACGTCGACCACGTCCCCGCCGACCGTCTCGGCGATGGCCGCGGCCACCGCCCGGGCCGCCCACTCGTGCGCCGGCGGCCAGCCGGGCCGGTACTCCGCCTGCACCACCACCAGGTGGGTGGCGGCGGCCAGCCGGGCGAGCTGCTCGTCGGTGGCGCCGAACGCGGCCAGCAGGTCCGGCGGAAGCTCCGGGAACTCGCTTATCGAACGCGTGTCCACGCTCATCAGCGGGCTGTCCAGCATCTGCTTGGCCAGCCCGTGCACCGGCCCGGCCAGCCGGCCGGTCAGCCCCTCCACCGCGGTCTTCGGGCTCACCCGGGGCAGCCCGTCGATCGGCACCAGGTAGGTCGCGTCGAGCGACTCCGGCACCGGTACGGGCAGGAAGTCGTCCGTGATGAGCATGCCGTCTCCCTCGACCACGCCGGTGCACTCACCCGAACGCTACCCGGCCGACCGGGCGACGATCAGCCGGTCAGCACCAGTCCCAGGTAGGACAGCGTGGTGACGACCTCCACCAGGGCCCCGAGGACGTCGCCGGTGATGCCGCCGAAACGGCGTACCAGGTGCCGGAGCAGCCCGGCCGCGACGGCGAGCGCGCCGAGCACGGCGAGCGGCCCCTGCCACGGGCGGCCCGGCGCCGCCGGCACGGCCAGCAGCGCCACGGCGATCGCGCCGAGCGCCACGACGCCCCACCCCACCGTGCCGGCGACCAGCGAGCCCAGCCCGTCCGGCCGGGCCGCCGGCACGCCACGGCGGCAGGCCAGGGCGACGGCCAGCCGGCCGGCCGCGGTGGCCGCGACCACCGAGGCGAGCGCCGCGACCGCGTCCCGCCCGACCAGTTCGGCCAGCACCGCGGTCTGGAGCAGGAGGACGACCACCAACGCGACCACTCCGAACGGGCCGACGTCCGGCTGCTTCATGATCGCCAGCGCGGCCGGCCCGCGCCGGTACGACCCGAGCGCGTCCACGGTGTCGGCCAGCCCGTCCAGGTGCAGGCCCCGGGTGAGCAGCGCGCCCAGCCCGACCGTCACCCCGGCGGCGACCAGCGGCGGGGCGAGCGCCCCGGCCAGCAGCAGCGCTCCGCCGAGCACCGCGCCGAGCAGCGCGCCGACCGCCGGGGCCAGCGCCATCGCGGCGCCGGCGGTGGCCCGGTCGACCCGGCCGGCGCGTACCGGCGCGGTGGTGAACGTGGTCAGCGCCAACCGGACGCCGTCGGCGAGCCGGCGCTCAGTCGGCACGTCGGCCGGGCGAGACCGGCTGGTCGTACCCGACCGTGGTCGGACCCGGTCCGGCCGGCTCCGGCTCGGCGAAGTCCGGCTCGTCCGCCGGACCGGCCGGCGCCTCGGAGTCGGCGTCGCCCAGCGACGGGTGCACCGGCAGCGAGGCGGCGAGCGTCAGCGCCGAGCGCAGCAGCGGCAGCGCGGCCAGCGCGGTCGCCCCCTCGCCCAGGTCGAGCCGCAGATCCAGCAGCGGAGTCAGGCCGAGCACGTCGGCGGCGAGCCGCACCCCGGGCCGGCCGCCGTGGTCGGGCAGCAGGCACCAGTGCCGGGCCTGCCCGGCCAGGTCGCGGCTGACCATGCCGGCGGCGGTGCCGACCGGCCCGTCGAGCAGCACCGGGACGCGCCGGGCGGTGGCCCCGAGCAGCACGCCGGTGGCCGTCGCGATGTCGCCGCCGCCCAGTTCCGCCAGGATGTCCTTGGCCTCCCGGGGGGAGCGTCGGGTGCGGTGCAGCGCGTCCCGGACCGCCGCGCAGCGGACCATCCAGGCGTTGTCGTCGATCTCGCCCTGGTCGTTCACCACCCGACCGAGCACCGCCGGTGGTTCCGCGCCGGCGGTGGCCGCCAGCACCGCCGCGGCGGCTGCCTCGGCGCCGGCCCCGCACGCCGCCAGCACCAGCAGTTGTACGCCCGCGTCGGCGGCCTGCTCGGCCAACCGCCACCCGTAGCGCAGCGCGGCCTCGACCTGCTCGCCGGTGAGCGCCGGGCCGTCCTCGAACGGCGCCGAGGCGGGCGCCTCGACGACCTGGAGGCTGGCGCCGTTCTCGGCGGCCAGCCGGGCCAGCGCGCCCCGTCCGGCGCGCGCCTGGCGGGCACGCCGCGCCGACTCGCCGGCCACCGCGCCGGCCGACGCGCCGCCTTCGTGGTCGCCGTGCAGCAGCAGCACCCGGACGGCGGCCCAGGGACGCGGGTTCGCGCTGCCCTGGGTGGCGGCGGCGAAGCCGACCACCTGTTCCAGCACGCCCAGACCGGCGCCGGGAACGTCGAGCGTGGCGAGCCGGTCGACCGCCTGCGGGCCGGTGTAGTCGTCCGGCATCGGCAGTTCCATGCCCGGCTGGATGACCAGGCCGGTGGCGATCATCGGCAGCGCCATGGTGGGGGCGGCCCAGTCGCCGCCGGCGGTCGTGCCGCCCGGCGTGGCGGCCGGTGGCGGCGTCGCGGCCGGGGTGAGCACCTCGGGCAGCGCCACGTCGTCGACGCCCCGACCGCCGGCCGCGTGCCGTGGCTCGGGCGACGCGCCGACCGTGCCGGCCGGGTGGATTCCGTCCGTGGCGGCGGTGACGGCTCCGGCTCCGCCGGTGGCGGCGTCGGTCGCGCCCCCGGCCGGGTAGGCCCCGGCGGGGGCGAAGGCGTCGGCCGGGGCGTGGGCCGCCGGCGGGTGCGCCGGCACGGTCGGGAGTGACGCGGCGGGCGGCTTGAGCCAGGCGGTCTGCCCGGCCACCACGAGCGCGACCGCGTCGCAGGCGTCGGCCACCGCCCGGTTGGTGGCGCCCAGCGCGTCGGTGAACGCCCGGCCCAACGGCGTGGTGGGCACCAGGGACAGACCCACCTCCGGGCTGACCAGCACCAGCCGGGCCTCGCTGGCCCGCACCGCGGCGGCCAGTTCGGCGACGGTGGCGGTGTCGTCGGCCGGCTGGTGGGCCGGATCGAGCAGCACGGTGACCCAGCCGCCCAGATCGTCCACGAGCAGCGTGTCGTTCGGGCCGGCGGCGGTGATCACCTCGGCCAGCCGACCCGGATCCGTCGCGGTCTCCTCGGTGGTCCAGCTTCCCGGCCGCCGGGCGCGGTGCGCCGCGAGGCGGGTCGCCCACTCGGTGTCCTCCGGATCCCCGGCGGGGGCGGTGGCCACGTAGCGGACCATGGGCGCGTCGGCGACCAGGGACTCGGCGAACTCGGACTTGCCGGAGCGGATACCGCCGAGCACCAGGAGGGTGTGCCACCCGTCAACGGACATGCCCGTACCTTAGTTCTCCCGCCCCCGTCCCGCCCCACCCCCTCCCAGCGCCGATCTTGCGGTTGCTGCCCGCGGGGCGCGGCAAATGCCCCGTTCTGTCGGGGCAGCAACCGCAAGATCGCGGGAGCGGCGCGGGCTGTGGCGCGACGGGCCGACTAGGCTTGCGGGGGTTTCCGGTCCTGCGGGGCGACGGGCGGCGAGGGGAGACGCGGCATGGCGTGGAGCTGGCGGTACGAGGGCGCGAACGGCGACCCGGTCGACGGGCCGGGCGAGTCGTTCCCGAGCCAGGCGGACGCCGAGTCCTGGATCGGCCAGACCTGGCGGGAGCTCGCGACATCCGGCGTCACCTCCGTCGTGCTGGTCGAGGACGACCGGGTGGACTACCGGATGAGCCTGCAACCCCCGGCCGAATGACGGGCTACGACCGCCCGGGCGACCCGCTGATCCTCGGCGTGCCCCGGGCGGCGTTCCGGCCCAGCCCCATCTTCCTGGCCCTGGTCGCGCTCTTCGCGGCCGGCGGGGTGATGACCTGGAACCGGTACGGCAACGTCCGGTTCGACGTGTTCCTCTTCGTGGTCGCCGGCTGGCTGGTCTCGCTCTGCCTGCACGAGTACGCGCACGCCGTGGTCGCGTACCGGGCCGGCGACCGGGACATCGCCCACCGGGGCTACCTGACGCTCAACCCGCTGAAGTACACCAGCCCGCTGCTGTCGATCGTGTTGCCGGTGGTCGTGGTGCTGCTCGGCGGCATCGGCCTGCCCGGCGGCGCGGTCTGGGTGGACCGGCACGCCATTCCCGGGCGGCTGCGGCACACCCTGGTCAGCCTCGCCGGGCCGGCCACCAACGTGGTGTTCACGCTGGTGCTGGTGGCGGCCGTGACGTGGGGGCCGGCGCTGGGCGGGCCGCTGGAGTTCTGGGCCGGCGTCGCGCTGCTCGCGTTCCTCCAGCTCATGGCCAGCGTGCTCAATCTGCTGCCGGTGCCGGGCCTGGACGGCGGCAACATGATCCAGCCCTGGCTCAGTCCCGCCTACCGGCGGATGTACGACCTGTTCGCCCCGTACGGATTCATTCTGCTCTTCGCGTTGCTGTGGAGCCCGCAGATCGGCGGCGCGTTCTTCGGCGGGGTCTTCGCGGTCGGCGACGCGCTCGGCCTCCCACCGGACCTCTACCGGCTGGGCCTCTACCTGATCCGGTTCTGGCAGGGCTGACGGAGCTGCTCCGGTCGGGCCGGCGGGGTGTGCGCCGGTCGTCCCCGGGCCGACGGCGACGCCGGCCCGGGGACGACTGACGTCACGGACGCCGCGCCGGGCTGTCCGTCTTCGCCGGGTCCCGCTCGACGACCGGCTCGACGATGTCGTCGATCGCCTTGAGCAGGCCGGCGTCGAGCTTCACGCCCGCCGCCTTCACGTTGTCGTGCACCTGCTCGGGCCGGGACGCGCCGATGATGGCCGAGGACACGTTCGGGTTCTGCAGCACCCAGGCGACCGCGAGCTGCGCCATGGTCAGCCCGGCCTGCTCGGCGAGCGGCTTGAGCTGCTGCACCCGGGTGAGCACCTCGTCGGACATCCACCGGGCGATGAAGTTCGCGCCGGACTTCTCGTCGGTGGCGCGGGAGCCGGCCGGCGGCGGCTGGCCGGGCAGGTACTTGCCGGAGAGCACGCCCTGCGCCATCGGCGACCAGACGATCTGGCCGATGCCCAGCTCCTCGCTGGCCGGAATCACCTCGGCCTCGATGACCCGCCACAGCATCGAATACTGCGGTTGGCTGGAGACCAGCGGGATGCGCAGCTCACGGGCGAGCGCGTGCGCCTCGCGCAGCTGCGCCGCCGTCCACTCCGAGACGCCGATGTAGTGCGCCTTGCCGGCGTGCACGACGTCGGCGAACGCCTCCATCGTCTCTTCCAGCGGGGTGCTGACGTCGAAGCGGTGGGCCTGGTAGAGGTCGACGTGGTCGGTCTGCAGGCGGCGCAGCGAGCCGTCGATCGACTCCATGATGTGCTTGCGGGACAGGCCACGGTCGTTGCGGCCCGGCCCGGTCGGCCAGTACACCTTGGTGAAGATCTCCAGCCCTTCGCGGCGCTCGCCGGCCAGCGCGCGGCCGAGCACCGACTCGGCGCGGGTGCCGGCGTAGACGTCGGCGGTGTCGAACGTGGTGATGCCGTTGTCGAGGGCGGCCCGCACGCAGGCGACCGCCGCGTCCTCCTCGACCTGCGAGCCGTGGGTGATCCAGTTGCCGTACGAGATCTCGCTGACCATCAGGCCGGAGCGGCCCAGGTGTCGGAATTCCATGCTCCGACCCTAACTCCGTCCGGCGGCCGGCACCCGTCGTGGCTCCCCGGGTCAGAGCACCGGGTTCGCGTCGGCGAGCAGTCGGTCGATCTCGTCGGCCACCGCGGCCCGCCCCGGGTGCACCGGGTCGATCAGCGGCTCGCCGTGCCGGTCCAGCGCGCCCCAGCGCCCCGCCTCGGTGGCCACCAGGAACGCCACCGGGTGGATCACCAGCGTCGGGTACGCGGGCGCCACCCGGACCCGGCCGTTGCGGTCCACCACGCCCCGCCGGCCGGCCAACTCGACCACCGCCAGCCCTTCCTCGGTGAAGCCGTCCAGGTGCCGGCCGTCGGCCAGCGGCGTGCCGAGACCGTGGTAGCGGGTCGGCACCACCACCTCGCCGGCGTGGTCCACCGCCCCCCAGCCGCCGTTCTGCCGCACCGCGGCCAGACCGTTGCGGAACGGCCGGACCTCCTCGTAACCGGGCGGAATCTTCACGATGTTCGTCCGGTCGACGGCCATCCACCGGCCCTTGCCGTCCATGCTCACCCACGACAGGCCCTCGGCGAACGCGCCCACCGAGCGGTAGCCGTTGTTCGCCTCGATCAGCGCCGCCCCCGACGTGTCGATCAACGCCCAGCGGGACGCCTCCGGCCGCCGGACCCAGGCCAGTCCCTCGTGGAACGGCTGCACCTCGGCGTACCGGTGCCGGATCACCATCTCACCGTCGGCGTCCGCGTACCCCCAGAGCTCCTGCTCCTCGTCGAACGTCGCCACCGGGTACCGCGGCGTGCCGAGCACCTCCGCCCGTCCGCGCGGCGCCGGCCCGAACCCGTCGCGCGCCGCCCGCGCCGCGACCGCGTCCAGCGCGACCAGGGTCCGCGCGTTCAGCGCCGCGTCCTCGCCCCGGCGCAGGTCCAGCGCCCGCTCGAAGTGCAGACACGCCTCGGTCAGCCGGCCCTGGTCGTAACAGCAGCGACCGGCGTGCTCGTGCAGCAGCGCACGCAACCGGTCCGGCAGTTCCGCCGAGTTGGCCTCGGCGAACAGCCGGTCGGCCTCCGCGTACTCGCCGCGCCACCGCAGCACCTCGGCCAGCCGGGCGCGGGCCAGCGCGGTCCGCCGCAACTCACCGGTGGCCTCCGCGTACGTGAGGGCCAGCCGCGCGTCGGCGACCGCGTCGTCGGCGTCACCGAGGACCCGGGACGCCACCGCCCGCAGGCTGAGCAGCCGGGCCCGGCTGCGGTTGTCCAGCGCGGTGTCGAGCTTGCCGGTGAGCCCGTCCCGGATCCGCCGCAGCTCCGCCGGATCGGGTGCCTCCTCGCGCAGCGTCTCCGGGTGCAGCCGCCAGCCGACCGCGGCCAGGGCCCGCTCCGGGCCCACCGGACGGGCCGGTGCCGGTTCGTCGCCCGCCGGCCCCGATTCCGGGGTACGCGTGTCAGCCGGCCCGTCGGCCTCGTCCCCACGTACCGGTTCGGTGTCGGCACCTGTCGACGCCGAACCGGTCGGCTCGGATGCGCCCCGCCCTCCGCCGGCCGTGTCGGTGCTGCTGGTCGTGTCGGTGGTGCTGGTCGTGTCGGCGGCTCGGGTCGTGTCGGCGGTGCTGGTCGTGTCGGCGGCGCGGGTCGTGCGGGGGAGAGGGAAGCCGGCGGGCGTGGCGTGAACCTCGGCCGTGCCCGAGACTTCGGTGCCGGTGCCGGTGCCGGTGCCGGTGCCGGTGCCGGTGCCGGTGCCGGTGCCGGTGTCGTCGGTCCGGGGCGGGCCGGTGGGGCGCGTGGCGGTCGGGGTCGGGCTGCCGGCCAGGGTCGTGCCGGGGGCACGCGAGCCGGTGGTAGCGCCGTCCACCCCGGCCGGGCCGGCGGACTCCGGGTCGGTCGCGGCGACGCTCGGGGCGGCGTCGGGCGAACTCGTGGACGGCCCAACCGTATTTTCTCCGGCCGGAGTGGCAGCGGTGGAATCCGCGGCGGTCGACGGCAGAAGGACCGAATCTTCTTCGGCGGCGGCTGGACGACGCGGCTCTTCCTCAGTGCGGGTGACCCCGACAGGTCGCTCCTCGCCGGCTGTCGTGACTCCTCGGTCCGATACCGGTCGGAAGACATCTCCCGGCCCACTGCCGTGTGTGCCGTCCTCGACCGCCGTGTCGTCGCGGCTCGGGGTGTCGCCGATCAGGTTGTCGACGCTCGGGGCGTCGCCGGTCAAGCTGTCGTCGGTCGGGACGTCATCGGTCAAGTTGTCGTCGGTCGCGTTGCCGGCGGCCCGTTCGTCGCGGATCCGGCCGTCGCCGGCCCGCTCGTCACCGGTCGGGGCACCCATGATCGGCGCGGGGCCGGGTGCGGCGGCGTCAGCGGGCAGGTCGCCCGGCACCACCTGCCCGCGCCCGTCGCCGTCCGCACCGGTGCTCCCGGGCCCCGACGACGGCGCGGTCGGGTTCGCTGTCGCTTCCGAGGGGACGGTCATCCCCGCGACCGCCGAGACCTGCGACAGGGCATCCGGGTACGCCACGGCGTCGGTCCCGGTACCCGGCTGGACGTGGGCGACCGCGTATGCCGTGGCGTCTGTCTCGGCGCGTGGTTCGTCGGCGACGATCGCGTGTGACGGGCCGCCAGCGTCGGTGTGCGGGGGGTCGTCGGTCACCGCGTCTGACCCGAGGTCGGTGCCCGGGCTCGCGTGCGGCGCGTCGTCAACCACCCGGACCAGCGCGCCGTCGGCGAGCCTGACCAGCGCGTCGTCGGCCACCGTGATCGGCGCGTCGTCGGTGCCCGTGTGCGGCGTGTCACCGACCAGCGCGACCGGCTCATCGCCAACCACTGCGTTCGGCGTGTCATCGGTGCCCGTGCCCGTGAGCGGCCCATCGTCGGCCACCGCGACCGGCGCGTCGTCGGCCCCGGTGCGGGTCGCCGCGGCATGGCTGGTCGTGCGGGCGTCACGATCGTCGGTGAACGCGTCGCTGCGGGTGGTCGTGCGGGCATCGCCGTGGTCGGTGAACGCGTCGCTGCGGGTGGTCGTGCCGGCGTCCCCGTCGTCGGTCAACGTGCCGACCTGGCCGGGCCTGACGGTGTGGTCCGCGGTCGGCTCTTCGGCCGGTGCCGGCCGGTCGTGACCGGCGGGTGGTACGGAGCCGGTGGCCGGGACAGCCGGCGTGGGGGTTCTAGGGTCGGCAGACGGAGTGGACGATGTCGGCGTCGGGGATTCGGCAGGCGTCGACGCCGGGGACGCCGACGGACGCGCATCGGGAAGCGGCACCTCGGTTGCCGCGGCGGCGACCGGTTCGGCCGGCGGGTCGACATCGTCGACGGAGGTGGAGGTGGAGGTGGGCCCGGTGCCCTCGGCTCGTTCGGTGGCCCGGGACGCGGGGCCGATCCCGGACACGACCGCCGAGTCGTTCACGCTCTCAGGTCGATAGCGGTCGTCGGTCACACCCGTCGGTTCGGCGGGCGCGATCGAAGCGACGCGCCGCTCCGGTCCGGCCTGCGCGGCAGCCGGGTTCTCGTCCGCAGGCACGACACCCGGATCCTGATCCGCAGGTGCGGCAGTCCGGGCCCGGTCGGTCGGTACGGCGGTCTGAAGCTGGTCCGTCGGCGCGTGGCCGGTCGGGGAAACGGCGGGGGCAGGCTCTGCCGGCAGGGTCGCCCCGGCGGAAACGGACGGCGCAGCCTGCGCCTCGGCACGGTCCGTGTCGCCGGGTTGGCCGTCCCGCCCGCCGGTCGTCGCCGGCTTGCTCGGCCGGAACCATGCCTCCGCGCCGGAGTCCCTCGGCTGCGGTGCCGGACCCGCCTCGGGTGCCGGCGGGCGGTACCGGGCGGGCTCCCGCCGGTCCTGAGTCGGGTCAGCAGCCGTGCCACCGGCTGTCGCGCCGGCTGTCGGGCGTTCATTCCCGACCGAAGCGGCCGGCCCGGCATGTGGCGTTCGAACCTCGGCCGGACCGGAGGGGCCGGATCTGGCCGGGCCACTTCCGGATGTCGGCCCGGATGCGGGGCCGGGATAGGCAGGCGGAGCCGGGCGAGCGGGAGCGGTCGGGGCCGGGCGAGCGGGAGTGGTCGGGGCCGGTGCGTCGGCCGCCACCCCGGGCGCGGACGCTCGGGCCGCGGGTGCCGCCGGCCGGCTCGCTCCGGGCACTGCGGTTCCGGGCACTGCGGTTCCGGGCCCGGTGGTTCCGGGCACTGTGGTCCCGGGCACTGTGGTCCCGGGCGCGGCGGTTCCGGGCACTGTGGTTCCGGGCGCGGCGCTTCCGGGCACGGCGCTTCCGGGCACGCCGGAAACCGGAGCATTGGCGGCCGGTCCGGGTGCGGCCGGTCCGGTGGGGACCCGGCGATCCTGTTCGGCAGCCGGCCGACGGATCTCGTCGTAGCGACCGGGGGCCGGGGGAGCGGACCGCCGTGGCTCGTCGGGTCGGCTCGGCGGTACCGGCCGCGTCGGGGCGTCGCCGGCACGGACCGGTGGGTGCTCGTCGGGGCGTACCGGCCACTGGGCCGGAGGAGGCCGGTGGTCGGGGCGCGCGGCGGGCGGTCGGGCATCCCGGGACTCGGGGCGCAGGCGGGCCGGGCCGTCCTGCTCCGGACGGTGGCCGTCGCGGCGTCGGTCGTCGGTCGGACCGCCCGGGTACCCGTCCCGCGTCGGCCGCTCCGCGTGCGGGCGGGACCGCTCGTCGGGCTGGTACGCGGCCGGCTCGGTACGCGGTCGCCGCTCGATCACCGGCCACTCGCCCTGCGGCGCGTGGGTCCGGTCGAGCGGCGGGCGCTGACCGTTCCACCGCTGGTCGACCGCGGGGCGCGGGGCGCCGTACCGGTCGGTCCCGGTGGGGCCGGCGGCGTCCCGGCGGGGCGTGCCGTCGGCCCACCGTCCACCTGTCGGCTCGCGTCGCTCCGCCGGAGGCGGTCCCGGTTCGCGCCAACCGTCACGACCCGGCTCGCCGCGTGCCGCGGCGTCACGCTCGCGCGCGGGGCCGGCCTGGCCGTGGCGTTCCGTGGGTCGGCCCGGTACGACATTCCGCCCCGCGTCGGCCGCCGGAGCCCAGCGGCCGTCGGGTCCGGCCTCGCGACGGTGGGGTCCGGCCTCGCGACCGTCCACCGGGGCGCGGCGGTCGTCCGTCGGCCGGCGGCGTTCGGACCAGCTCGCGGCGGGTTGCGGGGCCTCGCTCGGCTCCGGCATCCAGCCCGGTGCCGGCGGGGTCGACCGGTGCGACGGTGCCCCGGGGTGGGTCCAACGCTGATCGAAGCGTTCGGGTGTCGGGGGCGGGCCGGGTGGGGTCCGGTCCGCCGGCCGAGGCGGTCGACCGTCCGCGCCGGGGCGGTCCGGACGGTCGCGCCACTCGCCCGTCGCACCGACCGGCCGCTGCCCGCGTCGCTCGTCCGGCCCGGCCGGGCTGACCGGGTACGTCCCGCGCGGCCCGGCCGGGCTGACCGGGTACGTCCCGCGCGGCCCGGCCGGGCTCACCGGGTACGTCTCACGCCGGCCAGCGGGGCTGACCGGGTACGTCCCGCGCGGGTCGGCCGGGCCGGCCGGGTATGCGTCGGTCGGCGCCGGGCTGATCGGATACGCGTCCTCGGGCGCGGGGCTGACCGGGCGTACCTCGGCGCGTCCGACCACGGCCCGGCGACGCGGCGGGGGCGTCAGGTGTTCGAGGCCGATGTCACCCGGGTAGCGCTGGCCGGGGAACTGCGGCTGCCACTCGTGGGTGGGCTCCAGCGCCCAGGCCGGTTCGGCCGGCTCACGCCAGCTGCCCCAGCCACTCATCGGCAGCCTCTTCCGTGGCTCGCGCGGCGCGGCCCCGGAACCGGCTCGCGTCGCTCGCTCACGGCGGTGTCACCTCGTTGGAAATTGTCGCGCTGGGGCGGCGGACGTGCCGGTAGAGTCGCCCGGCCAGCACGTCTTGGCTGCGGAAGGAGGGTAACGGCGTGGGCTCGGTCACCGCCACTGTGGCGTCACCCACCGACGGACACGTTACCCCATGGTTTCGGACATTCGGCGCGATAGTGGCGGCCGGGTTCCGGCGGCATGCCACCTACCGCCAGGCGGCTGTGGCCGGCGTGGTGACCAACACCGTTTTCGGCTTCCTGCGCTGCTACATCTTCCTCGCCGCCACCGACGCGGCCGGCACCGTCGCCGGCTACGACCGGGCGCAGCTCGCCACGTTCGTCTGGGCCGGGCAGGGGCTGCTGGCGGTCATCGCGATCTGGGGCTGGACCGATCTGGCCGACCGGATCCGCTCCGGCGAGGTGGCCGCCGACCTGCTGCGACCGGTGCACCCGGTGACCAACTATCTCGCCGTCGACGTGGGTCGGGCCGGGTTCGCCGCGCTCGCGCGGCTGGTGCCCCCGCTGGTGGTCGGCCCGCTCTTCTTCGCGGTGTACCTGCCCCGGGACTGGGCCACCGTGCCGCTGTTCCTCCTCTCCGCGCTGCTCGCGGTCGTGGTCTGTTTCGGCTGCCGCTACCTGGTCAACGCCACCGCCTACTGGTTGCAGGACGTCCGGGGCCCGATGATCCTCTGGACGCTGGGCTCGGGCGTGCTGGCCGGGCTCTACTTCCCACTCGGCTTCCTGCCCGGCTGGCTGGAGGCGACCCTGCGCTACGCCACCCCGTTCCCGAGCCTCCTCCAGGTGCCGCTGGACGTGCTTGTCGAGCGGGAGCCGATGTCGACGGGGCTCGGCCTGGTCGGGCTCCAACTCGGCTGGGCGGTGCTGCTGCTGGCGCTCTGCCGGCTGGTACAGCGCCGGGCCGAGCGCCGCCTGGTGGTGCAGGGTGGCTGAGCACGGCAGTGCGCCCAGGGTGGCTGAGCACGGCAGTGCGGACGGGGTGGCTGAGGTCGGCGGCGGGGCGCTGCGGGCGTACCGGGCGCTGCTCGGGGCGCAGGCGCGTTCGCAGGCGGCCTACCGCACGTCGTTCGTGGTCGACCTGGTCGGCAACCTGGGTGCGACCGTGTTCGACGTGGTCACCGTCCTGGTGATCTTCGGGGTGACGCGTGAGCTGGGCGGCTTCACGCTGCGCGAGACACTTGTCGTGGTCGGGCTGTCGTCGTGCGGGTTCGCCACCGCCGACCTGCTGGTCGGCAACGTCGAACGGCTGCCCCGGTACGTGCGCACCGGCCTCTTCGACGCGGTGCTGGTCCGCCCGCTCGCCGCGCTGCCCCAACTGCTGCTGATGGACCTGCCGCTGCGCAAGGTGTCCCGCGCGGTGTTCGGCCTGGCGGTGCTCGGGTTCGCGCTCGCGTCGGCCGGGATCGACTGGACCCCGGGCCGGGTCGCGTTGGCCGTGGTCGCCCCGCCGGCCGCGGTGGTCTTCTTCGCCTCGGTCTTCGTCACCACCGCCACGGTGTCGTTCTACTGGGTCGACTCCGGCGAGCTGGCCAACTCGGTCACCTACGGCGGGCGCGACTTCACCTCGTACCCCGTCACCGTCTACGGCGGGTGGTTCCGCGCGCTGTTCGCGTACGGGATGGGTTTCGCGTTCGTCAGTTACCACCCGGCGCTGGCGCTGCTCGGCCGCGCCGACCCGCTGGGCCTGCCGGCCTGGGTGGGCTGGGCGTCGCCGGGCGTCGCGCTGGTCGCGGCGGCGGTCGCGGTCGTGGCCTGGCGCGTCGGGGTCCGTCACTACCGGAGTACGGGGTCATGAACGTCATCGAGATGGACGGGCTGCGCAAGGAGTTCACGGTGCGGGTCAGGACCGGGACGCTGCGCCGCGAGAAACGGACGGTGACCGCGGTCGACGGCGTGGACCTGCGGGTGGAGCGCGGCGAGATGCTCGGCTACATCGGCCCGAACGGCGCCGGGAAGTCGACCACGCTGAAGATGCTCACCGGTGTGCTCATGCCGTCGGCGGGCCGGGCCCGGGTCTGCGGGCTGCGGCCGGTGGCCGACCGGACCCGGCTGGCGCTGCGCATCGGGGTGGTGTTCGGGCAGCGGTCGCAGCTCTGGTGGGACCTGCCGCTGCGGGACTCGTTCGACCTGCTGCGGCACGTCTACCGGGTGCCGGCCGGCGCGCACGCGGCGCGGCTGACCCGCTGCCGGGACCTGCTCGACCTGGACGCGTTCCTGGACACCCCGGTCCGGCAGCTCTCCCTGGGACAGCGGATGCGCGGCGAGTTGACCGCGGCGCTGCTGCACGGCCCGGAGGTGCTCTTCCTGGACGAGCCGACCATCGGGCTGGACGTGGTCAGCAAGCAGGCGGTCCGCGGCTTCCTGGCCGAGCTGGGCCGGGCCGGCGACACCACGCTGGTGCTCACCACGCACGACCTGGCCGACATCGAACGGCTCTGCCGGCGGCTCGTGGTGATCGACCACGGCCGGGTGGTGCACGACGGGTCGATCGCGGAGCTGCACCGCCGGTACGGCTCACGCCGGATGGTGGTCGCCGAGCTGGACGCCGCGCTGCCCGAGCCGCCGGTGCTGCCGGGCGCGCCGGTGCAGCGGGTGGAGGCGGACGGGCGGCGGCTGGTGTTCGCGCTGGATCGGGCGAGCGTCGCCGAGGTGGTGGCCGGGCTGGCCGGCCTGGCCACGCTGCGCGACATCTCGATCGTGGAGCCGGACATCGAGGAGGTCGTCGCCCGCCTCTACCAGAGCGAAAGGAAGGGCCCTCTGTTGACGCCTGGCGGATAGCAGGGGGCCCCTCTTACGCGTTGCTCAGACCTTGTCGCCGATGTTGACCCGGGGGGCCGGGGCGCGCATCTTGCGGAACGTGATCGACCGCATGATCGCGTAGAAGTAGAGCGAGCCGAGCTTCTCGGTGCTCTTCGGGAAGCGCTGGCGGACCAGCTTCTTGATCTTCCGGGAGATGAGCACCGAGTCGATCAGCACGCCCAGCGCCAGCGCGCCCCAGAGCAGGTTGGACGCCAGCCGCACGATCGGCGGCATGGCCTGGTTGGAACCGACCAGCACGATCAGCGCGCCGCCGAAGAACCAGGTGCCGACCGTACGCCGGGCGTCGACCACGTTGCGGGCCAGCAGGCGCTCCGGCCCCCGGTCCCGCGGGCCGCCCTCGCGGCGGAACTCGGCGCTGGCCTCGGCGCGCGCCGCGCGGCGCTGCTCCCGGGCCTCCTCCTTGGTCAGCGGGCGGACCGGCGCGGCGGCCCGGCGACCGGCGGCCGGACGCTTCGGGGTGGTCCGCCCCAACTCCTTCTTGCTGGGCGTGTAGCCCCGGGGGCGGGCGGCGGCGGACTCCTCGTCGGTCGTCACCGTGGTGACGGACTCCTCGACGGGGTCGGCGGACTTGCGGCGAAACAGCGACGGCACGCCGGCAAGGGTAGCCAACCGGTGCGGCCCGGCGCACATCGCGGTGCGCCGGGCCGGTGACCGGGTGGATCAGGGACGCTCGACGTGGGCGCCCAGGTCAGCCAGCTTGGCCTCGAAGTCCTCGTAGCCCCGGTTGATCAGGTCGACGCCGTACACCCGGGAGGTGCCCTCGGCGGCGAGCGCCGCGATGAGGTGGCTGAACCCGGCCCGCAGGTCCGGAATGACCAGGTCGGCCGCGTGCAGCTTGCTCGGGCCGGCGATCACCGCCGAGTGCTTGAAGTTGCGCCGGCCGAAACGGCACGGGGTGCCGCCGAGGCAGTCCCGGTAGACCTGGATGTTGGCGCCCATCGTGTTCAGCGCCTCGGTGTAGCCGAGCCGCTGCTCGTAGACCGTCTCGTGGACGATCGACAGGCCCCGGGCCTGGGTGAGCGCGACCACCAGCGGCTGCTGCCAGTCGGTCATGAAGCCGGGGTGCACGTCGGTCTCCAGGGCCACCGCGTTCAGCTCGCCACCCGGGTGCCAGAACCGGATGCCGCCCTCCTGGCCCGGGTCGCCGAGCTTCGGCGGCCGGGCGTCGGTGACCTCGTACTCGCCGCCGACGGAGCGGAAGATGTTCAGGAACGTCATCATGTCGGCCTGCTGCGCGCCGAGCACCTCGACGTGGCCGCGGGTGGCCAGCGCCGCCGCCGCCCAGCTCGCGGCCTCGATGCGGTCGGGGATCGGCCGGTGGGTGTAGCCATGCAGCTTCTTGACGCCCTGGATCTCGATCACCCGGTCGGTGTGGACCTTGATGATCGCGCCCATCTTCTGCAGGATGCAGATCAGGTCGATGATCTCCGGCTCGACGGCGGCGTTGCGCAGCTCGGTGACGCCCTCGGCCATCACGGCGGTCAGCAGCACCTGCTCGGTGGCGCCGACGCTCGGGTACGGCAGCGCGAACTTGGTGCCGTGCAGCCCGTTCGGCGCCGACAGGTGCAGACCCTCGGGGGTCTTGTCGACGGTCGCGCCGAACTCGCGCAGCGCCTGCAGGTGGAAGTCGATCGGGCGCGGGCCGATGTGGCAGCCGCCCAGGTCGGGGATGAACGCGTGGCCGAGCCGGTGCAGCAGCGGGCCGCAGAACAGGATCGGGATCCGACTGGACCCGGCGTGCACGTTGATCTGGTCGGTGCTGGCGCTCTCGACGTTGGACGGGTCGAAGACCAGCTCGCCGTCCTCGGTGCCGTCGGTCACCTTCACCCCGTGCAGGCCGAGCAGCCCGCGGACCACCTCGACGTCCCGGATCCGCGGCACGTCGAACAGCCGGCTGGGTGTGTCGCCGAGCAGGGCGGCCACCATCGCCTTGGACACGAGGTTCTTCGCGCCGCGCACGCGGATCCGCCCTTCGAGCGGAGTGCCTCCGTGTACGACCAGGACGTCGTCGGTCAACGCAACCTCCAGCGCGTTGGGTGTTGCCGTGTAGGTGAGGGCTCGCGATTTTTCATCGCTACCCGGATCGCGGCCATGGGAAAACCGGCACGCGTATGTCGTCGCCCCGGCAGCATAGCCCTCCGTGACGAGAATGGAATCGGTCACATCGCCAGCGGGGGCACGAACCGGGGTGTCCGGTACGTTTCCGTGCCAGCGATCTCACCGAGGGTGATCAGGCGCCGGGCAGCGCCAGCATCTGGTCAAGCGCCGCGCGGGCATGCCCGGCCGTCTCCGGGTCCACCGTGATCTGGTTGACCACGCGGCCGGCGACCAGCTCCTCCAACGCCCACACCAGGTGCGGCAGGTCGATCCGGTTCATCGTCGAGCAGTAGCAGACCGCCCGGTCGAGGAACATGATCTGCTTGTCCGGGTGGGCCAGCGCGAGCCGGCGGACCAGGTTCAGCTCGGTGCCCACCGCCCACGCCGAGCCGGCCGGGGCCGCCTCGATGGCCTTGATGATGAACTCGGTGGAGCCCACCAGGTCGGCGGCGGTGACCACCTCGTGGCGGCACTCCGGGTGCACCAGCACGTTCACGCCGGGCACCCGCGCCCGCACGTCGTGGACGCTGTCGAGGGTGAACCGGCCGTGCACCGAGCAGTGCCCGCGCCACAGGATCATCTTCGCGTCGCGGACCTGCTCCGCGGTGAGCCCGCCGCCCGGCTTGTGCGGGTCGTAGAGCACGCAGTCGTCGAGCGAGAAGCCCATCTCCAGGACCGCCGTGTTGCGGCCCAGGTGCTGGTCGGGCAGGAACAGCACCTTGCGGCCCTGCTCGAACGCCCAGTCCAGCGCCCGCTTGGCGTTCGACGAGGTGCAGACCACGCCGCCGTGCCGGCCGACGAAACCCTTGATGTCGGCCGAGGAGTTCATGTACGTCACCGGGACGGTGTCCGCCGCCACACCCAGGTCGGTGAGCGTGTCCCAGGCGGTCTCGACCTGGGACAACACGGCCATGTCGGCCATCGAGCAACCGGCGGCGAGGTCGGGCAGGATCACCTTCTGCGCGTCCGAGGTCAGGATGTCCGCGCTCTCGGCCATGAAGTGCACGCCGCAGAAGACGATGTACTCCGCGTCCGGGCGGGCCGCCGCCTCCCGGGCCAGCTTGAACGAGTCGCCGGTCACGTCGGCGAACTGGATCACCTCGTCGCGCTGGTAGTGGTGGCCCAGCACGAAGACCCTGGTGCCGAGCGCGGCCTTCGCGGCGGTCGCGCGGGCCACCAGGTCGGGATCGCTCGGCGCGGGGAGGTCACCCGGACACTCCACGCCACGCTCGGTGGCGGGATCGCTGCCGCGGCCGAGGAGCAGCAGCGCAGTGGCCGTGTTGGAGGGCTCAACCCAGGTCGAAGTCACGTCCCCATGGTCCCACAGCCCGGCCGCCGCGCAGCCGCCACGGATGTGGCCTGCCACACTGCTCGGCATGCGCGTGCTGCTCTGCCCGGACAAGTTCGCCGGCACCCTGTCGGCCCCGGAGGTGGCCGCCGCGGTGGCCGCGGGCTGGCGGACCGTCGCCGGAGACGACGACCTGCTGCTCCGACCGCTCGCCGACGGTGGGCCCGGGTTCGTCGAGGTGCTCGCCGGGGCGCTGCCCGGGCGGCGGTTGGCGGTGCCCGCGGTCGACCCGCTCGGCCGTCCCGCCGCCGGTGAGATCCTGCTCACCGACGACGGCGTGGCGTACCTGGAGAGCGCGCAGGCGTGCGGCCTGCACCTGCTGTCCGCCGCCGAACGGGACCCGAAGGCCACCACGTCGTACGGGCTGGGACTGCTGGTCGCCGCCGCGGTCGAGGCGGGCGCGCGGACCGTGGTGCTCGGGCTGGGTGGCTCGGCCACCAACGACGGCGGCGCCGGGATGCTCGTCCCGCTCGGCGTCACAGCGCTCGACGCGGGCGGCCGGGCGCTGCCGTACGGCGGGGCGGCGCTGGCCGGGGTCGCCGCGCTCGACGGCGTACCCCGGTTGCGGGGCGCGACGCTCGTCGCCGCCACCGACGTGGACAACCCGCTGCTCGGGCTGCACGGCGCGAGCAGCGTCTTCGGGCCGCAGAAGGGCGCCGACCGGGCGGACGTGCTGCTGCTGGACGCCGCGCTGGAGCGCTGGGCCGCCGTGCTGGTCGAGGCGCTGCCCGGGTGCCCGCCCGACCTCGGCGCGCTGCCCGGCGGCGGCGCGGCCGGTGGCCTCGGCGCGGCGGTGCTGGCCCTCGGCGGCCGGCGCGAGTCGGGCATCGGCCTGGTCACCCGCGCGGTCGGCCTGGACGCCGCGCTGGACGCCGCCGACCTGGTGGTCACCGGCGAGGGTTCCTTCGACCACCAGTCGCTGCGCGGCAAGGTGGTCGCCGGCGTGGCCGGGGCGGCCCGCGACCGCGGGGTGCCGTGTGTGGTGCTGGCGGGACGGGTGAGCACCGGGCGGCGGGAGGCCGCCGCGGCCGGCGTGACCGAGGCGCACAGCCTGGTCGAGCACTTCGGCGGCGAGGAGCGTGGGGGAGTGGCGGCGGCGATGGAGCGGCCGGCCGAGGGGCTGCGTGCGCTCGGCGCCCGGCTGGCCGGCCAGTGGAGCCGCTGAGGCGTTCCGCTGGTCACGCCGCCGGGTGATCACGCCGACAGCGGCGTACGATCGGAGGCGGACCACCGGGAATACTGGCGGACGTGCGGCGTTGGCCAGTACGTCCGGACCTCATACCGCGCAGGGAGACTTCCACGTGACCACGCCAGCGCAGACCGAGTCGACCGAGGCCAAGGAGGCCCCCAGCACCGTCGTCCTCACCGACGTCGCGGCGCAGAAGGTCAAGGCCCTGATCGAGCAGGAGGGCCGCGACGACCTGCGGCTCCGCGTCGCCGTGCAGCCGGGTGGCTGCTCCGGCCTGCGGTACCAGCTCTTCTTCGACGAGCGGTCGCTCGACGGTGACGTCGTCACCGACTTCGGTGGTGTCGAGGTCGTCGTCGACCGGATGAGCGCCCCCTACCTGACCGGCGCCACGATCGACTTCGCCGACCGGATCGACGCCCAGGGCTTCACCATCGACAACCCGAACGCCGGCAACTCCTGCGCCTGCGGCGACTCGTTCAGCTGAGTCGACGGGGCCGAAACGCCTGCCGAACGGCGGAACCATCCCTTCCGGGGTGGTTCCGCCGTTTTCGTTGCTACGCGAACGTGCGGTGAACGCCCGGTTCACGACCGACATCGACCGGAGCGCCGGAACGCCCGGTAGTCTGACCGCGCCGTGCTCCCGACCACGAGGGTTGACATGAAGATCGCCGTGACCGGCTCGATCGCGACCGACCACCTGATGAGCTTTCCCGGCCGCTTCGCCGACCAGCTCATCGCGGACCAGCTCGACAAGGTCTCGCTCTCCTTCCTCGTCGACGAGCTGGTGCTCCGGCGCGGCGGCACCGCGGCCAACATCGCGTTCGGCATGGCCCAGCTCGGGCTGCGGCCGGTGCTGCTCGGCGCCGTCGGGGCGGACTTCGCCGACTACCGGTCCTGGCTGGAGCGGCACGGCGTCGACTGCGACTCGGTGCACGTCAGCGACGTGGCGCACACCGCCCGCTTCGTCTGCACCACCGACACCGACATGTGCCAGATCGCGTCCTTCTACGCCGGCGCGATGAGCGAGGCCCGCAACATCGAGCTGGCCCCGGTGGCGCAGCGCCTCGGCGGCCTCGACCTGGTGCTGGTCAGCGCCAACGACCCGGCCGCGATGATCCGGCACTCCGCCGAGTGCCGGGACCGCGGCTACGCCTTCGTCGCCGACCCGTCCCAGCAGCTCGCCCGCATGGACGGCGCGGACGTGCTCGGCCTGGTCGAGGGCGCCGAGTACCTGATGACCAACGAGTACGAGAAGTCGCTGCTCCAGAGCAAGGCCGGCCTGACCGACGAGCAACTGCTGGACCGGGTCAAGGTGCGGGTCACCACGCTGGGCAAGCACGGGGTGGAGATCGCCGGCCGGGAGATCGGCGCCATCCGGGTGCCGATCGCGCGGGAGATCCAGGCGGTCGACCCGACCGGCGTCGGCGACGGCTTCCGGGCCGGCTTCTTCGCCGCGCTCGACTGGGGCGTCGGGCTGGAGCGCGCCGCCCAGGTCGGCTGCCTGCTGGCCACCCTGGTGCTGGAGAACTTCGGCGGCCAGGAGTACGAGGTCCGGCGGGACCTGTTCGTGAAGCGGCTCGCCGAGTCGTACGGGGACGCGGCCGCCGAGGACGTCCGGCCGCACCTGCTGTGAGCGGGCCGGCCGACCTGGCCGGCGGGGTGGGCCCGGCGGCCGTCCGCCCCGGCTCGGGCGGGGGGCCGGTGCTTGTCGCCTTCGCCGGGCTGCCCGGCGTGGGAAAGAGCACGCTCGCCGTCCGGGTCGGCGCCGCGCTGCGCGCCCCGGTCCTGCCGGTCGACCCGGTCGAGCGGGCCCTGGGCCACTACGGACTGGTCGGCGACGTGCCCGGGATGGCCGCGTACGGCGCGGTCGCCGGGCTCGCCGAGGTGCAGCTCGGCCTCGGGCTGAGCGTGGTGATCGACGCGGTGAACCCGGTCGCGTCCGCCCGCGGCCTCTGGCACGACCTGGCCGAACGGTCCGGCGTCCCGCTGCGGGTGATCGAGGTGCACTGCGGTGACGAGGCGGAGCACCGGCGTCGGGTCGAGGCCCGGCCGGCCGGCGGGCAGGCGCCCGCGACCTGGGAGCAGACGCTGGTGCGCCGCGCCGAGTACGAGCCGCTGATCGGCCCCCGCCTGGTGGTCGACACCGCCGTCGCGGGCGACCCTCTCCCCGGCATCCTCGCCTACCTCACCTGACCCCTCGTCGTCCCCACCCATCACCCTCACCCCATCCGTGCGCGCAGATTCACGGAAAGCGTGGCCTCCGGGCCGGAATTAGCCACGCTTTCCGTGAATCTGCGCGCCGGGGGTGGGGTGTGGGGGTGGGGGGCGGGGTGGGTCAGGGGGTGCGGCGGATGTCGTAGGCGGGGCCGGCGTCGGGGTGGGCGGCGAGGAACTCGTGGCCGCGCATCCGGCAGAAGGCCGGGATGTCCACGGCCGCCGCCGGGTCGTCGGCCAGCACCCGGACCACCGCCCCGGCCGGCAGGTCGGGCAGCCGACGGGCCAGGTTGATCACCGGCAGGGGGCAGCGCTGGCCCCGACAGTCGAGCACCTCGTCCGGCTCGCTCCCCGCGCCCACCGGCGCGCGGCCGTCCGCGGCTGCGGGGCCCGTCGGACCGGGCTCGTTCGCGGAGTTCACAGGCCGGTCACCCCCGCCTCGGCGCGCAGGTCGGCGACGATGCCGGGCAGTTCGGCCAGGAACCGCTCCACGTCCGCCTCGGTGCTCTCCCGGTGCAGCGACACCCGCACGTTGCCGTGCGACAGCACCCCCATCGCCTCCAGCACGTGCGACGGGCGCAGCGTCGACGCGGTGCAGGAGGAGCCGGAGGAGACCGCGAAGCCGCGCCGGTCCAGCGCGTGCAGCAGCGCTTCGCCGTCCACGTACAGACAGGAGAACGTCACCAGGTGGGGGAGCCGGTCCACCGGGTCGCCGACCACCTCCACGTCCGGCACCTCCGCCGCCACCCGGGCCCGGATCCGGTCCACCAACGGCGCCAGCCGGGCCGCCTCGGCCGCCGCGTCGGCCGCCGCCGCGCGCAGGCTCGCCGCTGCGGCCACCACCGCCGGCAGGTTCACCACCCCCGGGGTACGCCCCGACTCCCGCTCGTCGGCCGGGTACGGCGACTCCCACCGGGTGCCCTTGCGCACCACCAGCAGACCGACGCCGGGTGGCCCGCCCCACTTGTGCGCGCTGGCGGTCAGCACCGACCAGCCGGCCGGCAGCGGCGCCCGGCCGACCAGTTGGGCCGCGTCCACGTACAGCGGGACGCCCGCCTCGGCGCACACCTCGGCCGCGGCCGGCACCGGCTGCACGGTGCCGACCTCGTGACTGGCCCCGATCAGCGCGGCCAGCGCCACACCGGGGGCGGTCACCGCCGTCGCCCAGGCGTCCAGGTCCAGCCGCCCGAGCCGGTCCACGGGTACGGAGACCGCGTCGCCCCCGCCGGCGGTGTGCCGTCGGGCCGCGTGCAGCACCGCCGAGTGTTCGATCGCCGAGTGCGCCAGCGTCGTACCGGCCCGGCGTCGCCCGGCCAGTCCGCCCAGCACGGCGGCGTGCGCGGCGGCCGTACCGCTGGGGGTGAAGGAAAGTTCGTCGGCGCGGACGCCGAGCGTCTGCGCGGCGGCCTCCCGGGCGGCGTCGAGGAGTTGGCGGGCCCGGCGGGCCGGCGCGTAGAGCCGGGCCGGGTCGGCCCAGCCGTCGTCCAGGGCGGCCAGCAGCGCCTGCCGCGCGACCGGATGGAGCGGGACGGCGGAGGCGGCGTCCAGGTAGACGGGGGAGGCGCTCATGGTCGTTCACGCTATCGCCGGGTCCGCCCACGATCTCCCCGAAGGGGGCGGACAGTGACCCCAAGACCGCCTGGCCCGCCATGGTCGAGTAATCTGCGACCGTCGGTGACGCCTTTGCCGTCGGTGTCAGGAAAACAACCGCCGCGGCGCGCTAGGGAGGCAGGACCAGGTGGTCGCAAGGAGTTCGGAGGTACGGCCGTCGGCCGTACGGCACAGCGCCTCCCCGGGGGCCGGTGGGCGCCGGCGGCGTGGTGCTGGTCGACTCGCCGGGCTCGGTCTCGGCGGAGCGGCGCTGCTGGTCGCGCTCACCGGCTGTGACGTCGGCAAGACCTTCGCCGGCTTCGGCTGGCCGCAGGGCGGCATCACGCCCGAGTCGCACCGGATGTACGATCTGTGGATCGCGTCCTGCATCGCGGCGCTGGCGGTCGGCGTGTTCGTCTGGGGCCTGATCTTCTGGTGTGTGGTCCGCTACCGCAAGCGCGGCAACGAGCTGCCGGTGCAGACCCGCTACAACCTGCCGATGGAGTTCCTCTACACCATCGCGCCGATCCTCGTGGTCTCCGTGCTCTTCTACTACACCGCGGTCGTGCAGACCGACGTGAACAAGGAGACGAAGAACCCCGACGTCACCGTCGAGGTCGTCGCGTTCAAGTGGAACTGGCAGTTCAACTACCGCGACGGCCAGGGCCGGGAGGCGAACACGGTCGCCTCGACGCTGGGCACCAGCGAGGTCATTCCGGTGCTGGTGCTGCCGAGCGGCCGGTCCATCCGGTTCGAGGAGCAGAGCCGCGACGTCATCCACTCGTTCTGGGTGCCGGAGCTGCTGTTCAAGCGCGACGTCATGCCCGGCAACGTCCGCAACACCTTCGAGGTCTCCAGCATCGACCAGGAGGGCGCGTTCGTCGGCCGCTGCGCCGAGCTGTGCGGCAGCTACCACGCGTTCATGAACTTCGAGCTGCGGGTCGTCTCGCCGGAGAAGTTCGACCAGTTCCTGGCCGCCAAGAAGGCCGGCAACTCGACCCAGGACGCGCTCAAGGCGATCGGTGAGCCCGAGTACGCCACCGAGACCAAGCCGTTCGACACGCGGCGCAACACCGCGAACTTCAACCCGTCCGACGCGTCGGCCGGCGCGGGAAGCTGAGGGGTTCGGCATGAAGACCGAGTGGAAGATCTTCCTCACCATCGCCACGTTCCTTCTCGGCGCGACGGTGCTCTACGCCGCCTGGACGTACGGCGACAGCGGCGGTCACGTCGAGTGGGTCGGCACCGTGGCGCTGCTGCTCTCCTTCCTGCTCTGCGCGATGTGCGGTGGCTTCTTCTGGTTCGTCTCCCGGCGGATCGACCTGCGCCCGGAGGACCGGGCGGACGGCGAGATCGCCGACGGCGCCGGTGAGATCGGCTTCTTCAGCCCGGGCAGCTACTGGCCGTTCGGCCTGGCGCTGGCCGCCGCGATCGCCGGCCTGGGGCTCGTGTTCTGGCAGTTCTGGCTGCTGGGCCTGGGCCTGGTGGCGGTGGTCTTCGCCGCCTGCGGGCTGCTCTTCGAGTACTACTCGGGCACCCGCCGCACCGCCGAGCACTGACCCGCACCAGCTCCGCGGCAGGCCCGCGCCCCCTCCGGGGCCGCGGGCCTGCCGCTTTGCCGGCTCCAGAGGGGCGCGGGGCGGCGGGTGGGTGAGGTCAGGCGGCGTGGCGGTGGGCGGGGCGCGACACGCGCCGGCGGGACCACGTCGCGGAACGGAGCGTGCCGGCGGCGATCAGCACCGCCGCGCCGCAGCCGGTGCACGCCAGCTCCGGGCAGTCGGCGCCGTGCCCGTCGCCGCAGTGCGGCGTCTCGAACAGCACGACGCCCTCACAGATGTCGCAGTAGAGCTCGCGGTCCGACACGGGCGTCTCCTCTCGCTCCGGTGCCGGCCGGGGCGGGACGCCACCGACCGACCGAGCGACCGACAGGGTCATCGGTCGAAAACGGAAAATTACTCCCCTGTAGTTTGGCACGGGGGTCCGACACTCCCCGGCTCAGGCGGAGCGCGCGACCTCCAGCCAGCGGTCCAGCACCGCTGCGGCGGCGCCCGAGTCGACCGCCTCGGCCGCCCGGCCCAGGTTGACCCGCAGCGCCTCGTGCAGGTCCCCGTCGAGCGGGCCCTGGGTGGCCAGGGCGACGGCGGCGTTCACCAGCACGCTGTCGCGCACCGGGCCGGTCTCGCCGGCCAGCAGCCGCCGAACCACGTCGGCGTTGTGGACAGCGTCTCCGCCCCGCAGGTCGGCGAGGGTGGCCCGGGGCACCCCGAGCTCCGTCGCGTCCAGCACCGACTCCCTGACGGCGCCCTGCTGCGCCACCCAGACCCGGGTCGGCGCGGCGGTGCTGAACTCGTCCAGCCCGTCCTCGCCGCGCAGCACGATCGCCGAGTCGCCGCGGGCCGCGAAGACGGCGGCCATCACCGGCGCCATCCGCCGGTCGAAGCAGCCCACCGCGCCCGCGCGGGGCCGGGCCGGGTTGGTCAGCGGCCCGAGGAAGTTGAACGCCGTGGGCACGCCGATCTCGCGCCGGACCGGGCCGGTGTGCCGCATGCCGGGGTGGAAGCGGGCGGCGAAGCAGAAGCCGATGCCCGCCTCGGTGACGCAGCGGGCCACCTGCTCCGGAGCCAGGTCGAGCGGCACACCGAGCTGCTCCAGCACGTCCGCGGTGCCGCAGGAGGAGGAGGCGGCCCGGTTGCCGTGCTTGACCACCCGGACACCCGCGCCGGCGACCACCAGCGCCGCCATGGTGGAGATGTTGACGGTGTGCGCGAGGTCACCGCCGGTGCCCACCACGTCGAGCGCGGTGGCGCGGACCTCCTCGGGCAGCTCGACCGGCACGGCGCGGGTCAGCATCGTCTCGACCAGGCCGCCCAGCTCGGCGGGGGTCTCACCCTTGGTGCGCAGCGCGACGGCGAAGCCGGCGATCTGTGCCGGTGTGGCCGAGCCGGCCATGATCTCGCCCATCGCCCAGGCGGTGTCGGCGGCGGAGAGCTCCTCGCCGCGCAGCAGCGCGTTGAGCAGAAGCGGCCAGGTCCGTTCGCCCATGGCGGGCCTCCCGAGCGGCGTGAAGTGAAGCGGTTGGGGGCGCGCCACGGCCGCGTCGCCGTGGCGCCGCAGGGTGGATCAGGCCGCGGCGTGGGTGCGGCGCAGCAGCTCCGCCACGGTGCTGCCGGCGATCACCGGGTCCAGCGGGTGGGTCAGCGTGGCGTCGACCTCGGCGTACGCGGCGAGCCAGCGGTCCGCGGCGCGGGCCAGCACCACGCAGGTCGGCGGCGCGTCGTCCCGGTCGTCCTTGATCTGCCGGGCGATGCCGATGCCGCCGCCCGGGCTCGCCTCGCCGTCGAGGAGGAGCAGGTCGATCTCGTAGTCGTCGACCAGCCGGACGCAGCCGGCGTAGTCGGACGCCTCGACGAACTCGATCTCGATGCCGGGCGCCGGCCGGGTGCCGACGGCGAGCCGCATCCGGTCCCGGACCTTCGGGTCGTCGCTGTAGAGCAGGACGGTGCAAAGACGATCGCTCATCGTGACGTGGCTCCCACCTCGTAGCTGCCCGCTGATCGTAGCGGTCGTCACATTCCGCCGGTGGGCCCGGTCCCGGCCCCGGCGTTCGCCTCGGCCGCGCGCTGGCGGGCCTCCTGGCGGTCCAGCTCGCGGTCCAGCCGGCGGGCCTCGCGCTCCGACTGTTTGATCCACTGCACGACCAGCACGGCCAGCATGGTGACGCTGACGAACTCGCCGCCGGCCCAGAGGACGCCGCCGGCGACCACCTGGTCGTTGCGCGGGTCGGACCAGGCCAGGTTCAGCGACGGGTACCAGTCGCCGCCGAGCAGCGTGGTGCTCTGCATGATGGTGAGCCCGAGCACGGTGTGGAACGGCACCGAGAGCAGCATGAGCAGCGCGCGGGCCGGGTAGGGCCAGCGCCCGGGCAGCGGGTCCAGGCCGAGCAGCGGCCAGAAGAAGACGCAGCCGGTCATGATGAAGTGCGCGTGCACCAGCTCGTGCGCCCACTCGTGGCGCAGCGTGAACTCGTAGAGGTTGGTGAAGTAGAGCACGAACGGGTTCGCCACGAAGATGGCGAACGCCACCAGCGGGAAGGTGTAGATCCGGGCCAGCCGGCTGTGCACGACCGCGAGCAGCCGCTTGCGGGGCCGTACCGGCAGCGTGCGCAGCGCCAGCGTCACCGGGGCGCCCAGCGCCAGGAAGATCGGCGCGATCATCGACAGCACCATGTGCTGCACCATGTGCACCGAGAGCAGCGCGGTGTCGTACGCGCCGAGCCCGCTGACCGTGACCACGGCGATGCCGCCGAGCCCGGGGCCGAGGAACGCGACGGTACGCAGCACCGGCCACCGGTCGCCGCGCAGCCGCAACCGGTGCACCCCGTACAGGTAGAGCCCGGCGGCGAGCACCAGGCCCAGCGTGAGCCAGCTCTCCAGCCGGGTCTCGGTGAGCACCCGGGCCACGGTGAACGGCGGTGGGGCGGCCTCGCCTCCCGCCGCCAGGGTCGCCGGGGCGGCGGCCGAGGTGACGGCGAGGATCTGATCGACGTGCAGCACGCTTTTCAGGGTAGGTCAGGCGAAGCGGACGACCACGATCGGGCCACTGCGGGCACCGGTTTGCCACCCCGCTGATCGTCGGTCCCGGTCAAGGGCAATAATGACCGCGTGACTGCGGCCCCAGCCATTGACAAGAGCCGGATCCACTCCCTGACGCGGCCGAACATGGTCAGCGTCGGGACGATCGTGTGGCTCTCCAGCGAACTCATGTTCTTCGCGGCGCTGTTCGCGATGTACTTCTCGATCCGCGCGGCGGCGCCGGAGCAGTGGGAGAAGCACACCGAGGTCCTCAACATCCCGTACGCGACCACCTTCACGGTGATCCTCGTGCTCTCCTCGGTGACCTGCCAGCTCGGTGTCTTCGCGGCCGAGAAGGGTGACGTCCACGCCCTGCGTCGGTGGTTCACGATCACCTTCGTGATGGGTCTGATCTTCGTGCTCGGCCAGGCGAACGAGTACCGGACCCTGGTGCACGAGGGCGTCAAGATCAACGAGGACGGTTACGGGTCGATGTTCTACCTGACCACCGGCTTCCACGGTCTGCACGTGACCGGCGGGCTGATCGCCTTCATCATCTTCATGGTCCGCACCACCATGGGTCGGTTCACGCCGGCCCAGGCGACCTCGGCGATCGTGGTGTCCTACTACTGGCACTTCGTCGACGTCGTGTGGATCGGGCTGTACGCCATGATCTACTGGCTTCAGTGATCTTGGCGCGTTCCGAACCGCGCCGCTGCTCCGTCCCCTGAGACAAGGTCCAACCGGTTAAGGACACAGGTCATGACTTCTGACAACGACCGCCGACGCGGTCTGCTCGCGCGGCTGCGCGGGCGGCCCGTGGCGCGCAGCAGGGGCCGCCGCCGGCTGGGTGCCGCGGTCCGGCTGGCCGCCGCGCTGATGCTGGCCGGCGGCGCCTACACCGTCTTCGCCCCGGGCGTGCAGGCGCAGGACAACCCGCCGCTGACCGCCGCCGGTAACGAGGGCAAGGCGCTGTTCGATGTGAGCTGCGTGACCTGTCACGGTCGCAACGCCCAGGGCGTAGAGGGCCGGGGCCCGAGCCTGATCGGCGTCGGGTCGGCCTCGGTCGAGTTCCAGGTCGGCAGCGGCCGCATGCCGATGGCCCGGCAGGAGGCGCAGGCCATGCGCAAGCCTCCGCAGTTCACCGACGAGCAGGTGCGCCAGCTCGGGCAGTACATCCAGGAGCTCGGTGGCGGCCCGCAGGTGCCGTCGGGCAACCTGCGCGAGGGCGCCAACATGTCCACCGGTGGCGAGCTGTTCCGGATCAACTGCTCGCAGTGCCACGCGTTCGGCGGCGGCGGCGGGGCGCTCTCCTCCGGCAAGTACGCCCCGAGCCTCAAGCCGGCCAGCGACCGGCAGATCTACGCCGCCATGCTGAGCGGCCCGCAGAACATGCCGGTGTTCGGCGACAACCAGATCACTCCGCAGGAGAAGGCGGACATCATCGCCTACATCCAGGAGACGCTGAAGAGCGACCAGGACCAGGGCGGTTTCAACCTGGGCCGGTACGGCCCGTCGACCGAGGGTCTGGCGATCTTCCTGGTCGGCATCGTCGCGCTGGTCTTCGCGAGCCTGTGGATCGCGGGCAAGTCGTGACCCAGGCGAACATCTGTATCATTGCCCTGGTGCCGGCCACCGGCGCCACGCGTAGCGAGGTGACGGCATGAGCACCCACACCGAGCACCAGGCCCAGCAGGGTCCGGAGCCGGTCGACGTGTACGACCCCCGGCTCTCCCGGTTCGAGATCGTCCAGGAGGGCGCCCGGCGGGACGACATCGAGATCGTCCACTACGAGGAGCAGGTCGTCCCGGGCAGCAAGGCGGAGCGCCGGCTGACCCGTACGGTCGCGCTGATGTTCCTGCTGACCGGCGTCGCCGCCACCGCCTTCCTGGTGATCTACATCTGGTGGCCGTGGCAGTGGGAGGCCGGTCGTGGCGGCGACAAGCTCTACACGCCGCTGCTCGGCCTGACCCTGGGCCTGGCCCTGCTCGGCATCGGCTTCGGCATCCTGACCTGGGGCAAGAAGCTGCTGCCCAAGGAGGTCTCGATCCAGGACCGGCACGACCAGGGCGGCAACCCGGAGGATCGCAAGATCACCGGCGAGACCATGCTCTACCTGGCCGACGAGCTGGGCGTGAAGCGGCGTCCGCTGCTCGGCATCTCGCTGCTGGCCGGCCTGGCGCCGGTCGGCGCGGTCGCCGCGGCGCCGCTGATCGGTGGCCTGATCGAGCAGCCGCACAAGAACAACCAGATGTTCACCACCGGCTTCGCGCCGGCCGAGGGCGGTGAGAAGATCCGGCTGATCCGCGAGGACGGCCGGCCGATCCGCCCGGCGGACGTCAGCGTCGGCGGCCAGCTCACCGTGTTCCCGGGCATCGAGGGCGGCGTCAGCAACCGGCACGCCGACTCCCCGACCCTGCTGATCCACCTGCGCGAGGACGACGCGCAGAAGTCGCGTGCGGCCAACGAGCGCAAGGGCCGCGGCGACTTCATGTGGGGCAACTACGTCGCGTTCTCCAAGATCTGCACGCACGCCGGTTGCCCGGCCAGCCTCTACGAGCAGCAGACCAACCGGCTGCTCTGCCCCTGCCACCAGTCCCAGTTCCTCATCACCGACAACGCCAAGCCGATCTTCGGCCCGGCGAACCGGCCGCTGCCGCAGCTGCCGATCGAGGTGGACGAGGAAGGCTTCTTCGTGGCGAGGTCCGACTACACCGAGACCATCGGTCCCGACTTCTGGGAGCGGCCATGAAGCGCCGAAAGTTCGATGCGGCCGCGCTGCCGGCCAAGACCGCCGGGGCGGTGGACGATCGTTTCCAGGTCGCCACGCCGCTGCGCAAGCTGCTGAACAAGGTCTTCCCCGATCACTGGTCCTTCCTGCTCGGCGAGATCGCGCTGTTCTCGTTCGTGGTGCTGTTGCTGACCGGTGTGTTCCTGACCTTCTTCTACGAGCCGGCGATGACCGAGGTGACCTACGACGGCAGCTACGCGCCGCTGCGGGGCACCCCGATGTCGGCCGCGTACGCCTCCAGCCTGGACATCTCGTTCGACGTCCGGGGCGGTCTGATCATGCGGCAGATGCACCACTGGGCGGCCCTGCTGTTCATGGCCGCGATCGTGGTGCACATGCTCCGGGTCTTCTTCACCGGCGCGTTCCGCAAGCCGCGTGAGACCAACTGGATCATCGGCTCGCTGCTGTTCTGGGTCGGCTTCCTGGCCGGCTTCACCGGCTACTCGCTGCCCGACGACGGCCTCTCCGGCACCGGCCTGCGGATCGCCTCCGGCATCATCCTGTCGATCCCGGTGGTCGGTTCCTGGGTCAGCTCGTCGATCTTCGGCGGCGAGTTCCCCGGCATGATCATCATCAGCCGCTTCTTCATCGCCCACGTGCTGCTCATCCCGGGCCTGCTGGTGGCGCTGATCAGCGTGCACCTGGGCCTGGTGTTCAAGCAGAAGCACACCCAGTGGCCCGGCCCCGGCCGGACCAACGAGAACGTGGTCGGCGAGCGGATGTTCCCGCGCTACGCGCTCAAGCAGGGCGGCTTCTTCATGGTCGTCTTCGGCGTGATCGCGCTGATGGGTGGCCTCTTCCAGATCAACCCGATCTGGTACTTCGGCCCGTACGAGGCGTGGGTGGTCTCGGCGGCCAGCCAGCCCGACTGGTACGTCATGTTCCTCGACGGCTCGACCCGACTCATGCCGGGCTGGGAGATCAGCATCCCGATCGGCGACGGGTACGTCATCCCGCCGCTGTTCTGGCCGACGGTCGTGCTCCCCGGCATCCTGGTGGGCCTGTCGACGATGTACCCGTTCCTGGAGGCCCGCCGCCTCAAGGACTACAAGCACCACAACCTGCTCCAGCGGCCCCGGGACGTGCCGGCCCGGACCGCGGTGGGCGCGATGGCGGTCGCCTTCTACGTCGTGCTGACGCTCTCCGGCGGCAACGACGTGATCGCCGACAAGTTCCACATCAGTTTGAACGCGATGACGTGGGCCGGCCGGATCGGTCTGCTGGTCATCCCGCCGCTTGCCTACTACGTCACCTACCGGATCTGCCTGGGTCTCCAGCAGCACGACCGGGAGGTGCTGGCCCACGGCGTGGAGACCGGCATCATCAAGCGGCTGCCCGACGGCCGGTTCGTCGAGGTCCACCAGCCGCTCACGTCGGCGGACGGGCACGACGGCCACGCGCCGGCGCTCGACTACGTCGGCTGGGTGGTGCCCAAGAAGATGAACCGGCTCGGTGCCCTCGGGCCCGCCATCCGGGGCTTCTTCTACCCGATCGAGAAGCCGGCCGAGGCGCCGGTCTCGCCGGGCCACCCGCCGGTCGAGCCCCGAGGAGAGCGGGAGGAGATCGGCAGCGGCGAGAGCCGACGCTGACCCTTCCGGGTACGACCGACCGTGGCGCCCGCCGGATTCCTCCGGCGGGCGCCACGTCCGTTTCGTCGCCCCGATCGGCGGATCGCTGCGCCCCGGACGGGTGGAATCGCAGGAATAACCCCGGTCAGCCGGGTATCCGTGCGGTCCGACGTCTCATGGGGGAGGAACGCATGTGGGGAATCAAACGCCTGGGTCTGCTGGCCGCGCTGGTGGTCGTGGGGCTGGCGCCCGCCGCCGCGGCTCAGGCCGCGGCGCAGCCGTCGACGCAGGACACCCAGTATCTGCAGGCGGTGCACCAGGTCAACCTGTTCGAGATCACCGCCGGTAACCTGGCCCAGCAGAAGGGCCAGAACCAGCAGGTCAAGGACCTGGGCAAGATGTTCGTCACGGACCACACCCAACTGGACCAGACGGTCAAGTCGACCGCGCAGCAGCTCAACGTACAGCTTCCGGCCGACCCGACCGCCGACCAGCAGAAGGTCCTCGACAAGCTGAACGGGCTCAACGGAGCCCAGTTCGACAAGGCGTGGGTGACCGCCCAGCTCGCCGGCCACGTCCAGGCCATCCAGGCCACCCAGACGGAGATCTCGCAGGGCTCCGAACAGTCGGTGGTGCAGCTCGCCCAGGACGCGCTGCCGGTCCTCCAGGCGCACTACGACGCGCTTGTGGCGCTGGCCCAGACGCTGGGCGTCCCGGTGCCGCAGACCAGCGCCAGCGGCACGCCCAGCCCGGGCGGCACCACGTCGCCGGCACCGGGCGGCACCGAGTCGTCCGCGCCGGGCGGCACCGGGACCGAGGAGCCCGCTCCGGGCACCACGGAGACCCCGGCGCCCGCGCAGAGCTGACCCGACCGCACGACCGACGGTGGCCGGTCCGCCCCTCGCCGGGGTGGGCCGGCCACCGGCGTCTCAGTCGGCGCTGGCCAGCCCGATCGCGAACGCCTCCTCCAGGTCGTGCTGCGAGTAGGCCCGGAACGCGATGTGCGACTCGGTGTTGAGCACACCGGGCACCTTGGAGATGCTCCCGGCGATGACCTGGGCGATCTGCTCGAACTCGCGGACCCGGACCATGGCGATCAGGTCGACGTGCCCGGCCACCGAGTAGACCTCGCTGACGCCGGGCAGGGCGGCCAGGTTCTCGGCCACCTCGGGGATGGAGTCGGTGGCGCAGTCGATCAGCACGATCGCGGTGATCACGGGACGGTTCTCCGTTCGTCGGCGACGAGCCCCATGCTAGAGCCCACGCCGGTCACCGCGCGGCCGGGACGGTCAGGTCGGCGCCGGCCCGGATCACGCCGTCGAGGCGTTCCCCGGCGGCGACCGTCGCGCCCGGCCAGATCACCGACCGGTCGACCGCGCCGTGGACCCGCGCGCCGGCGCCGACCACCGAGCGGGTGACCGGCCCGTCCACCGTCGCGGACGGGTCGACCAGCCCGGCCGGACCGGCGGCGTGCAGGTTGGCGGCCAGGTAGTCGGCCGGCGTGCCGGTGTCGTAGAACGTTCCCCGGTAGCGGACCACGGTCAGCGCCCCGGCCGCCTCGGCCGGCCGCCACACCGCCCGGACCAGCTCGTCGAACGTGGCCGGCAGGTCCCGGACCAGCCGCCAGGGCAGCAGCGACAGACCGGCGAAGCGGTGGCCGGCGAAGGTGCCGTGGGCGGCCGGATCGTCCGCCGGCCGGCCGAGCAGGCGTACGCTCCGCCCGTCCCAGCCGTCGCAGAGCGCGGCCACGTCGGGGCCGGGCGGCGCCGCCGGGTCGGCCAGGTACGCGTCGGCGTTGGCGACCAGCACGCCCCGCCCGGCGATCCAGTCGCGCAGCCGGCCGACACCGCCGGCGGTGCCCAGCGGTTCGCCCGGTTCGACGGAGAGGTGGGCCCGGTCGCCGACCCACGCGGTCACCTGGTCGCCCAGGTAGCAGGCGTTCACCGCGACCCGGTCCGGACCGGTCAGGCCGAGACCGGCGAGCCGGGCCAGGGCGCGGTCGAGCAGCGGCACGTTGCCGACCGGGCAGAGCGCCTTGGGCACCCGCTCGGTGAGCGGGCGCAACCGGGTGCCGGCGCCGGCCGCCAGCACCACCGCGCACACCTCGACCCCGGCACGCGATTCGGGGCTCATGCGGCCGGGGGCACGGGCGGCGGGACCTCGCCGGCGCGTGGGCCGATGCCGTAGTGGGCCAGCAGGTTGGCGGTGGCACGGCTGAGCCGGGGCAGATCGTCGAGCGGGTGCCAGGCGGCCTCCAACACCTCGGCCCCGTCCACCTTCAGCGTGGTGCTCGACGCCGGCACCGTCACCTCGAAGACCACGTCCACCCAGCCCTTGGCGTGCACCACCGCGTTCGGCACCGCGGGCCGGAGCCGGTCGGGCGAGAGCCGGACGCCGGACTCCTCGTGCAGCTCCCGGGCGGCGCCGACCACCGGGGGCTCACCGCGTTGCAGCAGGCCGGCGGGAAGGCTCCAACTGTGGCCGGGGGGTTGGCGCAGCAGCAGGATCCGTCCCGCGCCGGTGGCCTCCGCGTCCCGGACCAGCGTGACCGCACCGACGATGTACTTCGGCACGGCCAGCCGGACCAGCCGCCGCCGCAGCGGGACCGGCAACCGGTAGAAGAGGCGGTAGCCGAAGGCCCGTCCGGTGGCACGCGCGCGGGGGATCATGCGTTCAGGCTAGTGGCCGCCGGGTCGGCCGGGGCGAAGGCCCTTCACCTTACTGCCGGTGGTCGACCAGGTCGATGAGCTGCTGGACCACCGTGTCCGGCTCGACCGAGCGGTCGAAGACCGCGACCAGCAGCGTCTCCAGGTCGGGATAGCCCAGTTCCTCGGAGAGCCGCAGCAGGGGCAGGTCGCTGGCCAGGCCCCGGTTGTGCTTGCGCAGCGCCAGGCCGATCGAGGCGCGGCCGAGCCGGACCTTGTCGGCGATCGAGATGCCCGGCTCGGTGTGCTCGGCGAACCACCTGTTGATCTGCATCTGGGCGTGCGGGGACTTGACGAAGCCCAGCCACTCCCGGCGCGGACCGCGGGGCGCGACGTCGGCCTCGAAGCCGCTCTCCGCGTCGCTCTCGGTGAAGATCTCCACCACGTCGCCCTCCTCCAGCTCGGAGGAGAGCGGGGCCAGCCGGCCGTTGATCCGGGCGGCGAGGCAGTGGTCACCGCGTTCGGTGCCCAGCTCGTACGCGAGGTCGACCGGGGTGGCCCCGGCCGGCAGCACCAACTGCCGACCGTCGGCGACCACCTGGATCTGCGCCTCCGACAGGTCACAGCGCAGTGACGCCATGAACTGGGTCGGATCGACCGTGTCCTGCTCCCAGTCGAGCACCCGGCGCAGCCAGGCCAGCTCGTCCGCCCGGTCGGCGGCCCGGCCCGCGGCGCGCGGGAAGCGGTAGTGGGCGGCCACGCCGTACTCCGCGGAGCGGTGCATCTCGGTGGTGCGGATCAGCACCTCGACCGTGCGGTCCTGCGGGCCGCAGACGCTGGTGTGCAGCGACCGGTAGAGGTTGTTCTTCGGTGAGGCGATGAAGTCCTTGAAGCGGCCCGGAACCGGTCGCCAGAGCCCGTGCACGGCGCCCAGCGCGGCGTAGCAGTCGGTCGCCGGGCCGTCCACCACGATGGCGATGCGGGGCAGGTCGTACGGGGCGGCGTGGCCGCCGGCGACGGTGTCCTTCCAGATCGAGTAGAGGTGTCGCGGGCGGGGGGAGACGTCGGCGTCCACCCGGCTGCGGCGCAGCGCCGCCCGGGTGCGGGCCACCACGTCGGCGAGGTAGGCGTCCCAGCCGGGCCGGTCGTGCACGAACCGGGCGATCCGCGCGTGCTCCTCGGGCCGCAGGTGCAACAGCACCACGTCGTCCAGTTCGCGTTTGAGCGTCTGGATGCCCAGCCGGTCGCAGAGCGGGACCAGCACGTCGAGGGTCTTGCGGGCGATCCGCTCCCGCGAGGCGGCGGAGCGGACGCCGAGCGTCCGCATGTTGTGCAGCCGGTCGGCCAGCTTGATGACAAGCACCCGGACGTCCTTGCCGGCCGCCACGATCATCTTGCGGACGGTCTCCGCCTCGGCGGCCTTGCCGTAGAACGCCTTGTCGAACTTGGTCACGCCGTCGACCAGGTGGGCCACCTCGCCGCCGAAGTCCTCCTGGAGCGCCTGGAGCGTGTAGCGGGTGTCCTCCACCGTGTCGTGCAGCAGCGCGGCGACCAGCGTGGTGGTGTCCATGCCGAGGTCGGCGCAGATCTGCGCCACCGCGAACGGGTGGGTGATGTAGGGCTCGCCGCTCTTGCGGAACTGGCCGCGGTGCATGTTCTCGGCGATCGTGTACGCCCGGCGCAGCACCGAGACGTCGGCGCTGGCGTGGATGCCACGATGGGCGCGGACCAGCGCGGTGACCGGATCGCCGTCGGCGGTGGGCCAGGTGAGCAGCGAACGCAGCCGGCGGGTGAGCGGTAGCTCGCCCTGGTTCGGAAGGGCGCCGCCCAGGGCGGCGCCGTGTCCGGCGTCGACGTCCACCTGGGACACCTCCTCACCCGGCCCGCGGTCACCGGGGCCGGTGACCGGGAGCAGACCCGCGAATCGGGCAGTGCTGCACTTCTTCAACAGCCTAAGGGAGTCGGCGTCGTCCGATCGGACACTTGGTCATGAGCGTTCGGTCGAGAGTTGGTGGGATCCGCCGTTCTCGGCCTTCGCCAGCAGGTCGCGGAAGCGTCCCGCGCCGGCCACCGGCGAGGCCCATCCGGCGGTGCTCTCGACCAGTCGCGTCTCCGGCCGTTCCAACCAGGACAGGATCCGCTCGGTCTCCTCGGCGGTGGCCGCCGGCACCGGACCGTGCCCGGGCAGCACCGTCTCGGCGGTGGCCCGGATCGCCGCGATCGTCGGTCGTGGGTGGACACCGGGTGGCGACACGCCGGCCCCGGCGAGCCGCCCGTGCCGGACCAGCGCCAGCTCCCAGCCGCCCCGGGCCGCGGGCCGGGCGGCGGCCAGCTCGGCGATGCCGGTCAACGCCGCCAGGCGCTGCATCCGGACCGCCGCGCGCAGCACCGCGACCAGTCGGCCCCGCGCCACCGCCGCCTCCTCGTAGCGCTGGGCGGCGGAGAGCACCTCGATCCGGGCGAGCAGGGCGTCGACCACCACGGCGGGATCGTCGCGGGTGGCGGTGCGGAACGGGGTGGCGGCGGCGTGTTCGTACTCCTCCGGGCTGATCCGGTGCTCGCAGGGCGCCGGGCAGCGACCCAGCTCGGCCAGCGCGCAGGCCGGCATGGTGGTGCGCCGGGAGAGCCGGTGCGTGCACTGACGCAGCGGCACCGCGTCGTGGAAGCCGGCGGCGGCCAGCTCCGCGGCCTGTTTGGACCGGAACGGGCCGAGGTAGGCGGTGTCGGTGGGGCCGAGGTCGCGGACCACGGACATCCGGGGGTACGCCTCGTCGGTGAGCTTCAGCCAGACCTGGCGCTCCGGGTATTTCGACCGGCGATTGTACGGCGGGGCGTGCGCGGCGATCAGCCGCAGCTCGCGGACCTCGGCCTCCAGCGAGTGGGCGCACTCGACCGCCTCCACCCGCTCGGCGGCGGCCAGCATCTCGGAGATCCGGGCCCGTTTCTCGCCGGCGGTGAAGTAGCTGCGCACCCGGGTGGCGATGTCGACGGACGTGCCGACGTAGAGCGGCCGGTCGTCGGCGGCCCGGAAGATGTAGACGCCGGGCACCTTCGGCAGCCCTTCGGCGAGGTGCCGCTTGCGGCGCTGGGTCGGGGTGACCGCTCGGGCGAACTCGATCGCCTCGCCGATCGTGTCGACCCGGTGCCCGCCCAGGCGGCCGATCAGCCCGTGCAGCACGTCGACGGTGGCCTTGGCGTCGTCGAGCGCCCGGTGGGTGGGCTGGGTGGCGGTGCGGAAGTAGCCGGCCAGCGTGCCCAGCTTGCGGTTGGGCACCTCGTCGCGGGTGAGCACCCGCCGGGCCAGCGCGGCGGTGTCCAGCACCCGCGGGTTGGGCCAGCGGTAGCCGTGCTTCGCGCAGGCGGCCTTGAGGAAGCCCACGTCGTAGGGGGCGTTGTGGGCGACCAGCACGGCGTCGGTGAGGAACTCCAGGAAGCTCGGCAGCACCTGCTCGATCGGCGGGGCGGGCACCAGCATCGCCTGGGTGATCCCGGTCAGCACGGTGATGAACGGCGGGATCGGCACGCCCGGGTTGACGAGCGTGGCGAGCACGCCCAGCTCCTCGCCGCCGCGGACCTTCACCGCGCCGATCTCGGTGATCCCGCCGCCGTCCGGCGCGCCGCCGGTGGTCTCCAGGTCGACCACCACGAAGGTGGTCGCGTAGAGCGGCAGCGCGGGGTCGACGCCGCTGCCCGCCGCGCGGTCCAGACCGGCCAGCGACTCCTGGACGTACTCCGTTCCCGTCACCAGCGGGACGGTAACGGCACGGTCCGACACTCGCGTCACTCCGGCCCCGGTGATACCACGGGGGTACGATGAGAGATCGGCTCACTCACCGGGCGGTGGGCCCGTTCGGGGTGGGAGACTTGCCACATGCCCCTCACCGAGCCGCACGACGACCGCTCCTCCGCGGAGGAGCCGGTGGTCGGCGCGCCCGAGCCCGGTGAGGACCCGTCGCCGCCCGAGCCCGAGCCCACGCTCCCCGAGCCGGTCCGCCAGCGGATCGTCACGCTGACCGCCGCGGTCCTGCCCGGCCTGCCGGCCGACGAGGTGCCGGTGCCGCTGCGCCGGGTCGCCAAGTTCGCCCCCAACCGCCGCGCCCGGCTCGGCGCTCCGGTGATCGCCGCCCAGCTCACCGCCGACCCGCTGTTCCGGCAGCGGGTCACCGCCCGGGTCCTGGCCGACGCCGGTGACCTCGGCGCGGCGGTGGTCGAGGGCACCGCGCCGGCCGCGGCCGACCCGGTCGAGGTGGCCGCGCTGGCCTACCTGGCCCGGCCCCGGGGCTGGCGGGAGCTGATCGAGGCCAGTGGGGAGGCGGTGCGCGCCGAGGCGGACAGCGCGGTCGTGGCCGAGCTGGTCCGGGAGGCCGAGCAGCGGGCCACCCGCGCCGAGCACGACCGGGCGGTGGCCCGGGTCGAGGCCGAGAAGCTCCGCGACGAGCTGGCCCGGGTCCGCGAGGAGCTGGGCCAGCTCCGCGAGGAGGCCCGGCAGTTGGCCCGTACCCTGCGGGAGACCCAGGCCCGGGAGCGCCGGGCCACCGAGCTGCTGGCCACCGAACGGGGCCGGGCGGCCCGCGCGGCGGCCGACGCGGACGCCGAGCTGCGCCGCGCCCGGGCCCGGCTGGCCGAGGCGGAGGCCGCCGCCGGGGTGGCCCGGGCCAGCGCCAAGGAGGCCCGCTCCGTCGACGACGCCCGGCTGTGGCTGCTGCTGGAGACGATCGGCCAGGCCGCGGTCGGGTTACGCCGGGAGCTGGCCCTCGACCCGGTGGACACGCTGCCGGCGGACTTCGTCGCCGACGCGTTCGCCGACCAGCCGGGCGCCGCCCAGGCCGGACCGGCGACCCGGGCCCGCGACACCGACGACCCGGCCCGGCTCGACCAGCTCCTCGCGCTGCCCCGGGCGCACCTGGTGGTGGACGGCTACAACGTCACCAAGCGCGGCTTCGGGGAGATGTCGCTGGAGCAGCAGCGCAAGCGACTGATCTCCGGGTTGGGCGGGATCGCGGCGCAGACCGGGGACGAGGTCACGGTGGTCTTCGACGGCGCCGAGCGGATCCACGGGCTGCCGCCGGCGCCGCGCGGCGTGCGGGTGCTCTTCTCCCGCAAGGGCGAGACCGCGGACGAGCTGATCCGGCGGCTGGTCCGCGCCGAGCCGGCCGGCCGGCCGGTGGTGGTCGTCTCGTCGGACCGCGAGGTCGCCGACGGGGTACGCCGGCACGGCGCGTACCCGCTGGGCGCCGACTCGCTGCTGCGCCGGCTCGCCCGCTCCTGACCCGCTCGCGCCGCTTCGGCGGACTGGTGACTGGATGATCGTTTTCGGGGTGGGTGCTGCCTCGTTGTCCGGTTCTGTCGTACCCGGCGCATAGCCTTGCGGTGACCGACGGTGGTGGTCCCTTCCCCGACCGCCACCGGCGACCGTGTCAGGAGGCGTTCATGCTCATCGACTGCGACGGCTGCGGCATCCGCGGCGCCGGCTGCGCCGGGTGCCTGGTGACCGCGCTGCTCGACCCCGAATCCCCGGCGGCCGACCTGGCCCGGCCGAGCACCGGGCGATCGAGGTGTTCGCCCGGGCCGGCTTCGACGTGGAGGTGCTGCCACCGGCGGCCACCCCCGCCTCCGCACCCGCACCCCGCCGCGCCACCCGCCGCCGCCGGGTGGCCTGACCCCGCCGGCCGTCGTCCACAGCCCACCCGGGCGGCGGCGTCCGGGCACCGGGCCGTCCCGCCGCACCCGGGCCATAGGATGGGCGGTCACGGCGGGAGGGAGCGGCATGACGCGGACGGGTGGCGACGGCGGGGTGGGGTGGTGAGCCCGCGCGCCTGGGCGCTGCTGACCCTGGCCGGGCTGGCGGTGGCGCTCGTCGTCACCGTGGCGCTGCTCGTGCCGTGGAGCCGGCCGCCGGCGCCCCGCGCCGACCAGCTCGCCGCGTTGCGGGCGCTCCCCGTCGATCAGGTGGCCCGAGGCCGGGCGTTCGGCGGCGCGTTGCGCCCGGCCGGCTGGTCGGCGCTCGTGGTCGGTCTGGTGGTGGCGCTGCTGCTCGGGCTCACCCCGCTGGGCGGGCGTCTGGTCGAGCTGGGCGGCCGGCCCTTCGGCGGGCACTGGGTGGCCCAGGCCGTGCTCGGCGGGTTGGGCGTCATGTTCCTCGCCGACCTGCTCACCCTGCCGTTCGCGGCCTGGCGGCGCACCGTGCTGGTCCGCTACGGGCTGAGCACCCAGGGCTGGGGCGGCTGGACGGTCGACCTGCTCAAGTCGTACGCGGTCAGCGCGGTCATCGGCGCGCTCGTCCTGCTCGCCTTCTACTCGGTGGTCCGGCTCGCTCCCCGCTGGTGGTGGGCGTACGGCGCGGCCGGCGCCGCCGCCCTGGTGGTGATCCTGTCGTTCGTGCTGCCGGTGCTCGTCGAACCGGTGTTCAACAGGTTCACCCCGATGGAGCCGGGCCCGCTGCGCACCGGGCTGACCACCATGGCCGCCCGGGACGGGGTGCCGGTCCGCGACGTGCTCGTCGCCGACGCGTCCCGGCGGACCCGGGCGGTGAACGCCTACGTCTCCGGGCTCGGGCCGACCCGGCGGGTGGTGGTCTACGACACGCTGCTGCGCGAGGCGGAACCGGCGGAGGTGACAAGCGTGGTCGCCCACGAGCTGGGGCACGCCAAGGACCGCGACGTCTGGACCGGCACGCTGATCGGCGCGCTCGGCGCCGCCGCCGCGGTGGTGGCGCTGTACCTGGTCGGCTCCTGGACCCCGCTGCTGCGGCTGGCCGGCGTCGACTCCATCGCCCAGCCGCGGGCGTTCCCGCTGCTCGTCGCGCTGGTCACGGTGGTCGGGCTGGTGGCCACCCCGGTGCAGGCGCTGGTCTCCCGACGGGTGGAGGCCCGGGCCGACGCGCACGCGCTGGCGCTCACCGGCGACCCGGCGACGTTCGAGGCGATGCAGCGCCGGCTGGCCGGGGTGAACCTGGCCGACCCCGACCCGCCGCGCTGGGAGTACCTGTGGTCGGCGTCCCACCCGTCCACCGTGGAGCGGATGGCCGCCGCCCGCGCCTACGCCAGGGAGCACGGCCGATGAGCCGCACCTTGCTGATCACCAACGACTTCCCGCCCCGCCCCGGCGGCATCCAGTCCTTCGTGCACAACCTCGCGGTGCGCCAGCCGCCCGGCTCGGTGGTGGTCTACGCGTCGAGCTGGCGGGGCGCGGAGAAGTTCGACGCCGACCAGCCGTTCGAGGTCGTCCGGGAACGGACCAAGGTGCTGCTGCCCACGCCGCTGATCGCCCGGCGGGCGGCCCGGCTGGCCCGGGCGTACGACTGCGACACGGTGTGGTTCGGCGCGGCGGCGCCGCTGGGGTTGCTCGCGTCGGGGCTGCGCCGCCGGGCCGGGATCCGCCGGGCGGTGGCGCTGACGCACGGGCACGAGGTCGGCTGGGCCGCGTTGCCCGGCGCCCGGTCCGCGCTGCGACGCATCGGCCGGGGCGTGGACGTGACCACCTACCTCGGCGAGTACACCCGGGTGCGGCTGGCCCGGGCGTTGGACGGGCTGACCGAGCTGCGCCGCCTCGCGCCCGGCGTCGACGTGGAGACCTACCATCCCGGCGTCGACGGCGAGCCGGTCCGGGCGCGGCTCGGCCTCGCCGACCGGCCGGTGGTGGTGTGCGTGTCGCGACTGGTGCCGCGCAAGGGGCAGGACGCGCTGATCCGGGCGTTGCCGGAGATCCGCCGCCGGGTGCCGGACGCCGCGCTGCTGGTGGTCGGCGGCGGGCCCTACCGGGCCACCCTGGAGAAGCTGGCCCGGCAGGCCGGGGTGGAGCGGGACGTGGTCTTCACCGGCTCGGTGCCCAGCGCCGAACTGCCCGCGCACTACGCCGCCGGCGACGTGTACGCGATGCCCTGCCGCACCCGCAACCGCGGCCTGGACGTGGAGGGCCTGGGCATCGTCTACCTGGAGGCGAGCGCGACCGGGCTGCCGGTGGTGGCGGGCGACTCCGGCGGCGCGCCGGACGCGGTCCGCGAGGGGGAGACCGGGTACGTGGTCCGGGGCCGGGACGTCGCCCAGCTCGCCGACCGGGTGGCGACCCTGCTCGCCGACCGCGACCTCGCCCGCCAGTTCGGCGCGGCCGGCCGGGCCTGGGTCGAGCGGGAGTGGCGCTGGGAGACCCAGGCCGAGCGGATGGCCACGCTGCTCGCCGGCTGACCGGCGCCCGAGCGGTTCACCGGCCACCGTCGTCCCGTCCCCGCCTCACCCGTGCGCCGCTTACCGCCCGGACACGTGGAGCGCGCCGCCCGCCCGCCCCCGAACCGCGCCCCCGCCCCGAGGGCGAGGTCGTGGCACTCCGGGCGGACGGCGCGGGCTCGTCGGCGGCGACGTGTCAGGCGGGGGCCGCCTCCCTCCTCGACGCGGTGGGCGGGGCTTCCTCCGGACGCTCGGCCGGGCGACGCGACAGCCGTCCCGGCCACCAGACACGCACGCCCAGGTCCAGGGTCAGCGCCGGGATCAGCAGGCTGCGAACCAGGAGCGTGTCGAGCAGGATCCCGACCGCCACGATCACCCCCATCTGCACCGACGGCACCAGCGGCAGCACCAGCAGGGCGCCGAAGGTGGCCGCCAGCACCACCCCGGCGCTGGTGATCACGCCGCCGGTGACGGTGAGCGCCCGCAGCGTCCCGGGCCGGTGCCCGATCGACGCGGTCTCCTCCCGGGCCCGGGTCATCAGGAAGATCGTGTAGTCCACGCCGAGGGCGACCAGGAACAGGAACGCCTGCAACGGCACGCCGACGAACAGCCGCGGGTAGCCCAACGCGTCGAGCAGCAGCCCGGCGGCGCCCATCGCCGCCGCGTACGACAGCACCACGCTCGCCATCAGCAGCAGCGGCGCGACGAGCGCGCGCAGCAGGAGCATCAGGATCACCAGGACCACGGCGAGCACCAGCGGGATGACCACCCGGTTGTCCCGGTCCACCGTGCGTCGCTCGTCGAGCAGCGTCGCGGTGCGCCCGCCGACGAGCGCCTGCGACCCGGGCACCGCGTGCACGGCGGTGCGCAGCCGGCCCACCGTGTCCCGGGCCGCGGCGCTGTCCGGGGCGGCGGCGAGCACCGCGGTGACGCGTACCCAACGACCGTCGGCGGACCGCTGCGGCCCGCCCACCTCCGCGACGCCCGGCACCGCGCGGGCCGCGCCGGTGACCAGGTCGGCGGCGCCGGCGGCGGCCAGCACCTCGACCGGCGCGACCGACCCGCCCGGATAGTGGGCGGCGACCAGCCGCTGACCGGCGACCGAGCCGACCTCGGTGGTGAACGACTCGTCGTCGGGCAGGCCCAGGGTGAGATTGCCGATCCCGAGGGTCAACGCGACCAGGGCGACGGCGGTGCCCACCCAGACCGGGCGCGGCCGGCGACCGACCAGGCCGGCGATCCGCTGCCACACCCCGTGGTCGGCGTCCAGGTCGCGCTCGTTCGCGCCGGGCGTGTGGCGCGGCACGAACGGCCAGAACAGCCACCGCCCGCACACCACGAGCACCGCCGGCAGCAGCGTGGTCATCGCCAGCAACGCGGCCACGATGCCGACCGCGCCGACCGGCCCCAGGCCGCGGGTGGCGGGCAGGTCCGCCGCGACGAGGCAGAGCAGCCCGAGCGCGACCGTCGCCGCGGAGGCGCAGACCGCGCCGTACGACCGGCGCAGCGCCACCGCCATCGCGGCGTGCCGGTCGGCGTGCCGGCGCAGTTCCTCGCGGTAGCGGGCGATGAGCAGCAGGGCGTAGTCCACCCCGACGCCGAAGACCAGCACGGTGAGGATGGTCTGGCTCTGGAAGTCCACCGCCAGGCCGGCGTGCCGGGCCAGCAGGTAGACGGTGGCGCCGGCCAGCTGGTTGGCGACGCCGACCGCGAGCAGCGGCACCAGCCACAGCACCGGGCTGCGGTAGGTGACGAGCAGGAGCAGGGCGACGGTGACGGCGGTGGCCAGCAGCAACGCGCCGTCCATCCCGTCGAACGCGTCCCAGACGTCGCTCTCGGCGACCGCGTCGCCGGTCAGCGCGGTCCGCAGGCCGGGCGTCGCGTCGGCGAGCCGGTCCTTCATGGCGCGTACCGCGTCGGCGCGTCGCTCCTCGTCGGGGGTGACCGGGAGCGAGAACAGCAGCGCCCGGCCGTCCGCGCTCGGCGTCGGCGCGGAGACCGCGCCGCCGTCGGCGTACCCGGCGAAGGCCGCCCGGTCGGCGTCGACCCGGGCCCGGTCGGCGGCGGTGAGGCCGGTGTCGCGGACGTACACGGCGACGGCCGACTGCCGGCGGGACTCGGGGAAGGCGGCCTCGGCCCGCTGCGCGGCGCGGCTGCTCTCGACGCCGGGCGGCAACGCGCCGAGCGTCGAGTTGTCCTGCGTCTCGCCCAGCTTCAACGCGAGCGGCCCGGCGACCGCGAGCAGCGCCAGCCAGAGGACGAGGACGGCGTACTTGCCGCGGCGGCCGGCGGGCAGCCGGGCCGTTCGGTGCGGGGACATCAGGGTTCCTCTCACTCGTCGCCCGGCGCGGACCGCGGGCCCTGACTCGATCCTTCGGGCCGCCGGCCCGCCGGTCAGGGGTGCCGCCCCGACTCCACGGGTGGTGCCAGCACCACCGGCGGACCGGCGGTGATACCGGAGAATGGAATTCGTGGACGCATCGGTACGGCTACTGCTCCGGACCCGGCTGCGGCCCGCCGCGGTGACCGCCGCCCAGGGGCTGCTGACCGCGCTGCTGTCGTTGACCACGCACGTGGCGCTGTTCGTGCTGTCGCTGGTCGCGCTGCTGCTGATCCCGGCGTTCGGCGTCGGCTTCGCCCTCTTCCCGGTGGTCACCGGCGCGGTCCGGATCTGCGCCGGGCTGCACCGCCGGCTGGCCCGGTGGAGCGGCGTCGAGATGCCCACGCCCTACCTGCCCGCGCCGGCCGGTGCCCAGTTCGGCACCTGGCGGCGGTTCCGGTGGATGGTGGGCGACCCGGCGACCTGGCGGGATCTGGCCTGGCTGCTGCCCGGCGCGGTCACCGGCGCGGTGTGCCTGGCCGCGTTCGTCCTCCCGCTGTACGGGCTGGAGGGGTTGATCGGCGTGCCGCTGGTGCTGCGTGCCGCCGGCGCCTGGTACGGCTACGGCCCGTTCTGGCCGCTCGACAACCTCGTCGAGGCGGTGCTCTGCGTCCCGTTGGGCGCGCTGCTGCTGGCCGCCGGGGTGGCCGCTGGGCGCTGGCTGGTCTGGCTGCACGTGACGTTCGCCGGGTTCTTCCTGACCCCGACCCGCGGCGCCGCGCTGGCGCTGCGGGTGCGTCAGCTCACCGTCACCCGGGCCGAGGCGGTGGACGCGCAGGCCGCCGAGCTGCGCCGGATCGAACGGGACCTGCACGACGGGGCGCAGGCTCGGCTGGTCGCGCTGAGCATGAGCATCGGGCTGGCCGAGCAACTGGTCCGTGACGACCCGGAGGCGGCCCGCCGGCTGCTCGCCGAGGCCCGGGAGACCAGCGGCCAGGCCCTGGCCGAGCTGCGCGGGCTGGTGCGCGGCATCCACCCGCCGGTGCTCGCCGAGCGCGGCCTGCCCGGCGCGGTACGGGCGCTGGCGCTGGCCGTGCCGCTGCCGGTGGAGGTCACCGTCGACCTGCCCGGCCGGGCCGCCGCCCCGGTCGAGTCGGCCGTCTACTTCGCGGTCGCCGAGGCGTTGGCCAACGTGGGCAAGCACAGCGGGGCGGCCCGGGCCTGGGTGGAGTTGCGGCACGCCGACGGGCGGCTGACCGCCGAGGTCGGTGACGACGGCCGGGGCGGGGCGGCGCCGGCGGCCGGCGGCGGTCTGGCCGGGACCGGACGCCGGCTGGCTGCGTTCGATGGGACGATGGCAGTGACCAGTCCGGCCGGTGGACCCACCGTCATCAGCATGGAGCTGCCGTGCGCGTTGTCATCGCCGAGGATCTCGCCCTCCTTCGAGAGGGGCTGACCAGGATCCTGGAGGCGTTCGGCTGCCAGGTGGTGGCGGCCGTCGACAACGGACCGTCAGTGCTGCCCGCGCTGGCCGCGCACCGGCCGGACGTCGCGGTGATCGACGTACGGCTGCCGCCGACGTTCAGTGACGAGGGGTTGCAGGCGGCCGTGCGGGCCCGCGCCGAGCTGCCCGGGCTGCCGGTGCTCGTGCTGTCCCAGCACGTTGAGCAGCTCTACGCTCGTGAGCTGCTCGCCGACCGGCGCGGCGGCGTCGGCTACCTGCTCAAGGACCGGGTGTCGCACGTGGACCAGTTCGTCGACGCGGTGCGCCGGGTCGCCGCCGGCGGCACCGTGATGGACCCGGAGGTGGTGGCCCAGTTGCTGGCCCGCCGCGATGGCGCCGGGCCGCTCGCCGAGCTGACCGCGCGGGAACGCGAGGTGCTCGGCCTGATGGCCGAGGGCCGGTCGAACGCCGCGGTGGCGGCCCGGCTGTTCGTCACCGAGAAGGCCGTCGACAAGCACATCAACAGCATCTTCAGCAAGCTGCGGATGCCGCCGTCCGGTGACGACAACCGGCGGGTGCTGGCCGTGCTGGCCTATCTGGACGGGGCGGACACCCGCCGCCAGGCAGGCTGACCGCGTGCGGCGACTGGGTGTAGTAGGGACCCAGACGCCCAAGGGGCCCCTCCTTATGCCGCGGGCGCGCGGGTGAGGTGTTGCAGCGCCGAGCCGGGGCGGCCGAAGTGCCAGCCCTGACCGGCGTCGCAGCCGATGGCGCGCAGCCGGTCCGCCTGGCCGGCCGTCTCCACCCCCTCGGCGGTGACCGTGAGGTCCAGGGCGTGCGCCAGCGAGACCAGCGAGGCGAGGATCCGCTCGTCGGTCCGGCCGCCCGGATCGTCGGCCGGCGCGCGCAGCCCGGTCACGAACTCGCCGGCCACCTTCAACTCGGTCACCGGCAGGTCCCGCAGGTACGCGAGATTGCAGTAGCCGGTGCCGAAGTCGTCGATGGCCACCCGGACGCCGAGATCGCCGAGCACCCGCAGGGCCCGGACCGGCTCGACCAGGGTGCTCATCATGGTGCTCTCGGTGACCTCCAGTTGCAGCCGTTCCGGGGGCAGGCCGGTGCGGCCGAGCACGCCCCGTACCTCGGGCACCAGGTCGGCCCGGTGCAACTGGCGTACGGCCAGGTTGACGCTGACGAACGGCGCGTCGCCACCCGCCGCCGACCAGGTGCCCGCCTCGCGGCACGCCTCGGCCAGCACCCAGCTCCCGAGCCGGACGATCAGGCCGGTCTCCTCGGCCAGCGGGATGAAGCTGTCCGGCCGGAGCACCCCCAGCTCCGGGTGGCGCCAGCGCACCAGCGCCTCCATGCCGAGCACCCGGCCGTCACGCAGCGACGTCAGCGGCTGGTAGTCGAGGTAGAACTCGCCCCGGTCCAGCGCGGCCGGGATCGCCGCGGAGAGCGCGTACCGGGCCAGCTCGCGGCGGTTGCGGTCGGCGTCGAACAACGACCAGCGGGCCCCGCCGGCGGCCTTGGCCCAGTGCAGCGTGCTGTCCGCGGCGCGCATCAGCTCCATCGGCGAGGTGCCGGCCACCGGCCGCTCCACGATGCCGATGCTCGCGGACACCGTCAGCTCGTGCCCGTCGACGAGCGCGGGCTCGCGTACCGCCTCCAGCGCCGCCTCGGCGACCTTGACCACGTCGTCGGTGCCGGCGGTGCGCTCCACCAGGATCACGAACTCGTCGCCGCCCAGACGGGCCACCAGGTGCTCGCCGAGCGTCCGGCGCAGCCGCTGCGCCACCGCCACCAGCAGCGAGTCGCCGACCTGGTGACCGAGGGAGTCGTTGACCACCTTGAACCGGTCCAGGTCGAGGAAGCAGACCCCGATCCGGTCCGCGCCCCGGCCGGGCGCGACGATCGCGGCGGTCAGCCGCTCGGTGAACAGGGTGCGGTTCGGCAGGTCGGTCAGCGGGTCGTGGGTGGCCTGGTGCCGGAAGCGGGCCTCGCTGTCCCGCAGCGCCCGTTCGGCCTGGGCGCGCGCCATCATGGCGGCCCGCCGGATGGACTCCTGCTCGTCAAGCGTGCGGTCGCGCAGCGCCCGCGCGTACCCGGTGGCGACGGTGGCGAGCAGCCGGGCCATCCGGTCCTCGACGTCGTCGACGTCCAGGTCGAGGTCGCGGACCAGCCGGAGCTGGATCACCTCGACGGTGCGGCCCAGCCCTTCGGCGGAGGCGATGTGCGACTGCACCAGCTCCGCGCCCACCTGCTGGCCGATCCGCAGGTCGAACGGGTCGGCGCGCATCGCCTGCGCGAGCCGCTCGGTGAGTCGTTGCAGCATCTCCTCCAGCTGCGCCTGGGTCATCGGCAGGTAGCTGGTCCCGGAGACCGCCTTGGCCCAGGCCCGGGCGAAGACGCCGGGGTGACAGCGAGCGGCGGTGGCGGTCACGGTGGCCACGTCGTCAGGCACCGAGCCGCCCGACCCCGCCCATGAAGACCGCCCGTTCGGCGTGTTCCGCCTGGTCGGGGGCGTCCGGTCGCCACTGCGGCACCCACACCACGCCCGGTTCGACCAGCTCGAACCCGGCGAACAGCGCGGTCAGCTCGGCCCGACCGCGGATGAAGAGCTGGCTGTCGGTGCGCCGGTAGACCCGTTCCGCCTCGGCCCGCTCGCCGGTGCCGTCCCGTCCGTCGTCGCTGGCCTGGGAGAGCACCAGGTGGCTGCCGGGCGCCAGCGCCGCGCGCAGCGTCCGCAGGATCTCCTCCGGGCGGTCGGAGTCCGGGATGAAGTGCAGCACCGCCACGACCATCACCGCGACCGGCTCGGTGAAGTCGATCAACCGGGTGACCTCCGGATGGCGCAGGATCGCCACCGGGTCGCGCAGGTCCTCCCGGACCACGGCGGCCCGCTCGTTGCCGGCCAGGATCTCCTGGCTGTGCGCGACCGCCACCGGGTCCACGTCGACGTAGACCACTCTTGAGTCGGGGTCGATGCCCTGGGCGATCTCGTGCACGTTGCCCACGGTCGGGATGCCGGAGCCGATGTCCAGGAACTGCCGCACCCCGGTCTCGGCCAGGTAGTGCACCGCCCGGCGCAGGAAGGCGCGGTTGGCCTGGGCCATCAGTGGGGCCTCCGGCACCGCCTCGACCATCGCCCGCGCGGCGGCCCGGTCGGCCGCGAAGTTGTGCGAACCGCCCAGGTAGTAGTCGTACATGCGGGCCACGCTCGGGCGCTCGATGTCGATGGTCTCGGGTGCCCAGTCCGGCCGCTGCATGTCCCTGCCCCTTGGGTGTCGGCGACGCGCGGCGTCACCGCCGCGCGGATCACCCGGGTATTCTGCCCGGCCGCTGTCGCGGTGCAAAGACCGCCGCCGTTCCGCGTCCGGCCGTTCACCGTACGCGGTCGACCCGCGCCCGGAATGCCGGAGAGGCCCGCGTCCGGCGTGCGGACGGGGCCTCTCCGGCGGTGCCGTCAGAACTTCGGCGCGTCGGGGGCCTCCAGCAGCCCCAGCCGCAGCGCGGTCATCAGCGCCTGGGCCCGGTTGGCCGCGCCCAGCTTCTCGTAGAGCTTGGAGATGTGGGTCTTGGCGGTCGACTCGCTGACGAAGAGCTGCTTGGCGATGCCGGCCACGCTCATGCCGTCGGCGAGCAGCCGCAGCACCTGCCCCTCGCGGGGGGAGAGCTGCGGGCCGGACGGGGCCAGCCGGCGCTTCATCGCCTCGGCCAGGTCGGCCGCGGTGAACGCGCTGGGGGAGGAGGCGGCGTGCCGGGCGGCGGCCACCACCTCGTCGGCCGGGGCGGTCTTCGGGACGAACGCGCTCGCCCCCGCCTCCAGCGCGCCGAAGAGCTGGTCGTCACCGGCGTACATGGTCAGTACGACGATGCCCATCGAGGCGCTGGACTTGCGCAGCGCGCGGGTGGCCTCCAGACCGCTGCCGTCGGGCAGTCGCAGGTCCATGATCACCACGTCGGGCTGGAGCGCGCCGGCCTGGCGCACGCCCTCCGCGGCCGTGGCGGCCTCACCCACGACCTCGAACTGCCGGTCCCGCTCGAAGGCGTGCCGCAGGCCCTTGCGGATCAGGTCGTGATCGTCGACAAGGAGGACCTTGGTCCGGGTGGCCGGTGTCGGGCTAGTGGTCATCCTCGGGTTACTCCCCTTCTGCTGCTGCGGCGCTGCCGCGCACCTTATCGCGCCGGGGCGACGAGCCGAGTACCACCGCCACGGTTGTGCCGCTGGGTTGCCGCGGCCTGATCTCCAACCGGCCTCGGATACGTTCCGCCCTCTCCGCCATGATCGCAAGACCATAGTGCCCCTCGGGGCGCTGGTCACCGATGCCGTGACCGTCATCCGACACTTCGATCCGGGCGTACGGGGGATCCACCTCACAGGTGACCCAGAGGTTCGACGCGCCGGCGTGCTTGCGCGCGTTGGTGACCGCCTCCTGGGCGATGCGCAGCAACTCGGCCTCGGTGGCGGCCGGCAGCCGCGCGGTGGACTCGTCCAGGGACAGGTTCACCCGCAGCCCGCCGGAGGCGCCGACGGTGCGGGCGTACTCGGCGATCGCCGCCGCCAGGCCACCGTGCCGGTCCACCTCGCTGCGCAGCTCGAACAGGCTCAACCGCAGCTCCTGGATCACCCGGGTGACCTCGTGCCGCAGCGTACGCAGCGCCTCGGCGGTCTCCTTCGGGTCCTCGTCGACGTACGCCAGCGCGTTGTCGATGCCGTACCCGACCATCACCAGCTCCTGGGCGACCCCGTCGTGGATCTCCCGGGCCAGCCGCTGCCGCTCCTCGTTGGTGGCCAGCGAGCGCACCTCGTCGAAGAGCAGCGCGGCCTCCAGCCGCAGCGCCGCCGGGCCGGTCAGCGCCGTCACCCGGGACACCACCGGCGGCGGGTACGCGGCGCCGCTGTCCGCCTCGATCACCACCAGGCCGACCGTGCGTACGCCGGCGACCAGCGGCACGATCAGCGCGGACACCTCACCGGAGTGTCGGGACCGGGCCTGCGAGCGGGCCGAGACGGTCGGCTGCTGGCTGGCCCAGGCGTCGGCGATGGCCGAGTCGGCGTCGAGCGTGGTCTCCCAGTCGACCCGGTCCGCGCCGATCTGGGCGAGCACCACCAGCCGGCCGCCGCCGCTGGCGGAGAGCACCGCCCCCCGGTCGGTCTTCGCCACCACCCGCAGCTCCTCCAGCAGGTGCTCGGAGATGCCGCCCGGGTCCAGGGTGGCGCCGGGGAGCTGCCGGGCCACCGTCCGGAGCTGGGTCAACAGCCGGGTGGCCTCGGCGTACGGCTGGGGTTTGCCCTCGCTGCGGACCCGCATCACCCGCTGGAGCGTGCCGGCGGTGTAGAGGCCGAGGCCGGCCAGGATCAGCCACTGCGCGCAGACCGCGAGGTAACCGAGCTGGCCGAGCTGCGGCTCGCCGCCGACCTCGATGAACGCGGCGCTGACCAGCAGCGTCGCCGCGGTGACCGCGAGCAGCGCGGCGCCCTCCCGGAATCGCCGACGCAGCGCGGTCACGGTGACCGGCACGGCCAGGTACGGCAGCACCGCCGACGCGCCCAGCCCGTCGGTGACGCCGGTGAGGTGGGCGCCGGCGGCGACCTGGCTGGCGGCCAGCCCGAGCACCACCACCTCGGCGAAGCGGCTGATCGGGGTGAGCAGCCGGTGCTGCGGGGCCAGGACGGCGGGTAGCCCGGCGACGCCGAGCAGGGCGATCCACCAGAGTTCGGTGGCGTCGCGGGTGGCGAACAGGGTCAGGGCGGCGACCAGCGCGAGGAGAACCGCGCGGGCGGCGACCGCGAGGAGCTGCGTCTGCGGCTGTCCGGATGTGGAGGCGGGCACCTGACGGATCGTAGTCAGCGCCGGTAGATCTCCGCGATCTCCGTGGCGTACGTCTTGTGGACGACCTGCCGCTTGACCTTCAGCGAGGGGGTCAGCTCGCCGGTCGCCTCGGTGAAGTCCCGGGGGAGGATCCGGAACACCTTGATCGCCTCGGCCTTGGACACGGACTGGTTGGCCTGGTCGACAGCGCCCTGCACCTCGGCCCGCAGCGCCTCGTCGTCGCGCAGCTCGGCGAGGCTCGTGGTCTCCGGGCGCCCGTGCCCGGCCAGCCACTTCGGCAGCGCCTCCTCGTCGATGGTGACGAGCGCCGCGATGAACGGCTGCCGGTCGCCGACCACCACGCACTGGCTGATCAGCGGGTGCGCCCGGACCTGGTCCTCCAGCACCGCCGGGGCGACGTTCTTGCCGCCGGCGGTCACGATGATCTCCTTCTTGCGGCCGGTGATGCTGAGATAGCCGTCCGCGTCGAGCTGGCCCAGGTCGCCGGTGCGGAACCAGCCGTCGGTGGTGAGCGCCTCGGCGGTGGCCGCCTCGTTGTGCCAGTACCCCTGGAAGACGATGTCGCCGGAGATCAGGATCTCGCCGTCGTCGTCGATCCGGACGGTGACGCCGGGCAGCGGCCGGCCGACCGTGCCGATCCGGGTGCCGGTGGGCAGGTTCGCGGCGGCGGCCGGCGACGTCTCGGTGAGGCCGTACCCCTCGCAGACGGTCACCCCGACGCCCCGGAAGAAGTGCCCGAGTCGGGCGCCGAGCGGCGCGCCGCCGGAGATCGCGTCGCGGCACCGGCCGCCCAGCGCCGCCCGCAGCTTGCCGTAGACCAGCCGGTCGAAGAGCGCGTGCTGGGCGCGCAGCGCCAGGCCCGGCCCGGCCGGCGTCTCCAGCGCCTCGCTCCAGGCGATGGCGACCTTCTCCGCGCGGTCGAAGATCTTGCCCTTGCCGTCCGCCTCGGCCTTCTGCCGCGCGCCGTTGTAGACCTTCTCGAAGACCCGGGGCACGGAGAGCACGAACGTCGGCTTGAACTCCTGGAGCGCGCCGACCAGGTCGCTGGTGTCCGCGCAGTGCGCCATGGTGGCCCGGGCCTGCACCACGCCGACCTGGATGAGCCGGGCGAACGCGTGTGCCAGCGGCAGGAAGAGCAGGGTGGAGGCGCCCTGGCGGAACAGGTTCGGCAGCACCGGCACCGCGTTGGCGATGTCGGCGTAGATGTTGCGGTGGGTCAGCACGCAGCCCTTCGGCCGGCCGGTGGTGCCGCTGGTGTAGATGATCGTGGCGAGGTCGTCGGCCTTGAGCGTCGAACGGCGCACCTCGACCTCGGCCGGGTCCACCGAGGCGCCGGCGGTGACCAGCTCGTGCACCGCGTCCAGCTCGATCTGCCAGACCTCGCGCAGGTCGGGCAGCCGGTCCCGGACACCGGCGACGAGCGTCGCGTGCGCGGTGCTCTCCACCGCCACGGCCACCGCGCCCGAGTCACCGAGGATCCAGGCGGCCTGCTCGGCGCTGGAGGTCTCGTAGATCGGCACGGTGACCGCGCCGGCCGCCCAGATGGCGTAGTCGAGCAGGGTCCACTCGTAGCGGGTGCGGCTCATCAGCCCGACCCGGTCGCCGGGGGACACGCCGGCCGCGATCAGGCCCCGGGCCACCGCGACCACCTCGTCGCGGAACTGCCGGCAGGTCACCTCGACCGGCCCCGCGTCGCCGGCCGGCCGGACGAACTGCACGGTGTCCGGGGCGACCTCGGCGTTTTCCCAGACCGGGTCGGTCAGGTTGGCCGCGTCGCCGACGGTGACGATCGGCGGGACGGAGAACTCGCGCACCTGCACTCCCTCGTGCTCGCACCGGCGCCGGGCCGGCCTGGTCGGCTCTGTCGAAACCTACCCGCCCGCCCCGGTGGGGAGCCGGGTAGCCTCCCCCCATGGCGGACTCCTCCACCCAGTCGATCATCGTCGGCGCGTCACCGGAGCAGGTGGCGGCCGTCATCTGTGACTTCCCCCGTTACCCGGAGTGGACCGAGTCGGTGCGCCGGGCCGAGGTGATCGAGGAGTACGAGGACGGCTACGCCAGCCAGGTCCGGTTCACGCTGGACGCGGGCGTGCTGGCCGACGAGTACGTGCTGGCGTACGAGTACGCCGAGGACATCTCCCGGATCGAGTGGCACCTGGTCGCGCCGTCGACGATGCAGCGGTCCCAGCGCGGGTCGTACGACCTGGTCGGCAACCCGGACGGGACGACCACGGTGACCTACACGCTGGAGGTGGAGCTGTCCGTGGCGATGCTCGGCATGTTCCGCCGCAAGGCCGAAAAAATGATCATGGATACGGCGTTGAAGCAGCTCAAGCGCCGGGTAGAAGCACCCGGTGCGGCCAACTGATCCGATCGCCGTCCCGGTCGTCACGCTGGAGGAGCCGAACCATGGGCACCACTGATCCGGGTTCGGCCCGGGAAGAGGCCGAGCGCCTCGTCGTCACGCTGCTGGCCACCGCGCGGATGGCCGCCGCCTCGTCCGGCGCTGGGGGCCGCGGCCCGCTCGGTGGGATCCTCTCGGGTGTCCTCGGTCACATCCCGACCGGCACCGGCGCCGGTTTCGCCACCGGCTCGACGGAATGCTGCGTCTGCCCGGTCTGCCGGGGGATCGCGGCGTTGCGGGACCCGAGTCCGGAATTCGCCGAGCGGCTCGCCACCGGCGCCGGTGACCTGGCGGCCGGTGTGGCCAGCCTGCTGCGGGCGTTCGCCCCGGCGGAACCGGCCGGTCCGGCGACACCGGCCGACCCGCCGGGACCGGCGACGCCGAGCCGCCCCGGCGGCCCCGCGCCGACCGGTTCGGGAGATCACGTGTGGCGCGAGGCGACCCGTACCGGGCATGATTCTCAGCCGGCACCCGAGCAGGACGTGTGGTCCGCCGCCACCCGGGGGGAGGGCGCGGCCGATCCGGGTGCCTCCGACGGCTCGGGGTCGCGGCGTGGCGGCAGGCACGCCGAGCCGGAGCCGTCGCAGCCGCCCGTCGACGCCGCCGGGCCGGCGGGGCCGGCGACGAGCCGGCCGCCGGCCGGCCGGCCCACGGTGCCCGCCTCGCGGGCGCCCGGCGAGGCGGGCGCGGACGCACCAGGCGACGGGGCCTGACCACCGGACATCCCGGATCGCACGGCCGGTTCGGCCGGCGCCCGGGGCAGCACAGCAGAGGGGAGTGGCAGCGGTGACGCTGACCATCGGAGTCGACGTCGGGGGCACGAAGGTGGCCGGCGGTGTCGTGGACGACACCGGCGCGGTACTCGTGCAGACGCGACGGGACACCCCCGCCGACGACGTGGCCAAGACCCGGGACGTCATCATCGAGGTGGTCACGGAGCTGACCGCCGGCCGGACCGTCGAGGCGGTCGGCATCGGCGCGGCCGGCTGGATCGACGCCACCCGCTCCACCGTGCTCTTCGCGCCCAACCTGGCCTGGCGGGACGAGCCGCTGCGCGAGTACGTCAGCAACGCCACCGGGCTGCCGGTGATCGTGGAGAACGACGGGAACGTGGCCGCCTGGGCGGAGTTCCGCTACGGCGCGGCCCGGGACGCCGACGACTCGATGGTCATGTTCACCATCGGCACCGGCGTCGGCGGCGGCATCGTGCTCGGCGGCGAGCTGGTCCGCGGCGCCAACGGCATCGCCGCCGAGCTGGGGCACATGCTCACCGTGCCGGACGGCCACCAGTGCGGCTGCGGCCGGCTCGGCTGCATCGAGCAGTACGCCAGCGGCAGCGCGCTGGTCCGCTTCGCCCGCGCCGCCGCCCGGCAGGAGCCGCACCGGGCCACCGCGTTGCTGAAGCTGGCCGACGGCGAGGCGGAGGCGATCACCGGTCCGATGGTGACCGCCGCGGCCAAGGACGGCGATCCGGTCTCCACCGAGGCGTTCGCCCAGGTCGGGCGCTGGCTCGGCACCAGCCTCGCGGACATGGCGCAGATCCTGGACCCGCAGGTGCTGGTGGTCGGCGGCGGCGTGATCGACGCCGGCGACCTGCTGCTCGGCCCGACCCGGCGGTCGTTCACCGACGCGCTGGCCCAGCGCAGCCGTCTGCCCGTCGCCGAGGTGCGCCCGGCCGAGCTGGGCAACACCGCCGGCGTGATCGGCGCCGCCGACCTGGCCCGGAGGATCTGACGTGTCGGGTGTGCCGTTGCGGGTGCTGTCGTACAACGTCCACAGCCAGCGGGACGACACCGCCGCGCTGGCCGAGGTGGTCCGGGACGCCGCGCCGGACGTGGTCATCGTCCAGGAGGGGCCGCGCCGGTTCCGGTGGCGGCAGAAGTGCGCCACGCTCGCCGACTCGTTCGGCCTGGTAGTCGCCGCCGGTGGCCTGCCGTCGCTGGGCAACCTGTTGCTGACCAGCCTCCGGGTACGGGTCACCGAGACCCGGTGCACGCGCTACCCGCTGACGCCGGGCCGGCACCTGCGCGGGGCCGCGTACGCGCGGTGCCGGGTGGGCGGCGTCGACTTCCTGCTGGCCGGCTCGCACCTGTCCACCGACCCGGCCGAGCGGCCGGCCCAGGCGGCGGCGTTCAAGCGGGAGCTGACCGCGTCCCCGCTGCCGGTGGTGGCCGGCGCCGACCTCAACGAGGGGCCGGACGGACCGGCCTGGCGGACCGTGGCCGAGGGGCTGACCGACACCGCGGTCGCCGCCGACCGGGCCGACCGCCACACGTTCTCCTGCGCCGATCCCCGGCGCCGCATCGACGCGCTCTTCGTCGACCCGCGGCTCACCGTGGTCGACTACGACGTGGTCGACACGCCGCGCACCCGCCGGGCCAGTGACCACTTCCCGGTCCTGGTCGACCTGCTGCTGCCCGCCGCCGACTGACCCGGGCACCCGCTCGCTCGGCGTCACGGCCCGGCCCTCGGCGTGGCCGTGGTGCCCGGCCTCGGCGTGGCCGGCTTCCAGCGTGGGCCGTGGTGGCCGGCTTCCGGCGTGGGCCGTGGTGGCCGCGTGGCCGTGTGGCCTGCTTCCGGCGTGGCCGTGGTGCCCGAGGTGTGACGGACCGTGAGGTGCCGACGGCGGCGGAACCACCCGGTCGGCCCCCTTTGCTCTGCAGCCTCATACGCATCGACTACCCGCGGTTACCAGAGCGGCGCGGCCTGGCTCGGTGGCCTTTCGAGGCCCGCGCAGCTCACCGCCGGTGCTGCGTCCGTGGCTGCAGAGCAAAGGGGCCGGACCGACCTGACCTGCCCGCCGGGCGGCGTTCACGCTGAGTGAAGAAGCGGCCGGTCACCCAGCGTCAGACGACCCGCCCGGCTGAGCCGCGCCGATGGCCGGGCGGCTGGACAACGGCGGGCATTCTCGGCAGGATTTCGCACCGACCCGGCACGCGTGCCGCACAAAGGAGATTTCCCGGTGTCCTCCTCCACCGATCTCGGCCGCCCCGAACCGGACCCCACGGCCGTCCCGAGCCGGGACGACCGCCCGGTCTCCGACCGGGGCGACACGGTCTGCGTCATCGGGGCCGGCGCCAGCGGGCTGACCGCCGTCAAGAACCTCCGCGAGGCCGGCTTCGGCGTGGACTGCTACGAGCGGGAGACCGGCGTCGGCGGGGCGTGGAACTGGCGGCACGACCGCAGCCCGGTCTACGGCAGCACACACCTCATCTCGTCCCGCCCGTTCACCCAGTTCCCGGACTTCCCGATGCCGGACGACTGGCCGGACTACCCGCACCACAGCCAGCTGCTGTCCTACTTCGAGCGCTACGCCGACCACTTCGACCTGCGCCAGCACGTCTGGTTCGGCACCGAGGTGGTCCGGGTCGAGCCGGTCGAGGGGGACCGGTGGGACGTGACCACCCGCAGCACCGGCGGCTACGGCCCGGAGCGCACCTCCCGCTACGCCGCCGTGGTGCTGGCCAACGGCCACAACTGGTCGCCCAAACTGCCCCGTTACGAGGGGCTGGCGGAGTTCCGCGGCGAGGTCATGCACGCCTCGTCCTATAAGGACCCGGCCCAGTTGCGCGGCAAGCGGGTGCTGGTGGTCGGCGCCGGCAACACCGGCTGTGACATCGCGGTCGAGGCGGCCCAGCAGGCGTCCCACTGCTGGCACTCCACCCGGCGCGGCTACTGGTACGCCCCCAAGTACGTCCTCGGCCGCCCGGCCGACCAGGTCAACGACACGTTGCTGGCGCTGCGGGTGCCGCTGCGGGTGCGGCAGTGGCTCTACCACTGGACGCTGCGGCTGACCGTCGGCGACCTGACCCGGTTCGGCCTGCCGAAGCCCGACCACCGGGTGTACGAGACGCACCCGATCGCCAACAGCCAACTCGTGTACTACGTCGGGCACGGCGAGATCACCCCGGTGCCGGACGTGGCCCGTTTCCACGACCGCACCGTCGAGCTGAGCGACGGCCGACGGATCGACCCGGAACTGGTCGTCTTCGCCACCGGTTACCTGCCGCGCTTCGAGTTCCTGCACGGTCGGGTGCTCGGCGACGAGGACGGCTCCGGCCGGCCCCGCCTGTGGCTGAACGCGTTCACCGCCGGTCATCCCACGCTGGCCGTGGTCGGCCTGGTGCAGCCCGACTCCGGCATCTTCACCATCTCGCACTGGCAGAGCGTGCTTTTCGCCCGGCTGCTCACGCTGCGCATCGCCCGGCCGGACCGGGTCGCCGCGTTCGACCGCCGGGTCCGCGCCGGCCTCGGCGAGCGGTACTCGGCCAAGGTCAAGGACAGCACCCGGCACTGGTTCGAGGTCGGGCACGCCGACTACCTGCGCGCGTTGCAGCGTGCCCTGCACGAGCTGGAGGAGAACAAATGACCAGCGAGCGGGTGCGGGTGGTCCGGGCCTGGGAGTGGGCCCGGCCGGAGCGGCCGGTACGCCGCGAGGTGCTGGCCGCGCTGCCCGAGCAGGAGGAGGCGAAGCCGCCGCTGCTGTTCGTGCCCGGCTTCGGCCACGGCGCGTGGGCGTTCGCCGAACACTGGCTGGGCCACGCCGCCGGTCGCGGCTTCCCGGCGTACGCGCTGAGCCTGCGCGGGCACGGCGGCAGCGAGCCGGCGCCGGACGCGACGCTGCGCGCGTACACCCATGACGTGACGCAGGTGGCGGCGAGCCTGCCGCGGCAGGCGGTGCTGGTGGGGCACGGTGCCAGCGCCCGGGTGGTGGCGCATGCGATGTCCCGCTACCCGGCGCGGGCCGCGGTGCTGGTGGCGCCGGTGCTCGGCGGCTGGGGGACGTTCGGCGCGGCGCTGCGCCGCAATCCGGCCGGCACGGTGCCGGCGGTCTTCGGCGCCGGGCTTCGGCTCAACCGGCGGCAACTGTTCAGCCGGGAGTTGCCCGACGTCGACGCGCGGCGGCACGTGGCCCGGCTCGGTCGGGCCGGCCGCCGCGCGCAGTGGCAACTGCTCACCGGTCGGCAGCCGGAGCCGGCGGTGGGCCGGCCGCCGGTGCTGGTGCTCGGCAGCCCCGACGACCGGGTGCTGCCGGCGACGGCGCTCACCCGGGCGGCCCGCCGGTACGCCTCGGCCCCGCTGCTCTTCCCCGGCATGGGTCACGACCTGATGCTCGACGCCCGCTGGCGGGAGCCGATCGACGCGATCCTGGACTGGCTGGACAAGGACCCGGCGCCCACCGCGGGCTGAGCGCCGGGCGCCGGGTCACCGCAGGGTGGCCCGGCGGCCGACCAGCGACCCGCTCTCCTCCAGCGCGCTCAGGTAGGACGCCGCCCAGGCGTGGATGTCGTTGTGCGCCAGGTGTTCCCGCATCGCGCGCATCCGGGTCGCGACGTCCTCCGGGCCGGCCCGCAGCGCGGCGAGCAGCCCCTGCTTGAGCCCGTCCAGGTCGTGCGGGTTGACCAGGTACGCCTGGTCCAGCTCGGCGGCCGCGCCGGCGAACTCGCTGAGCAGCAGCGCGCCGGTGCCGTCCACCCGGGCCGCCACGTACTCCTTCGCCACCAGGTTCATCCCGTCGCGCAGCGGCGTCACCGCCATCACGTCCGCGACCCGGTAGAGCGCCACCAGCTCGGCCCGGTCGAAGGGCTGGGTGAGGTAGTGGATCGCCGGCTCGCCGACCCGGCCGAACTCGCCGTTGATCCGCCCCACCTGGTGCTCCACCCGGTCACGCAGGATCTGGTACTGCGCGACCCGGTCCCGGCTGGGCACCGCCACCTGCACCAGCACGGTGTCCCGTACCTTGACGTCGCCGCTGGCCAGCAGCTCCCGATACGCCTTGAGGCGCTGTTCGATGCCCTTGGTGTAGTCCATCCGGTCGACGCTGAGGATCACCTGCTCGGGCTGGCCGAGATCCTGCCGGAGCCGACGGGCCCGCTCGGCCACCTCGGGTCGGGCGGCGAGCGCGGACATCTCGGCGGTGTCGATGGCGACCGGGAACGCGCCGATGCGCACCACCCGGTCGTCGACGCCGATCCGCCGGTCGCTCGCGGACAGGCCGAGCACCTTGGTGGCGAGCTGGGCGAAGTTGTGCGCGGCCTGGGCCCGCTGGAAGCCGATCAGGTCGGCGCCGAGCATCCCGCGCAGCAGCTCGGCCCGGCGGGGGAGCTGCATGAACAGCTCCGGCGGCGGGAACGGCACGTGCAGGAAGAAGCCGATCCGCAGGTCCGGGCGGAGCGCGCGGAGCATCCCGGGCACCAGTTGCAGGTGGTAGTCCTGCACCCAGACCAGCCCGCTCGGCTCGGCCACCTCGGCGGCGGCCTCGGCGAACCGCTGGTTGACCCGCTGGTACGCCTCCCACCAGCGGCGGTGGTACTCCGGTTGCTCGACCGCGTCGTGGTAGAGCGGCCAGAGGGTGGCGTTGGCGAAGCCCTCGTAGTGGTCGCGGAAGTCCTCGGCGTTCAGCGGGACGCTGCGCATCCGGACACCGTCCACGTCGGGCAGGTCGGGTGCCGGGCCGGTGCCGCCGGCCCAACCCACCCAGGTCGCGGGCGTGTGCCGGAGCAGGGGATGCAGGGCGCTCACCAGGCCGCCAGGGCTGCGGCGCCACTCGAAGGCGCCGTCCGGCGCCACACTGTCGTCGATGGGGAGGCGGTTGGCCACCACCACGAGGGGGCTCTGTCGCATCTCGGGCAATCCGCTCAGCAGGGGTACCAGCCACCGGAGAAGCGCAAACCGGACAGCCGGTGCGGGACGTGACGTTCAGCGGTATTCCTACTGACCGTAAGTTACACCCCTGTTACCGGATCGCCGCGGGGCGTACCGCGTCCCGCGATCCGGGCAACGGTTGCGGCGGGCTCAGACGACCGCGCCGTCGTCCGGGTCGTGGTCGTCCCGGTCGCCGGGGCGCAGCCGCCAGATCAGCATCACGAAACCGGCCAGGATCCCGGTGAAGCCGAGCACGGTCACCACCGACGGGTCGACAAGCGACATCACGGTCGGTGAGAGGAAGAACAGGAACCCGACCACGATGCAGAGCACGCCCAGCACCGCGTACTTCGAGAAGCGCGGCAACGGCGGCGGCGGGGGCGGGGTGTAGTGCTCCTCCTCCGCGTCCTCCGGCAGGTCGGCGCCGAACGTGTCCAGCCCGTCCAGCAGGGACGGCTCGTCGTGCCGACCGCGGCTCACCGAGACGCCGGACACGTCCGCGGCGAAGGGCAGGCGGCGCACGTCCGTGGCGGTCGGCCCGGCCGGCTCCTCGGCGCGGCCGGCGGCGGCGCCGCCCGGCGCGGCCGGGTCGTCGACGTCCTCGGCGGCCGGCCAGGGATGGCTGCCGGCGGCCGGCGCGGTGTGGAAACCCGCCACGATCTTGGCCCACTCGGCCTCGATGTCGGGCTCGTCGGCGCGGGACGGCTCGGCCCCCTCGTCGGCGAGCTGGGTGAGGTAGTCCCGGGCGGTGGTGAGGTGGGACCGGTCGACGTAGAGCCGGTCGACCGGTCGGGCCGGCACCGTGGTGGTGCGGGTCACCGGGTTGAGGTCGGCGGAGGGCTGGAGGTAGGCGGCGATGCCGCCGGCGGCCAGCACGTCGAGCAGGTGCTCACCGACGCGCGGATCCACGTCGCCCGCGACCGCGTACTCGGCCGCGTCGAGCCCGTTGTCCCGCCGCCCTCGACGGGCCCCGCCCCCTGACACCGGCCACCCCCTTCGCCACGGCCTGACGTCGTGCCCTGAATCCTGACACGTCGGAGGCCGGTTCCGGGAGTGCGTTGTGGCGCGGCGTACGTGGTTCGTACCCTCTTCCCGCACGATCCCGCGCGTCGCCACCTCTTCCGGAAGGACCCCGGTGCTGTACTGGCTGCTGAAGTACATCATCCTCGGCCCGTTGCTGCGGTTGGTCTTCCGCCCGCAGGTCGAGGGGCTGGAGCACGTGCCGGCCACCGGCCCGGTGATCCTGGCCAGCAATCACCTCTCGTTCTCCGACTCGATCTTCACGCCGTTGATCGTCAAGCGAAAAGTCACCTTCATCGCGAAAGCCGAATACTTCACCGGCAAGGGCCTCAAAGGGTGGCTGACCAAGATGTTCTTCGTCGGCTCCGGCACCATCCCGGTCGACCGCTCCGGCGGCCAGGCCGCCCGGGCGGCCCTCGACACCCAGCTCCGGGTGCTGCGCGCCGGGGGCATCGCCGGCATCTACCCGGAGGGCACCCGGTCCCCGGACGGCCGGCTCTACCGGGGCAAGACCGGGGTGGCCCGGCTCGCGCTGGCCAGCGGCGCCCCGGTGGTCCCGATGGCCATGCTCAACTCCGACGCCATCCAACCCACCGGCCAGATCGTGCCCAACCTGGGTCGGGTCCGGATCCGCTTCGGCCCGCCGCTGGACTTCTCCCGCTACGCCGGCCTGGCCGGCGACCGGTTCGTCGAGCGGGCGGTCACCGACGAGATCATGTACGAGCTGATGGAGCTGTCCGGCCGCGAGTACGTCGACACGTACGCGCAGAAGGCGAAGAACCCGCCGCGGCAGCCGGTCCCCGCCTGAGGCCGCCGGCCCCGGGCCTGACGCTCAGCCGGCCCCGGCGACCCGGAGCAGGCCGGTGGCGGCGTGCCGGTCCGCGAACGCGCGTACCCGGGCCAGCGTCGCCGCCGCGGCCGGCGGATCCGCCTCGGCCAGCGGCCCGACCGCCAGCGCGGAGGCGATCATCTGATCGGTGACATCGGTCATCGCCGCGTAGTCCGCCGCCGCGCTGGTGAACAGCCGGCCCGCCCCGGCGGCGTCCCCGTCGCGCCGGGCCAGCGCCGCGTCGGCGGACCGCCCGGCCGCTCGCGCCCAGCGGGTGGCGCGCGGGGCACGGGCCAGCAGGTCGCGCACCAGGACCGCCGCGTCGCCGCCGAGCAGGCCGGCGACGTGACCGACCGCCGGCACCCACTCGGCGAACGGGATCATCCGGGTCCGCCGCCAGTCCTCGTCCAGCTCGGCGAGCAGCGCCAGCGCCTCGTCCCGGCGACCCTGCACCGCCCGGCACAGCGCGGCGTGCGCCACGGTGGACCGCAGCACCCGGTGGAAGCCGCTGCGCCGGGCCGCGACCAGCGCCTGGTCCACCAGGTCCGGGGCGGTGTCGCCGGCGTCGGGGTCGTCGCCGAGCGCCCGGATCCAACCGGAGACCGCCACGATGTGCAGGTCCCACTCGTCGGTCGGCCGCCGCGTGGACCCCTCGGCCATCCGCAGCGCCGCGGTCCAGTCGCCGCGGTAGTACGACCGGGCCCACTGGTCGCTGAAGCTGACCGTCAGGCCGTGCTCGCCGGCGAGGTCGAGCGAGCGCTGCTCGTCGACCAGGCGGGAGGAGCCGGCCAGGTCCCCCTCCTCCTGCAACGCCCAGGCCAGGTTGTGCACCGCGCGACGGCGGCTGGTGAGCCGCTCCACCCGGCACTCCTCGGTGACCTCGGCCAGTTCGGCGTACGCCTCCTCGGCGCCGGCCTGGTAGCGGACGACCGCCAGCGTGATCCGGGCGTTCGCCCGTGCCTCCCGCAGCTCCAGCCGCTCGGCCAGCTCGGCGGCGCTGCGCGCGGCGGCGCAGGCCGGTTCCGTCTCCGCGTCGAGCATGTGCGCCCGGGCCAGCTCCAGCAGCGCGCCGACCTTGTCCTCGCTGTCCGGCAGCTCGGCGTGCAGCCGGATCGACCGGTCCAGGCAGCGCCGCATCTCCGACCGGTCGGCGCGGGCCCAGGCCGCGGTGGACAGCAGCCGCCACGCCTTCGCCGCGCCGCGCAGGTCCCCGGTGTCGGCCAGCCGCCCGGCCAGGCCGGTGAGGAGTTCCGCGCCGCCGTCGACCAGGAAGCCGTCACGGTCGGTGTAGAACGCCAGCTCGGCCTGGAACAGCTCCAGCGCCGGGTCCGGCCCGCACTCGACACTGAGCGCGCGGGCGACAAGCGTGGCCGCGGTCTCCAGCGCGTGCAGCTCGTACGCCCGGCGGGCGGCCCGGTGCAGCGCGGACCGGGTGGCGACGGCGTACGGCGCCTGGTCCAGCCCCACCGTCCGGGCGATCTCGTGCGCCGCCCACCGATGGTTGGCCAGCACCTCGGCCAGGTCGTGCTGCCGGCCGTCGGCGAGCTGTTCCAGCCAGTCGGCGGCGCGTTGGTGCCGGACGACCCGCTCCGCCCGGGGCAGTCGCTGGTAGCAGACGTCCCGGACCAGCACGTGCCGGAAGCGGTACTCCGACTGGTCGGGCATGGTCGAGACCGGCAGCTCGAAGACCAGGTCGCGGCGCTGGAGGCGGTGCAGCGCCCGCTCCACCCACTCCGTCGGCCGGCCCAGGGCCAGCGCCACCGGGGCCGCCCAGAACTGCACCCCGACCACCGAGGCGGCCTGGAGCACCGCGCGGTCCGCCGGGTCGAGCAGGTCCAGCCGGTTGGCGATGACCGCCTGGACGGTACGCGGCATCCCGGCGCCCGCGGCCGGATCGAGCCGGCCGACGCCGGCCGAGCGCTCGACCAGCCCGCCGTCGAGCAGCATCCGGGCGTACTCCTGGGCGTAGAGCGGGTTGCCGTCGGCGAACTCGATCAACGGCGCGCGGGCCTCGCTGGGCAGTGTGGCCTGGCCGAGCAGCAGCGAGTAGAGCGTGTCGATGTCCCCGTCGTGCATCGGCGGCACCGAGATGGACATCGCGCCGCTGATCGTCCCGGTCCAGGCCGGGTGCCGCTCGCGCAGCTCCGGCCGGGCGGTCGCGACGACCAGCAGCGGCACGTTGCGGGCCGCCGCGCCGAGCTGCTCGACGAAGGAGAGCATCGCCTCGTCCGCCCAGTGCATGTCCTCGAAGACGAGCACGGTGGGGCCGGTCGCGGCCAGCGCCAGCAGGAAGCGCCGCCACGCCGCCTCGGTCTCGGCCGAGGTCAGCCGCTCGCCGGAGACGCCGACGAGCGGGCCGAGCGCCTCGGCGAGCCGGACCGCGTGCGGGTCGGCGAGCCGGCCCAGTCGCTCGCGCAGGCGCTCCCGGGTGCCGGCCGGGTCGTCGGCGCCGGTCAGCCCGGCCCAGCTTCGGACGATGTCGGCGAGCGCGGCGTAGGTGACGTTCTCGCCGAACGGCGGGCACTGGCCGGTCAGCCAGGTGACCCGCGCGCCGGGCAGGTTCGCCGCGTGCCGGGCCAGCTCGCGCAGCAGCCGGCTCTTGCCCACCCCGGCCGGACCGAAGACGGTCAGCAGTTGGGAGGTGCGCTCGGTGACGGTACGGTGCAGCGCGCTGACCAGCAACCCCCGCTCGTGGTCCCGGTCGACCATCGGGGTCAGCTCGGCGCCCTGCCCGTCGCGCCGGGGCCGGGCCCGCACCGCCAGCCAGATCCGGCTCACCGCCGACCGGCCGCGCAACGTCACCGGGGGCTGGTCGGCGTACTCCATCTCGCGCCGGGTGGCGGACCAGGTGCTCTCGTCGACCACCACGCCGCCGGTCGGGGCCAGCGCCTGCAACCGGCTCGCGGTGTTGACCACGTCGCCGGTGACGAAGGCCTGCCCGCCGTCGCGCGCCGCGGCCAGGTCGACAAGGGCCTCGCCGGTGGCGATGCCGACCCGGAAACCGAGCGGCGGGTGCGGGCCGGCCGGCTGCCGGGCCAGGCTCCGTTGCAGCTCCAGACCGGCGCGTACGCAGCGCAGCGCGTCGTTGTCGGTGGCCACCGGCGCCCCGAACAGCGCCATCACCGCGTCGCCGATGTACTTCTCCACCACGCCGCCGTACTGGTGCACCAGCCGGCGCACCGTGGCGAAGTAGACCTGTTGCAGGCCGCGGGCCTGTTCCGGGTCGGCCCGCTCGGCGTAGGTGGTGAAGTCGACGATGTCGATGAAGAGCACGCTGACCTGCCGGCGGTCCTCCTGCACCGCGACCGCGTGGTCGCGCAGCGGCTGGCCGCAGCTGGTGCAGAAGTTGGTGCCGACGTCGTTGGCGTGCCCGCAGCCCGGACAGGCCGCCGCGAGCGGCCGGCCGCACCCGCCGCAGAAGCGGTCGTCCGGCCCGGCGGTCCGGGCGCAGTGTCCACAGGTGAGGTCGATGTCCGGCTCCGTACGCGTGAGGTCCCCATTGTCCCGCGCGGTAGGCCAGTCGGGTACCCGACGGGTCGGCGGGACGTCGCGGCTGTTCGGCCGGGTCTAGTCTCCCCTAGCAGGAAGTCCCGTCGACAGGGAGAGTGCCGTGCACGTCCGGCTTTCCGCCTCATGGACCGATCCACGGGGGACGGTGTGGGCCTCGGGCGACACGGTCGACGTGGACGCCGTCACACTCGCCGAACTGGAGGAAAAAGGCATGGTGGAGCAGCCCACGGGCACCGGATCGACCGAGACCACGACGACCACCACGACCACGCCGCCGAAGAAGACCGACCCGTCGAAGATCGGGCCCGGCCCGAGCGCGCCTCCGGCGGACACCAAGGACGACTGACGCGGCACGACGGTGCCATCGGGTGGGGTCCGGCGGGGTGACCGCCGGGCCCCGCCGTCGTCCGGCTGCCGGCCCGTCGTCCGACTGCCGGCCCTGGTCGGGCTAGCGGTCGCTCATGCCGGCGCGGCGGCGCAGCGCGGCCACGTCGGTGACCACGATGCGGCGCCCCTCGGTGCGCAGCCACCCGCGGCTGGCGAACGAGCCGATGGCCTGGTTGACGCTCTGCCGCGAGCCGCCGGCCATCTCGGCGAGCTGGCTCTGGTTCAGCTCGATCGTGATCATCGGGGCCTGGCTCTCGCCGGCCAGCCGGACCAGCGTCTTGGCCACCCGGCCGGGCAGGTCGAGGAAGACGTGGTCGGCGTTCTGCTCGGTGAGCCGGCGGATGAGCTGGCCGAGCGAGCGCATCACCGCGTCCAGGATGCGCGGGTTGGAGTGCACCAGCTCCATGAAGGCGGGCCGGGACAGCGCCAGCGCGGCGCAGTCCTCGATCGCCTCCGCCGAGGCCGACCGGGTCGAGGCGTCCAGCAGGGAGACCTCGCCGAGCACGTCCGGGGGTCGGATCACCGACAGGACGGCGCGCTCGCCGGTGGGCGCGGTGCGGAACACCGCCACCGCGCCGCGACGCAGCACGATCAGCGACTCGCCGGGGTCGTTCTCGACGAAGAGAAGCTGGCCCTTGCGGTACGTGCGCGGCACGGCCGCGGCGATGACCCGCTGCCGCACCTCCGGCTCCAGCCCGGCGAACATCTCCACGCCCGTGAGCGCGTCACCCGGCTCCGGCAGGCGAGACTCCACGGCTCAACCCCTCCCCGGTCAGAAGTCACCAGCTCGCACACCGGGTGAAGCGGTCAGTCCCGGTACGAGGCAGTTCAACCGGTTCGGCGCCCGACGGCGGTACACATCAGATCATGACGCGCCGGTAGCGTGCTGTACACCCCCGGAGACACTTCCGTGACCATGGCCAACCGGGTGGCCGGTCCGCGCCGACCTCGGTGGACGCCCCGGCGACGGCCCGGCGGAGCCGATGGGCGAGGATGGGACCGATGGTCTACCGCTACTTCTACGACTGCGAATTCATCGAGGACGGCCGCACCGTCGATCTGGTGTCGATCGGCGTCGTCGACGAGTACGGCCGCGAGTTCTACGCGGTCTCCACCGAGTTCGACGACTCCCGGGCGGTGCCCTGGGTGCGGCGCAACGTGCTGGACAAGCTCCCCTCGCCGGCCGACCGGGCCTGGCGTTCCCGGGAGCGGATCCGGGACGACCTGCACGAGTTCCTGCTGGCCCCGGTGCGGGACCGTCCGGGCGAGCAGTTGGAGCTGTGGGCCTGGTACGCCGCGTACGACCACGTGGTGCTGGCCCAGCTCTGGGGCGCCATGCCGGCGCTGCCCCGGGAGATCCCCCGGTTCACCAAGGAGCTGCGGCAGCTCTGGGACGACCGGGGCCGACCGCGGCTGCCGGAGGCCGAGTCCGGCCGGCACGACGCGCTCGTCGACGCCCGGCACAACCTGGCCCGGTGGCGGGCGATGACCACGCGCTGAGCGCATGCCCGGCTGGCACGGCATGAGCGAACGCACCGAGCAAAGCGAGGGCCGTGAGGGCATGCCCGGCCGGCTCGGCATGAGCGAGCGCACCGAGCGCAGCGAGGGCCGTGAGGGCATGCCCGGTTAGCTCGGCATGAGCGAACGCACCGAGCGCAGCGAGGGCCGTGAGGGCATGCCCGGTTAGCGCGGCAGGTTTGACCCGTTCTGCCCGGGGCACCGGAGGCGGCATCACGCCGATCCGAGACAGGAGTGCCCCATGAGCAACGAACCGACAAGCGCCGCGGACGCCCGGCGCAAGGTCACCGAGCTGATCCGGGACGCCCGGATCTGCCTGCTCACCACCAGCGCCGTCGACGGACGGCTGGTCAGCCGGCCGATGGGCCTCCAGGAGGCCGACTTCGACGGCGACCTGTGGTTCTTCGCGTACGCCGACTCGGCCAAGATCCGGCAGATCCGGGTGAACCCGCAGGTCAATGTCGGTTTCTCCGACCAGAAGCACAACGCCTGGGTGTCAGTGGCCGGCACCGCCACCGAGGAGTGGGACGCCGACCGCGCGAAGGACCTGTGGAACCCGCTGCTCAAGGCGTGGTTCCCGGACGGCCTCCAGACGCCGGGGATCACCCTGATCAAGGTGCACGCCGGCTCGGCGGAGTACTGGGACTCGCCCGGCAGCACGGTGGTCAACCTGCTCGGCTTCGCCAAGGCCGCGGTGACCGGGAAGCCGCCGAAGGCGGGGGAGAACCACGAGGTCGGCTACTGACCGGTAGCCGATCCGGCGGGCGGGACGGGCCGGGGCGCGGTGCCGGCGTACAGGTGCGCCGACTACAGTTCGCAGTGACGGCCCGCCCCGGGCCGGCAATGGCGCCGATGGTCTGATCCGACACATATCCTGGGGCTTAATCCGGGCTTCACCTGATGCTTCAGGAGGATGAGCAGATCATGCGTATCGGCGTGCTCACCGGCGGCGGCGACTGCCCTGGTCTCAACGCGGTGATTCGGGCGGTGGTCCGCAAGGGCGTCGCCACCTACGGTCACGAGTTCGTGGGCTTCCGGGACGGCTGGAAGGGCCCGCTCGAGGGGCTGACCAAGCCGCTGGGCATCGCGGAGGTGCGCGGCATCCTGCCGCGCGGCGGCACCATCCTCGGCTCGTCCCGCACCAACCCGTTCAAGATCGAGAACGGTGTGGAGCGGATCAAGGAGAACCTGGCCGCGCAGGGCGTGGACGCGCTGATCGCGATCGGCGGCGAGGACACCCTCGGCGTCGCCACCAAGCTCCACGAGCTGGGCGTCAACGTGGTCGGTGTGCCGAAGACGATCGACAACGACCTGGGCGCCACCGACTACACGTTCGGCTTCGACACCGCGGTCAACATCGCCATGGAGGCGATCGACCGGCTGCACACCACCGCCGAGAGCCACCACCGCACGCTCGTCGTCGAGGTGATGGGCCGGCACGCCGGCTGGATCGCCCTGCACGCCGGCCTCGCCGGTGGCGCCAACGTGATCCTGCTGCCGGAGCGGCAGTTCGACGTCGAGCAGGTCGCCGGGTACGTCGAGAAGCGCTTCCAGCACCAGTACGCCCCGATCGTCGTGGTCGCCGAGGGCGCCCAGCCGCTGGACGGCCAGATGGTGCTGCACAACCAGGAGCTCGACTCCTTCGGCCACGTCCGCCTCGGCGGCATCGGCCAGTGGCTCGCCGAGCAGTTGGAGGCGAAGACCGGCAAGGAGGCCCGCACCGTGGTGCTCGGCCACATCCAGCGCGGCGGCACCCCGACCGCGTTCGACCGGGTGCTCGCCACCCGGCTCGGCCTCCAGGCCATCGACGCGGTGCACGAGGGCGACTGGGGCAAGATGGTCGCGATGCAGAGCACCGACATCGTCCGCGTCCCGCTGGCCGAGGCCACCCGCGAGCTGAAGACCGTGCCGCTGGAGCGCTACGAAGAGGCCGAGGTCTTCTTCGGCAGCTGATCGTGCAAGGAGGGGCCCCCGCTTAACGCCTGGCGTAGAGCAGGGGCCCCGCTTAACAGTCGTCGGAGTCGGACGAGGAGGCGCGGTGGGCGGGAACACGGTCGCGGTGATCGGCGCGGGCAAGATCGGCGAGTTGATGCTCTCCGGGCTGCTGCGCTCCGGCTGGCCGGTGGACCGGCTGCTCGCCACCGCGCGCCGGCCGGCCCGCGCCCAGGAGCTGACCGAGCGCTACGGCGTACGGGTGGTGGACAACCCGACCGCCGTGGACGAGGCCGACGTGTTGGCCGTCTCGGTCAAGCCGCAGGACGCCGCCGCCCTGCTCGACGAGATCGGCCCGAAGGTCCCCGCCGGCAAGCTGGTCATCTCGCTCTGCGCCGGCCTGCCCACCGCCTTCTTCAACCGGCGGTTGCCCGAGGGCACCCCGGTGGTCCGGGTGATGACCAACACCCCGGCGCTCGTCGACCAGGCGATGAGCGCGATCTCGCCCGGCGCGCACGCCACCGCGGCGCACCTGGCGCTGGCCGAGGAGATGTTCTCCCCGCTCGGCGCCACCATCCGGGTGCCCGAGTCGCAGCAGGACGCGGTGACCGCGCTCTCCGGCTCCGGCCCCGCCTACTTCTACCTGCTCGTCGAGGCCATGATCGACGCCGGCATCCTGCTCGGCCTGCCGCGTCAGGTGGCGCACGAGCTGATCGTGCAGACCGCGATCGGCTCCGCGATGATGCTGCGCGACTCCGGCGAACACCCGGTGAAGCTGCGCGAGGCGGTCACCTCGCCGGCCGGCACCACCATCTCCGCGATCCGGGAGCTGGAGAACCACGGCGTACGCGCGGCCATGCTGGCGGCGCTGGAGGCGGCCCGTGACCGCGCCCGCGAACTCGCCGCCCAGGTCGACTGAGGCCGCCTGAGAGCCGCCTCCGACCTGTGATTCAGTCGATCAGCCGCCCATCGATGATGCTTTGAGAGCCGGGATGGCGTCGATCTTGCGGGCGCTGAGGTTCCCGGTAGATGCGGGCCCTTCACCTTACTGCCGGTGGTCGACCAGGTCGATCGCCGACCTCTACGACGCGATCAGCCTGGACAAGGTCCAGTGCGCACACGACTGGCTGACCCTCGTGCCGGCGTTCTCACACGATCCGATCGCCGAGCAGGGGAAGCGGGGGACGCGCTGACCGTGGCGCTGCATCATCATCGGCCCGGCCCGGAGGTCTGTCTGCGGGTCGCCGCCGGGGTGCCGGCCGAGCGCATTCACCTGCCGACCGAGTCCGTTGGCTGAGCCTATCGTTTTTTTCGTTTTGGCAGGTATCGTGGGGGCAGGATCGAGAACGTCGGAGGATCTTGTGACGGTGGTGCCGGCAGGCGGCTCGGCGCCGAACGGTGACGAGCTGGAGCGCTTTGCCTCGCGATCACTCCGGGGGCGGCGGCTGCAACTGATCGTCGACGGCGGAGAACCGATCGACGTGCCACCCGTGGTGGGCGAGGCCCTCGCCGAAGTCGTGTCGATCCTCGGTCGAGGGCGGCCGGTGCGGGTGATGGCGGAGAACGTCGAGCTGTCGACCGGGGAGGCCGCCGCGATTCTGGGCGTGACCCGCCCGACGGTGGTCAAGCTGATGAACGATGGCGTTCTGCCCTACACCCGTCCCAACTCCAGCCGCCGGGTCGCGTTGCACGACGTGCTGGCCTACAAGGAGCGCCGGTCGAGAGCGCGCCGTGAGGCTCTGGACGAGTTGACGGCGGACGCTATCGACATGGGCGTCTACGACGAGGCGATCAGGCGTGGCCGCCAGCCGTCGGACAACCAGCCGGACGAGTGACGATCACTGATGATCGTTGCCGTGCTGGACGCCTGCGTCCTTGTGCCCAGCGTCCTCGCCGACACCCTGCTGCGCTGCGCCGAGCAGGGCCTGTACCGCCCGTTGTGGACGCAGGAGATCCTTGACGAGGTTCGCCGGAACCTGCCGCCGTCGGTGCTCGGCGCCAAGGCCGAACGCAGGGTGGAAGTTATGCGAGAACACTTCCCGACCGCGATGGTCTCGGGCTACGAGCACCTCATCGCCGAGATGGTCAATGATCGCAAGGATCGCCACGTGCTCGCCGCTGCGGTGGCCGCGGATGCGGAGTTGATCGTCACCGCCAACCTTCGTGACTTCCCGGACCATGCACTCGCGCCGTACGCCATCGAGGTGCTACATCCGGACGACTTTCTCTGCATGCTGCTGGACGACGATCCGGAGCGGATCACGGACATCGTCGTACAGCAGGCGGAGGCCACTGGCAGAGGCGGCCGGCCGAAGCTCAGTGCGGACGACGTCTTGAGCGGTCTGGCCGGATGCCGGGCAATCCGGTTCGCGCACCGGGTCTCCCTCCGACTGGCCCCAGGTCGTTGGAACGTCCGCGGTTTGCCGCCGCACGATCATCATGCACGGCCCTGACGATTGGGGTTGGGCATTCTGCCCTGCTGGCGTCGGCCACGTCGACACGGCTACGAGGGGCGGAATGCGTGCCGCATACTGACCCGGTGTTCACTCTCGCCCAGGCGCGACACCTGGTGGCCACCCTGCGTCCCCGCGTCGACGAGCTGATCAGGTTGCGGGCCGACCTCGCCGAGCTGCGGGTCGACCTGGCCGACCACGGCGTCAGCACGCTCGGCGGGCTCGCCGAGGTGAAGGCCATCGAGGCCCGGCTGCACGCCGTGGTGGACGAGTTCCACCAGCACGACATCGAGGTCAAGGGCATCGCGCCGGTGCTGCTCGACTTCCCGGGTGAGCGCGACGGCCGCGCGGTGCTCTGGTGCTGGCTGGAGGGGGACACCGACGTCCGCTGGTACCACCGGGTGGAGTGCGGTTTCGCCGGCCGCCGCCCGGTCTGAACCGGTCACCGCTGGGTCGGTCTGAACCGGTCAACGGCGGGCCGGTCTGAGCCGGTCACCGGCGGGGTCGGTCTGAACCGGTCACCGGCGGGCCCGGCGCCGTCCGGTGGCCGGGTGTGACCGGCCGCCGGACGGATGTGCGTCAGCCGTCGGCGTAGCGGCGGGCGGCGGCGAGCGCGGCGCGCAACCGCTGCGCGCCGGCCGGCGCCGGCCGCTCCCAGTCGCCGTCGGTGGCGTAGAGACCGGCGTACGCGGTGGTGTCCCGCTGGAACCGCCAGCCCTCGGCGAGCGGCCCGACGTCGACGGCGTCGTAGCCCAGCGAGTCGAGGAACGCGGTGACGGTGGCCTTGGCGGCCTCGTCGTCGCCGGCGATCGGCAGGGCGGTCCGGTCGGCCGCGCCGGCCGGGCGGCCCAGCGCCCGCAGGTGCGCGAAGTAGATGTTGTTGAAGCCCTTGACCACGCGTGACTCCGGCAGGTGCCGCTGGAGCAGCTCGCTTGTGGTGGTCGACTCGTCGTTCAGCTCGGGGACGTTGCCGTCGCGCTCCGGGTAGTAGTTGTTCGTGTCGATCACGATCTTGCCGGCGAGCGGTGCGGCCGGCACCTGGCGGTAGGCCCGCAGCGGAATCGTGACGACCACCAGGTCGCCGGCGGTCGCCGCCTCCTCGGGGGTGGCCGCCCGGGCCCGGGGGCCCAGCTCGGTCACCAGGTCCCGGAGCGTCTCCGGGCCCCGCGAGTTGCTGAGCACCACCTGGTGGCCCGCGTCCACCGCGAGCCGGGCCACGGTGCCGCCGATGTTGCCGCTGCCGATCAGTCCCACAGTTGTCATGTCCGGTGCCAACCCGGTCGAGGCCCCCGCACATTCCCGACCGCGGAGGTAGGTTGTTCGCCCGGCGGAAACCTTCAGGTTGCTCTCTCGGGTCGGCAACGATTTGTAACGACAAGTCTCTATGGGCAGGGACAGCGAATCGATGATCTTCCCTGTCTAGTGATCTCATTGATATCAATCTCTCACCACCACTTCCCACCCCCAGGAGTGCGACGTGCGGAGATCCCGTCTTGCCACCCTCGCCCTGTCCCTGGCCGCCTCGATCGGGGTCTCGCTGTCCCTGGCCGCCGCGCCCGCCCAGGCGTCCCCGTCCGACCGGTACGTCGCGCTCGGCGACTCGTACGCCTCCGGCGTCGGCGCCGACAGCTACACCTCGGAGAGCGGCAACTGCCTACGCAGCACCAACGCCTACCCGGCGCTCTACAACGCCAACATCCGGCCGGCCTCGTACCGCTCGGTCGCCTGCTCCGGCGCCACCACGGCGGACGTGATCAACAGCCAGCTCTCCGCGCTCTCCTCGACCACCACGCTGGTCAGCGTGACGATCGGCGGCAACGACGTCGGCTTCGCCAACATCATGAGCACCTGCGTGCTCCAGGGTGAGACGCAGTGCGTGTCGGCCGTGAACGCGGCCATGAACGTGGCCCGCACCCAGATGCCCGGCCGGCTCGCCAACGTCTACAACGGCATCAAGAGCCGGGCCCCCTCGGCGCGCGTCGTGGTGGTCGGCTACCCGGTCTTCTACCAGCTCGGCACCGTCTGCGTCGGGCTCACCGCCACCTCCCGGGCGAAGATCAACGAGGGCATCAACCTGCTCGACGACATCACCCGTACGGCCGCCACCTCCGCCGGCTTCACGTTCGCCGACGTCCGGTCCATCTTCGTCGGGCACCAGCTGTGCAGCTACGGCACCAAGTGGCTGCACGCGTTGAACGTGCTGAACCTGACCATCTCGTACCACCCGACGGCCGCCGGGCAGTCCGGCGGCTACTACCCGGTCTTCCGGTCCGCGGCCGGCTGACCCGCGCACCGCGAGCGGCGTGCGCTCAGGCCGGCAGCACCTTCTCGATCGCGGCCCGCAGCTCGGGGTCGTCGGGCGTGACCTGGGGGGCGAACCGGGCGGCCACCGTGCCGTCCGGCGCGACCAGGAACTTCTCGAAGTTCCAGCGCACGTCGCCGGTGTGCCCCTCGGCGTCCGGCGTGCCCACCAGGTCGGCGTAGAGCGGGTGCCGGTCCGGCCCATTGACGTCGACCTTCTCCGTGAGCGGGAAGGTCACGCCGTAGTTCACCTGGCAGAACTCCTCGATCTCGGCCGCGCCGCCCGGCTCCTGGCCGGCGAACTGGTTGCACGGCACCCCGAGCACGGTGAGCCCGCGCTGCGCGTACGCGTCGGCGAGCGCCTGGAGGCCCGCGTACTGCGGGGTGAGGCCGCAGCGGGAGGCCACGTTGACCACCAGCAGGGCGCGACCGCGGTAGCGGTCGAGGTCGGCCGGGCCGCCGGTGAGGGCGTCGATCTGCACGTCGAAAACGGTCATGCGACGAGGCTACGGGCCGTCGTCGGCCTCGCCCCGCGCCACCCGTGAAATCGACGCATCTGCATCTTGACGAACTGATGACGGCGTGAGTAGCGTCTCAGCAATCAATTTGGAAAGTTTCCTAACTGTTTGGGGAGACGCCGTATGAAGAGATCGCTCCGCCGGGCCCTCTGGGCCACCGGCGCCGTGGTCGCGCTCGCGGTCGCCGCGGTGCCCATGACCACCGCGTCGGCTGCCGGCAGCGTCACCGCCACGTTCACCAAGGTGCAGGACTGGGGGACCGGTCACGAGGCGCGGGTGACCGTCACCAACGGCACCGGCGCCAGCGTGAACGGCTGGCGCATCGAGTTCGACCTGCCCTCCGGCACCTCGATCAGCAGCTCCTGGGACGCCGACGTGACCCGCACCGGCGACCACTACGTCGCGGTCAACAAGAGCTGGGCCGGGTCGCTCGCGCCCGGGGCCAGCTTCAACTGGGGCTACAACGGCACCGGGGCGTACAAGGGGCCGCTGAACTGCACCGTCAACGGCGGCTCCTGCGCCGGTGGCGGCACCCCGACGACCGCCCCGCCGACCACCACCGCACCGACCACCAAGCCGCCGACGACGACGGCGCCGCCCACCACGGCGCCGCCGACCACGCCGCCCCCCACCACCACGCCGCCGACCGGTGGCAAGAAGGTGGTCGGCTACTTCGCCGAGTGGGGCGTCTACGGCCGCAACTACCACGTCAAGAACATCCACACCAGCGGCTCCGCCGCCAAGCTGACCCACATCCTGTACGCCTTCGGCAACACCACCGGCGGACGGTGCAGCATCGGGGACAGCTACGCCGACTACGACAAGGCGTACACCGCGGCGGACAGCGTCGACGGCGTGGCCGACACCTGGGACCAGCCGCTGCGCGGCAGCTTCAACCAGCTCCGCAAGCTGAAGAAGATGTACCCGAACCTGAAGGTGCTCTGGTCCTTCGGCGGCTGGACCTGGTCGGCCGGCTTCACCCAGGCCGCGCAGAACCCGGCCGCGTTCGCCGACTCCTGCTACTCGCTGGTCAAGGACCCGCGCTGGGCGGACGTCTTCGACGGCATCGACGTCGACTGGGAGTACCCGAACGCCTGCGGCCTCCAGTGCGACGCCAGCGGCCCGAACGCGTTCAAGAACGTGGTCTCGGCGCTGCGGAGCAAGTTCGGCTCCAGCTTCCTGGTCACCGCGGCGATCACCGCCGACGGCAGCAACGGGGGCAAGATCGACGCGACCGACTACGCCGGCGCGGCGACCAACCTGAACTGGCTGATGCCGATGACGTACGACTACTTCGGCGCGTTCAACGCGCAGGGGCCGACCGCCCCGCACTCCCCGCTCTACTCCTACAGCGGCATCCCGCAGCAGGGCTTCTGGTCCGACGCGGCCATCCAGAAGCTCAAGTCCAAGGGCGTGCCGGCCAACAAGCTGCTGCTCGGCATCGGCTTCTACGGACGCGGCTGGACCGGCGTGACCCAGACCGCACCCGGCGGCACCGCCACCGGCGCGGCCCCGGGCACCTACGAGGCCGGCATCGAGGACTACAAGGTCCTCAAGAACACCTGCCCGGCCACGGCCACGGTCGGCGGCACGGCGTACGCCAAGTGCGGCAGCAACTGGTGGAGCTACGACACCCCGGCCACCATCGGCGGGAAGATGAGCTACGCCAACACTCAGGGCCTCGGTGGCGCGTTCTTCTGGGAGCTCTCCGGAGACACCAGCAACGGTGAGCTGATCGGCGCCATCAAGGGCGGTCTCGGCTGAGCCGAGGGCCGACGCACCACCCACCCGGCGGGGAGGGGCCGCACCAGCCCCTCCCCGCCCGCGTGGTCAACCCCGGGCGGCCCGTTGCCGGTGCTCGCCCGGGGACCACCCGTAGGCGCTCCGGAACGCGCGGCTGAAGTGCGCCGGGTGCGTGAACCCGCACCGGGCGCCGATCTGCGCGACGGTCAGCCGCCGCAGCGCCGGGTCGGCCAGGTCCCGGGCCGCCCGCTCCAGCCGGCCGGCGCGGATCAGGCCACCGACCGTCGTGCCGGTGCCCTCGAAGAGCCGGTGCAGCGACCGCACCGACAGGTGGTGCGCTGCCGCGACGGCGGCCGGGGAGAGCCCCGGATCGGTCAGGTGCCGCCGGACGAACGCCGCCACCCGCACCCGGAGCCCGGTCACCCGGGTGTCGACCGGCAGCTCCCGCGTGACGTCCAGCCGCCCGGCCAGGGCGCCGGCGATCAGGTCCAACGCGATCCGGTCGAGGTGCGGGGCGTCGGCCGTCGCGTACTGCTCCGGATGCGCCACGATCCGCCGCAGGAACGCGGCGAGCAGCGCGCCCATCCCGGTGCGCGCCGGGATCCCGACGGCGAACAGCTCCGCCAGCCGGCGCGGGGCCACCGGCAACGCCCGGTGCGGCACCAGGACGGTCAACGTCTCCACCGCCGCCGACGGCGTCGCGCCGTCCGCCCGTAACCGGGAGCCGTGTGGTCGGAGGGTGTCGACGAGGGTGAACGCCGACGGGTCGAGCGGCGCCTCGCGACGCTGCTGGGTCACCACCCCACGCCCGGACAACGGCAGGGCGAGGTGGTACAGCTCCGGATCGCCGCTGTCGATCATGCGCGCGGAGCGGATGAGCTCCAGGGGCGGGTAACGCCACACGCCGAGGCGGAGCGTGCCGAGATCGAGCACCCGGGCCGAGGCGGTGAAGTCGTCCGTGTACGCGCTCCGGATCGTGGCCGTCGTCGACTGCCGCGCGACGAGGTCCTGCCAGAAGTCGAACCGTTCGGCCGGGGGCAGCCACGCGGTGTCGACTGATGTCACGGTGAGGATGGTTCGTCACCTCCGGGAAGCGCGGTCCGGGGTCGCCGCGCCACCCGAGACTAGTGACCGTCCGGCCGGGTCGTGGCCGGCAGGCGCGCCGCCTGGCCGGACAGGGCGATCGAGGCGAGGATGGGGGAGGTCGGCGACCGGCGCGGGCCGGTGTGACACACTCGCCGACCAGGCACGTCAGGTGCCCCGGCGCCGATGGGAGGATCGATGGGTCAGCAGCACCGGAGGGTGGTGACCGCCGCCGTCGTGCTCGCGCTCCTGCCGGTCGCGCTGACCGCCTGCGGCGACGACAAGAGCGCCGGGGGCGCCGGGGGCTCCGGGTCCGCGACCCAGCAGGCGCCGGCGCAGGAGGCGGCCACCAAGAGCCGGGAGCGGGTGCAGGCGTACCTCGACGCGCTGGCCGCCCGCGACGTCGCCGCCGGCCGCAGTCAGCTCTGCGCCCCGCTTCAGGCCGCCTTCGACACGGCCGCCACCGGCCCCAACGGTGACTTCGCCGACCATTTCACGGTCCCGCAGGCCACCATCACCGACGTTCGGACCGGGCCGCGTGGCCAGGAGGTGAGCGCCTCGATCACGGTCGCCGCCGGATCCGAGACGGCCACCCGCGCGCTGCTGTTCACGGTCACCCGCACCGGCGCGGACTGGTGCATCGCCGGCGAGGCGCCGGGCGGCAACTCCGCCCAGCCGGCCGGCACGCCCTGACCCGAGGCGCCGGCCGGCGTGGATCTCCCACGCACCGGAACCGTCCCCCTCGGGGTGGAGCGTCCCGGGCGGTCGCCGTACGCTTCCCTTCATGCGCCATGAGTGGCATCAGCTGAGTCACCCCGCCGTGGGCAGCACTGGTCTGCAGACCAGCCGCCCGACCGCCGACTCCGCCGAGGACGTGGCCCTCGGCCTCGACCGCTGGCGGGAGTTGCCGCGTGCGCAGACCCCGCCGTGGAACGATCCCGCGCAGGTCGCCGAGGTCTGCACCGTGCTCGACACGGTGCCGTCCGTGGTCGCGCCCTACGAGGTCGACCAGCTGCGGCGGCGACTGGCCCTGGTCTGCGAGGGCAAGGCGTTCCTGCTCCAGGGCGGCGACTGCGCGGAGACGTTCGCCGACAACACCGAGAGTCACCTGCTGGCCAACGCCCGCACCCTGCTCCAGATGGCGATCGTGCTCACCTACGGCGCGTCGCTGCCGGTGATCAAGGTGGCCCGGGTCGCCGGGCAGTACACCAAGCCCCGGTCGCTGCCCACCGACGCGCGCGGCCTGCCCGCCTACCGCGGCGACATGATCAACTCGCTGGAGGCCACGCCGGAGGCGCGGGTCGCCGACCCGCAGCGCATGATCCGGGCGTACGCGAACTCGGCCGCCGCGATGAACATGATGCGCGCCTACCTGGCCGGAGGGCTGGCCGACCTGCACGCGGTGCACGACTGGAACAAGGACTTCGTCCGGCAGTCCCCGGCCGGTGAGCGCTACGAGGCGATCGCCCGGGAGATCGACCGCGCCATCGCCTTCATCCGGGCCTGCGGGATGACCGACGAGGAGGCCCTGCGCACGGTCACGCTCTACTGCTCCCACGAGGCGCTCGCGCTGGAGTACGACCGGGCTCTCACCCGGATCTCCGACCGCCGGGCGTACGGCCTGTCCGGGCACTTCCTCTGGATCGGCGAGCGGACCCGGCAGATCGACGGGGCGCACATCGACTTCATCTCCCGGATCGCCAACCCGATCGGCGTCAAGCTCGGCCCCACCACCACGCCGGACGAGGCGATCGAGCTGTGCGAGAAGCTCAACCCGGACAATGTCCCCGGCCGGCTCACGCTGATCAGCCGGATGGGCAACCACCGGGTCCGGGATGCCCTGCCACCGATCGTCGCCAAGGTCACCGCGACCGGCGCCAAGGTGGTCTGGCAGTGCGACCCGATGCACGGCAACACGCACGAGTCCTCCAACGGCTACAAGACCCGGCACTTCGACCGGATCGTCGACGAGGTGCTCGGCTACTTCGAGGTGCACCGCGGTCTGGAGACCCACCCGGGCGGCCTGCACGTCGAGCTGACCGGTGAGGACGTCACCGAGTGCCTGGGCGGCGCCCAGGGCATCGAGGACCTCGACCTGCCCGACCGGTACGAGACCGCCTGCGACCCGCGCCTGAACACCCAGCAGTCGCTGGAGTTGGCGTTCCTGGTGGCGGAGATGCTCCGTGGCTGACGCGAGGAGTGAGCTTGCGAGCCCCGCAGTCGGCAGCCGGAGGGAATACCGTGGATAGTGTGATCGATCTTCGGACGGACACCGTGACCCGGCCGACGCCGGCGATGCGGGAGGCGATGGCCAGCGCCGAGGTGGGCGACGACGTCTACGGCGAGGACCCGACCGTCACCGCGCTCGAGGCCGAGGTGGCCGCCCGGTTCGGGCACGAGGCGGCGCTGTTCGCCCCGAGCGGCTCGATGGCCAACCAGCTCGCGCTCCAGTTGCTCGTCCCTGCCGGTGACGAGCTGCTCTGCGACGCCGACGCGCACGTGGTCACGTACGAGGTCGGCGCCGCGGCGGCGTACTCCGGGATCTCCACCCGAACCTGGCCGGCGGTCGGCGCGGAGCTGGACCCCGACCTGGTCGTCGGGATGATCCGGCCGGACGGCTACTTCGCGGTGCCGACCCGGGCGATCGCGGTCGAGCAGACCCACAACCGGGGCGGCGGCGGGGTGATCCCGCTGTCGACGCTGCGCCGGATGCGCGAGGTCGCCGACGAGCACGGGGTGGCGCTGCACTGCGACGGCGCCCGGATCTGGCACGCGCACGTGGCCGACGGGGTGCCGCTGGCCGAGTACGGCGCGCTGTTCGACACGCTCTCGGTCTGCCTCTCCAAGGGCCTCGGTGCGCCGGTCGGCTCGCTGGTGGTGGGCAGCGCCGAGAAGATCGCCCGAGCCCGGTTCCTGCGCAAGCGGATGGGCGGCGGCATGCGGCAGGTCGGCGTCCTCGCCGCCGCCGGCCGGTACGCGCTGGCGCACCATGTCGAGCGGCTCGCCGACGATCACGCCAAGGCCGCCCGGCTGGCCGAGGCGGTCGCCCCGCACGGCGTGCTCGCGGCCGGCGTGCGGACCAACATCGTGCCGCTGGACCTCACCAAGCATCCGCTCGACGCGCACGCCCTCGCGGACGCGGCCCGGGCGGAGGGCCTGTTGATCTCGGTGCTCGGCCCGCGGACCGCCCGGCTGGTCACCCACCTGGACGTCACCGACACCCAGGTCGACCGCGCCGCCGAGATCCTGACCGCCGCCCTGCGCGCCTGACCGCCGCCAGGCGCGCCGTGCCTGACCGGCGCGCCGTGCCTGACCGGCGCTCCGCGCCTGGCCGGCGCGCCGTGCCTGACCGGCGCTCCGCGCCGCCCCGGTGATCAAGGAGTTCGGGTCGGTTCCGGCGCTGATCGGGACGCAAACTCCTTGATCAACGTTGCGGGGCGGCCGGGCGGCAGGCCCTGGGCGGTCGGCGGGTGTGCTCCGGTCCCGGTCAGGGGTGCAGGCGCCTGAGGGTGGCGATGTCGGCGGCGTGGCCGACGTGCTTCTCCGTGGGCGTCTCCACGAGCACCGGCACGCCGGCGGTCGCCGGATGGCGCATCAGTTCCGCGAACGCCGGCTCGCCGATGCTGCCCTTGCCGATGTTCTCGTGCCGGTCCCGGGTGGAGCCGCACAGGTCCTTCGAGTCGTTGGCGTGCACCAGCCGCAGCCGGTCGGCGCCCACGGTGGCGACCAGCGTGTCCAGCGTGGCGGTCATGCCGCCCTCGGCGGCCAGGTCGTGCCCGGCGGCCCAGGCGTGACAGGTGTCGAAGCAGACCCCGAGCATCGGATGCCGGTCCACCGCGTCCAGGTAGGGGCCGAGGTGCTCGACCCGGGAGGCCAGCGACCGGCCGCCCCCGGCGCTCGGCTCGACCAGCAGCATCGGCCCGCCGACAGCCGCGGTCTCGTCCAGCAGTGGGAGCAGCGACTCCCGGACCTGCCGCAGCGCCGCCTCCGCGTGCCCGGCGTCGACGGAGCTGCCCGCGTGGAACACCACGCCCTCGGCGCCGATGGCCCGGCCCCGGCGCAGCGCGTGGGCCAGCGTCTCGGCCGACCGGGTGACCGTCGCCGGAGTGGGGGAGCCGAGGTTGACCAGCAGCGAGGCGTGGATGAACACCGGCAGGCCACGCTCGCCGCAGCCGTCGCGGAACAACGCGTCCTGCGCCGGGTCGCCCGCCGGCAGCGCCCAGCCCCGCGAGTTGGAGACGTAGACCTGCACCACCTCGGACGCGGCTGCCTCGGCGTACGGCAGGGCCGCCCGCGCCAGCCCACCCGAGGTGGGCGTGTGCGAGCCCACCCGCCGACGCCCGCCGGTCGCCTCCGTCGGGCTCACAGGCAGGTCACCGTGACCGTGGTGCCCGGTGGCACCGGCGTGTTCTCGGCCGGGTTCTGCAGCCGGGCCACGCCGTTCGGGTTGAGCTGGATGTTGACCGGGAAGCCCTGGCTCTCCAGCGTCTGCTTGGCCTGCTGGCAGGGCATGTCGACGACGCGGGGGACGGCCACCTGGGGCGGACCCTTGCTGATCTCCAGCTTGACCTTCGCGCCCTTCTCCACGCCGGTGCCGTCGGCCGGGCTCTGGCCGAGGATCTCGTCCTTCGGCTTGTCGGAGTCCTTGTAGTTCTCCTCCGCCGTCAGCCCGAGCTTCCCGAGGATGCCCCGGGCCTCGTTGATGTTCTTGCCGACCAGGTTGGGCACGGTCACCGGGGCGCGGCCCTTGCTGAGGATCAGCGTCACCTTCGCCCCGGGCTTGACCACGGTGCCCACCTTGGGGTCGGTGGCCAGCACCACCCCGGCCGGCAACGCGTCGTCGTAGCGGGAGGCGCCCTTGGCCGGGACCAGCTTCGCGTCGGTCAGCTCGGTCTGGGCGAGTTCGAAGTCCTTGCCCACCACGTCCGGCACCGGCAGTCGCTCCGGACCGAGGGACAGCGTCAGCGTGATGGTGCCGCCCTTGACGATCCGGGCGGCCGAGCCCGGCGCCTGCCCGAGCACGGTGTCCTTGGGCACCTTCTCGTCGTAGCGGGCGTCGGCGTAGCGCAGCGTGAAGCCGCCGCGCTGGGCCTGCGCCTCCGCCTCGACCTTGGTCAGGCTCACCAGTTGCGGCGCGACCGTGTACCGGCCCACCCCGAACCACCAGCCGCCGACCGCGGCCACCAGGCCGAGCACCACGACCACCGCGGCGACCGCCAGCCGACCGCGCGGCGAGCCCATGATCCGGGTACGCAGGGCGGCCAGCCGGTCACCCGGCCCCGCCGGCTCGTCGGCACGCCGCCGGTGCGGCTGCTGTGCGCCGCCCCCCTCCGGCAGCCGGGCCCAGGCCGGTCGCTCGGCCGGGCGGACGGCGGCCACCACCTGGGTCGGCTGGCTCAACACGGCCGTGTCGTCGCTGAGCTGGCGCAGCACCGCGGTGTGCGCGTGCGGGTCGCCCAGCTCCTCGCGGGCGGACCGCACCTCGGTCAGCAGCGCCCCGGCGTCGGCCGGGCGGGCCGCCGGGTCCCGTCGGGTGGCTCGGGCGACGAGCGCGTCGAGGACCGGCGGCAGCGCCGGGACCAGGGTCGACGGCGCCGGCACGTCCCGGTCGACGTGCTGCCAGGCGACCTCCACCGGACGGTCGCCGTCGTAGGGCACCCGGCCGGTGAGCATCTCGAACAGCACGATGCCGGCCGAGTAGACGTCGGTGCGCGGATCGGCGTGCCCCTGGGTGACCAGCTCCGGCGCCACATAGGCCACGGTTGCCATGAGCTGGTTGCCGTTGTCCTCCTCGGCGCTGGCCTCGACGGCCCGCGCCAGCCCGAAGTCCGCCACCTTGACCACGCTGTCGACGAGGTTGCCGCCGGCGCCGGTGGGCGCCTCGGCGACCAGGACGTTCTCCGGCTTGACGTCGCGGTGCACGAGACCGGCCCGGTGCGCGGCGGCGATCGCGGCGAGCATCTGCTCGGCGATGGCGAGCGCCTCGTCCGGGCGGAGCCGCCGCCGCTCGGCGAGCACGTCGCGCAGCGTGCGGCCACGGACGTACTCCATGACCAGATACGGCAGGCCGGCGTGGATGCCCTGGTCGTAGACCGCGACCACGTTCGGGTGGGTGAGCCGGGCGATGGTCTTCGCCTCGTCGGTGAAGCGCTCGACGAAGCCGGCCATCCGGGCCCGCGCCTGTGGCGCCTGGGTGGGATGAATGATCTTGACCGCCACGGTGCGCTCCAGGCGCTCGTCGGTGGCGGTGTACACGGTCGCCATGCCGCCACGAGCCACGCGACCGCGAATGCGGTAGCGCCCGTCGATCAGCGAGCCCAGCAACGTGTCGGCGACCTGTGTGTCCATCGGCAGGCAGTCTATGTGTCGGGAGGGTGAAGGTTGAACAGGATGCTACCGCCGGGGTACGACCCGGGTGGACCGCCACACGCCACGGGCCGGTCCGGGGGTGCCGTGCGCCGGGTGCGCCGGGCGCGTGGCAGGGTGTTCTGGTGACCGATTCCGTACCCGCCGAGACCGGTGCCGACCTGCCCGGACCGACCGACCCGGCCGGCTGGCTGACGCTGCCGGACGTGGCCGAGCGCCTCGACCTGCCGATCAGCAAGGTGCACCAGATGATCCGGGACCGGGAACTGCTCGCGGTACGCCGCGACGGCGTCCGCCGGATCCCGGCCGACCTGGTGGCCAACCACATCGTGCTCAAGCACCTACCCGGCGTGCTCAACCTGCTCGCCGACGCCGGGTACGACGACGAGGAGGCGCTGCGCTGGCTCTACCGGGAGGACCCGTCCCTCCCCGGCACGCCCGCCGCCGCCCTCTCCGGCGACCTGGCCCGCGAGGTCAAGCGCCGAGCCCAGGCCGTCGCCTTCTAACCCCACCCCACGCCGCCCCAACCCACCCCACCCCACGTCCTCGTCCACCCGCCCCACCCCACCGGCCCCGCAGATTCACGGAAAGCGTGCTCATTTCGCGCTCGACAGCCACGCTTTCCGTGAATCTGCGCGGATCTTGGGTGGGGGTGAGGGTGAGGGTGGGGGCCGGGTGGGGTCAGTCGGCGCGGCGGGTGGCGGCGATGGCCAGGTCGACCAGGGCCTGACGGGCCTCGGTGTCCAGGTCGACGGCGGTCAGCGCGGCCAGCGCGCTCTCGGTCAGCGTGGCGATCCGGCGCTCGGTGCGCTCCAGCGCGCCGCTCGCGGTGATCAGCTCACGGAGCCGGGTCACCCCAGCGGCGTCCAGACCCGGCTCGCCGAGACCGGCCAGCAGCAGCTCCCGGCCGGCCGGGTCGAGCGTCTCCAGCGCGGCCGCCACCAGGTACGTCCGCTTGCCCTCGCGCAGGTCGTCGCCGGCCGGCTTGCCGGTGCGCTCCGGGTCGCCGAACACCCCCAGCACGTCGTCGCGGAGCTGGAACGCCTCACCCAGCGGCAACCCGTACGCCGAATAGGCCGCGTGCACCTCGGCCGGGGCGTTGGCCAGCGCGGCGCCCAGCAGCAGCGGACGCTCGACGGTGTACTTCGCCGACTTGTACCGGGCCACCTTGCCGGCCCGCTCCAGCGAGGTGTCGCCGGTGGCCTGGGTCAGCACGTCCAGGTACTGCCCGACGGTCACCTCGGTGCGCATCTCGTCGAAGACCGGCCGCGCCCGCGCCACCGTCGCCGGGGGCAGGCCGGCGGAGTGCAGCAACTCGTCGGACCAGACCAGGCAGAGGTCGCCCAGCAGGATCGCCGCGGCGTCGCCGAAGGAGTCGGCGTCGCCGCCCCAGCCCGCCGCGCGGTGCCGGGCGGCGAACCGCCGGTGCACCGCCGGCTCCCCCCGCCGGGTGTCCGACCGGTCCATCAGGTCGTCGTGGATCAGCGCACTGGCCTGGACGAACTCCAGCGCGGCCAGGGTGGCGACGACCTGGTCGGAGTCGACTCCACCGGCCCCCCGGAAGCCCCAGTAGCCGAACGCCGGGCGCAGCCGCTTCCCGCCACCCAGCACAAATGCCTCGATCGCCTCGGCGACCGGCAGCAGACCGTCGTCGACGGTGGTCAGCCAGGCGCGCTGGCCGGCGAGGAACTCGGTGAGCGCCTTGTCGATCCGCTGGCGCAGGCCGGCGCGGTCGACGGGGGAGACGGGAGCAGCGTGGGTCACGCCACGACGCTAGTCGGTTCCCGCCGGACCCGCCTCGTCGCCGCCCCGGCGCGCCGTCCGGCGTGGGACGGCCCGTGCCCGCCCCGTCCCGGGCCCGCCCGGCTGCGGGGGTCGGCCGGTACGGGCGGGTGGACGCGGGCGACCCCGGCGGGCGCCGGAGCGCCGACCCGGATGACCGGCGGCCCGGGTGCCGCCCCGGGCCCGCGCGGGCCGACCGGCGGCATCGGCGGCATCGGTCGCATCGGATGCACCGGTGGGCCCGGGTCCGGGCGGCGGACCGGCGGCCGGGTTACCGGCCCGGTCCGGGCCGGGGCGACCGGTCGCGTCGGTCGCACCGGCGGGTCCGGTGGCCGGCTCGGGCAGGTGACCGGTCGCGTCGGTCACACCGGCGGGTCTGGTGGCCGGCTCGGGCAGGTGACCGGTCGCATCGGTCACACCGGCGGGTCCGGTGGCCGGCTCGGGCAGGTGACCGGTCGCACCAGTCGCACCGGTGGAGCTGGTGGCCGGCTCGGGCAGGCGACCGGTCGCACCGGTCGCATCGGTGGAGCTGGTGGCCGGTTCGGGCCGGCCGCCGGCCGGTCCTCGGCGGAGCCGGCGGCTGCGGGCTGCGGCCTCGGTGATCAGCTCCCCCGGGACGCCGAGGACCCGGGCCAGCCAGACGGACCAGAAGTCGCCGGGAAGCCGGAGTTGGCGCTCCCACCGGGACACCTCGTGCCGGGTGAGCGTGGGCACGCCGGCGGCGGCGCACAGCTCGGCGGCGATCCGCTGCTGGCTCCAGCCGCGGGCGGCCCGTAACTCGGCCAGGAGCGGCCCGAGCTGGCGGGGGCCGGACGGCGGGGACGGGGACATCGGGACCTCCGGGGCGACGGCTCGGTGGCGACGCGGACGCCCGGCCGTGCCGCACCGGCGCGTCGCCGTCGGGCGACCCCCGCGCGGGCCCCCGGGCCGGCCACCCGCCGCCCCACCGCGCTGCCGTCGTTCCTACTCCGGGGGTGCGACGTTCCGGTACCGACCCGTTCGTGGACTGGGAAGGTTCTCGGCACATCGGTCCGGTCCGGCTACAGTCGGTCCGTGGCGCTCGGTCTACCCTCGGTCCTCCCCAACCCCCAGCCGGCCATCGGGGAGCTGATCCGTGACGGCCAACCGACCTTCTCGTTCGAGTTCTTCCCACCGAAGACCGACGCCGGGGAGAAGCTGCTCTGGCAGGCGATCCGCGAGCTGGAGTCGCTGCGTCCCTCGTTCGTCTCGATCACCTACGGCGCCGGCGGCTCGACCCGGGACACCACGGTCGCGGTGACCGAACGGATCGCCACCGAGACCACGCTGCTGCCGATGGCGCACCTCACCGCCGTCAACCACTCGACCGCCGAGCTGCGCCACGTGATCGGCCGGCTGGCCTCGGTCGGGGTGCGCAACGTGCTCGCCGTGCGGGGTGACCCGCCGGGTGACCCGGGTGGCGAGTGGATCGCGCACCCCGAGGGCGTCCGGTACGCCGAGGACCTGGTCCGCGTGGTCCGCGACAGCGGTGACTTCAGCGTCGGCGTGGCCGCCTTCCCGTACAAGCACCCGCGCTCGCCGGACGTGGACAGCGACACCGCGCACTTCGTCCGCAAGTGCCGGGCCGGCGCCGAGTTCGCCATCACCCAGATGTTCTTCGACGCCGACGACTACCTGCGGCTGCGCGACCGGGTCGCCGCCGCCGGCTGCGACACCCCGATCCTCGCCGGGGTGATGCCGGTGACCCAGATCGGCACCATCGCGCGTTCGGTGCAGCTCTCCGGCGCGCCGTTCCCGCGGGCGCTGGCCGAGCGCTTCGAGCGGGTGGCCGACGACCCCGAGGCGGTTCGCCGGCTCGGCGTCGAACAGGCCGGGGAGATGTGCGGGAAGCTCCTGGACGAGGGCGTGCCGGGGATCCACTTCATCACGCTCAACCGGTCCACCGCGACCCGCGAGGTGTGGCAGCGGCTGCGGGCCGACGCTCGGGTGTGACGACCACCCGCCACACACGACACCCGGGCCACCCTTCTACGGTTGATCCGTGGTGGGCACACAGCTGAACTGGGACCAGTACGCGACCGCGTGGGCGCGGCTGCACGGTGGGTTCGATCCCCGCAGCGCCGCGCCGGTGGTGCGCGCCTGGCTGCGCTTCGCCTATCACGTGGGCTTCGTGCTGGGCCGGCTGCGCGTCGGCCCGACCGCGGTGACCGTGTTCGGGGTGCTGCTCTGCTTCTGCGTACCCCTGTCGGTGGGGCGGGCCGGCGACGGGCCGTTCCTGGGCGCGTTGTTCGTGCTGCTGGCCGCCGTGGCGGACAGTGTCGACGGCGCGGTGGCGGTGGCCACCGGCCGCACCACCCGGCTGGGCTACGTCTACGACTCGGTCGCCGACCGGCTCGGCGAGGTGGCCTGGCTGGTCGCGTTCTGGCTGCTCGGTGCGCCCGGCGCGTTGGTCGCGGCGGCCGGCGGCCTGTCCTGGCTGCACGAGTACGTGCGGGCCCGGTCCGTCTCGGCCGGGATGCGGGAGATCGGCGCGGTCACCGTGGGGGAGCGGCCCACCCGGGTCTCGGTGGCCCTGGTCGGGCTGCTGGTCGCCGGGCTCACCGGGCTGATCGACGCCGACCTGACCGCCGGCACCATCACCATGGCCACCACGGTCTGGGTGCTGCTCGCCGGCTTCGGGCTCGGGCAGTTGCTCGCCGCGGTCCGCCGCGCCCTCGTCGACGCCGGCTGACCGCCCGCCGAGGTGTTGAGCGGGGGGCCCGCCCCTACCGAAAACGTTGAGCGGGCCCCCTCCTTACCACGCGGGGCCGATGGCGTCGGCGACTATCTCCGCGGAGAGGGTCACCATGGGGAGGCCGCCGCCGGGGTGGGTGGAGCCGCCGACCAGCCACAGGCCGGCCACCGGGCCCCGGTTGGCCGGGCGCAGCAGCCCGCCCGCGGTGCCGTAGATCGCCCCGCCCGGCGCGCCGGTGGCCGCGTCCAGGTCGGCCGGGGTGCGGATCTCCGAGAACACCAGCCGGTCCCGGACGTCCACGCCGCGCTCGGCCAGCACGTCCAGGATCCGGTCCGCGTACGCCTCGGCCAGCCCCGGCCGCCGCCAGTCCACCGCGTCCGGGGCGGTGCCGTGCCGGGGTGCGTTGACCAGCACGAACCACGCCTCGTGGCCGTCTGGTCGGACCGCCGGGTCGTCGGCGGCGGTGACGAACACGGTCGGGTCGGGCGCCGGGCGGGCCCGTACGCCGCGACCGGGAGCGCCGAACACGGCGTCGAACTCGGCGTCGTAGTCGCGCGGGAAGAAGACGTTGTGGTGGGCCAGCCCGGAGTCGCCGCGCACCCCGAGCAGCAGCACGAAACCGGCCAGGCTGCGGTCGGTGAGCGCGGCCAGCCGGCGCGGGTCGGGCAGCAGGTCCCGGTAGACGGTGAGCGCGTCGGTGTTGGCCACCACCACGTCGGCGGGGACCGGCGCGGCGGACCCGGCGACGCGTACCCCGTGCACCCGGCCGCCGGCCGCGTCGATGCCGGTGACCGCCGCGCCGGTGCGGATCCGCACGCCCAGGTCCAGGCAGCGCGACAGCAGCGCGTCGGCGAGCGTGCCCAGCCCGCCGCGCAGGTACCAGCCGCCGTACGCCAGCTCGGCGTAGGGCACGGCGACCAGCGCGGCCGGCGCGCGGCGCGGGTCGGCGCCGGTGTAGGTGGCGTACCGGTCCAGCAGCATCCGCAGCCGCCGGTCGGACAGGTGGCTGCGGCCCAGCCCGCGCAGCGTGCGGCCGGGACCGATGGCGGCGAGGTCACCCAGCCGCCAGGCCAGCGCGGCCAGGTCACGCGGCGAGTCCACGGTGCGGCGCAGGATGTCCCGGTGCGAGGCCGCCCAGACCCGCTCGGCCCGACGCCACAGCCGCCGCCAGTCGGCGGCGGACCGGTCGCCGAACACGGCGCCGATCCGCGCGGCGAACTCGTCCGGGTCGGCGCACGAGTCCAGTGCGGGACCGCCACCGGGGAAGACGTGCCGCACGATCGGGTCCAGCGGGACCAGGTCGAGGTACTCGTCGAGCTTCGCGCCGGTGGCCTCGAACAGGTCGGAGAAGACCTGCGGCAGGGTGACCAGGCTCGGCCCGGTGTCGAAGCGCCACGCCCCCTCCGGGGTGTGGTGCGTGTAGCGGCCGAGTTTGCCGCCGACCGTGCCGGCCCGTTCCAGGACGGTGACCTCGTGCCCGGTGACCGCGAGCCGGGCGGCGGTGGCGAGCCCGCCCACGCCGGCGCCGATGACCACGATGCGCGCCATGGGGTGCCCCTCCTAGGTGACCGGGCGACCCCGCCAGGTGAGCCGGCGTCGCTTCCGCAGATGGTACGACCGGACGGTCAGCCAACCCAGGACCACGACCGACACGGGGTGCGCCAGCGCGTCGGGCCAGGCCCGACCGCCGGTGGCCCGGGCGCTGACCACGCGTCCCGCGACGCCGGCCAGGTAGGCGCCGACCGCCACCCCGGCCACCGTCGGCGCGCCGGCCACCAGCGCGGCCACGGCCAGCAGCGGCGGCGCGGTGTAGAGCAGGAGCAGCAGGGCCAGCACGACGGCCGCGCCGGCCGGATGCCCGAACGAGGCCCAGAGCGACTTGGTGTAGCCGTCGCGTAGCTGCGGCCAGTCGTCGTACATCCGGCAGGAGGCGAGCCGGGAGCCGTCGGCCAGCGCGATCCGCCCGCCGGATCGTTTCACCGCCCGGGCCAGCTCGATGTCCTCCAGCACCTTGTCGGCCACCGCCGCGTGCCCGCCGGCCCGCAGGTAGCCGGCCCGGTCCACGACCAGGAACTGCCCGCCGGCGGCGGCCAGCGAGGGCCGCCGCGAGCGTTCCATCGCGCGCAGCGGCAGGAACGTCAGCCACAACCACTGCAACAGCGGCTGCACCAGTCGGTCGGCCGCCGTCCGCACCACGATCCGGGGGTACGGCGACAGCAGCGTCGCGCCGGCCGCGCGCAACTCGGTCACCGCCGCCGCGACCGCGTACGGGGTGAGCACCACGTCGGCGTCGACGAACGCCAGCACGGTCGGCTCCGGGTCGACGCGGCTGGCGAGCTGCCAGCAGGCGTGCGGCTTGCCCAGCCAGCCGGGCGGTGGCGCGACGCCGCTGCGCAGCGTGACCCGGGGATCGGCGCCGGCCACCGCGCGGACCACGTCGGCGGTGCCGTCGCCTGACCCGTCGTCGAGCACCACGATCCGCAGCCCGGGCACGCCGCGCTGGGCGAGCAGCGCGCGCAGGCACGGGGTGACCCGCTCGGCCTCGTCGCGCAGCGGCAGCAGCACCGCCACCGGCTCGGTCACCTCGGCCGGGCCGCCGGTCGGGCGGCGTAGCCAGGCGACGGCGTTGACGAGCGTGTGCCCGGTGAGCGCGGCGACCGCCACCACCAGCGCGAGCGCGGCGGTCATGCCGGCGCGTCGACCCGGGGCGCGGGATCCGGGGCGGCGGCGCGGTCGCGTCGGGCCCGCCACAGCACCACCGCCAGCGGCACCGCGGCCACCGCCATGCCGGCCGCGCCCCACAGCGCGGACGCGGGCAGCCGGAGGAAGACCGCGTGCGCCAGCACGCTGGAGGCGTACGTCCAGAGGTAGAGCGCGAACATCGGGCCGTCCCGGCCGTCCGCCCGGTCGACGGACGGCCCGGCCAGCGGGGGCAGCGCGGCGGCGAGCAGCACCGCGAAGCCCAGCCAGCCGAGATAGTTGCTGACCGGGATGCCGGGCAGGCCGGGCAGCGCCGGGGTGGCGTCGAGCCAGGTCCAGTAGCCCTCGGCCACCATCTGCGGGTCGAGGAACAGGTCCCACGCCGCGAGCCCCACCGCCGCGAGCGCGACCCGGGCGGCGCGGGAGCGGGTGAGCCGGACCGCGGTGAGCCACGCCGGCCAGGCCATCCAGGTCCAGGCCAGCGGGATGATCAGTGGCACGCCGGCCAGCTTCGGGCCCAGCTCGCCGGAGTAGTCGTAGCTGCCGAACGGGAACCCGGTGGCCACGCCGAGCGCCTCGACCGCGAACCCGCCGCCGGTGACGAGCGCGACAAGCGCGGCGGCGACCCGGGCGCCCCGGGTGAGCAGCGCGTGGCCGACGGAGAGCAGCCAGCCGAGCACCACGGTGGCCACGGTCAGCCCGGCGCGGGTCGTGCCGCCGGTGAGCGGGTAGCAGATCTGGGCGAGGACCAGCACGGCCAGCAGCGCCCAGGGCACCCGGGCGCGGCTCATGTCGTCCCCGGCTCGGGGGCGGGCAGCGGCAGGTCCCGGCCGAGCACGCCGAACGGCCGCTCGTCGCCGGGGAAGTGGAAGTGCCGCAGCACGTCGACGAAGCCGAACCGGCGGTAGAGCCGCCACGCCCGCGACGCCTGCTCGTCCGCCTCCGGGGTGGAGAGCAGCGTGGTGTCGCCCTCGGCCATGGTGAGCAGCGCGCGGAGCTGACGGGCGCCCACACCGTGCCCCTGCGCGGGCGGGCGGACGTGCAGCTCGACCACCTCGAACGGGCGGGCCAGCCAGCGTTGCCGGGCCTGCGCGTTCAACGCCCGGTACACCTGGTCGTGCCACCACTGGCCGGTGGCGCCGAGGTAGCCGTACCCGAAGCCGGCCAGGTGCCCCTCGGTGGTCAGGCTGGCGACGGCCCGGAACCCGGGCCGGCGGACGTGGGTGGCGATGTAGCCGCGCCGGGCCTCCAGCAGGTCGGCGCGGTAGCCCATCGCCTCGCCGTAGACGGCGACCACGTCGTCCAGTCGCCGGACCAGGTCGTTCGGCGTCCACCGCACCAGCCTCATGCGTTCCCTCTCGCGGAGTCGGGGTCGCCCTCGGCGGCGACCCAGCCGAGCACCGTACGGTCGCCGCGGACGTCGCCCACCGCGAACCGCGCGAACAGTTCCTCCGCGTACCAGCCCTCGGTGGGGGTACGGGTGATCGCGGCGCGGTGCTCGGGGGAACGGTACGCGAACGCGACGAGGTCCGCCGGATCACGCCACACGCTCACCGTGCCCTGCCAGCCCAGCGGCGCCTCGCCGACGCCGAACCGGGCGAGCAGCCCCGGCGCGGCGTGCAGCTCACCGGCGACCGGCGGGATGGCCCGCCAGAACGTGGCCGCCCGACGGGCCCGCAGTCGGGCCCGGGTCAGCGCCAGCACCGGCCCGGTGACCCGGCCGCCGGTCGGGGTGCCGAACGGCTCCCGGCCGGACCACCGGCCCCGACTGGTCAGCGGGCGCAGGTCCACCCGCACGGCGGCGTCGGCGATCCGGGCCCAGGAGCGGGCGACCGGGGAGGCGTCGAAGCGGTCCGCGTCGGCCGGGGAGTCCCAGACCACCAGCGCGGCCCACCGGGTCAGGTCGGCGTCGCCCGGCCCGAAGCCGGTGCCGGTCCCGGTGCCGAGCAGCTTGGCGAAGCGGACGCCGGACAGCCGGCGCAGCCGCGCCGGGTGGGTCGCCATCCGGGCCAGCGCCCCGGGCACGGCCCGCCGGGGGACGCGCCACACGTGCAGCGTGACCAGGTCGGGGTTCACGCCACCCCGGCCGGGTCGCCGCCGGTGATCCGCAGCAGTTCCGCGTACGTGGTGGGGAAGACCGCCTGTGGCACGCCGCCGGCCGCCCACAGCTCCGGGTACCCCTCGAGGGCGGTGTCGACAAGGGTGCGCAGCGGCCCGGGGTGGCCGATCGGGGCGACCCCGCCGATCACCTGCCCGGTGTGCCGCCTGACGAAGTCGGGGGTGGCCCGGCGCAGGTGGGTCACGCCCAGCGTGGCGGCCAGCTTGGCGGTGTCCACCCGGTGCGCGCCGGAGGTGAGCACCAGCAGCGGCTTGCCGTCCGCGTCGAAGACCAGCGAGTTGGCGATGGCGCCGACGTCGACGCCGAGCGCCGCCGCCGCCGCGGCGGCGGTGTGCACCGCCTCGGGCAGCAGCCGGACGGCGCTGGCCCGGCCGGACCCGTCCCGTGCTCCCGCGTCGTCGAGCGCCCGCTGCACCGCCCGCACGTTCGGATGTGGCTGTGACTGCATGCCCCGATTCTGCCCCCACCCGGTCCCCGGCCGGACCCGGGTGCGTTGATCATGAGGTTGGCGGTGTCGCCCCTCGGTGGGTCGGACCGTCGACCTCGGGATCGACCGGTGGGTGGCGGGTGGCGTGCGGGTGCGGGTTCGGGGTGCGGGTGTGGAGCAGGGCCTGGATGCCGTCGAGGATGCGGGCCAGGCCGAAGTCCAGGGTGGGGTCGGGGGTGGTGGGGGAGTCGCGGGCGGGGGCGGTGGACAGGGGGGCGGGGTCGGGTCGGGGGGCGGGGTCGGACAGGGCGGCGGCGAGGGCCGGGAAACGGTCCTCGCGGCCGTGCACCAGCGCGGCGAACGCCGCCTCCCGGCCGGACCCGGGCGGGAGGCCGGCCAGGTTGCGGGCGTGCCCGACCAGCAGCGTGGCCACGTCGAGCCGCTCGGACGCGGTGAGCCCGGTGCCGGCGAGCGCGGCGACGACGCGCTCCACCCAGGCCAGCTCGTTCGGGCCGGGCAGCCGCGCGCCGACGGCCGCCGCCTGCGCCCAGGGATGCCGGCGGAACCGCTCGACCAGCCGCCGGGTCCAGTCGTCGAGCTGCCCGCGCCAGCCCGCCCCGGCCGGCGCCGGCACACCGGGCGCGGCCCGGTCGGGGCGCGGGGCCGGCGTCGGCTCACCCCGCGTCCCCGCCGGTGCGTCGGGTGCGCCCGGGTCGACGGCCGGGGCCGGGGGTGGCTCGCCCAGCGCCGCGTCCAGCATCAGGGCGACCAGCTCGGCCCGGCCCGGCACGTAGCGGTAGAGCGCCATCTTGGTCACCGCCAGCGACTCGGCGACCCGCTGCATGGTCAGCCCGTCGAGCCCGTCCGCGTCGGCGACGGCGATGCCGGCGCGGGCCACGACGGCGGGGGAGAGCGTGGGACGCGGCCCGCGCCGGGGCCCGACGGGCGTGCCCCAGAGCAACTCGAACAGCCGCTTCTTGTCGACCCCACCGGTCCCCACGAGTTCATCCTCCCCGGCATCCGTCCGTCAGCGGAGAAGATACGGCCCGGGAGCCGGGCCAGCCCGGGGTGGCCCGGACCCGGCCGGCGGCGTCCACCAGCAGGGCCGCGTACCCGTCCAGGGTGGCCAGCCAGTCCAGCGCGTCCGCGCCGCGGGCGACGGCCGCGGTCGCGTACACGTCGGCCCAGAGCAGGTCGGGACCGACCACGGTGACCGACCGGACCGCCTCGGCGGGCCGCCCGGCGCGCGGGTCGGTGATGTGCGCGCCGCGCCGCGCGGTGCCGGAGGTGGCGACCGCGCCGGCGGCCCGCTCGACCACGTCGAGCACCAGGTCCGGCCGGTCGGGGTCCTCGATCCCGATCCGCCAGGCCGGCCGGCCCGGCCCGGCCCGCAGCAGCACGTCCCCGCCGGCGTTCAGGCACAGGTCGTGGTCGGCCAGGTCGGTCAGGTGCCGGGCGGCCCGTTCCACCGCCCAGCCCTTGACCAGGCCGGACGGGTCGTAGCCGGTGCCGCCCCGCGGCAGCGGCAGGCGGCGGGCGTCGAACCAGCCGCCGGTCCGCACGCGCGCCGTCTCGCAGAGCCCGGCCACCTCGCGCACCAGCGGGTCGGCGGTGGCCGCCGGACCGGGCGGCGCGCCGCGCAGGCGGCCCAGCACGCTGTCCGGCCGGTACGTGCTGAACACCGCGTCGACCGCGCGCAGCTCGGCGAAGAGCCGGGCCACCCGCTCCTCGACCGCCCCGGTACGCACCCGCGGGCCGCGCAGGTGCACGCTGACCGGCAGGCCCATCACCTGGGCCACCCAGGCCCGCCGGTCGCTCATCCGAGGTGCGCCGCGTCGATGGCGGACTGGAGCGACTCCCGGTAGCCGTCGCTGGTGACGGTGGCTCCGGAGACGCTGTCGATCCGGGCGCTCTGCGCCGCGAGCGCCTCCTGCCGCAGGATCGGCACCGCGTAGTCGTTGATCTCCTGGTCCCGCCGGTTGCCGTCGGGCACCTGCACGGCGGTGACGTCGGTGATCTTCCCGCCGGAGACGGTGATCCTCACCTGCACCGGTCCCCACCGGGTCTGCGCCACCGACCCGGTGGCCGTGCCGCTGTCGCCGCTGTCGCCGGTGCCGCCGTCGGTGGTGGCGCCGCCCGCGGACGGGTCGGCGCCGGCGCCGCCGTCCGTGCCGCTCCACGAGCCGCCGCTCGGATCGGTCCCGGCCGCGACCGCTCCGCTCTCCCCGGCGCCCATGGTGCTGGTCCGGTAGCTGAACAGCAGCACCACCGCGGCCACGGTGGACAGCAGCCAGATGGTGATCCGTCGCACGGATCCTCCCTTCGCGCCTGTCACCAGGCGAAACGTTCGTGATGGACGTGCGCGTCGGGCACTCCGGCCGCGCGGGTCGCGGCGCGGACGGCGTCGACCCAGCCGTCCGGGCCGCAGAGGAAGACGTCGTGTCCGGCCACGTCGGGGGAGAGCCGGCGCAACGCCTCGGCCTCGGCGAGCCCCTCGGCGTACGCCGGCAGCCAGGACGGCCGCGCCGCCCGGGGGCCGACCAGGTGGTGCACCACCAGCCCGCGCTCCGCGACGAGCCGGTCCAGCTCGGCGGAGAAGGCCAGGTCCTCCCCGGTACGCGTGCGGTAGGCGAGCACCGCCTGCCCCGGCGCGTACGGCAGCTCCCACAGCAACGCCAGCAGCGGCGTGAGGCCGACGCCGCAGGCCAACATGGTGATCCCGCCGCCCCGCCAGTGCTGCCCGGTGAGCCGCCCGTACGGCCCCTCGATCAGCACCCGGGTGCCGGGGCGCAGGGCGGCCACCCGGGCGCTGTCGTCGCCCAGGTCCTTGACCGTGATCCGCATCAGGCCGTCGCGCGGCGGCGCGGACAGCGAGTACGGGTGGGCCCGGGACCAGCCCGGCCCGTCCAGGAACCGCCAGAGCAGGAACTGCCCGGCCCGGACCGGCAGCCGGTGCAGGTCCCGCCCGCGCAGCCAGACCGAGGTGACCCCGGGCGCCTCGGGCACCACCGCGGCCACCTCGATCCGGTGCCGCAGCGAGCGCCAGGCCGGCAGGCCGAGCCGCCAGATCAGCACGCTGGCCAGCGCCAGCAGGTAGACCGTCCACCAGTAGGCGCGGGCGAGCGGCGAGGCGACGAAGTCGGCGCCGGTCCAGAGCTGGTGCGGCAGCGCCAGCGCGACGCCCAGGTAGGCGTAGAGGTGCAGCAGGTGCCAGGACTCGTAGCGCAGCCGCCGTCGGGCCGCGCGGACCGAGGTGACCACCACCAGCACCAGCAGCGCCAGCGCCGCGGTGGCCAACAGCATCCCCGGGTACGTGACGACCAGGTCCCAGGCTTCGGCGAGCACCCCCTGACGGGCGGCGCCGGCGTACCCGGGGACGGTCAGCAGCACGTGCGCCAGGAGCAGGTGGAACGAGGTGAAACCGGCGAGCCGGTGCCAACGGGCGATCCGGTCCTGGCCGAAGCGACGCTCCAGCAGGGGCACCCGGGCCATCAGCACCACCTGGATCAGCATCAGGTCGGCGCTGACCAGGCCGGTGAGCCGGCCGAGCGAGGTGAGTCCGGGGGCCGCGCCGGCCAGCAGCTCCTGTACGCCGCGGTCGGCGGTCCAGAGGGCGGTGACGACCAGCAGGCTGAGCGCCGCGAGGCCGCCGGCGACGTCGGCCCACCAGGCGGGGGCGGCCGGCGGGGTGCGGCGCACCGTGCGTCGGCCGGCCACGGTGGCGGTCACCGGAAGAGCTTTTCGGTACGGCTGACGTTCATGGGGGTAACCCTGGTCCGACGAGTTCCGGGCCGCCTTTGCCGCGGCTGTGCGCCGGCTGGGAATCCGGCCGCCCACCCGGCGTGTCCCGGGCACGTCACACGTTGCGTTTTCGTCGGTGGGGAGGTGTACTGTCAGGGTAGTTAGAACGAGTGTTCGATTGGATCGCGTTTGACGCGGGTCGCGGTTGACCCGCTCCGCACGCGCTCGGGTCGTCCACCCGTTCCCCAGCTCCGGAAGCGGTGTTTCGCGGCGCCGACTTCCGGACAAGGTGCGGCTCCGCGGGCCGCACCGGGCTTCGGACAGTCGCGAGTCCGAGCCCGTCAGGCAGGTCGTCGCCCGCCGCCCACGACCCCCGGGCGGCGGGCGACGGACCCGCCGGCACGCCGGCCGGGTGTGGGTGTGGGGAAGCGTCCACATCCGGCCGGCCGCCACCTGAGGTGCGTCTTCCTCCGCACCGACCGCTCCGGGCGACCGGGCGACGGTTCCCCCGTCGCGCGACCGCCCGCCCCGGCCACACGCGGAGGAGAGACCCATGCCGACCAGTCCGGCCCAGGCGCCCACGGTGCCCGCGCACGTGCTGCCGCACCGCACCCCCGCCCAGTTGCTCGCGGTGGCCCGCGAGGGGTTGGCCGAGGCCGCCCGCACCCGCCCCGACGGTCTCCGGTACGCCGCCGCCCATCTCGCGGCGCTGCGCGCCGCCGCCGCCGTGCTGGCCGCCCGGGCCCGGCCCGCGCCCACCCGGCGTAACCGGATCACCAGCGTCTGGGTGCTGCTCGCCACCGTCGCCCCCGAGTTGGACGAGTGGGCCGCCTACTTCGCCGCCGGCGCCGGCAAGCGAGCCGCCGCCGAGGCCGGCATCCCCCGGGTGGTCACCGCCCGGGAGGCCGACGACCTGCTCCGGGCCGCCGAACAGTTCGTGACCGTGGTGGAGACCGCGCTCGGCCGGCCGCACCAGCCGGCACTCGACGGCCTGCCCCGGCCCCTGCACCTCGGCGGCTCCGACACCGCGCCGCGCTCCGGGTCGGCTGCCGCGCCGCGAGCCGGGTCGGCTGCCGCGCCGCGAGCCGGGTCGGCTGCCGCGCCGCGAGCCGGGGCGGCAGCCGCCTGAAGTCGTGGCGTCCGGCCGCCATCGGCGGGACCCGGGGGGCCGGACGCCGCACCACACGGTCCAGCGCACCACATGATCCACAGCACCAACCACGGGCCGGCCCGTGGCGAAACACGACGGGGGGTTGGTCCGATGGCGGGCCGCATGGTGGTCGGCTCCGCCGCCCTGGCCGAACTGGTGCGTCCGGCGAGCGCGCCCGACGCGGCCGGTGGCCACCGGGTGCTCCCCGTCCGGGCCGAGCTGACCGGGCTGCTGCCCAACCGTGGGCTGCGCCGCGGCAGCACCGTTGCGGTCGGCGTCGGCCGACCCCGGCACAGCGGCGCCACCTCGCTGATCCTCGCGCTGCTCGCCGAGGCGTCCCGGGCCGGCTCGTGGTGCGCCGTGGTCGGCGTGCCCACGTTCGGGGCCGGCGCGGCGGCCGAGGCGGGGATCGCCCTGGACCGGCTCGCCCTGGTGCCCGATCCCGGGCCGGAGTGGCCCACCGTCGTCGCCGCGCTCATCGACGGGGTCGACGTGGTGGTCACCGCCGTGCCGGCCGCGGTCGCCGCCTCGGTCGCCACCCGGCTGGCCGCCCGGGCCCGGCAACGTGGCAGCGTGCTGGTCCCGTACGGCCGGTGGGACGGTGCGGACGTGACGCTCCAGGTGGTCCGGGGCGTCTGGCAGGGGCTCGGTCCGGGGCGCGGGCGGCTGCGCCGCCGCGAGGTGACCGTCTCGGCCCGTGGCCGGGGCGCCGCCGCCCGACCCAAGGAGATCAAGGTGTGGCTGCCCGGCGACGAGCTGACCCGGGTGATCCCCCGCTCGGCCGGGTCCGGCGCCCCCGCCGCCCCGGGCCGCCGGCTGCGCGTGGTCGCCCCGGTGGCCGGGCCGTGAGCGCTCCGGCGCGGGCGCTGCTGCTGTGGTGCCCGGACTGGCCCGTCCTCGCCGCCGAGATCGTCGACGGCGTGCCCGCCACCGACCCGGTCGTGGTGCTGCACGCCAACCGGGTGGTGGCCTGCTCCGAGCGGGCCCGGGCCGAGGGGATCCGGCGCGGGCTACGCCGGCGGGAGGCCCAGGGACGCTGCCCGCAGGTCACCGTGGTCGACCACGATCCCGGGCGGGACGCGCGGGCGTTCGAGCCGGTGGTGGCCGCCGTCGAGGAGGTGGTCGCCGGCGTCGAGGTGATCCGTCCCGGCGCCTGCGCGACCGCCGCCCGGGGGCCGAGCCGCTACCTCGGCGGTGAGGAGGCGGCGGCCGAACGGATCGTCGAGCACGTGGCCCAGAGCTGCGCGGTGGAGAGCCAGGTCGGCATCGCCGACGGGGTCTTCGCGGCCGGCCTGGCCGCCCGGGAGGGGCGGATCGTGCCCCCGGGCGGCACCGCGGCGTTCCTGGCCACCCGTCCGGTGGAGGCGCTCGGCCGGCCCGCCCTGGTCGACCTGCTGCGCCGCCTCGGCGTACGCACCCTCGGTGACTTCGCCGCGCTGCCCGCCGGGGACGTCCTGGCCCGGTTCGGCTTCGACGGGGCGCTGGCGCACCGGCTCGCCGCCGGGCGGGACGACCGACCGCTCGCGGTCCGGCAACCGCCCGCCGACCTGACCGTCACCGCCGAGCACGACGAGCCGATCGACCGGGTCGACGCCGCCGCGTTCGCCGCGCGGACGCTGGCCGAGCGACTGCACGAGCGGCTCGCCGCGTACGGGCTGGCCTGCACCCGGCTCGGGATCGAGGCGGTCACCGCGCACGGCCAGGAACTGCACCGGGTCTGGCGGCACGACGGTCTGCTGACCGCCGCGGCCATCGCCGACCGGGTCCGTTGGCAGCTCGACGGGTGGCTCTCCGGCAGCAACGGCCGGGGTGGGGCCCGTCCGGCCCGCCCGACCGCCGGCATCATCCGGCTGCGGCTGGTGCCGGACGGGGTGCTCGCCCAGGCCGGCCTGCAACCGGGGCTGTGGGGGGAGACCGGCGCGGAGCGGGAGCGGGCGCACCGCGCGTTGAACCGGGTGCAGGGCATCCTCGGTCCCGAGGCGGTGGTCACCGCCGTCCTGGGCGGGGGGCGCTCCCCGGCCGACCAGGTGCGTCTGGTCCCGTGGGGCGACGAGCGGGTGCCCGCCCGTCCCGGCCCGCCACCGCTGCCGGCCCTCCCGCCGCCGGGTGCCGCGCCATCCGTTCCGTCCACCGTGCCGGCTTCGGTCGTTGCGCCGGCTCCCCCCGTGCCGGAGCCGTCCTCCGTGTCCGCCCCCGCGCCGGTCGGGTCCGCTGGTTCGGGACGGGCGGCGGTGCGGGCCGGTCGTCGGACCGGCCGGGCCAGGGCGGTGTCCGAGCCGCCGTGGCCGGGGCGGATCCCCCCGCCGGCGCCGGCCGTGGTGCTGCCCACCCCGCTGGCGGCCGAGGTGCACGACGCGGCGGGGGAACCGGTCGTGGTGAGCGCCCGGCTGGCGGTCAGCGCGGCGCCGGCCCGGCTGACCGTGGGCACCGGCCGGCCGGCCGAGATCTCCGGGTGGGCCGGCCCGTGGCCGGTGGACGAGCGCTGGTGGGCGCCGGCCGAGGCGCGTCGCCGGGCCCGGTTCCAGGTCTGCCTGGTCGACGGCACGGCACTGCTGCTCGCCGTCGAGGGCGGGCAGTGGCTGGTGGAGGCGATCTATGACTGAGCGGCCCGCCCCGGCCCGGTGGCGTGCCGCCGTGCCGCGCCGACTTCCGCTCGCCGGAGGCTACGAACTTGATGGCGTAAACGGATCGCGGCACCCTGCTGCTGCCGTGCCTGCCGTGCCTGCCGTGCCTGCCGTGCCTGCCGTCGCTGTCGCCGTGACCCGTCCGTGCCATCAAGTTTGTAGGCAATCGTGGGTCGGCCTTCGGACGATGCGTCTGGTCGGCACGGGAGATCTTGGAAGCTTGTGGCCCTCCGGGGGGCCGGCTTCTTCCAAGATCTCGGCAGACCGCGGGCGGGGGAGCGGGCGGGGGAGCACGGGGTGAGCTTCCACAACCCGAAGATGCCCTGGACGACGCTGGAGCGGGTGCTCTCCGGGCGGGCGAACGGCGAGGGCGCCCGGGGTGAGCGGCACCTGCACGTGGTGGACCCGCAGGTGGTGGACCTGCAGGTGGTGGACCCGCTCGCGGTCGACGCCGACGGCGGTGACGCCCCGGCCTGGAGCCGCAGACGTGCGGAGTACCGGCCGCCGGAGCTGACCCGCCCGGACGGCACGGTGCCCTACGCGGAGCTGCACGCGCACTCCAACTTCAGTTTCCTCGACGGGGCCAGCCATCCCGAGGAGATGGCCGAGGAGGCGGCCCGGCTGGGGCTCACCGCGCTCGCCGTCACCGACCACGACGGCTTCTACGGCGTGGTGCGCTTCGCCGAGGCGGCCCGTGCGCTGCGGCTGCCGACGATCTTCGGGGCGGAGCTGTCGCTCGGGCTGCCCGGCCCGCAGAACGGCGAACCCGACCCGCTCGGCCGGCACCTGCTGGTGCTCGCGCACGGCCACGAGGGGTACGCGCGCCTCGCCGCCACCATCTCGCGGGCCCAGTTGCGCGGCGGGGAGAAGGGCCGCCCGGTCTACGGCGAGCTGGAGCAGATCGCCGCCGAGCTGAGGGACCACGTGCTGGTGCTCACCGGCTGCCGCAAGGGGCACGTGCCGGCCGCACTGCTCACCGACGGGGTCGACGCGGCGGCCCGGGAACTGGACCGGTTGACCGCGTTGTTCGGCGCGGAGACGGTGGCGGTGGAGCTGACCGACCACGGCCACCCGGTCGACGCCGACCGCAACGACGCGCTGGCCGCGCTGGCCGCCGCTGCCGGGCTGCCCACGGTGGCCACCAACAACGTGCACTACGCCACGCCGGGGCGACGTCGGCTGGCCACCACCCTGGCGGCGGTGCGGGCCCGGCGCAGCCTGGACGAGATCGACGGCTGGCTGCCCGCCGCGGCCACCGCCCACCTGCGCAGCGGCGCGGAGATGGCGGCGCGGTTCGCCGCGTACCCGGGGGCGGTGGCGCGGTCCGCCGAGTTCGGCGCGGAACTCGCGTTCGACCTGCACCTGGTCGCGCCGCACCTGCCGGCGTACCCGGTGCCGGCCGGGCACACGGAGATGAGCTGGCTGCGGCGGCTGACCATGGACGGCGCCCGGGAGCGCTACGGCCCGCCCGAGGCGCACCCGGAGGCGTACGCGCAGTTGGAGCACGAGCTGCGGATGATCGACGAGCTGGGCTTCCCCGGCTACTTCCTGGTGGTCTACGACATCGTCACGTTCTGCCGGCAGCAGGACATCTACTGCCAGGGGCGGGGCTCGGCGGCCAACTCGGCGGTCTGCTACGCGCTGCGCATCACCAACGTGGACGCGGTCCGGCACCGGCTGCTGTTCGAGCGGTTCCTCGCCCCGGAACGGGACGGCCCACCCGACATCGACGTGGACATCGAGTCCGACCGGCGGGAGGAGGTGATCCAGCACGTCTACGCCCGCTACGGCCGGGAGCACACCGCCCAGGTCGCCAACGTCATCTCGTACCGGCCCCGGTCGGCGGTGCGGGACGTGGCGAAGGCGTTCGGCTTCTCGCCCGGCCAGCAGGACGCCTGGAGCAAGCAGATCGACAGGTGGGGCTCGGTCGCCGCGGTCGACGTGGCGGACATCCCCGAGCAGGTGGTCGCGTACGCGAACGAGTTGCAGACATTCCCCCGGCACCTGGGCATCCACTCCGGCGGCATGGTGATCTGCGACCGGCCGGTGATCGAGGTGTGCCCGGTGGAGTGGGGCCGGATGCCCGGCCGCAGCGTGCTCCAGTGGGACAAGGACGACTGCGCCGCGGTCGGCCTGGTCAAGTTCGACCTGCTCGGCCTCGGCATGCTGTCCGCGCTGCACTACGGCTACGACATGATCGGGATGAGCCTGGACCTGGGCGGGATGACGCTCGACGACCCCGAGGTCTACGACATGCTCTGCCGGGCCGACTCGGTCGGCGTGTTCCAGGTGGAGAGCCGGGCCCAGATGGCCACGCTGCCCCGACTCAGGCCCCGCGAGTTCTACGACCTGGTGGTGGAGGTGGCGCTGATCCGGCCCGGCCCGATCCAGGGCGGCTCGGTGCACCCGTACATCAGGCGCAAGAACGGCCAGGAACCGGTCACCTACGCGCACCCGCTGATGCGCAACGCGCTGGAGAAGACGCTCGGCGTGCCGCTGTTCCAGGAGCAGCTCATGCAGCTCGCCATCGACCTGGCCGGCTTCGACGCGGCCGGCGCGGACCAGTTGCGCCGGGCCATGGGCGCAAAACGCTCGGTGGAGCGGATGGCCCGGATCGCCGACCGGCTCTACGCCGGGATGGCCGAGCGGGGCATCACCGGGGAGCTGGCCGACGACGTCTACCGCAAGCTCACCGCGTTCGCCAGCTACGGCTTCCCGGAGAGTCACGCGATGAGCTTCGCCTACCTGGTCTACGCCAGCTCGTGGCTGAAGCGCTACCACCCGGGCCCGTTCCTGGCCGCGCTGCTCAACGCACAGCCGATGGGCTTCTACTCGCCGCAGACGCTGGCCGACGACGCCCGCCGGCACGGGGTCCAGGTGCGCCGGCCGGACATCAACGCCAGCGGCGCCGGGGCGGTGCTGGAGTCGACGCCGGAGACCCGGTGGGGGAGCCTGCCGGGGGAGCCGCCGCACGCCTGGGGGCTGGGTGGGCCGGCGGTCCGGCTCGGGCTGGGCAGCGTCCGTACCCTCGGCGACGACGCGGCCGAGCGGATCGAGGCGGAGCGGGCCGCGCACGGGCCGTACCGGGACATGCCGGACCTGGCCCGGCGGACCGGTCTGACCGCCGCGCAGCTGGAGGCGCTGGCCACCGCGGACGCGTTCGCCGGCTTCGGGCTGACCCGGCGGCAGGCGCTCTGGGCCGCCGGCGCGGCGGCGCAGGACCGGCCCGGCCGGCTGCCCGGCACGGTGACCGGCGCGGACCCGCCCACGCTGCCCGGCATGGGGGCGGTGGACCGGCTGGTCGCCGACGTCTGGGCCACCGGCCTGTCCCCGGAGAGCCACCCGGCCCGGTTCATCCGGGGCCGGCTGGACGCGCTGGGCGCGGTGCCGATCGCCCGCCTCGGCCAGGTGCCGCCCGGGCAGCGGATCCGGGTCGGCGGGATCGTCACCCACCGGCAGCGGCCGGCGACCGCCGGCGGGGTCACGTTCCTCAACCTGGAGGACGAGACCGGCATGCTCAACGTCACGTGCTCACCGGGGCTGTGGCAGCGCTACCGTCGAATCGCCCGCACCAGCGGCGCGCTGGTGGTGCGGGGCCGGTTGCAGCGGCACGAGGGCGTCACGAACCTCACCGCGGACCGGCTGGACGCGATCGAGCCGCCCGTCACGCCGGCATCCCGGGATTTCCGTTGACCGTAGTGATCCACATTACGGTTTCCCGAGGCCGGACACGGGAGACTCCCGAACACGGGTGGGCAGAGCGGCCCACCCGGGTATGGGGGATGAACCAGATGACCTTTCACAGCACGTACCCCGGTGGCGTGGCCAACGTCCGACGGACCCGGCTCGGCGCCGGGTGGGCGCCCACCCACGAGATCGAGCCGCGCGAGCACCAGGTGACCGACGGCCCGGTGGCCAACGCCCAGCGCTCCCGCGCCGAGGAGGACCCGGCCGGCGGCGGCGAGTCCTGACCCCTAGGCTCGGCGGGGTGGAGCAGACCCGAACCCTCACCCCCCGCACCGCCGTGATCTGGTCGGTGCTCCGGGCCGAGCTGAGCCGGCGGGCCGACGAACGGCTCGCCGTGCTCGACGTCGGCGGCGGGACCGGCGGCTTCGCCGTCCCGCTCGCCGAGGCCGGCCACCGGGTCACCGTGGTCGACGCCAGCCCCGACGCGCTCGCCGCGCTGACCCGCCGGGCCGCCGAGGCCGGGGTCGCCGATCGGGTACGCGCGACGCAGGGCGACGCCGACGCGCTCGCCGGGCTGGTCGAACCGGCCTCGGTGGACCTGGTGCTCTGCCACTCCGTGCTGGAGGTGGTCGACGACCCGCAGCCGGTGACGGCGGCGCTTGTCGCCGCGTTGCGTCCCGGTGGCGCGGCCAGCGTGCTGGTCGCCGCGCGGGCCGCCGCGGTGCTCGGCCGGGCGATGAACGGGCAGCTCGACGCCGCCGCCGCGCTCGCCGCCGACCCGCACGGCACCGCCGGGGGCCGGGACACGCTGCGCCGCCGCTACGACGCCGACGGCGCGACCGCGCTGCTCACCGCCGCCGGGCTCGCCGTCGAGGAGATCCACGGCGTACGCGTGCTCGCCGACCTGTTGCCGGCCGCCGTGGCCGACGGTCAGCCGGCCGCCCTGGTGGAGTTGGAACGGGCCCTGGCCGGTCGGTCGCCGTACCGGGACCTGGCCGCCCAACTGCACCTGTTCGCCCGCCGCCCGGCATGACCGGCCCGGTCCCGGCCCCCCTGGACCGGGTCGCGCCCCGCTACGACGGCGGCAGCCTGGTCGACGTGCTGCCCAGCGCGTTGTCGCTGCTCGGCGTGCCCGGCGCGGTCGACCGGCTCGACCTGACGCCCCGGCTGGCCGGGGTCCGCCGGATCGCCGTGCTGCTCGTCGACGGCCTCGGCTGGCACCAGATCCCCACCGCCGCCCGGTACGCGCCGACGCTGACCGGGCTGGCCGCCACCACCGGCACGCCGCTCACCGTGGGTTTCCCCTCCACCACCCCGACCAGCCTGGTCGGCCTCGGCACCGGCGCCCCGTCGGGCGCGCACGGCGTGCTCGGCTTCACGGTCCGGGTGCCCGGCACCGACCGGGTGCTCACCCACGTCGACTGGGCCGGCGACCCCGACCCGTTCCGCTGGCAACCGGTCCCCACCTGGTACGAGCGGGCCCGCGCCGCCGGCGTGGCGGTGACCGTGGTGAGCCGTCCCGAGTTCGCCGGCAGCGGCCTGACGCTGGCCGCCAACCGGGGCGGCGACTACCGGGGCGCGGCCGGGATCGACGCGCTCGCCGCCCGGATGCTCACCGCGCTGGCCGCCGGCGTCGGGCCTACGCTGGTCTCCGGCTACCACCCCGACCTGGACCGGCACGGGCACCTCAGCGGCGTCGACTCCGGGCCCTGGCGGACGGCGGCCACCGAGGTGGACGCGCTGCTGGCCCGTCTGCTGGACGGGTTGCCGCCGGACGCCGCGCTGCTGGTCACCGCCGACCACGGCCAGCTCGACATTCCCGCCGGGCACCGGATCGACCTGGACGCCGATCCCCGGCTGCGGGCCGGGGTGCGGGTGGTGGCCGGCGAGCCCCGGGTCCGTTACCTGCACGTCGAGCCGGGCGCCGAGGCCGACGTGGTGGCCGCCTGGCGTGGGGTGCTGGGCGGGGCGGCCGACGTGCTGACCCGGGCGGAGGCGGTGGCCACCGGCTGGTTCGGGCCGGTGCCGGAGGCGCACCTGGCCCGGATCGGCGACGTGGTGGTGGTCTGCCGGGACACGTACGCGGTGGTCGCCACCCGGTCCGAGCCGCCGATGGTGTCGCGGCTGGTGGCGTACCACGGCGCGGACACCGCCGCGGAGATGACCGTCCCGCTGCTGGTGGTCCGGGGCTGACCGGTCCGGCCGGGCCCGGCCGGACGGGGCTGACCGGTCAGGTTGTCGGACCGGCGGGCTAGCCTGCGGGGCATGGGCCGCAGCCAGTCGTTGCCCCGGGGTGGCGGTGACCCGCGCTTCGGGCCGGACGCCGACGACACCGGCTGTTCCATCCTGCACGTCGACATGGACGCGTTCTTCGCCTCGGTGGAGGTGCGTCGCCGCCCCGAGCTGCGTGGCCGGCCGGTGGTGGTGGGCGGCGTCGGGCCACGCGGCGTGGTCAGCTCCGCCAGCTACGAGGCCCGGGAGTTCGGGGTCCGCAGCGCGATGCCCACCGCCCGGGCGCGGGCGCTCTGTCCGGGCGCGGTCTACCTGCCGCCCGACTTCACCGCCTACTCGGCCGCGTCCCGGGCGGTCATGCAGATCTTCCGGGACGTCACCCCGCTGGTCGAGCCGCTCTCCCTGGACGAGGCGTTCCTCGACGTGGCCGGTGCCCGCCGGCTGTTCGGGCGACCGGCGGCCATCGCCGCGCTGATCCGTCGCCGGGTGGCCGAGGAGCAGCGGCTGACCTGCTCGGTCGGGGTCGGGCCGACGAAGTTCGTGGCCAAGCTGGGCTCCACCCGGGCCAAGCCGGACGGCCTGCTCGTGGTGCCCGCCGACCGGGTGCTGGACTTCCTGCACCCGCTGCCGGTGTCGGCGCTGTGGGGGGTGGGGGAACGCTCGGCGGAGGCGTTGCGCCGGCTCGGCCTGCGGACGGTGCGCGACCTGGCGGAGGCGCCGGCCGGTCTGCTGCGCCGGGCGGTGGGCGAGGCGTCCGCGACGCACCTGCACGAGCTGGCCCGGGGGCGGGACCCGCGCGGGGTCTCCCCGGAGCAGGTGGAGAAGTCGATCGGGGCGGAGGTCACGTTCGACACCGACGTCACCGACCCGGTCGAGATCCGGCGCGCGCTGCTCGCCCTGGCCGAGAAGGCGGGCGCCCGGCTGCGGGCGGCCGGTCAGGTGGGTCGCACGGTGTCGCTGAAGGTCCGGTTCGCCGATTTCCGCACCATCAGTCGTTCCCGCACGCTCGGCGTGCCGACCGATACCGCACGGGAGATGTTCGACACGGCCTGGGCGCTCTGGCTCGCTCTCACCCCTGGCGAGGCGGTTCGTCTGGTCGGCGTACGGATGGAGGGGTTGGCCGCGGCGGGGGAGACCCCGCAGCAGCTCACCCTGGGTGCGCCGGAGCGGGGGTGGCGCGAGGCGGAAGCGGCGGCGGACGCGGCGGCTGCCCGTTTCGGGCGGTCCGTCATAGGTCCGGCCAGTCTTCTCGGCCGGCGCGATCCACGACAAGTCGAAAAACCGACCCGGCCGTAGGTCGTCCCGCTTTCCGACGCGCGAGCCCCCTCGTAGACTTGCGGGTAAGCAGCCGGTTGGCTGCCACGGTCTGTCGGCCCGACCGGGCCGACCAACGTGACCGGGGAGGAGTGCCGTGCCGCTCTCGGAGCACGAGCAGCGGCTGTTCGAGCAGATCGAGCGGTCGCTTGCCGAGGATCCCAAGTTCGCCTCGGCCGTGCGCGCCAGCGACCCGCGTTTCCACGCGCGGCGTCGCGTGCTCGTCGCTGCCGGCGTGGTCGTCGCTGGTCTGGCACTGTTGATCTACGGTGCCGTGATCAAGATTCCTGCGGTGGCCGTGGCGGGCTTCGTCGTCATGCTGGCCTCGTTGGGCTACGCGGTGCAGTCGCACCGCCGGTCCCAGTCGCCCGACCTGCACGTGGTGGGCGGCACAACGACAAGTCGGCGTCGTCCCCGTGGCCGCAGTGGCCGGCGGGGCTCCTTCCTCGATCGGATGGAGGACCGCTGGCGGCAGCGCCCGGAGGGCCACCGCTGACCACGCCCCGCCCCTGACCCGGGCGGGGCCGCGACGGGCGCTTGCCGGCGCGTGCCGGCAAGCGCATTCGCCGCGTCACCCCCACCCCCACCCCGCGCGTTGTCCCCCTGATTCACGGAAAGAGTGGTTATCCGGGCCCGGATAACCACTCTTTCCGTGAATCAGGCACTACGACGGCGGAGGGGAGGTCAGCGGGCGGGGCGGTTGGCGAGCAGGCGACGCGGGTTCCAGCGCAGCATCCGCTGCCGGGCCTGCCCGGTGACGGTGACCAGGCGGGCCGACCGCTCGGCCAGGGCGGTCTGCCACCGCGCCAGCACCGACGGCGGCAGCACCGCCGCCAGCAGTCGGGTCCGCCGGTCCGCCCGGGCGGCGAGCGCTCCCCGGACCGTCCGCAGGGCCGGCTGCAACTCGGCGTCGGTCAGCGGATCACGGGCGTACCGGGCCCGCTCCTCGGCCCGACCCAGCAGCCGTACCCCGGTCACCGCGCCGGCGTCCTCGACCAACGCCTCCCGGCTCAACCGCTCGGCGGTGGCCCGCGGCGTCTCCGTGCCGTCCACCGGCACGTGGAAGTCGACGAGCGTGTCGAGCAGTTCGTCCCAGGCGGCGTGCGCGTCGGCGCGGGCCGCCTCGGCGTCCACCCCGACCACCATCTCGGGGCCACCGCCCCGCTGCCCGGGCACGGCCACCGCGGTGGCCGCCGGCAGGGTCGCCCGGACCCGCCGCCGACGACGCAGCGCGGAGCGGCGCAGGGCCGGCACGGCCAGCAACGCCAGCAGCGCGAGCACCCCGGCCAGCCACCACGGCCAGACCCGGTCCTGCCGGGTCGGCCCGTTGTCGCCGACCGCCAGGCCCTGGTCGGCGTCCTTGTCCAGGCGGTCCGGTTCGTTCGGGCCGGCCGACGGGTCGGTCGCGTCGGGCGCGGCGCTGCTGCCCGGCACGGGGGCGACCTCCTCCGGGGCGTCGATGTCCGGGGCCCAGGCCGACCGCACCGAACCCGGGATGCTCGCCGCCGGGGTGGCGTCGAACGGCACCCAGCCGATCCCGCCGAAGTAGACCTCGGTCCAGGCGTGCAGGTTCTGGTTGGTCAGCACGTAGGAGCCGTCGCCGCCGTTGCTGCCGTTGGTGAACCCCACCGCCACCCGGGCCGGTACGCCGGCGGCCCGCACCAGCCAGGCCATGGCCGCCGCGTACTGCTGGCAGTAGCCGACCTTGGTGGCCAGGAAGTCGGTGATGTCGTCCCCGCTGCTGCCGGCGCGGGTGGAGAGCGCGTAGGTGAACCCGTTCTCCACCGAGAAGTAGTCGTAGACCGCCCGGACCTTGTCGTAGTCGGTCTGCCGGCCCTTCACCAGCCGTTCGACCAGCCGGTCGACGGCCGGGACCGACGGGGTGACGGTCTGCTGGCGCAGCACCGCGCTGTCCGACGGCAGGGACGGCGCGGCGCGCAGCGCCGCCGGGCTGAACGTCGACCGCACGTAGTCGAAGGAGTAGCGCTTGCCGCGGGCGTTGTCCCGGCTGGAGAAGACGATCTGCTGCTGCGGGTCGTAGCGCCAGTTGCCGGCCAGGTCGTCGGTCTTCACCGGCTCGGCGTAGACCGGCATCAGTGGCATGTTCAGGTTCTTCGTCACCTCGACGGTGGCGCGGTAGCGCTGCTGCTCGACCCCGCGGGGCGCGCGTTCGGCCGGGTCGGGCAGGCCGCGGGTGACCGACTGCCCGCTGGGCACGCGCGCCTGGAAGCCGCTCGGCCGCAGATCGTCCACCACACCGAGGCGCAGGTAGAACGGGTTCGGCTCGTTGGTGGTGACCTTGACGAGGTCGAACCGCTCGCTCTGGTTGAGCTGCCCGCTGAGCGCGGCGAACAGGTCGATCCGGCCCGTGCTGCCGCCCTGGCCGGGCCGCCCGTTGCCGTCGCCGGGGCCGGTGCCGAGGTTGTTCATCAGGCCGCCGGTCATCCCCGGCACCGCCAGCGGCAGCGCCACCGCCACCACCACCCCGACCACGGCCAGCCGCCGGCCGGCCGCGGCCAGCGGCGACGCCTCCCAGACGTCGACGTCGCGGCCCTCGCCGGTGAACCGGCGCCCGAACCGACGTACCCGGTCGACGTTGTCGGTGACCAGCAGCCACAGGTAGCCGGCGGCGCCCACCACGAACGGGGTGGCCGGGACGCTGTCCACGTAGACCGCCACCGGCACCGAGTAGATGGCCAGCATCGGCAGCCCGGCCAGCGCCGGCCGGCGCAGCCCGACCGCGAGCACGTCCACCACCACGGCCACCGCGCCGATGCCGAGCACGGCGAGGAAGAGCAGCGAGTCGACGTCGGGCACCTTGACGCCGTAGCCGCGCATGTCCTCAAGCGAGGTCTGGAGCAGGTCGCCGAAGTGGGCGAACGTGGCCGGGGTCGGCACGAACGCGAACGCCTCGGTGCCGCCCGGGAAGACCCACGTCAGGCCCAGGGTCAGGCCGGCCAGCATGGCCAGCAGTTGGCCCCAGAGCGGGGCCCGCCCCAGCCGGGCCAGCGCCGCCGCGCCGGCCACCACGGCGACCACGATGGCCGCCTGGACCAGCCACGTCCAGCGTTCGAAGATCGCCGACAGTGGGGCCGCCGCCAGCAGCGTCGCCGCCGCGGCGACGAAGCCGATGTTGCGGTGCGGGATCACCGAACCACCCTTCCGGTCATCGCATGCCTCCGGCGACGGTCTCGGCCAGCGCCGCCCGCAGGGCGAAGCCCTGGGAGCCGCGCCCGGCCTGCGGCCACAACGCCGGCAGTCGGTTGCCGTGCTCCACCCCGATCACCCGCCAGCCGCTCTGCAACAGGGCGAGCGCGGCGTTGCCGTGCGCCCGCTCCGCCTCGGCCCGTGCCTTCGGCGCCAGGTTCAGCCAGGTGTTGCTGTCGAGCAGGAACGCCACGCAGGTGGCGCCGTTGCCACGCAGCCCGGCCAGCAGTTCCGCCTCGGCGTCGCCGAGCGTGCCGAGCAGCGCGATGATCAGGCCGCCGTCGGCCCGCTGCCGGACCTGCTGCACCAGCGTGGTGATCTCGCCACGTCGGTCGAGGTGCACCTCGGCGAGGTGATCGAGGAGCACCCCCTCGCCGCCGGCCTCGGTGGCGCCCACGTCGGCGCCGTTGCCGGTGACCAGGCGCAGCTTGTAGCCGGCCTGGCGCAGGTGCACGGCGATGCTGGCGGCGGCCGAGACGGCCCACTCGAAGCTGGCCGTCGGGCCCTCGCCGCGATGCCCGGCGGCGCGGGTGTCCAGCACCACCGTCGCCCGGCTCTCCCAGGGCTGCTCCTCGCGGCGCACCATCAGTTCACCGGTGCGCGCGGTCGACTTCCAGTGCACCCGGCGCAGATCGTCGCCCATCCGGTACTCCCGGGTGGCGGCGTCGTCCTCGCCGTGCACCGCCACCGAGCGGGCCCGGCTGTCGCCGCTGCCGGCGTACTCGCCGGGCAGCCGCACCGCGGGCAGCGGGGTGACCTGGGGGATCACCGTGAGGTGGTCGGTGCTGGGGAACGAGCGGGTCAGCTCGCACAGCCCGAACGGGTCGGTCAGCCGGATCACCAGCGGGCCCACGTCGTAGCGGCCCCGCACGTCGGCCCGGACCGTGTACGCCACGGAACTGGCCTGGTGCGCGCCGAGCCGTTCCAGCACCACCCGGGGCCGGCTGCCCAGCGCGTAGGGGAGCCGGTCCTCCAGCAGCAGCGTGCCGGTGGGCAGTCGGGACAGGTTCTGCAACCGCAGCACCACCCGGGAGCTGGCGCCCACCGGCACCCGGTGCGGGTCGAGCGTGCGGTTGCAGGCCAGCTTGTAGCGGCTGCGGCCGACGTACGCGGCGGCCAGCAGCGGCAGGACGGCGAGCAGGACGGCCACCCGGAGCAGGTCCTTCTCACCGAGGATGGCGGCGGAGAGCGCGGCGGCGACCGCCGCCGCCAGGAAGGAGCGCCCGCGGGTGGTCAGCCCGCGCAGGCCGTCGCGCACGTCACGGCCTCCGCGGCTCGTACGGCCCCCGGCCGTTGCCGTTGCCGCCACCGGGCCGGGTGTCGTACGGGGAGCGCTGCCGGTCGTGCGGCAACGGCAGGCGGTGCACCAGCTCGGCGACGATCGCGTCGGTGGTGCGCCGGGCCAGTTGCGCGTCCGCGGTCGGGATGATCCGGTGGGCCAGTACCGGCACCGCGAGGGCCTGGAGGTCGTCCGGCAGCACGTAGTCGCGGCCCTCCAGCGCGGCCACCGCGCGGGCGGTGCGCAGCAGTTGCAGCGTGGCCCGCGGGGAGGCGCCGAGTCGCAGGTCGGGCGCCTCTCGGGTGGCGGTCACCAGAGCGATCGCGTACTGCTTGACGGCGTCGGCGACGTGCACCTGGCGGACGTGGCCGATCAGCCGCCGCACGGTGGCCGCGTCGGAGACCGGGCGCAGGCCGGACAGCGGGTCGGTGGCGCCGTGACCGTCCAGCATGGCCAGCTCGGCGTTCGGGTCCGGGTACCCCATCGCGATCCGGGCGGTGAACCGGTCCCGCTGCGCCTCGGGCAGCGGGTAGGTGCCCTCCATCTCGATCGGGTTCTGCGTCGCGATCACCATGAACGGCGTCTGGAGCTGGTAGGTCACCCCGTCGACCGTGACCTGCCGCTCCTCCATGCACTCGAGCAGGGCCGACTGGGTCTTCGGCGAGGCCCGGTTGATCTCGTCGCCGACCACCAGGTTGGCGAAGACCGCGCCGGGGCGGAACTCGAAGTCGTGGGTCTCCTGGTTGTAGACGCTGACGCCGGTGACGTCGCTGGGCAGGAGGTCGGGGGTGAACTGGATCCGGCGGACCGAGCAGTCGATGGAGCGGGCCATGGCCTTGGCCAGCTTGGTCTTGCCGACGCCGGGAACGTCCTCGATGAGCAGGTGGCCCTCGGCGAGCAGCACCGCCAGCGCGAGCCGGACGGTGGCCGTCTTGCCCTCGATGACCTGCTCGATGTTGGCCACGACGGCCTCACTGGCGGCACGGAACTCGTCGTGCGGCAGCAGACCGCCCACCTCGTCCCAGGTCTGTTGTGTCACGGGCCTCCTCCTCGTCGCCGGAACGGCAGCTCTGTATAGAGCACCTGGACCCGCCGTTGGGTTCGCGACGCCGAGCCTCGTCTGCCGCACGCATCTCACTGGCCTCTCAGGCTAACCATGTTTGCCGGGAACGCCGACTCCCGCAGGTGGTCGGTCGGTTACGCCCGGAATATTCGCCGGACGGGGGACCGGGGTACACTGCGACCCATGGCCGGAGTCTTCCTGCTTCTTACCGAGCCGTGCTGATGCGCTGAACGCGCGACAGCACGGCCGCCCCTCCTGCGCGAGGGGCTTTTTTGTGCCCGCAGCAGACCTCCACCACCCGATGAGACCGCGCCGAGGAGACGCCATGAGTGAGGCAGCCGCACCGGCCACCGACATTCCCCCGTTCCGGTACACCGCCGCCCTGGCCGAGGAGATCGAACACCGCTGGCAGGACACCTGGGAACGGGAGGGCACCTTCCACGCCCCGAATCCGACCGGCCCGCTGGCCGACCCGGAGCACCCCCGCGCCGGCGCCGAGAAGCTGTACGTGCTGGACATGTTCCCGTACCCGTCGGGCGCGGGCCTGCACGTCGGGCACCCGCTGGGCTACATCGGCACCGACTGCTACGCCCGCTACCAGCGGATGGCCGGCCACAACGTGCTGCACGCGATGGGCTTCGACGCGTTCGGCCTGCCGGCCGAGCAGTACGCGGTGCAGACCGGCACCCACCCGCGGACCACCACGGTGGCCAACATCGAGCGGTACAAGGCGCAGCTGCGCCGGCTGGGGCTGGGCCACGACGAGCGGCGCTCGGTCGCCACCATCGACACCGAGTTCTACCGCTGGACGCAGTGGATCTTCCTGCAGGTCTACAACTCCTGGTACGACGCGGACGCGCGCCGGGCCCGCCCGGTGGCCGAGCTGATCGCCGAGTTCGAGGGCGGCACCCGGCCCACCCCGGACGGCCGCCCCTGGGCGGAGCTGACCGTGGCCGAGCGCCGCCGCGTCGTCGACGACCACCGGCTGGCGTACGTCTCGGAGGCGCCGGTGAACTGGTGCCCCGGGCTGGGCACCGTGCTGGCCAACGAGGAGGTCACCGCCGACGGTCGCTCCGAGCGGGGCAACTTCCCGGTCTTCAAGCGCAACCTGAAGCAGTGGATGATGCGGATCACCGCGTACGGCGACCGGCTGCTGGACGACCTGGACACGCTGGACTGGCCCGAGCCGATCAAGCTGATGCAGCGCAACTGGATCGGCCGGTCCACCGGTGCGCACATCGACTTCCCGACCGCCGCCGCCGCGGTGCGGGTGTTCACGACCCGGCCGGACACCATCTTCGGCGCCACCTACCTGGTGCTGGCGCCCGAGCACGAGCTGGTCGACGTGCTGGTGCCGGCCGCCTGGCCGGCGGGGACCCGGGACGCCTGGACCGGCGGGCACGCCGGCCCGCGCGAGGCGGTCGAGGCGTACCGCAAGGCCGCCGCGGCCAAGACGGACATGGAGCGGCAGGCCGACAGCCGGGAGAAGACCGGCGTCTTCACCGGCGCCTACGCCGACCACCCGGTCACCGGCGCGCCGGTGCCGATCTTCATCGCCGACTACGTGCTGGCCGGTTACGGCACCGGCGCGATCATGGCGGTGCCCGCCGAGGACGAGCGGGACCACGCGTTCGCCGAGGTCTTCGAGCTGCCCGTGGTGCGTACGGTGCAGCCGCCGGAGGGGTTCGCCGGCGGGGCGTACACCGGGGACGGGCCGCGGATCAACAGCGCCGCGCCCGCGGCCGGCCTGGACCTGAACGGCCTGGGGCTGGCCGACGCGAAGGCCCGGGCCATCGGGTGGCTGGAGGCCAAGGGGCGCGGCGTCGGCGCGACCACCTGGCGGCTGCGGGACTGGCTGTTCTCCCGGCAGCGTTACTGGGGTGAGCCGTTCCCGATCGTGTACGACGAGACCGGGGCGCCGATCGCGCTGCCGGAGTCGATGCTGCCGGTCGAGCTGCCCGAGGTGGACGACTTCTCGCCGAAGACGTTCGACCCGGAGGACGCCGCCAGCAACCCGGAGACCCCGCTGTCGCGGCGGCGCGACTGGGTCGAGGTGGAGCTGGACCTGGGTGACGGGCCGAAGCGGTACACCCGGGAGACCAACGTGATGCCGCAGTGGGCCGGCTCCTGCTGGTACGAGCTGCGCTACGTGGACCCGACCGCCGCCGACCGGTTCGCGGAGCCGGAGAACGAGGCGTACTGGATGGGCCCGCGGCGGCCCGGCGACTGCGGGGGCACCGACCTGTACGTCGGCGGCGCCGAGCACGCCGTGCTGCACCTGCTGTACGCCCGCTTCTGGCACAAGGTGCTGTTCGACCTGGGGCACGTCTCCTCGTTCGAGCCGTACCGCCGGCTGTTCAACCAGGGCTACATCCAGGCGTACGCGTTCACCGACCCGCGCGGCGCGTACGTGCCGGCCGAGGAGGTCGTCGAGGTCGACGGCCGGTGGTTCCACGGCGAGACGGAGGTCCGGCGCGAGTACGGCAAGATGGGCAAGTCGCTGAAGAACGTGGTCACCCCGGACGAGATGTGCGCGGCGTACGGCGCCGACACGTTCCGGGTGTACGAGATGTCGATGGGCCCGCTGGAGGTGTCCCGTCCGTGGGAGACCCGGGCGGTGGTCGGCTCGTACCGGTTCCTGCAACGGGTCTGGCGCGCGGTGGTCGACGAGGGGACCGGCGCGTCACGGGTCACCGACGCGCCCGCCGACGAGGCGACCCGGCGGCTGCTGCACAAGGTGATCGACGGGGTCCGCGCCGACATGGACGCGATCCGGTTCAACACCGCGATCGCCAAGCTGATCGAGCTGACCAACGGCCTGACCAGACTGGCGGAGACGCCGCGCGAGGTGGCCGAGCCGCTGGTGCTGATGGTCGCCCCGTTCGCCCCGCACATCGCCGAGGAGCTGTGGCGCCGGCTGGGCCACGACACCTCGCTGACGTACGCGGACTTCCCGGTGGCCGACCCGGCCCTGCTGGTGGCCGAGTCGGTGACCTACCCGGTGCAGGTCAACGGCAAGGTCCGGGGCCGGGTCGAGGTGCCGGCCGACGCGCCCGAGGACGTGGTCCGCGCGACCGCGCTGGAGGCGGTCGCCGGCGTGCTGGCCGGCAAGGAGCCGCGCAAGGTGATCGTGGTGAAGGGCCGGATGGTCTCGGTCGTCGCCTGACCCGAGGTCGGGGGTCGTGGCCGGTCGCCGCCCGGGACCGGAGGTGACTCCGCGGGGCCTATGAACTTGATGGCGTGGATGACTCGCCGGCACCACACGCCGGGAGGCGTCGTGGCTGAGCCACCTACGCCATCAAGTTCGTAGGCACTTCCAAGCGCAGGCCGCACCCCGCGGGCCGGTGGCCCGCCGCGAGTACGGGCGGCGGTCAGGTGATGCCGAGCGCGGCGGAGACCGCCCGGCGGTGCCGGCGCAGCCAGTCGTGCCAGCCGCGGACCGTCTCGACCACGCCGGCGGCGCGCAACCGGCGCATGCCGGGCGCGTCCCGGTCGGCGCCGGCGTCGATCCCGCGCCAGGTGGCCTCGATCTGGCCGAGCATCACGCCCACCAGCCCGGCCCGGGGGAGCAGCCCGCCGGCCGGGCCCTCGTAGGCGTCGCAGAGCAGCCGGCAGCGACGGCCCAGCTCGGCCGGGTCGGCGTCGCCGCCGAGCGTGCCCCAGTGCCAGCCGGCGAACGCCACGTCGTCGATGCGCCGACCCGGACCGGCGAGGTCCCAGTCCAGCAGCGCCACCGGCACCGGACCGGCCGGTCCGGCCCGGTACACCGTGTTCTTCGGGGACAGGTCCCGGTGGCAGACCGTCTCCGCGCCACCGGCCAGCCCGGTGCCGGCGCAGGCGTCGTGCAGCGCCCGGATCAGCCCGGCCAGCCCGGTCAGCGCCGCGTCGGCGAAGAAGGCCGGCTCCTCCCGGTCGCGCCACGGGACCACGCCGTCGATGTGGGAGAGCACCTGCCGGCCCTGTTCGTCCACCCCGAGGTACGCGGGCGCGATCCCGGGCGCGGTCGACGCCAGGTGACCCAGCAGCGCGGCGACGAAGTCGGCGTTGGCGGGCCGGGTCCGGCGGACCGTGTCCCCGACCCGGACCACCTCGGCGATGAACCCGCCGGGCAGCGTCTCCTCGGTGCCGGCCACGTCAGCTCGGACCGAGTCGGCGTTGTCGCTCGGCCCGCCACCAGCGATGGATGATCAGCACGCTGGCGATCAGGCCGAGGCTGGCCGGCGCGGCGGCGTACCAGTTGATGGAACCGGGGCTGGTCACCGCCGCGCCGATCGCGGCGTAGCCGATGGCGGTCGGGGCGGAGGCGATGACGCTGCCGGCCAGGAACGGCAGCACCCGGGCCCCGGTGGTGCCGTAGCCGTAGCTGACCAACCCGAAGCCGGCGATCGGCAGCAGCCGGACGGTGATCACCCCGAACACGCTCTGCCGGGCGAACCAGCCGTCCAGCCGGGCCAGCCGGCCGCGGACCCGCTCGGCCACGAACTCCCGGCCCAGCAGCCGGCCGACCGCGAAGCCGAGCGCCGCCGCGAGCAGCGCCGCGCCGAGCGCGTACGCGGCGCCCTGCACCGGCCCGAAGATCGCGCCCGAGGCCAGCGTGACGAATGTCCGGGGCACCAGCGCGACCAGCAGCAGCGCGCCGCCGACCACGGCCGCGACCGGGGCGTACCCGCCGAGCGAGTCGGCGAGCCGGGGCAGGTCGGCCGCGTCCGGCCGGGGCACCAGCAGCAGTGTGACGCCGAACCCGGCGAGCAGCAGGAGCAGCAGCCCGAACCGGCGCGCCGACGGCTGCCCCAGCAGCCCGACGAGGCGGCGGGCCGCCGGTCGCCGCCCCGGCCGGGCGGCCCCGGTCATGCCCGGGCGGCGGCGGCCACCGCGGCGCGGCGCTCGGACCGGAGCCGGTCGGCCCAGGTGTCGTCGAGCGGGGGGAGCTGGTGGATGCCGGTCGCCCAGCGCAGCAGCAGGTCGGCCAGGTCCGGGTTGCGGGCCAGCGCCGGGCCGTGCGAATAGGTGCCGAGCAGCTTGCCCCGCCACGCGCCCTCGGTGGCGCCGTCGTTGCCGATCCCGGTGGTGACCCGGGCCAGCGGCGACACGCCCGGACCGAGGTGGGTGCGGCCACCGTGGTTCTCGAAGCCGGTTAGGTGCGGGATGCCCAGCCGGGGGTCGACCTCGCCGGCCAGCTCGCCGACCGCCCGGGTCGGACCCCGGTCGGAGGAGAGGTCGAGCAGCTCCAGCCCCTGGCAGCGGGTGCCCTTGGCGAAGAACGAGGTGCCGAGCAGTTGGTAGCCGGCGCAGACGCCGAACACCACCGAGCCCTGGGCCACCGCCCGGTGCAGGCCGCCGTCGGCGAGCAGGCGCTGGGCGCCCAACGCCTGCGGACCGTCCTCCCCGCCGCCGATCAGGTAGATGTCGGCGGTGGCGGGCAGCCGCTGGTCGGAGCGGACCTCCAGCACCTCGACCGGCATGCCGCGCAGCTGGGCCCGGCGGGCCAGGATCAGCGCGTTGCCCCGGTCGCCGTAGGTGGACAGCAGGTCGGGATAGACCCAGACGATGCGCAGGCTCTCAGTTGACACGGTCCAGCTCCGCTCGGATGTCCTGGAAGGCGGTGTAGTTGGCGATGACCTCCAGCCGGCCCGGCGGCACCGCGCGGACCGCCTCGTCGAACGTGCGCACGTGCCGGAACGGCACGCCGTTGACGTCGAGCCGGACCGCCAGGTCGTACGCCCGGTCGCCGGTGATCAGCACCTGCCGGCCGGCCAGCGGGGCGAAGTCGACGTCGAACAGCCACGAGGTGTCCAGCCCGTCGGGGTCGCGCGCGTTGATGGAGAGCAGGGTCGGCGCGACGTCGGCCATGTCGAACGCCTCCAGCCAGCTCGCCGGGTTCTTGGCCAGCAGCAGCCGGATGTTGCGCCCGTCCCGGTCGACCTGGGCGTAGCGGCCGGCCACCGAGGTGACCGAGCCGAGCCGGGAGACCGCGTCCACCGGGCGGACGCCGAACTCGGCGGCGACCGCCAGCGCGGTGGCCGCGTTGCCGAGGTTGACCTTGCCGGGGAGCTGGAGCTGGATCTTGTGCCAGGCGCCGGTGGGGTCGAGCACGCCGTCGTCCTCCACCGTCCACTGCGGCTCGGGGCGGCGCAGCGGGCAACCGGTGCACCACCACTGCCCGCCGGAGCGCTGGATGGTGGAGCCGCACTCGGGGCAGACCCACGAGTCGTCGTGCCAGCGCTGGCCGGCGCTGAACCAGGTGACGTGCGGCGGCACGTGGCCCTGGGCCGGGTCGGCCGGCGGGGTGGCGGCCCAGACCACCATCGGGTCGTCGGCGTTGGCCACCACCCGCACGTCGGGGTGCCGGACCAGGGCGGCACGCCAGAGCTGCGCCATCATGGCGACCTCCTTGGCGCGGTCGAGCTGGTCGCGGGAGAGGTTGAGCAGCGCCACCACGTGCGGCTCGGTCGCCTCCAGCACCTGGGCCAGGTAGTGCTCGTCCACCTCCAGCACCGCGTACGGCGTGCTGCCGGCCTTGGCCAGCGCCGAGGTGTGCCCGGTCGGCATGTTGGCGCCGAAGGCGTTGGAGGCGACCCGGCCGAGCACGCCGACCGCGGCGGTGGTGAGCCGGGTGGTGGTGGTCTTGCCGTTGGTGCCGGACACCAGGGCGATGGCCCGCCCGGCCGAGAGGTGGGCGAGCAGGTCCGGGTCGATCTTCAGGCCGATCCAGCCGCCGATCACCGAGCCGTCGCCACGGCCCGCGGCCCGCGACAGCGCCGCGGCGGTGCGCGACACGGAGCTGGCCACCTTTGCCCGCAAGGGCATCTTCGCGTCCGTCACCCGAGCGAGGTTACCGGACCACGCTCGTCACCAGATCGCCGCCGACGGCGAACCGTTCGGCCGGGGACGGACCGGCGGACGGCCGGAGCGCGCTCGGCCGGACGGGGACGGTCCGATGTCGGGTAACGGACCCCCGCCGGGGGCGGCCACCCCCTCCACTCGGCCCCACCCGCGTTGACGTGCGGTTTTGCGCGCGGAAACGCCGCGCCGACCAGGCGATTCTGGTTGCAGGTGGAGGGAAGTGGAGTAGAGTGGGGCGCGATGGTGAGGCCGGGAGGGCCACACCGGCCCGGGGGGTCAGCGGCGCCGCGAACGCCGCTCAGGGCGAGGGGGTTGGGCCGATGTTCCTCGGCACCCACACCCCGCGCCTGGACGACAAAGGCCGGTTGATCCTGCCGGCCAAGTTCCGGGACGAGCTGGCGGGGGGTGTCGTGATCACCAAAGGGCAGGAGCGCTGCCTCTACGTCTTCCCGATGCCCGAGTTCCAGCGGATCGCCGACCAGTTGCGCGCGCAGCCGATGACCAGCAAGGCGGCCCGGGCCTACAGCCGGGTCTTCTTCGCCAGCGCGCACGACGAGGTGCCGGACAAGCAGGGTCGGGTCACCATTCCCGGGCACCTGCGGTCGTACGCGGCCCTCGACCGGGAGCTGGTCGTGATCGGGGCGAGCACCCGGGTGGAGATCTGGGACAGGGCGGCCTGGGAGGCCTACCTCGCGGAGAGCGAAGACGACTTCGCCGACATCGAGGAGGGGGTGCTGCCCGGCGGTCTGTAGGGCGTGACGGCGCCCGACGTACTGCGAGATCTCCAGCCGCTTTCGAGTTCCTGGCACCCCTTCCCCGGTGCCAGGCGCACGATCCGAGACGGAGGGCCGCGGCCTCCGGCGGGCGGGAGCGGATGGGGATCTGGCGGTATGGCGAGGCGTCGTGGCGACGACGGACACGTGCACACAGACGGTTTTCGAACGGTGGGGGTCGACATGGGGGAGCTTCGCGGCACGCACGTGCCGGTGCTGCTCGAGCGATGTCTCGAGCTGCTGGCCCCCGCGCTGGACCGCCCCGGCCGGACCGTCCACGTCGACGCCACGCTCGGCCTGGCCGGGCACGCCGAGGCGGTGCTCACGGCACACCCGGACACGGTCCTGATCGGCCTGGACCGGGACACCGAGGCGCTCGCCCACGCACGGGTCCGCCTGGCCCGGTTCGCCGACCGGATCCACCTGGAGCACGCCGTCTACGACGAGCTGCCCGAGGTGCTCGACCGGCTCGGCTACCCGGCGGTCGACAGCGCGCTGTTCGATCTCGGCGTCTCGTCCCTGCAACTCGACGCGCCCGACCGCGGGTTCGCGTACGCGCAGGACGCGCCGCTGGACATGCGGATGGACCAGACCCGGGGGGTGACCGCCGAGGAGGTGGTCAACACCTACTCCCACCCGGATCTGGCCCGGCTGCTGCGGGTGTACGGCGAGGAGAAGTTCGCCGGGAAGGTCGCCTCGGCGATCATCCGGGAGCGGGAACGGTCCCGGATCACGTCGTCGGCGCGGTTGGCCGAGCTGGTGCGGGACGCGATCCCGGCCCCGGCCCGACGAACCGGCGGACACCCGGCAAAGAGAACGTTTCAGGCTTTACGGATCGAGGTAAACAGAGAACTGGCGGCGCTGGAGACGGCGCTGCCGGCCGCTCTGGACAAGCTCACCGTGGGCGGCCGCCTGGTGGTCCTGTCCTACCACTCGTTGGAGGACCGGCTCACCAAGCAGGCGCTCGCCGACCGGGTCCGCAGCAAGGGCCCGGTCGACCTCCCGGTCGAACTGCCCGGGTCGGGTCCGACGTTCCGGCTGCTGAGCCGGGGCGCGGAGCTGCCCGGGGAGGCCGAGGTGGCCGCGAACTCGCGGGCCGCCTCGGTGCGGCTGCGGGCCGCGGAACGGCTCGACCCGGAGGCGACCCGGCAGGGGCGTACCGACCGCGAACGGTACCGCCGCCGGGTGAAGGCGATGCACCAACCGGGGAACGGGACGGACGAGGAGGGGGAGGGGACATGAACGTCGAGAAGCGCGACGGCCGGGGGGCCGTCGGGCAGCGCGCACCGCGGTCGGGGGGCCGGACCACGGCGCGCACCATGCGAGACACCACGACGACCGCGGCCGACCGTCGGGAGGGGACCCGCGCCCGGGGGACGCGCGAGTACCCGACCGAGGGCAGCGCCGCGCTGCGGCCGGCCGAACGCACCCGGGTCGCCCCGCCGGCGGCGCCGCGGCTGCGGGTCGCCCCGCCGCCGCCGATCCGGGTGCCGCGAGCGCCCTTCGTCGGGCTGATCCTGGTGCTCGTGGTCGGCGGGGTGCTCGGCATCCTGGCGGTCAACACCAAGATCAACGAGAACGCCTTCCGGCTGGAGAAGCTCCAGCAGCAGCAGGCCAAGCTGGACGTGGACGAGCAGGAGCTGAAGAAGGAGATCGCCGAGCAGAAGGCGCCCGGCAACCTCACCGCCAACGCGCGCAAGCTGGGCCTGGTCGAGTCGACGGACCCGGCCTACATCCGGCTGCCGGACGGGCGGACGATCGGCGTGCCGCACCCCGCCGAGGGTGCGCCGACCGGCGTCGGCCAGCAGGGCAACGGAGGCTGAGCGGTGCCACCGAGATCGGACGAACCGCGCCGGGACCCCACGGGCTCCCGGCGCGGCTCGTCGCGTGGGGTTGAGCCGCGGGGGGCCGAGCCGCGTGAGCCGGGCGTCGGCGGGATCTCCGACGCGCGGGCGTACACCCCGCGCGGCCGGACCATCCGCGAGGGCGGCGCGGAACAGCGGCGTACCCCTCGCAGCACCCGGTCCGGTGACCCGTTCCGGCCGGCGTTGCAGGTGCTCGACGGCGGCCGGGCCGGGCGGGCCGGCCGCCGGGAGCCGGCCGCCTCCGGCGAGGGCGCCCGCGCCGGCCGCCGGGCGACGGCGGCCGGGGGGCGTGCCGGCGTGGTGCGGACCGTCTCGGCCCGCCCGGTCGGGGAGCCGTTCGACGACGAGGAGGACGCGCCGCCGCGCCGCCGGCCCGGCCCGCGCCGGCCGGCGGCCCGCCGGCCGGTCCGCAAGCCACGTCGCCCGCCCCGGCTGGGTGACCCGCGCCGGCGGCTGCGGCTCGCCACCGTGCTGGCGCTGACGCTGTTCGCCAGCATCGGCGTGCGGCTGGTCTACCTCCAGACCGTGGACACCCCGGCGTACGCCGACGGCGGCCTGCCCAAGCGGCTCGCCGTGGTCGAGTTGCCGGCCCCGCGCGGCGCCATCCTCGACCGCACCGGCGAGCCGCTGGCGCACAGCGTGGAGGCGCGCTACGTCTTCGCCGACCCGACCCGGGTCAAGGACCGGTTCGCCACCGCGCGGGCGTTGTCCCCGCTGCTCGGTGTGCCGGCCTCCGACCTGGCCGACCGGATGAAGCCGAGCAAGCTGCCCGGCACCGACACCGACCTCCAGTTCGTCTACCTGGCCCGGGGTGTCGAGATCGGCACCGCGAAGCAGATCATGGCGCTCGACCTGGCCGGCATCGACGTGCACCGCGACGAGCGGCGCGAGGTGCCCGGCGGCGACCTGGCGGCGAACCTGCTCGGCTTCGTCAGCCAGGACATGAACGGCCTGGAGGGTCTGGAGGCCAAGTACGACGACCTGCTGCGCGGCGAGGCCGGCAAGCGCACGTACGAGGTGGGGCAGGGCGACCTGGCCGCGCCCATCCCGGGCGGCTACAGCAGCACCACCCAGCCGAGGCCGGGCAGCTCGTTGCAGCTCACCCTGGACCGGGACCTCCAGTTCATGACGCAGCGGATCCTGGCCAAGCAGGTCGCCCAGGTCAAGGGCAGCGTCGCCGCCGCCGTGATCATGGACGTCCCGACCGGCGAGGTGCTGGCGCAGGCCAGCCAGCCCACGTACGACGCGGCCGATCCGACGAAGGTCAACTCGCCGGCCGACCGGGACGACGCGGCCACCAGTTTCGTGGTGGACCCGGGCTCGATCCACAAGGCGATCACCTACGGCGCCGCGCTCCAGGAGGGCGTGATCACGCCGAACACCGCGTTCCCGGTGGCGAACACGATCGTCCGGGGCGGCATCACGTTCCGCGACACCCACCCGGCCGACGGCCGCACCATGAGCGTCCCCGGCATGCTCGCGTTCTCGTCCAACGTGGGCACCATCGAGATCGCCGAGAAGCTCGGCCGGGACCGTTTGATCGACTACCAGAAGCGGTTCGGGCTGGGCCAGCCGACCGGTGAGGGCCTGCCGGGCGAGGCGCCGGGCCGGATCCTCCCGGCCGACCAGTGGAGCGGCTCGGCGTACGGGTCGGTGCCGATCGGGCACAGCGTGGACGCCACGCCGTTGCAGATGGCCGCCGCGTACAACGCGATCGCCAACAACGGGACGTACGTGCAGCCGCACCTGATCAAGGAGACCGTCGGACCGGACGGCACCCGGACGCCGGGCGCCGCGCCCGCCTCCCACTCGGTGCTCAGCCCGGCCAACGCCGCCGCGCTGCGGCGGATGCTGGAGGCGGTCACCACAGTCGACGGCCCGGACGGGCGGGCCACCGGTCTGGCCGCCGCCGTACCGGGCTACCGGGTGGCCGGCAAGACCGGCACCGGCCTGCGCTACGACAACGGCAAGCAGCAGCCCGGCGAGGTCGGCTCGTTCATCGGGATGGCCCCGGCGGAGAAGCCGCGCTACGTGGTGGCGGTCTTCGTCTGGAGCCCCGACGGCGGGGGCGGCGCGGTCGCCGCGCCGGCGTTCCGGGAGATGATGGGCTTCACGCTCCGGCACTACCGGGTGCCGCCGTCGCTGACCGACAAGTCGCCGAAGTTCGAGGTCTTTCCGCGCTGAGCGGGCCGGGCGCGACATCATCGGTGGGTGGCGACGAACCACCGGGGCGGCTGTGCGGTCGGAACCGGACGACCGGGTAGGGTCTGACGCCGTGCCCGGCAATCCACGTCCCGCCACCGTGCTCCCCGTCCGGCTCGGCGACCTCGCCGACCGACTGGCCGTTCCCACGCCGGAGGGGGCCGCCGAGCTGGCCGTCACCGGGGTGACCCACGCCAGCCACGAGGTCCGCCCCGGTGACCTGTACGCCGCCCTGCCCGGCTCCCGCCGGCACGGCGCGGAGTTCACCGCCGCCGCGGCCGCCGCCGGCGCGGTGGCCGTGCTGACCGATCCGGCCGGGGTGCCGCTGGCCGCCGACGCCGGCCTGCCGGTGCTGGTCGTCGACGACGCCCGCGGGGTGCTCGGCACGGTCGCCGCCACCGTCTACGGCGACCCGACCGCGGGACTGACCGTGATCGGCGTGACCGGCACCGCCGGCAAGACCTCCACCAGCTATCTGATCGAGTCCGGGCTGCGCGCCGCCGGGCACGTCACCGGCCTGATCGGCACCGTGGAGACCCGCCTCGGCGACCTGGTGGTGGACAGCGTCCGGACCACCCCGGAGGCCACCGACCTGCACGCCATGCTCGCCGTGGCGCGCGAGCGCGGCGTGGACGCCGTGGTGATGGAGGTGTCCAGCCACGCGCTCGTGATGGGCCGGGTCGGCGGCGTCCGGTTCGACGTCGGCGGCTACACCAACTTCGGCTCCGACCACCTCGACTTCCACGCCGACGAGGCGGACTACTTCGCCGCCAAGGCCCGGCTCTTCGACGGGCGCTGCCGGGTCGAGGTGCTCAACCACGACGACCCGGCGCTGCGCCCGCTGCACAAGCCCGGCACGGTGACCTACTCGGCGGCCGGCGACCGCGACGCGACCTGGTGGGCCGACCAGGTCTCCGGCGAGGGGTACGCGCAACACTTCACGCTGCACGGCCCGGACGCGGTGGCGCTGCCCACCGGCGTGGCACTGCCCGGCCGGCACAACGTGGCCAACGCGCTGCTGGCCGTCGCCACGCTGGTCGCGGCCGGCGTCGCCCCGGCCACCGCGGCGCGTGGCGTGGCCGCCTGCGGGGGCGTGCCCGGCCGGCTGGAACTGGTGAGCGGCGACGCCCCGGTGCGCGGCGTGGTCGACTACGCGCACAAGGCGAACGCGATCGAGGCGGTGCTGACGGCGCTGCGCGGGCTCACCGGCGGGCGGCTGGTCTGCGTGCTCGGCGCCGGCGGCGACCGGGACCGGGGCAAGCGGCCGGTGATGGGCGAGGTGGCCGCCCGGGGCGCCGACGTGGTGTTGGTGACCGACGACAACCCGCGGACCGAGGACCCGGCCACCATCCGGGCCGAGGTGCTGGCCGGCGCGTACGCGGCGGCCACCCCGGCCCGCGTCATCGAGGTGCCCGGCCGGCGGGCGGCGATCGAGGAGGCGGTCCGGGTGGCCGAACCGGGTGACGTGGTGGCGGTGCTGGGCAAGGGGCAGGAACGCGGCCAGGAGATCGGCGGCGAGGTGCTGCCGTTCGACGACCGGGTGGAGTTGGCGGCGGCGCTGCGGGCCCGCTTCGGGGACCTGGTGGGTGGCCGATGATCCCGTTGACGCTGGCCGAGGTGGCCGCCGCGGTCGGTGGCCGGCTGGCCGGGGCCGACCCGGACGCCCGGGTCACCGGCACGGTGGAGTTCGACTCCCGCAAGGTGACCTCGGGGGGGCTCTTCGTGGCGTTCCCCGGCGAGCGGGTGGACGGCCACGACTACGCGGCCGGGGCGGTGGACGCCGGCGCGGTCGCCGTGCTCGGCTCCCGCGAGCTGCCGGGCGTGCCGATGGTGCTTGTCGACGACCCGCTCGACGCGCTGGGCCGGCTGGCCCGCGCGGTGGTCGACCGGCTGCCCGCACTGACCGTGATCGGGTTGACCGGCTCGTCCGGCAAGACCACCACCAAGGACCTGATCGCCCAGCTCGCGGTCCGGCTCGGCCCGACCGTGGCGCCGCCCGGCTCGTTCAACAACGAGCTGGGGCACCCGTACACCGCGTTGCAGGCCACGCCGGAGACCCGCTACCTGGTGATGGAGAAGGGCGCCCGCGGCGTCGGGCACGTCCGCTACCTGTGCGACGTGGTGCCACCGCGGATCTCGGTGGTGCTCAACGTCGGGGTGGCGCACCTGGGTGAGTTCGGCTCGGTCGACGCCATCGCGCTGGCCAAGGGGGAGTTGGTCGAGGCGCTGCCCGCCGACGGGCTGGCGGTGTTGAACGCCGACGACCCGCGGGTCGACGCGATGGCCACCCGGACCGCGGCCCGGGTGGTCCGGTACGGCGAGTCGGCGCACGCCGACGTGCGCGCCGTGGACGTGACGCTGGACGGGCGGGGCCGGCCGTCGTACACGCTGGTGACGCCGGAGGGGACCGCCCCGGTGCGGCTCGGACTGACCGGCCGGCACCAGGTGTCCAACTCGCTCGCCGCCGCGGCGGTCGCCCGCGAGCTGGGCCTGCCCCTTACCGAGCTGGCGGCGGCGCTGGGCGAGCTGGGCCTGGTCTCCACGCGCCGGATGGACGTGTTCGAACGCCCCGACGGCGTGGTCGTGATCGACGACTCGTACAACGCCAACCCGGCGTCCACCGGCGTGGCGCTGCGCGCGTTGGCCAGCATGCGCGGCGAGGGGCGTACGGTCGCGGTGCTCGGCTACATGGCCGAGCTGGGCGACTTCGAACGGGAGGGACACCAGCAGGTCGGCCGGCTCGCGGCCGAGCTGGGAATCGACCGGCTGCTCGTGGTGGGCGAGCCGGCGGCGCCGATCCACGAGGGCGCGACAGCGGTAGGCAACTGGGGAGGAGAGTCGGTGCTGCTCACCGATCAGGCGGCGGCCGTCGAGGTGCTGCGGAGCGAGCTGCGTCCGTCGGACGTGGTGCTGGTGAAGGGCTCCCGGTACCGGACCTGGGACGTGGCCGACGCGTTGCGCGCGGACGCCCGGGAGAAGGCGACGGAGGGCGGCGCCGCATGAGGGCGGTCATCGTCGCCATCGGCGTCGCGTTCCTGATCTCGCTGTTCTGCACCCCGATCGCGATCAAGGTGTTCGCCCGGCTGAAGGCCGGCCAGCCGATCCGGTCGAACCTCGGGCTCGCCAGCAACGAGGGCAAGAAGGGTACGCCGACGATGGGCGGCGTGGTCTTCATCCTGGCCACCGTCATCGCGTACGTCGCCGGGCACCTGGCCCTGACCACGCTGCCGGACGCGCAGATCGCGCAGGTCGAGCCGACCATCACGGCGCTGGTGCTGCTGGGGCTGATGGTGTTCTCCGGCGCGGTCGGCTTCGTCGACGACTTCCTGAAGGTCCGCAAGCGGCACAGCGGCGGCCTGAACAAGCGCGGCAAGCTGGCCGGGCAGATCCTGGTCGGCGCGGTCTTCGGCGTGGTGGCGCTCTACTTCCCGTCGAGCATGACCGACGTCAGCGGCAACGCGACGAACACCGCGACGGTGGGCAGCACCACGCTGAGCTTCATCCGGGACATCCCGGCGCTGGAGATCGGCAAGATCGGCGCGGTCATCGTGATCATCATGGTGGTGATGGCGGCGACCAACGGCGTCAACCTCACCGACGGCCTGGACGGCCTGGCCACCGGCGCCTCGGTGATGGTGCTCGCCGCGTACGCGCTCATCGCGTTCTGGCAGTACCGGCACTGGTGCGCGGACCCGAACTACACCGAGGCGTACTGCTACACGGTGCGCGACCCGCTGGAGATCGCGCTGATCGCCGGCGCGGCGGCCGGCGCCTGCGTCGGCTTCCTCTGGTGGAACACCTCGCCGGCCCGGATCTTCATGGGCGACACCGGCGCGCTGGGGCTGGGCGGCCTGATCGCCGGCATGGCGATGTCCACCCGGACGATCCTGCTGCTGCCGATCCTGGGCGGCCTGTTCGTGATCATCACGATGTCCGTGGTCATCCAGATCATCTCGTTCCGGACCACCGGCAAGCGGGTGTTCCGGATGTCGCCGCTCCAGCACCACTTCGAGCTGGCCGGCTGGAGCGAGGTCAACATCGTGGTCCGGTTCTGGATCATCGCCGGCATCGGTGTGGCCATCGCGCTGGGCCTGTTCTACAGCGAGTTCCTCGCCGCGGTGAGCTAGGTGTAAGGAAGGGCCCCTCTCTAACAGACGTCTGTTAAAAAGGGGCCCCTCCTTCAGATCCGACACGCCGACCGTGGGGTTGCGCCACGGGCGGGCGGGTCGAGCCGCCATGATGAGCGGGTGGGGGAGGGACGAGACATCCAGGTCAGCACCGAACCGCCGGCCCGCCGCGCGCCCGCGGCCACGCCGCCGGGCGATCCGCCGGCCGGCGCGCGCTGGGACCCGGCGGGCGGCCTGGCCGCGCTGCGCGGCCTGCTGGCCCGGCCGCTGGCCTCCTACTACCTGCTGCTCTCCAGCGCCGGCCTGCTGCTGCTGATCGGCCTCACCATGGTCTTCTCCGCGACCAGCGTGCGGGACTACGCCGAGGGCGGTGACGCCGCCGCCTCGCTGACCAAGCAGACCGTGTTCGCGGTGATCGGCGTCGGCGCGTTCTGGGCCTGCCAGCGGCTGCCCGCGCGCACGTTCCGGGCGGTGAGCCGCCCCGCGCTCGGCGTGGCGGTGGCGCTGCTGCTCCTGCTGAACCTGCTGGTCGCGCTGGAGTCACTGTTCGGGGTGGCGTCCATCGGGCCGTTGAAGGGCGAACTCCTCTCGCTCTCCCTCGGCCCGATCTCGCTCCAGCCGGCCGAGGTGGCCAAGTTCGCGCTGGTGCTGTGGGCGGCGCACGTGCTGGCTCGCAAGGGGGCCGCGCTGGGCTGGTGGCGGGAGCTGGCCACGCCGCTGTTCCCGGTGGTCGGCCTGATCTTCGTGCTGGTCGGCTACAACGACCTGGGCAGCATGCTGTGCCTGCTGGCGCTCGTGGTGGGCCTGCTCTGGGCGGCCGGCGTCCGGACCCGGGTCTTCGCCGCGCTCTCCGCGATCGGCCTGGCCGGCATCGGCCTGCTGGTCGCCGCCGCCTCGCTCGGCGCCGGCTCCGGTTCCCGGGACGCCGACAACTACCGGCTGGGCCGGCTCACCATGTGGCTCGACCCGCCCGATCCGCAGACCTGCATCGAGCTGAAGCTGGAGAACTGCTACCAGCCCATCATGGCCCGGTACGCGATCGGCAACGGCGGCTGGTTCGGCGTCGGCCTGGGCCAGAGCGTCTTCAAGTGGGACTGGCTGCCCGAGGCGCACAACGACTTCATCTTCGCCATCGTCGCCGAGGAGTTGGGCGTGGTGGGCTGCACCGTGATCCTGGTGCTCTTCGCCGTGCTGGCGTACACCGGCATGCGCATCGCCCGCCGGGTGGAGGACCCGTTCCGCCGGCTCGCCGCAGCCGGCGTGACCGCCTGGCTGGTCGGTCAGGCCGTCATCAACATCGGCGGCGTCACCGGGCTGCTGCCGCTGACCGGCGTGCCGCTGCCGTTCATCTCCGACGGCGGCAGCGCGCTGGTGGTGACGCTGGCCGCGATCGGCATGCTGGCCTCCTTCGCCCGCGCCGAGCCGGACGCGGCCCGGGCCCTGAACGCCCGTCCGCCGGCCCGCTGGGTCCGACTAGTGTGGGCCCCGTTGCCGCCGCTTCCCGGCCGGCGTCGCCGACCGGCGCCGCCCCCGGCGGACCGAGGGCCCGTGCCCCGGTCCCGACAGCGTCGGCAGGACGATCAGGCCGCGACCCGCGGCGCCCGGCCCGACCGGGCGCGCGCCGGCGCGGCGAACGAGAGGAGACGCTGATGGGTCCGCTGCGTTCGGTGGTGCTCTGCGGAGGGGGCACGGGTGGGCACATCTACCCGCTGCTCGCCTTCGCCGACTGCCTGCGCCGACACGACCCGAGCGTCCGGATCACCTGCCTGGGCACCCCGAAGGGGCTGGAGAACGAGCTGATCCCGCCGGCCGGTTACGACCTGCGGCAGATCCCGGCCTACCAGCTGCCCCGCTCGGTCAACATGAGCCTGGTGCGCACCCCGGACCGGATGTGGAAGGCGGCCCGCGCCGCGGGCAAGGTGATCGACGAGGTGCGGGCCGACGCGGTGGTCGGCTTCGGCGGGTACGTCTCGGTCCCCGGTTACCTGGCCGCGTGGCGGCGCGACCTGCCGATCGTCATCCACGAGGTGAACGTGCCGCCGGGCGTGGCGAACCGGATGGGCATGAAGTTCACCAAGCACGTCGCGGTGGGCTTCCCGCACCAGCCGGCCCAGTCCGAGGCGCTGCGCGACGCGCGGGTGGTCGGGGTGCCGCTGCGCCGCGGCATCGCCGGGCTGGACCGGGCGGCGCTGCGGGACGCCGCCCGCGCGCACTTCGGGCTCCGTCCCGACCTGCCGGTGCTCTTCGTGGCCGGCGGGTCGCAGGGCGCCCGCTCGATCAACCTGGCCGTCTCCGGCGCGGCGAAGGAGCTGGCCCGCAACGGCGTGCAGGTGCTGCACGTGATCGGCGCCCGCAACGAGCCGGTCTCCGTCCCCAGCGACCTGCCGGTGCCGTACGTGACGCTGCCGTACCTGTCCGAGATGGAGCTGGGCTACGCGGCGGCCGACCTGATGCTGGGCCGGGGCGGCGCGATGACCTGCGCCGAGGTGGCCGCGATCGGCCTGCCCACGGTCTACGTGCCCTATCCGCACAGCAACCAGGAGCAGAAGCGCAACGCGCTGCCCGTGGTGGAGGCCGGCGGTGGGCTGCTCGTCGACGACGCCGAGGTGACCCCGGCCTGGGTGGAGCGCACGGTGATCCCGCTGATCCGGGACCCGCGACGGCTCCACGCGATGAGCCACGCCGCGGCCGGCTACGGTCGCCGCGACGGCGACGTGGCGCTGCTGAACTTCGTCTACGAGGCGGTGAGCCGGTGAGCGCGAGGAGTGAGCTTGCGAGCCCCGCAGTCGCGAACAACGGTGGCTCCGTAATGGGCGTCGCCGCGACGGGAAGGTACCTCTCATGAACACCGCGCAGTTCACGCCCGCCGGCACGATGACCGCGGAGGACCTGGGCCGGATCCACCTGATCGGGGTGGGCGGGGTCGGGATGGCCGGGCTGGCCCGGCTCTTCCTCACCCGTGGCCTGCCGGTCTCCGGCAGCGAGTTGCGGGAGTGGCCGTCGCTGGCCGGCCTGCGCGCGCTGGGCGGGACGATCCACTCCACCCACGAGGCGGCCAACCTGGACGGGGTGGACACCGTCGTCTACTCCTCGGCCATCCCGCAGGACCACCTGGAACTGGTCGAGGCACGTCGGCGGGGCCTGCGGGTGCTGCACCGCTCCGAGGCGCTGGCGGCGGCGATGACCGGTCGGCGCACGGTGGCGGTGGCCGGCACGCACGGCAAGACGTCCACCACGTCGATGGTGACCATGGTGCTCCAGCAGGCCGGCGCCGATCCGTCCTTCGTCATCGGCGGGGAGATCTCCGAGGTCGGCTCCGGCGCGCACCACGGCACCGGCGAGCACTTCGTGGTCGAGGCGGACGAGAGCGACCGCTCCTTCCTCATCTACCGCCCGTACGTGTCGATCATCACGAACGTCGAGGCGGACCACCTCAACACGTACGGCGACCTGGCCACGCTGGAGGCGGCGTTCGCCGAGTTCGCCCGGCTCACCGACCCGGACGGCTTCGTCGTCACCTGCGCCGACGACGCCGGTGGCCGGCGGCTGGCCGAGACGCTCCGGGCGGAGGGCCGTCGGGTGTGGACGTACGGCGAGTCCGCCGACGCCGACCTGCGGATGAGCGACGTGGTCTCCTCGGCCCAGGGCGTGCGCTACCTGGCCGAGGTCGAGGGCCGGTCGCTGGGCGAGATCCGGCTGCCGATGCCGGGCCGGCACATGGCGCTCAACAGCGCCGCCGCGGTGCTTGCCGCGTACCTGCTGGAGCTGCCGGTGGCGGCGGCGGAGGCCGCGCTCGGCGCGTTCCCCGGCGTGCGGCGGCGGTTCGAGCGCAAGGGCGTGGCGGACGGCGTGCTGGTCTACGACGAGTACGCCTACCACCCCACCTCGATGACGCTGGCGTTGCAGACGCTGCGCGAGGTGGCCGGCGACGGCCGGCTGATCGTGGTCTTCCAGCCCTACCGGCTGTACCGCACCCGCGACCTCCAGGCGGAGATCGCCGCCGCGCTCGGCATCGCCGACGAGTTGGTGCTGCTGGAGGTATTCGGTCCCGGCGAGCCGCGCCAGCCCGGTGAGGGGTCGGTCGCGCTGATCGAGGCGGTGCCGCTGCCGGCGGACCGGAAGGTCTTCGTCGAGGCGTGGGACGACGTGCCGGCCGAGGTGGCCCGCCGGGCCCGGACCGGCGACGTGGTGGTGACCATGGGCGCGCCGCCGATCTCGCTGATGGGTGACCAGTTGCTGGACGCCCTGCTGGCCCGCACCGGCGGCGCCACCGCGCTCCGCGCCGGCGTCGGTCCGGACGGCGCGGCGGCCACCGCCGGATGAGCCCCGGCCCGGCCCGGGGCCGCACACCCGGCCAGGACGGTGGCGCGGGTCGGCGCAGCCCGGTCCGGCGCTGGCAACTGGTCCGGGCCGGGGCGGACGCCGTGCCGCCGTCCACCCGCCGGTTCATGGCCCGGGCCCGGCAGCGGCGGATGCGCGCCGCGTTGCCGTGGGCGTTGGCCGCGGCGGTGACCGCGTTGGCCGCGCTCGTCGCCTGGACGGTGCTCGGCACCGGGCTGTTCGGCGTCCGTGAGGTGCGGGTGGTCGGCGCGCGGCTGGTCACACCGGTGGAGATCCGGGACGCTGCGGCGGTTCCGGACGACGCGCCGTTGGCCCGGGTGGACCTGGCCGCGACGGCCCGCCGGGTGGGCACGTTGCCGCCGGTGGCCCGGGCGACGGTGGAGCGGGACTGGCCGGCGACGCTGGTGATCCGGGTCGAGGAGCGGGTGCCGGTGGCCGCGGTGCCGCAGGGCGGGCGATTCGTCGTGGTGGACGCCGCCGGCGTGGTCTTTCAGCGCCTGGACCAGGCCCCGGCCGGGTTGCCGCTGGTCCGGGTGGCCCGGCCGGGTCCGGATGATCCGGGCACCCGGGCCGGGTTGGCGGTGCTCGCCGCGCTCGGGGAGAAGCTGCGCGCGGAGCTGGTCACGGTGGACGTGGCCGGGCTGGCCCGGATCACGTTGCTGCTGCGCGGCGACCGGCAGGTCTTCTGGGGGGACGCCGCGCGCAGCGCGGACAAGTCGGCGGTGGCGACCGCGTTGTTGCCGCGCCGCGCGGACCGGATCGACGTCAGCGCGCCGGACGTGGTCACGTTCCAGTGACCGGTCACTCAGCGAACGGGCACTGTGTGACCGGTCGCTCGGTCGGCGACACGCCGGAAAGGGTCCTTGGCTCCTGGCGCGGCGGCGCATACGTTGCCCCGAAGAGATCAGTGGTTGACATAACTCTAAGCCTCTAGTAGAGGGTGAGGGTTCTCCTCTGGTCCGGCCAAGCCGTGTGGGGTCGGCCCATGCCAATCTCGAAGGGAAAGGACCGGAGATGACACCTCCGCACAACTACCTGGCGGTCATCAAGGTCGTCGGCATCGGGGGCGGCGGCGTGAACGCCGTCAACCGGATGATCGAGGTTGGGCTCAAGGGCGTCGAGTTCATCGCGATCAACACCGACGCGCAGGCGCTGCTGATGAGCGACGCCGACGTCAAGCTCGACGTCGGCCGGGAACTGACCCGGGGGCTGGGCGCCGGCGCCAACCCGGACGTCGGCAAGAACGCCGCCGAGGACCACCGCGACGAGATCGAAGAGGTGCTCAAGGGCGCCGACATGGTGTTCGTCACCTGCGGCGAGGGTGGCGGCACCGGCACCGGCGGCGCGCCGGTGGTGGCGAACATCGCCCGCAAGCTCGGCGCGCTCACCATCGGTGTGGTCACCCGGCCGTTCTCGTTCGAGGGCAAGCGCCGCCAGGTGCAGGCCGAGGCGGGCATCGAGGAGCTGCGCAACCAGTGCGACACGCTCATCGTGATCCCGAACGACCGGCTGCTCGCGCTCGGCGACCGCAACATCTCCATGATGGACGCGTTCCGCACCGCGGACCAGGTCCTCCTCTCCGGTGTCCAGGGCATCACCGACCTGATCACCACGCCGGGCCTGATCAACCTCGACTTCGCCGACGTGAAGAGCGTGATGAGCGGCGCGGGCAGCGCGCTCATGGGCATCGGCAGCGCGCGGGGCGAGAACCGCGCGGTCGAGGCGGCCGAGGCGGCCATCTCCAGCCCGCTGCTGGAGCAGAGCATGGACGGCGCGCGAGGCGTGCTGCTCTCCATCGCCGGCGGCTCGGACCTCGGCCTGTTCGAGATCAACGACGCGGCGCAGCTGGTCACCGACGCGGCCCACCCGGACGCCAACATCATCTTCGGCGCGGTGATCGACGACGCGCTCGGCGACGAGGTGCGGGTGACCGTGATCGCGGCCGGCTTCGACGGTGGCACCCCGGCCTACAAGGCGGTCGACCCGCCGCGCAAGAGCAACCAGAACCCGCCCACCCAGCCGAACGCGCCGGCGAACCCGCCGGCCACCATGCCGGCGCCGCAGCAGCCGTCCCGCCGGGTGCTCTTCGACGACGTCGACGTGCCCGACTTCCTCAAGAACGGGTCCTGAGCCCCGCCGATGACGGATTCATCCACCGCGGTGCGACCCGAGCGTCGCGCCGAACTCGCGGCCGGGCTGGCCCGGGTCCGGGCCCGGATCGCCGACGCCTGCGTGGCGGCCGGCCGCCACGCCGACGAGGTCACCCTGGTCGCGGTCACCAAGACGTACCCGGCCGCCGACGTGGTCGCGCTGGCCGGGCTCGGCGTGACGGACGTGGGCGAGAACCGGGACCAGGAGGCGGCCGGCAAGGCGGCGGCGGTGGCCGGCGCCGGGGCGGAGCCGCGCTGGCACTTCATCGGGCAGTTGCAGCGCAACAAGGCCCGTTCGGTGGTCCGGTACGCCGACGTGGTCCAGTCGGTGGACAGCGTACGGCTGGCGGCTGCCCTGGACGCCGCCGCGACCGGTGCCCGGGACCGCCCGCTGGACGTGTTGGTGCAGGTCAGCGTGGACGGTGACCCGGCCCGGGGCGGCGCGCTGCCGGGCGCGGCCGACCCGGAGCGGGGCCTCGACCCGGTGGCCGCCGCGGTGGCCGGGGCGGGCGGGCTGCGGCTGGCCGGCCTGATGGCGGTGGCCCCGCTGGGCTGGGAGCCGGACCGCGCGTTCGCCCGGCTGGCCGAGGTGGCGGCGCGGCTGCGCGCCGACCATCCGGGCGCGACGGTGCTGTCGGCGGGGATGAGCGGCGACCTGGAGAGCGCGATCGGTCACGGCGCGACACATGTCCGCGTCGGCAGCGCGTTGCTCGGAATGCGCCCCACGCTGGGGTAGCCTGGCCCGGACGGAAGCAAATTACATCAGTGTTGTTCAGGACGGCGTCTCCCGAAGCCCGGGGGCCGTGGCGGGCGGGCCGCGAACCGCACGTCAGGGGATTGCCGGTCCGGTCCGGTGGGCATGATCGTCCACTCGTGATCAAGCGACACGGCACGGGGGCGCGTGCCGCATGGCGGACGGAAGGGCGCGGGGATGGGTGCACTGCGCAAGGCGGGGGTCTGGCTCGGTCTCGTCGAGGAGGACGACGAGCGGGCGTACGAGGACGGTGGCTACGACAAGGGTGGCTACCGGGACTCGTCGCGCTACCGGTCGAGCCGGTACGCCGAGGAGTTCGCCGACGAGGACGACGAGGAGTCGGAGGAGCCGCCGGCGCCCCGGACCCGGGCCGGTGAGCGGGGCCGGTTGGCCGAGCGCGCCACCAGCCGCGCGGTCGACGCCGACCGCTCCGAGGTCGAGCGCCCGGAGCGTCCGGAGCGGGCCGAGCGGTCCAGCAGCGTCCGCTCCATCACCCGGTCCTCCGCCGGCGAGGGTTCCGGTGCGTTGTCGTACCACACCCGGGACAACCTGGCCCTGGCGCCGCAGGCCCCGCCGCGCGAGCGGACCGTGGTCCCGGAGGACGAGCAGCGCTACCAGATCACCACGCTGCACCCGACGACCTACCGCGAGGCGCGGACCATCGGCGAGCACTTCCGGGACGGCGTTCCCGTGATCATCAATCTCACCGAGATGGACGAGGCGGACGCCCGCCGACTGGTCGACTTCGCCGCCGGGCTCGCGTTCGGCCTGCGCGGTACGATCGAGCGCGTGACCAACCGGGTGTTCCTGCTCTCACCGGCCAATGTCCAGGTCACCGCGGAGGACAAGGCCAAGATCGCTGAGGGTGGCTTTTTCAGCCTGAGCTAGCCCGCACGACCGAGGGACGTCGCCTGCTGTGTTGTCGATCCTGTTCCAGGTGCTCTACCTGCTGCTGTATTTCTTCCTGCTTGTCCTGTTGGCTCGATTTGTCCTCGGGGCCGTGCTCGCCTACGGTCGTCGCTGGCAACCCGGGCGGGGGGCATCGGCGGGACTGGAAGTCGTGTGGAGCGTCACTGATCCGCCCCTGCGAGCGTTGAGGCGTGTGATCCCACCACTGCGAATTGGTACCGTGAGCATCGACCTGGCCTCCCTTGTGCTCCTGGTTATCCTGTTCGTGCTGATGGAGTTCGTGTTACAGCGCCTGATCGTGGCGTTCGCCTGACCAGAGCGCTTTCGCGGCCGCAACTGACCCGAGGAGTTTCGATGCCGCTGACCCCGGCCGACGTCCACAACGTCGCCTTCAAAAAGCCGCCGATCGGCAAGCGGGGGTACGACGAGGAGGAGGTCGACGCCTTCCTGGACGAGGTCGAGCGTGAGCTGGCCCGTCTGATCGAGGAGAACAACGAGCTGCGCGCCCAGGTGGAGCGCGGCGGTCGGGGTGGCGCACCCGCCGGCCCCGGCGGCGACGCCCGGCTCGCGGCGGAGCTCAACGACGTCAAGGCCCAGCTCGACCGCGTGCAGCGCGACAAGGCGGCTGCCGAGCAGGCGGCCCGCGCGATGCAGGCCGAGCTGGAGCAGGTCCGCACCCAGGGCAGCCCGGTGGGCGTGACCGGCGACGGCGAGCAGCAGGCGCTGCGGGTGCTGATGATGGCCCAGCGCACCGCCGACGACCACGTCTCCGACGCCCGGCGCGAGGCCGACAGCCTGCTCTCCGAGGCCCGGTCCAAGGCCGAGGAGGTCACCCGCGAGGCGCGGGCCAAGGCCGACGCCCTGGAGCGGGACGCCCGCCAGCGGCACCAGGAGGCCATGGGCGGCCTGGACGCCAAGCGCACCGCGCTGTCGAAGCACATCGAGGAGCTCAAGCAGTTCGAGCGGGAGTACCGCACGCGCCTCAAGGCGTACCTGGAGAGCCAGCTGCGGGACCTCGACGGTCGTGGCCAGGGCATCGAGGTCGAGATGAACCGCGAGGGCACCCGTGCCGTCGGCGGCAGCAACGGCCTCGCCACCGCCGGCCTCGCCGGCTCCTTCGGCGGGGGCCGCGGCGCCGGCTCGCTCGAGTCCGGCCGCTGATCCCACGTCGGTGGCCGTCCCCGCGGCGGCCACCGACGGCACCAGTCCGACACGACGCGGCCGGGGGTGAGCCGTGATAGCCGCCAGCGTCCTGCTCATCCTCGTCGCGGTCGTGCTGCTGGTGGTCGGGCTGGCCGGTGGGTCCAGCTCGCTGCTGATCGTCTCGATCGCGGCCAGCCTGCTGTCCGCCGTCGCCTTCGTCGTGTTCGCCCGCCAGGCGGCTGCGGCCCGGGCCGCGGCGGGCCGGGAGGCCGGCCCGCGTTCCCGGACCGTTCCCGCCGGCCCGTCCCCGGACGAGCCGGTGAGCCCGGTCCCGCATCACACGTCCACGGTCGGTGCCGGTGGACCCGGGTGGCGGCAACCGCCCGGGCCGCCGGTAGCCGAGCCGTACGCGCCGCCCGCCCGCGCCTACGCGCCGCCGGACGGGCCGTCGAGCGGGGTCTACCCGCCGCCGGACGAGTCGTCAGGCGGGGCCTACCCGCCGGACGAGTCGGACGCCCGCGGGTTCTCACCGTCGGACGTCCCGTCGGCCGGCGACTATTCCTCGCCGATGGGGTCGGATGTCCCGTCGACCGGCGTCCACTCGTCGCCGACCGGGCCGGATGCCGCGCCATTCGGGGCCTACTCGCCTGTCGACTCGGAGGCCGAGCCGCCGTCGGCCGAGCCGACGCCCACCTCGCCCGCGCCGGGTGGGCCGCTCGCCGGTGACCCGTCGGCCGAGTTCCTCTCCGCCGGGGAGGTCGCCCGGCTGGTGCGACTGCCCGACGAGGTCCGGGTGGTCGACGGCCATCCCCGCTTCCACCTGGCCGACTGCCCCCACCTGGTGGGCCGGCCGGCCGAGTCGTTGCCGGTCGCCGAGGCGGTCGGGCTCGGCTTCACGCCGTGCGCGTACTGCGCCGCCGCCACCACGCTGCTCACCGACGCCCGGCCACGCTGACCATGACGACCGCGGACACCCCGCTCACCGTAGCGGTGCGCGTGAAGCCCGGCGCGGCCCGGGCCCGGGTGGGCGGCCGGTTCGACGGGCCGTACGGCCCGGCCCTGGTCGTCGCCGTGCACGCGCCGGCGGTGGACGGCCGGGCCACCGAGGCGGCCCGACGCGCCCTGGCCGACGCGCTCGGTGTCCGGCCGGCGGTGGTGTCGCTGCGGTCCGGCGCGGCCAGCCGGGACAAGCTCTTCCTGGTCGAGCGCCCGGCCGACCGCCTGCCCGAGGTGCTGCGTCGGCTGCGCGACGGCAGCGCGGAATGAGGGTCCGGCGGGCCGGTACGCGATGACGCCGGGGCTGAACCTCGCGCTGCTGGTGGGCGCCGCCGTGCTGCTGGTCGCGGTGGGCGCGGTGCGCTTCTCCACCCGGCTCGGCGTGCCCAGCCTCCTGGTCTACCTGGCGCTCGGCGTGCTCATCGGCGAGGCCGGCCTGGGCATCCGCTTCGACGACGTCGAGCTGACCCGGGTGCTGGGCTTCTGCGCGCTGATCGTGATCATCGCGGAGGGTGGCCTGAGCGCCCGGTGGAGCACGCTGCGGCCGGTGCTCGGCCTGGCGGCCGTGCTCTCCACGGTCGGCGTGGTGGTCAGCATCGTGGTCGTCGGCGTGGTGGTGCACCTGCTGCTCGGCCTGGACTGGCGGCTGGCCCTGCTCTACGGCGCGGTGCTCTCCTCCACCGACGCCGCGGCGGTCTTCGCCACGCTGCGCCGGCTGCGCCTGCCGCCCCGGCTGGTGGCCACGCTGGAGGCCGAGTCCGGGATGAACGACGCGCCGGTGGTGCTGCTGGTGCTGCTGCTGTCCCGGGCCGGCGTGGAGTCGGCCCACCCTTGGTGGTACGAGGCGCTGCTGCTCGGGTACGAGTTGGGCGCCGGCGCGGCGGTCGGCGTGGGCGCGGGCCTGGCCGGGCGGTACGCGCTGCGTCGCGCCGCGCTGCCCTCGGCCGGCCTCTACCCGATCGCGGTGGTGGGTTTCACCGTGCTGGCGTACGCGGCCGGTTCGGTGCTGCACGCCTCGGGCTTCCTCGCCGTCTACGTGGCCGGGGTGCTGCTCGGCAATTCGAACCTGCCGCACCGGCAGGCCATCCTCGGGTTCGCCGACGGGCTGGCCTGGCTGGCCCAGATCGGCCTGTTCGTGCTGCTCGGGCTGCTGGTCTCGCCGACCCGGCTGGACGCGGCGGTGCTGCCGGCCGTGATCACCGGACTGGCCCTGCTGTTGTTCGCCCGGCCGCTGTCGGTGGCGGTCTCCGCGCTGCCGTTCCGGGTCTCCCGGCGCGAGCAGCTCTTCCTCTCCTGGGCCGGGCTGCGCGGCGCGGTGCCGATCGTGCTGGCCACCATCCCGCTCTCGCTGCGGGTGCCGGGCGCGGACCGGCTCTTCGACGCGGTCTTCGTGTTGGTGGTGATCTTCACGTTGCTCCAGGCCGGCACGCTCGCTCCGGCCGCCCGCCGGTTGGGCGTGACCGCGCCGGCGGAGGCGAGCGAGATCCTGCTGGAGACCGCGCCGCTGGAGCGGATGCGGGCCGACCTGCTCCAGTTGGAGGTGCCGCCCGGCTCCCGGCTGGGCGGGGTGCACGTGGACGAGCTGCGGCTGCCGGTGGGCGCGGCGGTCACGCTGGTGCTGCGGGACGGGGTCGGGTTCGTGCCCGGCCCGGACACCCGGCTGAAGGTGGGCGACAGCCTGCTCATCGTGGCCACCGCGGGGGTGCGGGACGCCGCCGAGCGGCGGCTGCGGGCGGTCAGTCGTCGCGGTCGCCTGGCCCGGTGGTTCGGGGAGTACGGCGAGGACCGGACCGGCTGATCTGCTAGCGTTCTTTTTGCCCCGATAGTTGGCACTTCGGGGCGGAAACTCGGAGCGACGGTGCGGCACGTTGTCGGACGCCTGTACGTTCCGTATTCTTGCCAACCTCCGGAGTGCACGGCGGGTCGCCGTGTGCCCCGTTCCGTTCGCGGGGGACGCGCCGGTGCCCCCTGCCCACGTACCGCTGACCGCCGCGCCTCTGCGGCTGAGGGAGCTGACGATGGCGAAGCCAGCCGACACCAGGACCGCCGGTCGCAAGCCGGTGGCGAAGGCCACCCGCAGCGCGGCGGAGACCGAGAAGATCCGGGCCGCGCTGGCGGCGCGGCGGGACGAGCTCAACGCCGAGTACGATCAGACGCTGAGCGAGATCACCGAGCTGCAGCGCGACCGGCTGACCGACTCGGCCGGGGACGACCAGGCCGACACCGGCACCAAGACGTTCGAGCGTGAGCAGGAGATCTCTCTCGCCAACAGCATCAAGGAGCGGATCACGCAGGTCGAGCGCGCGCTGGAGCGGCTCGACGAGGGTGGCTACGGCTGGTGCGAGCGGTGCGGCAACCCGATCCCGGTGGAGCGGCTCGCCGCGTTCCCGTCGGCCACCCTCTGCGTGAGTTGCAAGCAGCTGGCGGAGCGGCGCTGACGTCGTCCGCTCCCCGGCGGCCGAACCGCAGACGGTGACCGCCACCGTCGCGAACGTCGATGGGGAGCAGATGACCGCAGCACCGCCCGCCGGGCCCGGCACCACCGAGTCGGAGGCCGGCGCCGCGCCCCGCCGCACGGCGGTCGGCCTGCTGCTCGGCGTCGCCCTCTTCTCGCTTCTTGCGGACCTGGGCACGAAGCAGCTCGCGCTCAGCGAGCTGCCCGGCCGGGAGGAGCCGCTGTCGGTGCTCGGCGGCGCCGTCTACTTCACCCTCACCCGCAACAGCGGGGCCGCGTGGAGCATCGGCGCGGACCACACCTGGATCTTCCCGCTGATCACGTTTGCGGTGATCGGGTGGATCGGCTGGATGGCGCTGCGGCTGCGCTCACTGCCGTGGGCGGTGTCGCTGGGCCTGGTGCTGGGCGGGGCGCTGGGCAACCTCACCGACCGGATCTTCCGCGCGCCGGGGCACTTCGTCGGCCACGTGGTCGACATGATCAGCCTGTTCGGCCCGTACGGCGAGCACTACCCGGTGTTCAACCTGGCCGACAGCTCGCTGGTCTGCGGCGTGGTGCTGGCGGTCTTCCTGGAGCTGACCGGCCGGCAGCGCGACGGCTCCCGGGCCGGCGCGAAACCCACCACCGACGACACCCGGGCCGACGAGAAGGAGCGCGCGTGACCGCCGCGTACGCCACCGGTGGCGACCACCGCTCCCTGCCGGTCCCGGACGGGCTCGACGGCATGCGGCTGGACCAGGCCGTCTCCCGGCTGTTCGGGTTGTCCCGCACCGCCGCGGCGGCGCTCGTGGACGCCGGGGACGCGCTCGTCGACGGCGTGGCCCGGGCCAACTCGCACAAGGTGAAGGCCGGCGCCTGGCTGGACGTCACGCTGCCCGCGCCGGCCGCCCCGCCGACCGTGGTGCCGCAGGCGGTGCCCGGCCTGACCGTGGTCTACGCCGACGACGACATCGTGGTGGTCGACAAGCCGGTCGGGGTGGCCGCGCACCCGAGCCCCGGCTGGACCGGCCCGACCGTGATCGGCGGGCTGGCCGGCATCGGCCACCGCATCTCCACCAGCGGCGCCGCCGAACGGCAGGGCGTGGTGCACCGGCTCGACGTGGGCACCACCGGGATCATGGCGGTGGCCAAGAGCGAGCTGGCCTACACCGCGTTGAAGCGCGCCTTCAAGGAGCGCGAGGTGGAGAAGCGCTACCACGCCGTGGTGCAGGGCCACCCGGACCCGCTGCGCGGCACCATCGACGCGCCGATCGACAGGCACCCGCACCACGACTACCGGTGGGCGGTGGTCTCCGGCGGCAAGCCGAGCATCACGCACTACGACACGCTGGAGGCGTTCCCCTCGGCCAGCCTGCTCGACGTGCGGCTGGAGACCGGGCGTACGCACCAGATCCGGGTGCACTTCTCCACCCTGCGGCACCCCTGCGTGGGCGACCTGACCTACGGCGCGGACCCGACCCTGTCGGCCCGGCTCAAGCTGTCCCGGCAGTGGCTGCACGCCCGCTCGCTGAGTTTCCGGCACCCGCGCACCGGCGACGAGGTCACGTTCGTCAGCGACTACCCGGACGACCTGGCCCGGGCGCTGGAGATCCTGCGCGACTGACCGTGGACGACGAGGACAGCGCGCCGCCGCGCCGCGTGCGTGCCGCGGCGCTCACCTGGCTCGCGCTCGGCTGCGCGCTGCTGGTGCTGGTGGTGGCCGTCGCGCAGCGGCGGGACCGGCCGGTCGGGGACCGCACGGTCGGCGAGGTGACCCGCGTCGGGGTGGCCGCCGGCGGTTCCGTTCCGGCGTACCAGCGGGCCGCCGGCGCGGAGCTGGCCCGGCTCGACGCGCCGGACGGCTGGGCGCTCGTCACGTTCGCCGCCTACCTGACCCCGGCCCGGGTGGCGACCGCGTTGGCCGGGACGCCGGTCTCGGCGGTGATCGCGCGCGTGCCGCTGCCCGGCCGGCAGACCGAGATCGTCCGGATCGCCGCGCTGCGGCTGCCCGACGACGTGGTCGGCGGGATGGCCGGGGTCGCCGCACGCAAGGACCGGGAGGCCGCCGACTACCGGGCCCGCGCCGCCGCCCCGGCGGCCACCGCCGATCCCGGGCTGCGTCGGGAGTACGACACCGGCGCGGCGGTCGCGGCCCGGGAGGCGGCCGGCTACCGGGCCGGCTGCGCCTGTGTCTACGCCGCGGTGGTCCGGGCCGCGCCGGACGCGCTGCGGGCGCTCGCCGACCGTCCCGGCGTACGGGTGGTGGATCCGGCGCCGGAGGTGACCCGGTTGGACCGGACCGTGTTCACCCCGCCGCTGCCCGAGCAGCGGGACGTGGCCCGGCCACCGGCCGACACCGGCCCGACCGTGGATGGCGGAATGGGCGATTCGTCGGAAGCCGCACCGACAGTGAGCGGACCTTCACCGGCCGGTCGGTCGCCGGTCCCCGGCTCCGCTCCGGCCAATCCCACTCCCACCTCCTGAGACGCCCGGATGCGCGCCGGTCCGCCGGGTGCCACGGTGAGCAGAGCCACCGGGCGATGTGCGGCGCGGGGAGTGGTCCGAATAGGGTTTCGTTCGTAGCCTGTCAGGCGTCAGATCGATGGGCTGGGGGAGGGCGAATCCTTGGACGGCAGCGAGACCGGCTGGGGTCGGCAGGGTGAGCCGGCACCGCGGTGGCGGGCGCTGCTCGACCGGGCCCGGCTCGGCGGTCGCGGCGCGGAGCACGCCGACGCCGACCGGCACGCCGAGGAATCCGTGCCGCCGGCCCCCGAAGCGCTGCCGCGCCGTGGCGCGGGCACCGGCTGGACCGGCCGCGCCGCCGCCGTCGGTCGCGCCGCCGACGGGTCGTACGCCGCCGAGCCCGGCTACCGGGCCGAGGCCACGTTCCGGGTGGACCCGGCCTTCCGCGCCGACCCGCGCCTGGACGGCGAGCCGGCGTACCGGGCGGAGCCGGCGTACCGCACCGATCCGGAGCCGGTGGCCGAGTCGTCCTGGCGGGCCGAGCCGTCCTACGCCCCGGAGCCACGCGAGCCGTCCTGGCGTGTCGGCCCGTCCTATCCCACGGAGTCCCCGGTCGAGCCGCGTGCGGAGCCGTCCTGGCGGCCGGAGCCGGCGTACCCGGCGGAGCCGCCGGCCGAGCCGTCCTGGCGGGCCGAGCCGGAGCCGCGCGGGCGGGCCGAGGCGCCTGCCGAGTCGCGATACTCCCTGCTCGACGGCGGCTACCGCCCCGCACCGCCGCCCGCGGAGTCCCGTTATGCGTTGCTGGACCGCGGCCGGTACCGGCCCGACATCCCGCCGACGCCGGAACCACCCGCCGTGCCCACCCCCCGCCGGCCGGTCGAGGCCCGGCCGGGCCGGATCGAGGCGGCCCCGGCGCGGTGGCGCGCCCCGGCGCCGGACGCCGAGCTGGAGCGGGCCACCGGCGTGCTCCGCCGCGAGCTGGGCACCCCCCGGGTGCTCGCGTTCGCCAACCCCAAGGGCGGGGTGCACAAGACCACCGCCACCGTGCTCGCCGCCGCGACGGTGGGCAGCGTGCGCGGGCGCGGTGTGCTCGCCTGGGACGACAACGAGCTGCGGGGCACGCTGGGCCTGCGCGCCGGCAGCGCCCGGCACGCCCGCACCATTCGCCACCTGGTCCACGACCTCGCGCAGATCGAGATCCTCGACGGCGACACCCTGCTGTCCCACCTCGACGACTACCTGCGGCACGCCGCCGACGGCTCGTACGACGTGCTGGCCGGCGAGGAGAGCCCGCGCTTCGCCCAGCGACTCGACCAGTTCACCGTCAAGCGGGTGCTGGAGCTGCTGCGCCGCACCCACGAGGTGGTCTGCGTGGACACCGGCAACAACGTGGAGAGCCCGAACTGGCGCACCGTCATGCAGGCCGCCGACCAGCTCGTGGTGACCACCGTGCCGCGTGAGGACGCCGCCTTCAGCGCGGACTGGATGCTCGACCTGCTGCACGAGGTGGGCATGGGTGAGCTGGCCGACAACGCGGTCACGTTGATCTCCTGCCCGACGCCGGGGCGCACCTCGCTCCAGGACGACCTGGAACGGCACTTCGCCACCCGTACCCGGGCGGTCACCGTGGTGCCCTACGACCCGGCGCTGGAGACCGGCTCCTCGATCGAGTACCACCAGCTCCAGGCCGAGACCCGGCACGCCTGGCTGAAGGCGGCGGCGGTGATGGTGGAGCCGTTCGCGCGCTGAGCGCCGACCACCGCCCCACGCCGTGCCCGGGCCTGAGAGGATCACCGGGTGAGCCCGGACACCCCTGATCCCGAGCGGACCGCCGACCGTCCCGGCGCCGCGGAGCAGCCGCCCGCGGAGCAGCCGCCCGCCGAGCAGCCGTCCGGCTGGCCCGGTGGCCTTCCGGTGCCCGCCGGCACCCCGGTCACCGCGCCCGGCGCGGCCCCGCTCGCCGGCCATCCGGACGTCGTCCAGGAGCTGCCCGGCGCGCGCCGCGACGGCGGCCGGCCGGTGGCGATCGTCCTCGGCGTGGCGGCGCTGCTCACCGCGCTCGGGGCGCCGCTGGGTCTGCTGTGGGCGTGGGCCGCGCCGGGCACGCCGGTGCGGCAGACGCCGGACGGCGCGGTGTACGCGGTCCCGCAGCCGGAGCAACCGATCGCGGCCGACGGCTGGTTCAGCCTCCTCGCGCTCGGCTTCGGGGTCCTCTCCGCCATCGCGCTGTGGGTGCTGCTGCGCCGCCGGCGCGGTCCGGTCGGCCTGCTCGCGGCGACGCTGGGCGGCCTCGGCGCGGCGGTGGTGGCGTGGCAGGTGGGCCGGAGGATCGGGCTCGGCACCTTCCAGCGGCTGCTGGACACCGCACCGCCGGGGACCGACTTCACCAAGCCGGCCGACCTGCGCGCCGGCGGGGTCGACTGGTTCGGTCCGCTGCCCCTGCCGCACGGCAACCTGCTGCTCGCGGCGTTCGGCGCGGCTGTCACGTACACGTTGCTGGCCGGCTGGTCGCGATGGCCGTCGCTGCGCCCCGAACCGGAGCCCGGTGCGTGGCCGCCCCCGCCCGGCCCGGACGGCGGGTGGCCGGCGGCGCCGGAGGGCGCTGGTCACGGGCCGGCCGGCCCGGGGGACGACGGCCGGGCGGACCCACCGGGGTTCAGTTCGGCGCCGGAAGACCCGCCAGCTCGCTGAGCGGCACCGGCACCGCCCGGACCTGGCGCAGCAGCGCCGACTCGCGGTTGAGCAGGCGCAGCTCGGCGCGGAGCCGGCCGGCTGTGTCGTCGATGGCGAGCAGTCGCTGCCGGTCGGCGACGGTCAGCGCGGCGGTCGCCGCGACCAGGTGCGACAGCACGGTCGGGTCCTCCGGGAGCTGCTCGGAGATCTCCTCCTGGTCCGGCCGGATCAGGCCGAGATAGTTCCGGAACACCGAGATCACCCGGGCCGCCAGCACGTCGGCCACCTCGTCCGGGCCGGCCGGCTCGGGCAGCCACTCCACCTCGGCGGTGAGGTACGGCTCGGCGTCGTCGTCGATCTCGGCGATGCGGAACCGGCGCCGGCCCACCGTGACGATGTCGAACCCGCCGTCGGCCAGCTCGGTGACCTGCCGCAGCTCGGCCGTGCAGCCCACCTCGTGCAGGGTGATCTCGCCGCCGGCCAGCCCGGAGCGGCCGGGCGGCCCGGCCGGCGCGACCTCCCAGCCGGCCTGGATCGCCACCACGCCGAACTCGCGCGGCGCGCCCTCGGGCAGCCCGACCAGGTGGCGGACCAGGGCTCGGTAGCGCTCCTCGAAGATGTGCAGCGGAAGGACCAGCCCGGGGAAGAGGACGGTCCCGAGCGGGAACACCGGCAGCCGTGCGCTCACGTGATCGAGCCTAGCTCCCCCGCGCCCGGCCTGCGTGTCCCGGCTCACCGTCCCGGCGTGCGGGCGGCCCCGGTCGGTCCGACCGGCGGCGGCCTAGACTCGCAGGTGTGCTGAATCGGATCGACCTGCGCGGCGGGGTGCCCGACCCGCGCCGCCTGCTGCCCCGTGCCCAGCTCGACGTCTCCGTCGCGGTCGAGCGGATCCGCCCCCTCGTCGAGGCGGTCCGCGAGCATGGCTACCCGGCGATCCGGGAGGCCAGCGAGCGGTTCGACGGCGTCGCGCCGGAGCATCTGCGGGTGCCGGTCGAGGTGATCCGCGCCGCCGAGGGCGAGCTGGACCCGCAGGTCCGCGCCGCGCTGCTGGAGTCGATCACCCGGGCCCGCAGGGTCCACGCCGACCAGCGCCGGACCGACCACACCACGACCGTGGTGCCCGGTGGCACGGTGACCGAGCGGTGGGTGCCGGTCGACCGGGTGGGCCTCTACGTCCCCGGCGGCCTGGCCATGTACCCGTCGACGGTGGTGATGAACGTGGTCCCGGCCCAGGCGGCCGGGGTGCGCTCGCTGGTGGTGGCGAGCCCGCCGCAGAAGGACAACGACGGCCTGCCCGACCCGCGGGTCCTCGCCGCCTGCGCGCTGCTCGGCGTGGACGAGGTGTACGCGGTCGGCGGCGCCCAGGCGGTGGCCATGCTCGCGTACGGCGCGACGGTCGACCCGGCCGGAGACGAGCGCTGCGACCCGGTCGACATGATCACCGGGCCGGGCAACATCTGGGTCACCGCCGCGAAGCGGCTGCTGCGCGGCGTGGTCGGCATCGACGCCGAGGCCGGCCCGACCGAGATCGCTGTGCTGGCCGACCACACCGCCGACCCGGCGCACGTCGCCGCCGACCTGATCAGCCAGGCCGAGCACGACCCCCTCGCGGCCAGCGTGCTGGTCACGCCGTCGACCGAGTTGGCCGACGCGGTCGACGCCGAGCTGGCCCGGCAGGTGCCGGCGGCCAAGCACGCCGAGCGGATCGGCACCGCGCTGCGCGGCGAGCAGAGCGGCGTGGTCCTCGTCGACGACCTGGCGGCCGGGCTGCGGGTGGTCGACGCGTACGCGGCCGAGCACCTGGAGATCCAGACCGAGAACGCCCGCGAGTGGGCGTTGCGGGTGCGCAACGCCGGTGCGATCTTCGTGGGCGCCTGGTCGCCGGTGTCGCTCGGCGACTACTGCGCCGGCTCCAACCACGTGCTGCCCACCGGCGGCTGCGCCCGGCACTCCTCCGGGTTGTCCGTGCAGTCCTTCCTGCGCGGCGTCCACCTGGTGGAGTACACCGAGCAGGCGCTGCGCGAGGTGACCCCGCACGTGGTCACGCTGGCCGGCGTGGAGGACCTGCCGGCGCACGGCCAGGCGGTCCGCGTCCGCTTCCCCGGAGACGACTCGTGACCACGCTCGACGACCTGCCGATCCGGGACGACCTGCGTGGACGCTCCCCGTACGGCGCGCCGCAGCTCGACGTGCCGGTGCGGCTGAACACCAACGAGAACTCCTACCCGGTGCCCGAGCCGGTGGTCGAGGCGATCGGCAAGGCGGTCGCGGCCGAGCTGCGTGACCTCAACCGCTACCCGGACCGGGACGCGGTGGCGCTCCGCGCCGACCTGGCGGCGTACCTGGGCCACGACCTCACCACCGACCACGTGTGGGCGGCCAACGGCTCGAACGAGATCCAGCAGCAGTTGCTCCAGGCGTTCGGCGGCCCCGGGCGCACCGCGCTCGGCTTCACCCCGGCGTACTCGATGCACCCGCTGCTGGCGCTCGGCACCGGCACCCGGTGGGTCCCCGGCGTCCGGGGCGCCGACTTCGGGCTGACCGCCGCCGACGCGGTCGACCAGGTGCGCGCGCACCGTCCGGACGTGGTGTTCCTCTGCTCGCCGAACAACCCGACCGGCACCGCGCTCGATCCGGCCGTGGTCGCCGCCGTGCTGGCCGAGGCGCCCGGCATGGTGGTGGTGGACGAGGCGTACGCGGAGTTCGCCCGACCGGGCACGGTCAGCGCGCTCGCCGTGCTGCCCGGCCACCCCCGGCTGGTGGTCACCCGGACCATGAGCAAGGCGTTCGGGTTCGCCGGCGGCCGGCTGGGTTACCTGGCCGCCGACCCGGCGGTGGTGGCGGCGGTGCAGCTGGTCCGGCTGCCGTACCACCTCTCCGCGCTCACCCAGGCCGCCGCCCGGGCGGCGCTGGCGCACCGGGACGCGTTGCTCGGCACCGTCGCCGCGATCATGGTGCAGCGCGACCGGATCGTCGCCGAGCTGCGCGCGCGAGGGCGCCGGGTGGCCGACAGCGACGCCAACTTCGTGCTGTTCGACGTCGGCGGCGACCAGGGCGCCGCCTGGCGTACCCTGCTCGACGCCGGCGTGCTGGTCCGCGACGTCGGCCTGCCCGGCTGGCTGCGGGTCACCGCCGGAACCCCGGCCGAGACCGACGCCTTTCTGTCCGCGATGGAGAAGTTGTCATGAACCGCACCGCCCGGATCGAGCGGGTCACCAACGAGACCAAGGTGCTCGTCGAGATCGACCTCGACGGCACCGGCAAGGCCGACATCGAGACCGGCGTCGGCTTCTACGACCACATGCTGAACCAGATCGCCCGGCACGGCGGCTTCGACCTGACCGTGCACACGGTCGGCGACCTGGAGATCGACGCGCACCACACCATGGAGGACACCGCGCTCGCGCTGGGCTCGGCGTTCGACCGGGCGCTGGGCGACAAGGCCGGCATCCGGCGGTACGGCTCGGCCACCGTCCCGATGGACGAGGTGCTGGTGCGGGCCGCGGTCGACCTGTCCGGCCGGCCGTACGTGGTGCACGACGAGCCGGCGCTGTCGCCGTACATCGGGCCGGTCTACCCGACCAGCATGACCCGGCACATCTGGGAGTCGTTCGGCCAGTCGGCCCGGGTCACGCTGCACGTGGACGTGCTGCGGGCGGCCCGGCCCGGCGGCCACCCGGACGCGCACCACGTGGTCGAGGCCCAGTTCAAGGCCGTGTCCCGGGCGCTGCGTGAGGCGACCGCGATCGACCCGCGCAGCGCCGGCGTGGTGCCGTCCACGAAGGGCGCGCTCTGATGAGGGTGTTGCCGACGCTGCTGCTGATCCTGGCCGGGGTGCTGGTCGGTGGGACCTGGTCGCTCTACAAGCAGGGCGCCGCCCGCGCCGCCGTGGTGGTCACCGGCCTGCTGGCCGTGCTGGCGACCGCCGGCGGGCTGCTCTGGCTGCTGCCCGGGGAGGGCTGATGGGCCGGCGGGTGGTGGTGCTCGACTACGGCTCGGGCAACCTGCGTTCGGCCGAGCGCGCGCTGGAGCGGGCCGGCGCGGACGTCACCGTGACCGACGACCTGAGCGCCGCCGCCGGGGCCGACGGTCTGGTGGTGCCGGGCGTCGGCGCGTACGCCGCGTGCATGGCGGGCATCGAGGCGCTCGGCGCCGGCCCGGTGATCGCCGAGCGGGTGGCGGCGGGCCGCCCGGTGCTCGGCATCTGCGTCGGCATGCAGGTGCTCTTCGAGCACGGCGACGAGCACGGCGTGGTGACCAAGGGCCTGGGCCTGCTGCCCGGCGGGGTGACGAAGCTGCCCGCGCCGCGCCTGCCCCACATGGGCTGGAACACGGTGCGACCGCCGGGCGGGTCGGTGCTCTTCGCCGGCCTGCCGGCCGACGCCCGGTTCTACTTCGTGCACTCCTACGGGGTCACCGACCCGGCCGCGCTCGCCGCCGCCGGCGCCGTCGTGACCACCGCCCACCACGGCGGCGACTTCGTCGCGGCGGTGGAGCGGGGGACGCTGTCCGCCGCCCAGTTCCACCCGGAGAAGTCGGCCGACACGGGCGCGGCGCTCCTGCGCAACTGGCTCGGCACCTTTGAGTAAGGAGCGGGCCCGCCGTCGGGCGGCCCGCGAGGCCGAGCAGGAGCGGGAACGCGCCGTCCGGGCCCGGCGGGTGGCCCGTCGGGAGCGGCGCCGGGCCTGGGTACGCCGGCTGACGCCCCGGCTGCGGCGGGGGCGCACCGGTCGGCTGCGCCGGCACAGCCGGCGGGAGCGGGCGGCCATCGTGCTGCTCACCGCCGTCGCGGTGATCGGCATCTGGAGTTTCGTCGACGACCTCGCGCTGCGGCTGGCGTTGGTCGTGTTGTTGCTGCTGGTCCTGCCGGCGATCGTGGTGATCGCGTTGGACCGTCGTTGAGGATGCGAGGAGACAACCGTTGAGCCTTGACCTGTTGCCCGCCGTGGACGTCGCCGACGGCCAGGCCGTCCGGCTGGTGCAGGGCGCCGCCGGCAGCGAGACCGCGTACGGCGACCCGCTGGAGGCGGCGCTCGCCTGGCAGTCCGACGGCGCGGAGTGGATCCACCTGGTCGACCTGGACGCCGCGTTCGGTCGGGGCTCCAACGCGGCGCTGCTCGCCGAGGTGGTCGGCAAGCTCGACGTCAAGGTGGAGCTGTCCGGCGGGATCCGCGACGACGAGTCGTTGCGGGCGGCGCTGGGCACCGGGGCGGCCCGGGTCAACATCGGCACCGCCGCGTTGGAGGATCCCGAGTGGTGCGACCGGATCTGCGGCGAGTACGGGGACCGCGTGGCGATCGGGCTGGACGTGCGCGGGCGTACCCTCTCGGCGCGGGGCTGGACCCGCGACGGCGGTGACCTCTACGACGTGCTGGCCCGGCTGGACGCGGCCGGCGCGGCGCGGTACGTGGTCACCGACATCACCAAGGACGGCACCATGCGGGGGCCGAACCTGGACCTGCTGCGCGAGGTGTGCGCCCGCACCGACGCGCCGGTGATCGCCTCCGGCGGGGTGTCCACGCTCGACGACCTGCGGGCGCTGGCCACGCTGGAGCCGGTCGGTGTGGAGGGCGTGATCGCCGGCAAGGCGCTCTACGCCGGCGCGTTCACGGTCGCCCAGGCGCTCGCCACGCTGCGGGCCGGCGCGTGACGATCGAGGTGGGCGGGTCGCCGGTGGTGACCCGGCTCGGCTCGGGCGGCCCGTGGGAGGCGCTCTACGGCTACTCGCGGGTGGTCCGGGCCGGCGCGCTGGCGATCACCGCCGGCTGCACCTCCACGGTGGACGGTCGGGTGGCGCACGTGGGGGACGCGGCGGCGCAGACCGCGCAGGCGATCCGGATCGGCCTGGACGCGCTGGCCGAGGTGGGCGCGGAACCAGCCGACGTGGTCCGGACCCGGATGTACGTGACCGACCGGCTCTACGTCGACGAGGTGGGTCGGGCGCACAACGCGGTGTTCGGCCCGGTGCGTCCGGTGGCGACCATGGTGGTGGTGGCCGGTCTGCTCGACCCGGAGCACCTGGTCGAGATCGAGCTGGAGGCGTACGTCCCCGTCCCCGGGCGCTGAGCCGGCCCACCCGGCCACCTCTCTCTCCGGCGCGGAGAGAGGTGGGTCGTGCGGCGCTACCAACTTGATGGCGTGGATGGGTCAACGCCCGCGCGTCCGGTCGACGACGTGCTGAGTCGTTTGTGCCATCAGGTTGGTAGCCGGTCGATCGATCCCTCCACCGGATGCGGCGCCGATAAGTTGTGCACAACTTGATTGCGCGCTACAGTTCGTCGGGTGACCGATGATCTGGTGCTACGCCGGCAGGTGTGCTTCGCGCTCTACGCGGCGTCGCGCGCTCTGACCGACGTCTACCGGCCCATCCTCGACGAGCACGGCCTGACCTACCCGCAGTACCTGGTGCTGCTGGTGCTCTGGGAGCGCGACGACGACGCCCCCACGGTCTCCGAGCTCGGCGCGCGGCTCCGGCTCGACTCCGGCACACTCTCCCCGCTGCTCAAGCGGCTGGAGGGGGCCGGCCTGGTGGTGCGCACCCGCTCGGCCGCCGACGAGCGCCGGGTCGAGGTGGGCCTCACCGATCGCGGCCGGGCGCTGCGGGAGCGGATGGCGGACGTGCCGATGCGGGTGGCCGTGGCCACCGGCCTCACGGCGGCCGAACTGGTCGACCTCCGCGACACGCTCACCCGGGTCACCGAGACGATCCACCGACAGAAGGAGCAGTGACCATGCAGGTCCTCTACACCGCGTCCGCCAAGGCCACCGGCGACGGTCGCGACGGCCACGTCCGCACCTCCGACGGCACCGTCGACCTGAACCTCGCCGTGCCGAAGGAGATGGGCGGCGCCGGCGGCGCGGCCAACCCCGAGCAGCTCTTCGCGGCCGGCTACGCGGCCTGCTTCCACTCCGCGCTGCGCATCGTCGCCCGCCAGGCCAAGGCGGACGTCGCCGGCTCGGTCGTCGAGGCCGAGGTGGGCATCGGCCCGAACGGCAGCGGCGGCTACGGCCTGACCGTGACACTTGTGGTGGACCTGCCGGCCGTCGAGCGCCCGGCCGCCGAGAAGCTGGTCGAGGCGGCCCACCAGGTCTGCCCCTACTCGAACGCGACCCGCGGCAACATCGAGGTCGCGCTGACCGTCCGGGAGGCCCTGTGAGCAGCGTGAACCGGGAGATCCACCTGGCGTCCCGCCCCGAGGGCTGGCCGACCGCCGACAACTTCCGGCTGGTCACCACCGAGGTGCCGACCCCGGGGCCGGGTCAGGTCGTGGTGCGCAACCAGTTCATGTCCGTCGACCCGTACATGCGGGGACGGATGAACGACGTCAAGTCGTACGTGCCGCCGTTCGCGCTCGACGCCCCGCTCGACGGCGGCGCGATCGGTGAGGTGGTGGCCGGCGAGGCCGCCGGCGTCAAGCCCGGCGACGTCGTGCTGCACGGCCTGGGCTGGCGCGAGTACGCGCTCGTCGACGCGACGGCCGTCCGCAAGGTCGACGCCGGCCTCGCGCCGGTCAGCGCCTACCTGAGCGTGCTCGGCATGACCGGGCTGACCGCGTACGCCGGGCTGCTCGACGTGGCCGCCCTGAAGCCCGGGGAGACGGTCTTCGTCTCCGGCGCGGCCGGCGCGGTGGGCTCGATGGTCGGGCAGATCGCGAAGCTGCGCGGCGCCGGCCGGGTGATCGGCAGCGCCGGTTCCCGGGCGAAGGTCGAGCGGCTCGCCGGGCTCGGCTTCGACGCCGCCTTCGACTACCACGACGGGCCGGTGTACGAGCAGCTCAAGGCCGCCGCCCCGGACGGTGTCGACGTGTACTTCGACAACGTCGGCGGGGAGCACCTGGAGGCCGCGATCGGGGCGATGAACCTGCACGGCCGGGCCGCCATCTGCGGCATGATCGCCCAGTACAACTCGGCCGAGCCGCCGGCCGCCCCGCGCAACCTGGCGCTGGTGATCGGCAAGCGGCTGACGCTGCGCGGCTTCCTCGTCGGTGACCACGGTCACCTGCGCGAGCAGTTCGTGCAGGAGGTGGCCGGCTGGCTGCGCGAGGGTCGCCTGTCGTACGACGAGACGGTGGTCGACGGCATCGAGCAGGCCCCGGACGCCTTCCTCGGCCTGCTGCGCGGCGAGAACCTCGGCAAGATGCTCGTCCGCCTCTGACACCCCACGGAAGCGGGGGGGGGGGGGGGGGGGGGGGGGGGGGGGGGGGGCGCGGGGGGGCGGGGGGGGGGGGGGGGGGGGGGGGGGGGGGGGGGGGGGGGGGGGGGTGTGCCGCCCCCCCCCCGCCCCCCCCCCCCCCCCCCCCCCCCCCCCCCCCCCCCCCCCCCCCCCCCCCCCCCCCCCCCCCCCCCCCCCCCCCCCCCCCCCCCCCCCCGCTTCCGCGTTGGCTAGGCTTTCCGGCATGACGGTGGCGGTGCGGGTCATTCCGTGTCTGGACGTGGATGCCGGACGGGTGGTCAAGGGCGTCAACTTCGTCGACCTGCGCGACGCCGGCGACCCGGTGGAGCTGGCGGCGGCGTACGACCGGGCCGGGGCGGACGAGCTGACGTTCCTCGACGTCACCGCGTCGTCCAGCGACCGCGGAACGATGCTCGACGTGGTCCGGCGCACCGCCGAGTCGGTCTTCATCCCGCTCACCGCGGGCGGTGGCGTCCGGCAGGTCGCCGACGTCGACACGCTGCTGCGGGCCGGGGCGGACAAGGTCGGGGTGAACACCGCGGCCATCGCCCGGCCGGAGCTGATCGCCGAGATCGCCGACCGGTTCGGCCGCCAGGTGCTGGTGCTCTCGCTGGACGTGCGGCGCGCCCCGGCCGGGGTGACGCCAAGCGGTTTCGAGGTCACCACGCACGGTGGCCGGCGCGGCACCGGCCTGGACGCGGTGGCGTGGGCCGCCCGCGGCGCCGAGCTGGGCGCCGGCGAGATCCTGCTCAACTCGATGGACGCGGACGGCACCAAGGCCGGGTTCGACCTGCCGCTCATCGAGGCGGTCCGGGACGTGGTCGAGGTGCCGGTGATCGCCAGCGGCGGCGCGGGCGCGGTGGCGCACTTTCCGCCGGCGGTCGGCGCGGGCGCCGACGCGGTGCTCGCGGCCAGTGTCTTCCACTTCGGCGAGCTGACCGTCGGCGAGGTCAAGGACGCGTTGCGCGGCGCCGGGCACCCGGTCCGCTGACCCGGGCCGGGCCCACGGGTCACGGCCGCCCGGAGCGCCCCTCCGGGGACCGGCGGGGCATCGGGATGGAGCGGACCACGTACTCCTGGACGGCGGCGGCGTGGTCGTCCTCGGCGAGCTGCCACTCGGACTCGCCCGGCGGGTGCCGGCGGGTCAGCACGCCCTGCACGGTGTCGACAGTGGTGCCGAGCCCGGCGCTGGGCCGGGTGCGCCAGAGCCGTTCACCGTCCGGGGTGACCCGGAACCAGCCGTCGGCGACGCTGACCAGGCCGGCGCCGACGAGCCGCCGGACCGCCCCCTCGACCTCGTGTCGTTCGGGAATGGCCTGGTTGAGGTGGTCGGCGGTGGAGAGGACGTCGGCGAGGCGTACCCCCTCGGGGCGGCGTGTGGCGGCGGCCCGGCGGTGCCGGCCGGCGCCGCTCGCGATGACCAACGCCACGAAGATCCAGGCGTCGCTCCAACGCCATCCGTTGTCCCCCATGCACGAAATGATGCCCGCCCGCGACGGCGGAGAAAACACCCGGTTTTGGCGGCGTGCGTCGTCGCAGCTCAGCGCGCTCCGGGTCGGCCGACGCGGTGGCGGTCGGCCCGAACGCGCTCACGCAGCGTAGGCGCGGACCGGCCGGGGCGGGATCGCGAAGATCGGGATGAACAGGTGGGCGAGCGGCCCGATGGCGAGCGCGTAGGCCACCGTGCCGAGGCCGACGGTGCCGCCGAGCAGCCAGCCGAGGGCGAGCACGGTCACCTCGATGACGGTCCGGACCAGCCGGATCGACAGGCGCGGGCGGCGGGCGACCAGGCCGGTCATCAGGCCGTCACGCGGCCCGGGGCCGAGCCCGGCGCCCAGGTAGAGGCCGGTGGCGGCGCCGTTGGCGACGATGCCGACCACCAGCAGCGCGGCGCGTACCGGCAGGCCCTCGCCGGGCGGCAGCACGGTCAGGGTGCCGTCGACGACCAGCCCGATCACCACCACGTTGCTGATCGTGCCGAGCCCGGGGCGCTGCCGCAGCGGGATCCAGAGCAGCAGCACCACGGCGCCGACGGCGATGGTGACGGTGCCGAAGGAGAGGCCGGTCTGTCGGGCCAGCCCCTGGTGGAACACGTCCCAGGGATCCAGGCCCAGCCCGGACCGGATCATCAGCGCCATGCTGAGCCCGTAGAGGACCAGGCCGGCGTAGAGCTGGGTGAGTCGCCGTACCGGCCGGTCCCGGAGATTGCCAAGCTGTGCCATGCATGCCACCCTAGGGTCCAATCGGCCGAGCCGGAGAGGCCAATCGGGGAGGAGTGGCCATGACCAGCCAGGTGCGCGGTGTCCAATTGGCGCGGCTGCTCGGCCAGTGGCACGCGCTGCCCGGCCGGCGGCGCAGCCCGGACTACGTCGCGCTCGCCGCCGCCGTCCGGGGCCTGCTCGCCGACGGCCGGCTGCCCCTGGGGGTACGTCTGCCGGCCGAGCGGGAACTGGCCGAGGCGCTCCGGATCAGCCGGACCACCGTCACCGCGGCGTACCGGGAACTGCGGGAGAGCGGCCACCTGGCGAGCCGGCGCGGCGCCGGGAGCTGGACCATGCTGCCGGGCACCCACCGGGTGGCCAGCACCGGCCTCTGGACGCCGCTCGACGACCGGGACATGATCGACCTCGGGGTCGCCGCGCTCGCCGCCCCGCCGCAGCTCGTCCCCGCCGCCCGCGCGGCGGCCGAGGACCTGCCCCGCTATCTCGGCGGCGCCGGCTACCACCCCACCGGCATCGTCGAGCTGCGCGAGGCGGTGGCCCGCGGCTACACCGAGCGTGGCCTCCCCACCAGCCCTGAGCAGATCATGGTCACCAGCGGCACCCAGCACGCCCTGGACCTGGTGCTCCGGCTGGCGCTGTCCCCCGGAGGCGGGGTGCTGGTGGAGTCGCCCACCTACCCCAACGCGCTCGCCGCGCTCGCCGCCCGGCGGGCCCGGATCGCCACGCACGGGCTCTCCGACGACGGCTGGGACGCCGACCTGCTGCTCGGCAGCCTTCGGCAGACCCGGCCCAAGCTGGCGTACGTGATCCCGGAGTTCCACAACCCGACCGGCCACCTGATGGCGGCCGACCTGCGCGAGCGGCTGGTCGGCGCGGCCCACGCCGCCGGCGCCGACCTGGTGGTGGACGAGTCCTTCGTCGACCTGCCGCTGGACGAGACCCCGCTGCCGCCACCGGTGGCGGTCTTCGACAGGCACTCCCGGGTGATCAGCATCGGCGGGATGAGCAAGCCCTACTGGGGCGGGCTGCGGATCGGCTGGGTCCGCGCCTCCGCGCCGCAGGTGCAGCGGCTGGCCGCGGCCCGGGTCGGCGTGGACATGGCCAGTCCGGTCCTCGACCAGCTCGTCGCGGTGCACCTGCTGGCCCAGGCACCGGCCATCGTGGCGGCCCGCCGGACCCAGCTCGCCGGCCAGCGGGACGCGCTGGTCGCCGCGCTCGCCGACCGGCTGCCCGACTGGCGGTTCCGGGTGCCGCGCGGCGGCGTCACGCTCTGGGCCGAGCTGGACGGCCCGATCTCCAGCGCGTTGGCCCGGGCGGCCGAGGAGGTCGGCGTACGGCTGGCGCCCGGCCCCCGGTTCGGCCTGGACGGCACGCTGGAGCGGTTCCTCCGGCTGCCGTTCACGCTGCCCGCCGCGGAGCTGGCGGAGGCGGTCGGGCGGCTCGCCGCGGTCCGCTACGACCTGGACCGGGCCGGCCGGCCGCAGTGGCGGGAGCCGAGCGTCATCGCCTGAGCGACCGGCCCCGTTCCGGTGGTTGCCGGCCGAACCGCAACCCCGGCCGGCGGCGGGCCCGCAGACTGCCCGGGTGGGGAACCGGAGCGACGCCCGCTGGACGTGGGCGCTACGCGCCGCCGCCCCCGGCTCCCGCACCACCCGGCTGGAACTCTTCTACGACCTGGTCTTCGTCTTCGCGTTCCTCAGCGTCACCACGCTGACCGCCTCCGAGCTGACCCCGGTCAACCTCTACCGCTTCCTGCTGGTGCTGGCGCTGCTCTGGTGGTCGTGGACCGGCTTCGCGCGGGTGGGCAACGCCTGCCGGGCCGACCAGGGCATGCTGCCCCTTGTCGGCTTCGTCACCGTGGCGGCCACGTTCCTGCTCGTGCTCAGCGCGCCCGGCGCGTTCCGGGACCGCCCCGGCGGCCTGAACGGGCCGCTGGTCTTCGCCGGCTGCTACTTCGTGATCCGGATGGCCCAGCTCACCGTGTTCGGCCGGGTGGACCGGGCCGACCCGGTGCGACGCCGGCGGTTCCTGCTGCGCGTCCTGGTGCCGGTCGTGGCGACCGTGCTGCTCGTGGTCGCCGGCGTCGTCCGGGTCTGGCTGCCCGACGGCCGGCTCGCGGTCGGGCTGCAACTGGCGCTCTGGACGCTGGCGGTGCTCGTCGAGTACGTGGTCGGCACCACAGTGGCCTGGCACTGGTGGGTGGTGGTCTCGGCCGGGCACTGGGCGGAACGGCACGCGCTGATGGTGCTTGTCGCGCTCGGCGAGTCGATCATCGCGTTGGGGCTCGGCCCGAAGACCGGGCTGCCGTTGACCGGCCCGGTGGCGGTGGCCGCGCTGCTCGGTATCGCGATCGTGGCGGCGCTCTGGTGGGCGTACTTCGACACGCTGGCGTTCGCGTTGGAGCAGGCGCTGCACCACGCCCGGGACCGGCTCGCCCGGCTGCGGCTGAGCCGCTCGGTCTACACGTTCCTGCACCTGCCGATGGTCACCGGGACGATCCTCTACGCGCTCGGCCTCAAGGACCTGCTCGCCGAGGTCGCGGACCCGGCCACCCCGACCTGGGGGTGGTCGCTGGGTGACTTCTGGGGCGGCGTCCTCTTCGGCGGGGTGGCGCTCTACCTGCTCAGCATCGCCGGCTGCTGGTGGTTGGCAGTGCGCGAGGTGCACCGTCCGCTGCTGGTCACGGTGGCGGCGCTGGTCGTGGTCGGCCCGTTCGCGTTCCGGATCCCGGAGGTGGCCGCGCTGGGCGTGCTGGCGGTGCTCGCCGGCGCCGGCGTCACCTGGGAGACGCGCAGCGAGGACGGCCGCCGCCGCCGGGTGCGTCAGCTCGCGCTGGAGGAGCAGGTGGCCGCCGAGACCGAGCAGAGCCGGTGGCGTCGGGAACACCTGTGACCGGCGCGGGCCCGCCGGGCCGGTCCCGCGCGGGCCGTGCCCCGGGACGGTGGGGCACGGCCGGCGGGGCGCCGGGGACACGTCACAGCTCGGCGAGCGTGCCCTCGTACATCTTGTCGATCTCGCCGGCGAAGTTGGTCTCCACGCTGCGGCGCTTGATCTTCAACGACGGGGTGACCTCGCCGTCGGCGATGGTCAGGTCGCGGGGGAGGATCGTCACCTTCTTGATCGTCTCCCAACGGTTGAGCTTGGCGTTCAGCTCGTCCACGTAGCCCTCGACCATCGTCCGCGCCTCGGGCGAGGTGACGATCGTGGTGTAGTCGCCCCCCTCCAGCGGGGTGCCGGCGGCCCAGCCCCTGATCGCGTCCGGGTCCAGCGTGACCAGCATGGTGCAGTAGTTGCGGGCCTGCCCGATCACCACCGCCTGCGAGGTGTACGGGCAGATCGCCTTGAACATGCCCTCGATGTGCGACGGCGCGACGTACTTGCCGCCGGACGTCTTGACCAGGTCCTTCTTGCGGTCGGTGATGCGCAGGTAGCCGTCGTCGTCGAGCGTGCCGATGTCGCCGGTGCGGAAGAAGCCGTCGTCGGTGAACGCCTCGGCGGTCTCCCCGGGCAGGTTGTGGTAGCCACGCATCACCGGCCGGCCCCGGACCAGGATCTCGCCGTCGGTGTCGATCCGGCACTCCAGGTCACCCATGGCCCGGCCCACGCTGCCGATCCGGAGACCGTCCGGCGGGTTGACGAACGCGCCGGCGCTGGTCTCGGTGAGGCCGTACCCCTCCGAGATGGGCAGGTTGGCGGCGGCGAAGAAGGTGGCGATCTCCTTGCTCAGCGGCGCCGCGCCGGAGACCAGGACCCGCATCCGGCCGCCCAGCCGGGCCTGGAGCTTGCTGAAGACCAGCTTCTCGGCGAGCGCGTACTTCATCCGCAGCCCGGCCGGGACCGGCTTGCCGGCCTGCTCCAGCGCGACCTTCTCCTTGCCGACCGCGACGCCCCAGCCGAAGATCTTCGCCTTCGCGCCGCCCGCGCCCTGCGCGGTGGTGACCGCCTTGTTGTAGACCTTCTCGAACACCCGGGGCGCGCCGCACATCAGCGTCGGCCGGACCACGCCGAGCAGGTCGACCAGCCGGTCCACCCGGCCGTCGACGTAGGTGGGCAGGCCGACGTGGGTGGCGCCGCAGAGCAGCGTCTTGCCGAACGAGTGGGACAACGGCAACCAGAGATATTGCAGGTCGTCGACGCGCAGCAGGCCCAGCTCGGCCTGCGCGACGCCCTCCCAGCACCACCCGCCGTGCAGCAGCTCCACGCCCTTGGGCCGGCCGGTGGTGCCCGACGTGTAGATCAGGGTGGCCAGGTGGTCCGGGCCGATGCCGGCGACCAGCTCGTCGATCAGGCCGGGCGTGGCGGCCAGCGCGGCGGCGCCGCGTTCCTCCAGCTCGGCGAGCGTGAGCTGGGGAACGGTGGCCGCCGGGTCGGCCGTGCCGTCGAGGAGCACCACGTGGGTCAGCGCCGGCAGCTCCGCGCCGGCGATCTTCGCGGCCTGGGCCGGGTTCTCCGCGAACAGCACCCGCGACCCCGAGTCGGCGAGAATGTACGCCGCCTCCTCGGGCTCGGTGGTGGGGTAGACGGTGGTGGTGGCCCCGCCGGCGCACATCACGCCGAAGTCGGCGAGCACCCACTCCAGCCGCGTGTTGGCCAGGATCGCCACCGGGTCCTCGAGGCCCACACCCAGCCCGTGCAGCCCGGCCGCGATCGCCTTGGCGCGCTGCCCGACCTGCTCCCACGTCAACCAGACCGGGCCCGAGTCGTCGGGTGCGGGGTGGGCGAAGGCGTGCCGGTCGGGGGAGTCCGCCACGCGCTTGAGGAACATGTCCGGTACGGAACGGTACGGTACATCGAGAGCCATCGTGGAAGCCGCCTTCAGGGGTGGAGGGACGTGACGGGGGTCACGCCGGTCTGCGGTTACCGAAGAGTATTGCCTGCACCGGGGCAGCGGCTAGTGCGGATCGGCCGGGGTTCGGGCTCAGGCGTACCGGGTGGCGGCGCGGGACCAGTCGTAGGTGGCCCGGATCCAGTCCCGGCGGGTGGCGAGGAACGCGCGAACCCCGGCGTCGGCGGCGACGGTCAGCGCCGCGTCCCGTTCCGCGTACGCGGCCAGCGCCGCGTTGAACCGGGCCGCCGCCTCGCGCAGCGCCGCCGCCTCGTCCTGACCGGTCTCGCCGGCGATGGTGGTGACCAGGTTGTGCGCCGGCGGGGCGACGCCGCGCTCCTTGCCGTAGGAGAACAGGTCGTTGCACCAGCAGACCAGGTCGGCGGCGAGGGCGTCCAACGCGGCCAGCGCCGGATCGGCCCGCCGGGTGGGGTCGGGGCGCGCCGGGTGGGTCAGGTCGGTCACCGTGAAACCGGGGCGTACGCCGCCGGTGTGTCGGCGCATCTGCACGTACTCGGCCACCCCGGGCACCCGACGGTGCTCCCGGTTGGCCGCCTCCCAGAGCAGCGCCAGCAGGTATTCGCGCAACTGGCTGACCAGGCGCAGCAGCAGCGCGGGCCGCTGTGCGTCGCGGGCCCGCCGGCACAGGTCGTCGAGCGCCACCGCCAGCGGGCCGCCGGCCGGGACGGGCGCGGCCGGGTCGCCGTGCCGGTCCAGCACGTTCAGCAGCGCCGCCACGGTGGGGGCCAGCCGGGTCGGGTCCGCGCCCAGGCCGTCGTCGTCGCAGGCGTCGTCCACCACGAACAGCCAGTTGATCAGGTCGGTGAGCAGGCGCAGGCCCGCCGGGGACGCCTCCGGGCCGGCCCGTCCGGCCAGTTCCGCGGCGTGCGCGCCGGCCAGTCGGCGCCGCCCGGCCGGGTCACGGACCAGGCCGAGGTCGCGTACCCAGCCGGCGCTCTCCGCGGTGATCCGCTCGACGGCGGGGTGCCGTCGCGCCGGAAAGGGCGGTTCGTGCAGCGCCGAGAGCGCGAAGCCGCGCATCCGTGCCCCCTGTCCGCCGCCCGCGGAGCGGGGCGGCGGGCAGGAGCGTACGGCAGAATTGATCGGCATTCACCACTGGGATGTGCGCTTTTCGTGAAAGTGCGGTTACGGGATGCCTACGCTCGGTCAGAGCCCCAGCTCGGCCGTGCGCAGCCGCTCCGCCGGCCCGGCCGGGCCCTCCACCTGGACCCGGGCCACCCGCTGCCGGCCGGTGAGGAACAGCACCAGCTCGCCCGGCGCGCCGACCAGTCGCAGCCGCTCGCCGCCCCGGCCGGCCCGCAGCTCGCCGTGCCCCGGCGCCTGCACCAGCACCTCGGCCGGGAACCGCCGCAGCGCCATCCGGGCCAGCAGGGCGACCCGCTTCCAGAGCACCGCCTGCTGCCCGGCCGGCAGGTCGCGCGGGTGCCAGCCGGGTCGGGCGCGGCGTACGTCCTCGTGGTGGATGAAGAACTCCATGCCGTTGGCCAGCTCGTCGGTGAGCGGATTGCTCACCGGGCTCCACACCGGCGGTCGGCGGACCCGGTCGACCAGGTCGGCGTACGGACCGGCGGCGACCCGCAGGCGCACCGCCTCGGCGTACCCCCGCAGCGGCGGCAGCAGGATCCCGCCGGCCGCGTCCGGCCGGCGCTCCCGCACCAGCAGGTGCGCCGCCAGGTCGCGGGTGGTCCACCCCTCGTTGACCGTCGGCGCGTCCGGTCCCAGTTCCAGCATCAGATCGGCGAGCGCCTCGCGCTCCGCTCGGGCGTACCGCGGCATGGCCCGATCGTAGGCCCGCGCCGCCCGATCGGCGCGCCACGGCCGGCGCGACGTTGCCGGGCCGCCGGTCGCCGCCCGCCGTCCGGACCCGTCGGCGCGAACGTGACGGCGGACATATCCCGGCCGGGTCGGCGTACGCGGCGACGAGCGGTAAGGATGGGGGAGAAAACTGTGGCTTACGGCGGGGGAGAGCGTGGCGAGCGGGACAAGTCGGGACGTGCTCGGCAAGGGGCTCAGGGTGCTCGGCCGGGCGATCCGGGAGCAACCCCGGATCTTCGCGGTGGCGGTCAGCGGCAGTGTGCTCTTCGGCCTCCTCGTCATCGCCAGCGCGTACGTGGTCGGCGCGGTGGTCGGCGACGTGGTGGTGCCGGCGGTCGAACGCGGCTCGGTGGCCGGCGGCGCCCTCGCGCTCGCCGCGTCGGCGCTGTTCGGGATCAGCGTGCTGCGGGTGGTCGGGATCTTCGGCCGACGGCTCGGCGCCGGTTACATGCAGTACCGGCTCCAGGCCGCCTACCGTCGCCGGGTCACCCGCCGCTACCTCGACCTGCCGCTCGCCTGGCACCACCGCAACTCCACCGGCACGCTGCTGTCCAACGCCAACTCCGACGTGGAGGCCGCCTGGTACCCGATCGCGCCGCTGCCGTTCGCGGTCGGCACGCTGGTGATGCTTGTCGGCGCCGTGGCCTCGCTGTTCGTCACCGACTGGGCGCTCGCCCTGGTCGGCCTCGCCGTCTTCCCCGCGCTGTTCGCCCTCAACGTGGTCTACTCCCGCCGGATGGCGCCCCGCCAGGCCCGCGCCCAGCGCCTGCGCGCCGAGGTCAGCGGCATCGCGCACGAGAGCTTCGACGGCGCGTTGGTGGTCAAGACCATGGGCCGGGAGTCCCAGGAGACGGCCCGCTTCGCCGCGCGCGCCGGTGACCTGCGCGACGCGTTGATCTCCGTCGGCCGGCTGCGCGGCGTCTTCGACCCGATGCTGGAGACCCTGCCCAGCCTCGGCACGCTCGCCGTGCTGGTGGTCGGCGCGGTCCGGCTCCGCCAGGGCGCGATCACGGTGACCGAGCTGGTCAGCGTCGCGTTCCTGTTCACCGTGCTGGCCTTCCCGGTGCGGGCGATCGGCTGGGTGCTGGCCGAGCTGCCGCGCAGCGTCGCCGGCTGGGAGCGGGTCAGCCGGGTCCTGGACGCCACCGGCGAGATGCCGTACGGCGACGTGACGCTCGACCCGGCCCGCCGGGAGCCGGCCACGCTGGGCTTCGCCGACGTCCACTTCGGGTACGAGCCGGCCGAGGCGCACCGGCCCGGCGCGGAGGTGCTCGGCGAGGTGACGTTCACGGTGCCGGCCGGGAAGACGGTGGCCCTGGTCGGTCCGACCGGCGCCGGCAAGTCCACCATCGCGTCGCTGGCCGTGCGGCTGGTCGATCCGGACCGGGGCCGGGTCACGCTGGACGGCGTCGACGTGCGCGAGCTGACCGCCGCCTCGCTCGCCGGCACGGTGGCGCTGGTGGCCCAGGTGCCGTTCGTCTTCGACGACACGGTCCGGGCCAACATCACGCTCGACCGGGCCGGCGTCGGCGACGACGAGGTGTGGGCCGCGCTGCGGCTGGCCGAGGCGGACGGCTTCGTCGCCGCCCTGCCGGACGGGCTGGACACCATGGTCGGTGAGCGGGGCACCTCGCTCTCCGGCGGGCAGCGGCAACGGCTCACGCTGGCCCGGGCGCTCGCCGGCCGACCCCGGCTGCTGGTGCTCGACGACGCCACCAGCGCCGTCGACCCGCGGGTCGAGGCGGCTATCCTGGCCGGCCTGCGGGCCCCCGGCGACGCGGGCGCGTCGATCCTGGTGGTGGCGTACCGGCGGGCCACCATCGCGCTCGCCGACGAGGTGATCTACGTGGAGCAGGGCCGGGTGGTCGCCCGCGGCACGCACCCCGAGCTGCTGGCCACCGTGCCCGGGTACGCCGACCTGGTCACCGCGTACGAGCAGGCCGAACAGGAACGCGAGCAGAACCGCACGTACGACGAGGTCACGCCGGTGCCGTCCGGTCTGGAGATGGAGGTGGACCGGTGAGCGCTGCGGTGGTCGAGGAACGGGCCGAGTCGACCTGGGGGACGCTGCGGCGCGGGTTGGCGCTCTCGCCGGAGCTGAAGACCGGGCTGGCCGGCACGTTGGCGTTGGCGCTCGTCTACATGGTCGGCCGGGTGGCGGTGCCGGTGGCGGTGCAGCGCGGCATCGACCACGGCATCGTCGGCGGGCTCGACCTGGGCGTCATCTCGCTGACCGTGGCGGTCACCGTCGCCGTGCTGGTGGTCACCACCGCCTGCGGCTACCTGATGATGCGTCGGCTGTTCACGGTCAGCGAGACCGCGCTGGCCGGCGTGCGGACCCGCGCGTTCCGGCACGTGCACGACCTGTCCATGCTGCACCAGCAGTCCGAGCGGCGCGGGTCGCTGGTCTCCCGGGTCACCAGCGACGTCGACCAGATCACCCAGTTCCTCCAGTGGGGCGGCGTGATCCTCCTGGTCAACCTGGGGCAGTTGCTGGTGACCACCGCCGTGATGCTGGCGTACTCCTGGCAGTTGACGCTCGTGGTGCTCGTCGCGTTCGCGCCCGCGGTGCTGATCATCCGGTTGTTGCAGCGCCGGCTGGCCGGCGCGTACGGGCTGGTCCGGCAGCGGACCGGCACGCTGCTCGGCGCGATCGGCGAGAGCGTGGTCGGCGCGCCGGTGATCCGGGCCTACGGGATCGCCGGGCGCACCGCCCGCCGGCTGGACGCGGCGATCGACGGGCAGCGGCTGGCCCAGCAGCGGGCCATCCGGATCAGCATCCTGGGCAGCTCGGTCGGCGAGCTGGCCGCCGGCCTGGCGCTGGCCGGCGTGGTGGTGGTCGGGGTGAGCCTGGGCGTCGACCGGACGCTGTCGGTCGGCCAGCTCACCGCGTTCCTGTTCCTGGTCACGCTCTTCATCCAGCCGGTGCAGATCGCCACCGAGGTGCTCAACGAGGCGCAGAACGCGATCGCCGGCTGGCGTCGGGTGCTCGACGTGCTGGACGTCGAGCCGGACGTGGCCGACCCGGGCGAGCGGGGCCGGGAGCTGCCGTCCGGCCCGCTCGACGTCCGCTTCGCCGGGGTGACGTTCGCCTATCCGGGCGGGCCGCCGGTGCTGCACGACGTGACGCTGGACATCGCGGCGAAGAGCCGGGTGGCGGTGGTCGGCGAGACCGGCAGCGGCAAGACCACGTTCGCCAAGCTGCTCACCCGGCTGATGGACCCGACCGAGGGCGAGGTGCTGCTCTCCGGCGTCGACCTGCGTCAGGTCCGCTTCGACTCGCTGCGCGCCCGGGTGGTGATGGTGCCGCAGGACGGCTTCCTGTTCGACGCCACGGTCGGGGAGAACGTCCGGTTCGCCCGCCCGGACCTGTCCGACGCCCGGCTCACCGCCGCCTTCACCGAGTTGGGCCTGGCCGACTGGCTGGACGGGCTGCCGGCCGGGCTGGACACCCCGGTGGGCGAGCGCGGCGAGGCGCTCAGCGTCGGCGAGCGGCAACTCGTGGCGCTGGCCCGCGCGTACGTGGCCGACCCGGACCTGCTGGTGCTCGACGAGGCGACCAGCGCGGTCGACCCGGCCACCGAGGTGCGCCTGCAACGCACGCTGGACGCGGTGACCCGGGGGCGCACCACGCTGGCCATCGCGCACCGGCTCTCCACCGCGCAGGCGGCCGACGAGGTGATCGTGGTGGATCGGGGCCGGATCGTGCAGCGTGGCTCGCACGAGGAGCTGGTCCGGGACACCGACTCGGTCTACGCCCTGCTCTACGCCTCCTGGCTGGAGCAGACCCGCTGACCGGGCCACCCCGAACTCTCGCGATCTTGCACTTTCGGCCCCCGGTAGGGGTGGATCGTCCTTTTCGTCGGGGCAACAAGCGCAAGATCGCCGCCGGGAAGGATCAGCGCACGTCGCCGGTGAGGTAGCGCTGGACCGTCGGGCCGGCGGCGGCCACCAGGGTCGCCGGCTCGGCGCCGGCGATCGGTTCGAGGCGGAGCACGTACCGCGTCAGGGCCAGCCCAGCGAGCTGGGTCGCCACCAGCCCGCCACGCAGCGGCAGCTCCGCCGGGTCGACCTCGAGGTGGTCGAGCACCCGTCGCAGCACCTGGGTGACGAGGAACTCCCGCAGCAGGCGGGCGGTCCACTCGTTGCTCACCGCCGAGCGCAGCAACGCCACCCCCGCAGCGCCGACCGGCGAGTCCCATACCTCAAGGAACGTGCGGACGAGCCGCTCGCCGATGCCCTCCGGCCCGCCCGCGAGAACCGTCGGCAGCAGCCGCGCCGGGTCCACCGGGAACGCCAGGGCCGCCCGGAAGAGGTCCTCCTTGGCACCGAAGTAGTGGTGCACCAGCGCCGGGTCCACGCCGGCGGCGGCGGCGACCGTCCGGATCGCTGTGGCGTCGAAGCCACGCTCGGCGAACGCGCCCCGGGCCGCGGCGAGGATCGCCTCCCGGGTGTCCGGGTTGCCGGGCCGCCGCCCGGTGCGACGCGTTCTCCTCGGCTGCGCCGCCGGCTCGGCGTCGCGACGCGGGGTCATCCGCTGCGCCGGCGCAGCGTCGCGGCGGCCAGCACCAGCGCGACCACCGCCGCGCCGGCCACGATCGCCACGTCGCGCCACATGGTGCCGGTCGGCTCGGCGTGCGCGCCGACCTCCTGGAGCGCCTCGACCGCGTACGACAGCGGCAGCACGTCGCTGACGGCCTGGAGCCAGCCCGCCATCTGGCCGCGGGGCACGAACAGCCCGCAGAGCAGCAGTTGCGGGGCGACCACGACCGGCATGAACTGCACCGCCTGGAACTCGGTGCGGGCGAACGCGGAGCAGAACAGGCCGAGCGCCACGGCCAACACCGCGTTCACGCTGGCGATCAGCACGACCAGCCACGGGCTGCCGGCGGTGTCCAGCCCGAACACCTGGTAGGCCACCAGCGAGGCGACGGTGGACTGGAGCACCCCGGCCAGCCCGAACGCGATGCCGTAGCCGAAGAGCAGGTCCAGCTTGCCCAGCGGCGTGGTGAGCAGCCGTTCCAGCGTGCCGGTGGTGCGCTCGCGGAGCATGGCGATGCTGGTCACCAGGAACATGATGATGAACGGGAAGAAGCCCAGCATGATCAGCGCGACCCGGTCGAAGGTGCGCGGCGCGCCGGGCGGGGTGGGCTGGTCGACGTACATGAAGTAGACAAGCGTGAGCAGCACCGCCGGCACCACGACGAGCAGCGCGACGGTGCGCCTGTCGTGCCGGAGCTGACGGAGGATCCGCCCGGTGGTGGCGGCCAGGATGCGCGTGTTCACGAGGCGTCCTCCGACTCGCCGTCGCGGATCAGGCGCAGGAACGCCTCCTCCAGGTCGTCCACGCCGGTGGCGGCGCGGACAGCGGCCGGGGTGTCGTCGGCGACCAGCCGGCCCTCGCGGATCAGCAGCAGCCGGTCGCAGCGGGCCGCCTCGTCCATCACGTGACTGGAGACCAGCAGCGTGGTGCCGGTGGCGGCCATGGCGTGGAAGCGGGCCCACAGGTCGGCCCGCAGCACCGGGTCCTGGCCGACCGTGGGCTCGTCGAGGACGACCAGCTCCGGGTCGCCGACCAGGGCGCAGGCGAGCGACGCGCGGCTGCGTTGGCCGCCGGAGAGCGTGCCGACGAGCTGGTCGGCCGCGGTGGCCAGCCCGACGTCGGACACCGCCCGGTCGGCGTCGGCGCGGCCCCGGCCCTGGAGCACGGCGAAGTAGCGGGCGTTCTCCCGGACCGTGAGGTCGGCGTAGACGCTCGGCGCCTGGGTCAGGTAACCCACCCGGTGGCGCAGCTCGGCCGTGCCGGCGGGCCGGCCGAGCACGTCGACCGTGCCGGCGTCGATTGTCTGCACGCCGACCACCGCGCGCATCAGCGTGGTCTTGCCGCTGCCGCTGGGCCCGAGCAGCCCGGTGACCGTTCCGCGGGGCACGGCGCAGCTGATGCCGTGCAGCACCCGTCGCCCGCCCCGGTCGACCACCAGGCCACGGACCGCCACCGCGTCGTCCATGTCCGCCTCCGACAATTCATCTACCGTTGAAATCAACGGTAGATGAATTCCACCGGCCGGGCAATACTGTTGACTTCGAGTGGGCTCGAACTGGAAGTCTGGATCGGTGGACATCGGTATCCGGGAGAAGAGCCTCAGCGTCGGCGAGGCGGCGCAGCGGGTCGGTCTGACCACCTACACGCTGCGCTGGTACGAGCAGGAGGGGCTGGTCGCGCCGGTCGGGCGGGACTCCGCCGGCCGCCGGCGCTACACCGAGGCGGACGTCAACTGGCTGTACCTGCTCCTGCGGCTGCGCCGGACCGGGATGCCGGTGCGCGACATGCGCCGCTACGCCGAGCTGGCCCGGCAGGGCGACCGGACGCTCGGCGCGCGGCGGGCGCTGTTCGAGGCGCACCGGGCCCGGGTGCTGGTCCGGATGGCCGAGTTGACCGAGGATCTCAAGGCCCTCGACCACAAGATCGACGTGTACCGGCAGGCGGAAGAGGAACTGGGCTAAGCCGCCCGCACCGGACACCTGGTCCGCCATCGGGCATTGCGCTTGAGATCGGACTTCCGGCACCATGTCGCGGTGGGTCCCGCTTCGTTGCCCGAGTCCGGATTCCTCGACGACTGGGCCACCCGCCTGCGCCGGGCCGCGGACCGACCGGTCGTCGGGATCATGCTGCGCGGCAGCCACGCCCGACGGGCCGCCACCGAGCACAGCGACGTCGACGTGGACGTGCTCGTCGCCACCGACGAGGAGCGTCCCGCCTCGACGGCCCCGGCCCGCCCCACCGGCGCGTACGCGAGCCGGGACGCCTACCTGGCCGAGTTCGACGGGCGGCTGGTGCACGTCTCGGTGGCCTCCCGGGACGTCCGCTCCTGGGTGCGCCGGCTCGGGCAGCCCGCCGACTGGGCGTTCGGGCTGCCGGTAACCGCGCCCGCCCGGCTGCTCTGGGCGGTGCCGGAGTGGCGCCGCCGGATCGACCTGCCGGTGCTCTGTCAGCCCGCCGACGAGCCGCGCCTGGAGGACCTGATCGCCACGCTGGGCAAGGTGGCCGGGGCGCACTGGGCCGGCGACGCCCCCGGGGTCCGGCTCGCGGCGGCCGACCTGGCCCGGCTCTGCCCCTCGGTGCTCCGGCTGGCCAACCCGGCCGTCCGGGTGGTGTCCCGGCGGGCCGCGCTGACCGCCGTGCTGGACCTGCCGGTGGCCCCGCCCGGCTACCGCGCCGACATGCTGCTCTGCCTCGGGCTGCGCGCCGGCGCCCCGGCCGAGGTCGGGGCCGCCGCCGGCCGCCTGGTCACCGGCATCGTCCCGCTGGTCCGCCCGTACGCCGGGGAGGTCGCCGCGGTGGCCGGCGCGGACCTGGCCGAGGCGCTCGCCGACGGCCGGGTGGACCGCTACCTCGGTCAGCTCAGCCGGACGCTGCACGCCGCGCCACCGGCGACCCGGGACACGACGACGGTGCCGGCGCCACGTGCGGGAGAATGGTCAACCGTGCCCGCCTCTGACGCGCCCGTGACCGGCGCCTCCGCCCGCTCCGCCGCCGGCCCGGCCCGGCCCTCCCAGCTCGACCCGGCCATCGCGGCCCGGCTCCGCCGCACCCCGGACGGTCTGGTCGCCGCCGTGGTCCGCGCCCACGACTCGGGTGAGGTGCTGATGGTCGCGTGGATGGACGACGAGGCGCTGCACCGCACGCTCACCAGCGGCCGGGCCACCTACTGGTCGCGCAGTCGGGGGGAGTACTGGGTCAAGGGCGCGACCTCCGGCCACCACCAGTACGTCCGCTCGGTCGCGCTGGACTGCGACGGCGACGCGCTGCTGGTCAGCGTGGAGCAGGTGGGCGCGGCCTGCCACACCGGCCACCGCACCTGCTTCTTCACCGAGCTGCCGGTCAGCTCGCCGGGGGTGACCCCGTGACCGGCGCCGCGGTCGGCCCGCCCGCCGTGCGCAGCCGGCGCGAGCTGGCGTACGCGGTGCTGCTCTGCCTGGCCGGCGCGGGCCTGGCCGCCTGGGCGGTGACCCGGAGCTGGTCGGCCGATCCGACCGCCGGCGGTTCCCTCGGGCCCGGCCGGTCGGGCCGCACCGGCGCGGACCTGCTGCCGTGGGTGTCGGCGCTGGCCTACGTCGGGTTGGCCGGCGGCGGCGCGGTGCTGGCCACCGGGGGGCGGCTGCGCCGGCTGCTCGGCGTGCTGCTGGCGGTCGTCGGGCTGGCCGTGGCGGTCGGTGGCGGGATCGGTCTCGGCGAGCCCGGGGTCAGCCGGCTCTGGCCGGCCCTGGTGCTGGTGGGCGGTCTGGCGCTCGCGACCGGCGGCGCGTGCACCGCGTGGCGGGCCGGGCGGTGGCCGGCGATGGGCGCCCGGTACGAGCGGCGGGCCGGGTCGACCGCCCCCGCCGACCCGGACCGGCCAGCGGTCGAACGGGGCACCCGGGACGCCTGGGACGCGCTGGACCGGGGTGAGGACCCGACGGTCAGCTGACCGGCTGGGCCTCGCGCGTCGCCCGGCGGTCGCGGGCCGCGGCCCGGGCGGCGGCCAGCTCGGCCACCAGCCGCTCCAGCTCGCGGCGTTGCGCGGCCCGGGCCCGGTCGGCGCAGACCGCCTCCCAGGCGTTGCCCCGGGCGGTACGCGTCCGGCCGTCACCGGCCACCGCGCGTTCGAGCGTGTGCACCACGCCGACGGCGAGTGCGGCGACGGTCCGGGAGACGGTGGTCAACCCGATGTTCTGGTGCGGCCCGTTGGCGCTCATGGTTCACCCCACACGAGATCGTTCGGCTTCGGTCGGCAGCGGCCTCGTCGAGTCTGCCCTGCGACGATGGTGTCCGGCTCACGTTTCGCCACCGTGAAGCGCAGGTCAACGCTCCCGCACGCGGGGCGACCTGCACAGGGGCGGAAGTCCTTGACCTTGGTCACAGCGGGCCGGACGTCGGGCTGCGAGGTCGGGCCGGGCGTGGTGAGATGGGTCATGGGCGATGGTCGATGCATGCGGTGGCGCTGCGTGACACCGCGTTCACCCGAAGTCGGCCATCATGCCACAGCCCATGTCGTGAGGTGCGCCATACCCCCCGGCACGTGTCGCCAGGTGGCGCCACCTAGCATCGGCCCATGACACCCGGAGAGGGGAGTCCGTTGGTGACTGCTGAGCATGCGCACGCGGAGGGGGACGACGCCGGAGCGGCGCCGTCCGCAGGGGTGCTCGACGAGATCCTGGCCGGGGTGCGCGAGGACGTGGCCCGGCGGCAGGAGCAGCTCCCGCTGGAGCGGATCCGTGAGCTGGCCGCCGCCGCGCCGCCGCCGATCGACGCGTACGCGGCGCTGCGCCGACCCGGCGTGGCCGTGATCGCCGAGGTGAAGCGCTCGTCGCCGTCCAAGGGGCGGCTGGCCGAGATCGCGAACCCGGCCGACCTGGCCAGCGACTACGCGGCCGGTGGCGCGCGGGCGATCAGCGTGCTGACCGAGGGCCGCTGGTTCGGCGGGTCGCTCGACGACCTGGCCGCGGTCCGGGCCGCGGTGAACGTGCCGGTGCTGCGCAAGGACTTCGTGGTCTCCAGCTACCAGGTGCACGAGGCCCGCGCGCACGGCGCCGACCTGGTGCTGCTGATCGTCGCCGCGCTGGAGCAGAACGCGCTGGTCGGGCTGCTGGAGCGGATCGAGTCGTTGGGCATGACCGCGCTCGTCGAGGTGCACACCGAGGAAGAGGCGGACCGGGCCCTGGAGGCCGGCGCGCAGGTGATCGGCGTCAACGCCCGCGACCTGCGTACCCTGGAGGTCGACCGGTCGGTGTTCGAGCGGATCGCGCCCGGGCTGCCGAGCCGCGTCGTCAAGATCGCCGAGTCGGGCGTGCGCGGTCCGCACGACCTGATCCGGTACGCCTCGGCCGGCGCCGACGCCGTCCTGGTGGGCGAGGGCCTGGTCACCCAGAAGAGCCCCCGCGAGGCGGTCGCCGAGCTGGTCAACGCCGGGAACCACCCGGCCACGCCCCGCCCGGTGCGCTGACCCGCGCCGGGTCCACCCGAACCGAGAGGACGCCCGCGATGAGCGCCGCACCCGCTGCCGGCCAGGTTCCCGACGCCGCCGGCCACTTCGGCCGGTTCGGCGGCCGGTTCGTCCCCGAGGCGCTCGTCGCCGCGCTGGACGAGCTGGACGCGGCGTACCGCAAGGCGATGGGGGACGAGGAGTTCCTCGCCGAGTTCGACGCGCTGCTGCGCGACTACGCCGGCACCCCGTCGATGCTGTACGAGGCCCGGCGGCTCTCCGCCCAGGTGGGGGCGCGCGTCCTGCTCAAGCGGGAGGACCTCAACCACACCGGCGCCCACAAGGTCCGCAACGTGCTCGGCCAGGCGCTGCTCACCCGGCGGATGGGCAAGCGGCGGGTGATCGCGGAGACCGGCGCCGGCCAGCACGGCGTGGCCACCGCGACCGCCGCCGCGCTGTTCGACCTCGAGTGCGTGGTCTACATGGGCGCGGTGGACACCGAGCGGCAGGCGCTCAACGTGGCCCGGATGCGGATGCTCGGCGCCACCGTGATCCCGGTGACGGCCGGCTCGCGCACGCTCAAGGACGCGATGAACGAGGCGATGCGCGACTGGGTCGCCAACGTCGAGGACACCCACTACCTGATCGGCACCGCCGCCGGGCCGCACCCGTTCCCGGAGATGGTCCGGGACTTCGTGCGCGGCATCGGCGTGGAGGCCCGTCAGCAGTGCCTGGACCTGACCGGGGCGCTGCCGGACGCGGTCGCGGCCTGTGTCGGCGGCGGCTCCAACGCGCTGGGCATCTTCCACGCCTTCGTGCCCGACGCCGGGGTGCGGCTCTACGGCTTCGAGGCCGGTGGCGAGGGCGTCGAGTCCGGCCGGCACGCGGCAAGCATCACCGGCGGCTCGTCGGGCGTGCTGCACGGCACCCGCACCTACGTCCTGCAGAACGCCGACGGCCAGACCATCGAGTCGCACTCGATCTCGGCCGGTCTGGACTACCCGGGCGTCGGGCCGGAGCACGCCTGGCTGCACGACACGGGCCGGGCCACCTACCTGCCCGTCGAGGACGCCGAGGCGATGGCCGCGTTCGAGCTGCTCTGCCGCACCGAGGGGATCATCCCGGCGATCGAGAGCGCGCACGCGCTGGCCGGCGCCCGCAAGATCGCTCCGGAACTCGCCGCCGAGCTGGGCCGGGAGCCGGTGATCGTGGTCAACCTCTCCGGCCGTGGCGACAAGGACGTGCACACCGCCGGCGCGTACTTCGGCATCCTCGACAAGGAGTGAGAGCGTGAGTCGCATCGGGGTCGCCTTCGACAAGGCCCGGGCCGACGGGCGGGCCGTGCTGGTCGGCTGCATGCCGGCCGGCTTCCCCACGGTCGAGGGCAGCATCGCCGCCATGACCGCGATGGTCGAGGCGGGCGTCGACGTCGTCGAGGTGGAGATCCCCTACTCCGACCCGGTGATGGACGGGCCGGTCATCCAGAAGGCCAGCGACATCGCGTTGGCCGGCGGCGTGCGCACCGCCGACGCGCTGCGCGTCATCGAGGCGGTGGCCGCGACCGGCGCGCCGGTGGTCACCATGACCTACTGGAACCCGATCGAGCAGTACGGCGTCGACGCGTTCGCCCGTGACCTGGCCGCCGCCGGCGGCACCGGGCTCATCACGCCGGACCTGATCCCCGACGAGGCGGCCGAGTGGCTGGCCGCCTCCGAGGCGCACGGCCTGGACCGGACGTTCCTGGTGTCGCCGTCCTCCACCGACGCGCGCCTGCGGATGACCGCCGAGCACTGCCGCGGTTTCGTCTACGCCACCGCGATCATGGGCGTGACCGGCGCCCGCGCCCAGACCTCCGAGGCGGCGCCGGTCCTGGTCTCCCGGCTGCGCGAGGTCACCGACCTGCCGGTCGGCGTCGGGCTGGGCGTGGGCACCGGCGCGCAGGCCGCCAACGTCGCCGGGTACGCCGACGCGGTGATCGTGGGCAGCGCGCTGGTCCGCTGCGTGCTCGACGCGCCGGACGAGGCCGCCGGCCTGGCCGCGCTGCGCAAGCTCAGCGCCGAACTCGCCGAGGGCGTCCGCAACCCCGTTCGCTGACTCCCGTCGCCGGCCCGTCAGTTGGCCTGTCGCCGGTCCCTGTCGCCCATCTCTGCCACCGGTCTCTGCCGCCGCTCGCCGTCGGTCGTTCCGGCGGTGTTCGTGATGCGCTCGCCCCGACGGGGTCCACGCCGTCCGGCTCTTCGGCGTGGGCAGGACGGGATGCCGGTCTTCGCCTACGAACTTGATGGCGTGGACGGGTCAGGCGCGCCGCACCACGCCGACGGGTGCGATCACGCCACGGGTGGGTGGGGTGGGTCCGTGTGGGGTGGCGGGGACGGCGAAGATCGGTGCGTGGTGCGGTGAGTCACCCGTGCCATCAAGTTCGTAGGCACCGGAAGCACTGCCGTCGGGTGCGCGTGCCGCGCCGCGCCGACGACCGGACAGGCCGGACCGGGGTGCCGCGCACACGGTCCGCACCGGTACCGTGTGCACCCGTGACCCTCGCCCCGATGACTCCCCTGGCGGCCATGCCCAGCCCCAGCACCGCCGTCTGGCAGCTCGGTCCGGTTCCGATCCGGGCGTACGCGCTCTGCATCATTGCCGGCATCGTGGTGGCCTGCGTGGTCACCGAGTACCGACTGCGTCGCCGTGGCGTCGCACCGGGCGCCGTGCTCGACATCGCCGTCTGGGCGGTGCCGGCGGGCATCATCGGCGCCCGGCTCTACCACGTGATCACCTCCCCGGAGAAATACTTCGGCGCCGACGGCCAGCCGCTCAAGGCGTTCGCCATCTGGGAGGGCGGGCTCGGCATCTGGGGCGCGGTGGCCGGCGGCGCGGTCGGCGCCTGGCTCGCCGCCCGGCAGCTCGGCATTCCGCTCTCCGTGGTCGCCGACGCGCTGGCCCCCGGCATGCCCCTGGCGCAGGCCGTGGGCCGGCTGGGCAACTGGTTCAACAACGAGCTCTACGGCGGGCGGACCAGCTTGCCGTGGGGCCTCGAGGTGCACGTGATGGATCCGGAGAATCCGGGTCGCGCGCTCCGCGACGACGCCGGCAACCCGGTCCTGCAACCCGGGCTCTACCATCCGACGTTCCTCTACGAGGCGCTCTGGAACGTCGGCGTCGCCGCGTTGGTGCTGGTGCTCGACCGCAGGCTGCGGTTGGGCCGGGGCCGGGCCTTCGCGCTCTACGTGATGGGCTACACGGCGGGCCGGTTCTGGATCGAGCTGATGCGCACCGACGAGGCCAACCACATCCTCGGCGTACGCCTCAACGTCTGGACCGCGGCGCTGGTCTTCCTCGGCGCGCTCGCCTACTTCGTCCGGGTCCGTGGCCCCCGGGAGTACCTCGTCCCGATCGGTGAGCCGACGGCGCCGGCGACGCCGGCCGGCGACGTGTCCCAGGTCGACCTCGCCGCCCGCGAGCCCGCCGCGGCCACGGTGGCGCCGGAGGGCTACCGGGTGGTGACCGAGGACCAGTTCCGCGCGTACCGGGAAACCGGCGCGCTGCCCCCGACGGAGCCCACGGCGGCCGACGGCCCGGCGCTCGACGACGCCGACCGGGCCGACGACGCCGACCGGATCGACGCGGACGCCGGGCGGGCCGACGACGCCGACCGGATCGACGCGGACGCCGAGCGGGCCGACGACGCGGACCGGGCCGACGCGGACGCCGGGCGGGCGGACGCCGGGCGGGCGGACGGCGGCGGGCGCCCGGCGGACCGGGACAGCTGAGCGGGGGAGTCATGCGCAGCGCGGTGGTGGTCGGCGCCGGCCTCGGCGGAATGGCGGTGGCCGGCGCGCTGGCCCGCTCCGGGTGGGAGGTCACGCTGCTGGAGCGGGCCGACCGGGTCCGGCCGGAGGCGACCGCCGTGGTGCTCTGGCCGAACGGGGTACGCGCGCTGCGCGCGCTCGGCCTCGGCCACGGGCTGGACGCGATCGCCACACCGCTGCCCGACGGCGGGATCCGCCGCCCGGACGGGCAGTGGCTGGTGCAGCCCCGCCCCGTCCCGGCCGAGCGGATGCCGGTGGTGGTGCACCGGGAGGACCTGCACGACGCGCTCATCGCCGGGTTGGGCGAGCGGGTGGAGCTGCGTACCGGGGTGACGGTGCGCGGCGTGCGCGCGGTCGACGGCGAACGGCCGGCGGTGGACGACGGCCGGCACACGGTCGAAGCCGACCTGGTGGTGGCCGCCGACGGCACGGACAGCGAGATCCGGCGGCAGCTCGCCCCGGAGACCGCCGTGGTGAGTTCCGGGTGTGCCGCCTGGCGCGCGGTCATCCCCTGGTACCGCGCCCCGCAGCTTCCCGGCGACCAGCCGGTGCACGGCGAGACGCTGGGTGCCGGTTACCGGTTCGTGGCCGCCTCGCTCGGCGAGCGGGGCACCGCCGGGGCGTCGCGCCGGGGCGGCATCTACTGGGTGGCGACCGCTGCCGGCGCGCCTCGGCCCGAGCCGCCGGAGATCCAGCTCGCCCTGCTCAAGCGCTGGTTCGCGGGGTGGCCCGCGCCGATCGCCACGCTGTTGGAGGCCACCGATCCGGTCGACGTGGTGCAGCAGGAGGTCCGCGAGCTGCGGCCGTTGCCCCGGTCATACGGTTTCCCGGTCGGTCCGGGCGGCGTGGTGCTGCTCGGTGACGCCGCGCACGCCATGCCGCCGCACCTCGGGCAGGGCGCCTGCCTGGCGTTCGAGGACGCGGCCACGCTCGCCGGGCTACTGCGCGAGTCGCGGCTGCCGGACGCGGTGACCGCCTACGACCGGCTGCGCCGCCCCCGGGCGGCGACCATGGTCCGGCAGACCCGCCGGATGTCGGCCGTGTTGCAGACCCGGGGTCGGCTGGCGCTGCGCGCCCGGGACGCCGCGCTGGGCACGATCAGCCCGCGGCTGCGCAACACCGCCGCCGCGGCGGCCGCCGACTGGCAACCACCGTCCTGACCGCCCCGGCGCGGGCTGCGCCGGGGCCGCCGGGGGCGCTCAGATGACCGCGGCCGGCTCGGCGATGCAGGCGGTGCCGACCCGGCGGAAGCCGACCCGCAGGTAGACCCGGGCGATATCCTCGCTGCCCGCGCTCAGGAAGACCAGGTCGGTGCCGGCGGCGCGCAGCTCCCGGGCCAGCGTGGCGGTCACCGCGGCGCCCAGCCCGCGTCGCCGGGCGGACGGCAGGGTGGCCACCCCGGCGATCTCCGCCACGTCGCCGACCCGCATCGCCATGCCGCTGGCCAGCGGGCCGTCGGCCGGGGTGCCGGCGAGCACCGAGACGCGCCGCCCGTCGGCCACCCGGGCCGCCTCCTCGTCCAGCGCGTCGACGTCCAGCCGGGCGAGCGCGGCGTCCCGTTCGGCCGGCCCGGCGTCACCCCGGGCGGTGCCGCCGTGGGCGAAGCCGACCGCCGCGACGGCCCGGCGCAGCGCGATGTCCGCCGCGAAGCCGGGGTCGTCGGGGTCCAGCACCCGCATCGGTACGTCGCTGAGCGTGCCCGGGTCGGGCAGCCGCTCCGCCTCCAGCAGCATGAGCGGCGCCTCCAGCACGCTCAGCCCGGCCGAGCGGGCCACCGCCAGCAGGCTCGGCTGGTGTTCGTGCACCCACTCGAACGCCTCCGGCAGGCCCAGTTCGCGTTGCCGTTCCCGGACCGCGGTCACCTCGGCGAGCGTGGTCGCCTCGGTGGCGCCCGGCCGGGGGCGGGCGTAGAACGGCCAACCGGCCCCGTCCCGGACGAACAGCACCAGGGTGTCGAACTCCTCCACCCGGGCCGCGTCGCGGGGCACCGCGTCGTAGAACCGCTCCAACCGGTCGAGTACGTCAGTACGCACGAGATCCACCGCGCGAGACTACACGTCCCAGCATCTGGAAGTGTGATCAATCTGAACTGGCCTTGCGCGGCACGCCCTAACGTAGACTCAATAAACCCCAGCGGGCCGACGTCGTCCCCTCCATGATCCATCCTGAGTGACGACAGGAGGCCCGGTGGCCTTTCCGTACCCTCTCAGCCCGCAACCGGCCCCGCCGACGACGGGGCTGTACGACCCCGCGTACGAGCATGACGCCTGCGGCGTGGCCTTCGTGGCCGACCTGCACGGGCGGCGTTCGCACCAGGTCGTCGCGAACGGCCTCGGGGCGCTCTGCCGGCTGGACCACCGGGGCGCCCGGGGCGCGGAGCACAACACCGGGGACGGCGCCGGCATCATGATCCAGGTGCCGGACGCGTTCCTGCGCGCGACCGTCGACTTCCCGCTGCCCCCGCCCGGCCAGTACGCGACCGGCCTGGTCTTCCTGCCCGACGACGACGCCGCCGAGGCGCGCGCCCGCCGGGTGGTGGACAAGTACGCGCTGGTCGAGGGCGCGGACGTGCTCGGCTGGCGGGAGGTGCCGACCGACCCGTCCGGCCTGGGGGAGACCGCGCTCGCGGCGATGCCCCGGGTGCGGCAGCTCTTCGTCGCCGCGCACCGGCTGACCGACGCGCCCGCCGGCCCGGCCGGCTCCCCGCTGACCGGGCTCGACCTGGACCGGGTGGCGTTCTGCCTGCGCAAGCAGGTCGAGCGGGAGACCGCCGAGCGGGGCGTGCCCGCCTACTTCCCGTCGCTGTCCGGTCGCACCATGGTGTGGAAGGGCATGCTCACCCCCGACCAGCTCCCGGCGTTCTACCCGGAGCTGACCGACGAGCGCGTGGTCAGCGCCATCGCGCTGGTGCACTCGCGCTTCTCCACCAACACGTTCCCGTCCTGGCCGCTGGCGCACCCGTACCGCTTCATCGCGCACAACGGCGAGATCAACACGATCCGCGGCAACCGGAACTGGATGCAGGCCCGGGAGGCGCTGCTGCGCAGCCCGAGCATCCCCGGCAACATCCGCCGCGTCTTCCCGGTCTGCACCCCGGCGGCGTCCGACTCGGCCAACTTCGACGAGGTCCTGGAGCTGCTGCACCTGGCCGGGCGGAGCCTGCCGCACGCGGTGCTCATGATGATCCCGGAGGCGTGGGAGAACGACCCGGACATGCGCGCCGACAAGCGCGCGTTCTACCGCTTCCACGCCAGCCTGATGGAGCCGTGGGACGGCCCGGCCTCGGTCGCGTTCACCGACGGCGAGGTCGTCGGCGCGGTGCTGGACCGCAACGGCCTCCGGCCGGGCCGTTGGTGGCACACCAGCGACGGCCTGGTGGTGCTGGGCAGCGAGGCGGGCGTGCTCGACCTCGACCCGGCCACCGTGGTGGCGAAGGGTCGGCTCCAGCCGGGCCGGATGTTCCTGGTCGACACCGTCAACGGCCGGATCGTCTCCGACGACGAGATCAAGACCGAGCTGGCCGCCGCGCAGCCGTACCAGGAGTGGCTGCACGCCGGCCTGATCGAGCTGGACGACCTGCCCGCCCGCGAGCACACCGTCTACACCCACGACTCGGTACGCCGCCGGCAGCAGACGTTCGGCTACACCGAGGAGGAGCTGAAGATCCTGCTCGGCCCGATGGCCCGCAGCGGCGCGGAGCCGCTCGGCTCGATGGGCACCGACACCCCGATCGCGCCGCTGTCCACCCGGCCGCGGCTGCTCTACGACTACTTCCACCAGCTCTTCGCCCAGGTCACCAACCCGCCGCTGGACGCCATCCGGGAGGAGTTGGTGACCAGCCTGGCGTCCACCATCGGGCCGGAGGGTAACCTGCTCGACCCGGGCCCGGCGAGCTGTCGGCAGATCGTGCTGCCCTACCCGGTGATCGACAACGACGAGCTGGCCAAGCTCCTCTCCATCGACGAGGACGGCGACCTGCCCGGCTTCAAGGCGGTCCGGGTCTCCGGTCTCTACCGGATCCGGGACGGCGGCGCCGGCATCAGGGCCCGGCTGACCGAGATCTGCCGGCACGTCTCCGAGGCGATCGAGGACGGCGTGCGCATCCTGGTGCTCTCCGACCGGGACTCCAACGCCGACCTGGCCCCGATCCCGTCGCTGCTGCTCACCGCCGCCGTGCACCAGCACCTGGTGCGTGAGCAGACCCGTACCCAGGTGGCGCTGGTCGTCGAGTCCGGCGACTGCCGCGAGGTGCACCACGCGGCCGTGCTGATCGGGTACGGCGCGGCGGCGGTCAACCCGTACCTCGCGTTCGAGTCGGTGGAGGACATGATCTCCACGGGCGTCCTGGCCGGGGTGGACCGGGTGAAGGCGGTCCGCAACTACGTCAAGGCGCTCGGCAAGGGCGTCCTGAAGATCATGTCCAAGATGGGCATCTCGACCGTGTCGTCGTACTGCGGCGCGCAGGTGTTCGAGGCGGTCGGCCTGGACACCCGCCTGGTCGACCGCTACTTCCGCGGCACGCCGAGCACCATCGGCGGCATCGGGCTGGCCGAGATCCACGCCGAGGTGGCGGCCCGGCACGCGCTGGCCTGGCCGGCGCCCGGCGTGCCCGCCACCGACCGGCTGGAGGTCGGCGGAGAGTACCAGTGGCGCCGCGAGGGCGAGCTGCACCTGTTCAACCCGGAGACGGTCTTCCTGCTCCAGCACGCCACCCGCAGCCGCCAGTACGACGTGTTCCGGCAGTACACCGCCAAGGTCGACGAGCTGGCCGCCAAGGCCGGCTCGCTGCGCGGGCTGTTCACGCTGCGCACCGGCGTCCGCCCGGCGGTGCCGCTGGACGAGGTCGAACCGGCCACCGAGATCGTCAAGCGCTTCGCCACCGGCGCCATGTCGTACGGGTCGATCTCGGCCGAGGCGCACGAGACGCTCGCGATCGCGATGAACCGCCTCGGCGGCAAGTCCAACACCGGCGAGGGCGGCGAGGACGTCGAGCGCCTGCACGACCCGGCGCGGCGTTCGGCGGTCAAGCAGATCGCCAGCGGCCGGTTCGGCGTGACGAGCGAATACCTGGTCAACGCGGACGACCTCCAGATCAAGATGGCGCAGGGCGCGAAGCCCGGCGAGGGCGGCCAACTCCCCGGCAACAAGGTCTGGCCGTGGATCGCCCGGACCCGGCACGCCACCCCGGGCGTCGGCCTGATCTCCCCGCCGCCGCACCACGACATCTACTCCATCGAGGACCTGGCTCAGCTCGTCCACGACCTGAAGTGCGTCAACCCGGCCGCCCGGGTGCACGTCAAACTGGTCAGCGAGGTCGGGGTGGGCACCGTGGCGGCCGGCGTGGCCAAGCTGAAGGCCGACGTCATCCTGATCTCCGGGCACGACGGCGGCACCGGCGCGTCCCCGCTCAACTCGCTCAAGCACGCCGGCACCCCGTGGGAGCTGGGCCTGGCCGAGGCGCAGCAGACGCTGCTGCTCAACAAGCTGCGCGATCGGGTCACCGTGCAGGTCGACGGTCAGCTCAAGACCGGCCGGGACGTGCTGGTCGCGGCGCTGCTCGGCGCGGAGGAGTTCGGCTTCGCCACCGCCCCGCTGATCGTCGAGGGCTGCGTGATGATGCGGGTCTGCCACCTGGACACCTGCCCGGTCGGCATCGCCACCCAGAACCCGGTGCTGCGCGAGCGGTTCACCGGCCGGCCGGAGTTCGTGGAGAACTTCTTCCTCTTCCTCGCCGAGGAGGTCCGCGGCTACCTGGCCGAGCTGGGTTTCCGCAGCATCTCCGAGGCGATCGGCCAGACCGAGCTGCTGGACGTGGCCGCCGCCATCGACCACTGGAAGGGCCACGGGCTCGACCTGCACCGGGTGCTGCACCTGCCGGAGCTGCCCGAGGGCGCGGCCCGGCGCGGCGTCCGGCCCCAGGACCACGGCCTCGACGTGGCGCTTGACAACCGGCTCATCGAGCTGGCCGGTCCGGCGCTGCGCGCCGGCACGCCGGTCCGGGTCGAGGTCGAGGTGCGCAACGAGCACCGCAGCGTGGGCGCGATGCTCGGCGGCGAGGTGACCCGCCGGTTCGGCGGCGCCGGGCTGCCCGACGACACCGTCGAGTTCCTCCTGCGCGGCACCGCCGGCCAGTCGTTCGGCGCGTTCCTGCCGCGCGGCGTGACGCTGCGCCTGCACGGCGACGCCAACGACTACGTCGGCAAGGGCCTGTCCGGTGGGCGGATCGTGGTCCGGCCGGACGCCGCCGCGCCGTTCGCCGGCGGCGACGCCGAGCCCGGCTACCGTGCCGAGGACCAGATCATCGCCGGCAACACCATTCTGTACGGCGCCACCGGCGGCGAGGTGTTCCTGCGCGGCCGGGTCGGGGAGCGGTTCGCGGTGCGCAACTCCGGCGCGGTGGCCGTGGTCGAGGGCCTCGGCGACCACGGTTGTGAGTACATGACCGGCGGCACGGTGGTGGTGCTCGGGCCGACCGGGCGCAACTTCGCCGCCGGCATGTCCGGCGGCACCGCGTTCGTGCACCGGCTGGACCGGCGGCGGATCAACCCCGAGCTGGTCGACCTGTCGCCGCTGCGCGACGAGGAACGGGACCGCCTGCACGAGCTGGTCCAGCGGCACTTCGCCGAGACCGACTCGGCGGTGGCCGAGGCGCTGCTCAAGCGCTGGCCGGAGGCGGTGGAGGAGTTCACCGCCGTGGTGCCCCGGGACTACCGCCGGGTCATGGAGATCATGCGGGCCGCCGAAGCCGCCGGCCGCGACGTCGACGACGCGGTGATGAGTGCTCTCACCACACCTTCGACCGCGTCCGTGCCGCCCGCGCCGCGGGTGGTCGCCCAGGAGGTGGCCCGTGCCTGACCCGAACGGTTTCCTGCGCTACGACCGGCGGCTGCCCGCCCGCCGTCCGGTCCCGGTGCGGATCACGGACTGGCGGGAGGTCTACCCGCCGGCCGGCGAGGAGCTGATCCGCGAGCAGGCCACCCGGTGCATGGACTGCGGCATCCCGTTCTGCCACGACGGCTGCCCGCTGGGCAACCGCATCCCGGACTGGAACGACCTGGTCCGCACCGGCAACTGGGACGCCGCGGTGGAGTCGCTGCACGCCACCAACAACTTCCCCGAGTTCACCGGGCGGCTCTGCCCGGCGCCGTGCGAGGCGGCCTGCGTGCTCGGCCTGGGCGGCCAGCAGCCGGTCACCATCAAGCAGGTCGAGGTGGAGATCGCCGACGCGGCGGTGGCCCGGGACGGGCTGCGTCCCCGGCCGGCATCCGTGTCGACCGGCCGATCGGTGGCGGTGGTCGGCTCCGGCCCGGCCGGCCTGGCCGCCGCGCAGCAGCTCGCCCGCGCCGGCCACACGGTCACCGTGTACGAGCGCGACGACGCCGTCGGCGGCCTGCTCCGCTTCGGCATCCCCGACTTCAAGCTGGAGAAGCAGCACGTCGACCGCCGGGTCGCCCAGCTCACCGCCGAGGGGGTGCGCTTCCGCACCGGCGTCGACGTCGGCGTCGACGTGACCGCCGAGCAGCTCCGCGCCGAGCACGACGCGGTGGTGCTGGCCTGCGGCGCGTTGCAGGGCCGGGACACCCCCCAGACGCCGGGCCGGGCGCTGCGCGGCGTACACCAGGCGATGTCGCACCTGGTGGCCGCGAACCGGGTGGTGGCGGCGGCGGGCGACGGTCGGCCCGCGCTCGCCACGCTGCCGGACGGCACGCCCATCGACGCGGCCGGCAAGCACGTGGTGATCATCGGCGGTGGCGACACCGCCGCCGACTGCCTCGGCGTGGCCCACCGGCAGGGCGCGGCCGGCGTCCACCAGCTCGACCTCTACCCGCAGCCGCCGACCGAACGCGACGGCGCGCGGGACCCGTGGCCGACCTGGCCGTGGCTGCTGCGTTCCTACCCGGCGCACGAGGAGGGCGGCGAGCGGGTCTTCGCGGTGGCGGTGCAGGAGTTCGTGGACGACGGCACCGGGCAGGTCCGGGCCGTGCGGATCGCCGAGGTGACCGTGGAGAAGGTCGACGGCCGGCGCATCGTCACGCCGCTGCCCGGTTCGGAGCGGGAGATCCCGGCCGACCTGGTGCTGCTGGCGATCGGCTTCGAGGGCACCGAGGAGCAGCCGCTGCTGGCCCAGTTCGGGGTGGCCCGCAACGCCCGGGGTGCGGTCGACGCCGGCCCCGACTGGCGGGCCGCCGACGGTGTCTTCGTCGCCGGCGACATGCACCGGGGCGCGTCGCTGATCGTCTGGGCGATCGCCGAGGGGCGGGCCGCCGCCGCGGCCGTGCACGCGTACCTGGGCGGGGTGGGCGCGCTGCCCGCCCCGGTCGACCCGGCCCGGCAGCCACTCGCCGCCCGGTAAGGAGTAAGGCGGGGCCCCCTCTTAACGCATTCGGTAGCGGAGGGGGCCCCGTTTAACACCCGCTGCTGGTCAGCGGGCGAGCAGCTCGTGCGCCGACCGGATCTTCGTCCAGGAGGCCGGCTGCGCCGGGGCCGCCGAGGTGCGCGCGGTGGCGCCCAGCTCGGGTCGGCCGGCGGTGAACAGCCAGGTGGTGAACACCGCGTCCAGGTCCCGGCCGGAGATCCGCTCGGCCAGCGCCTGGAACTGCTCGATGGTGCCGTTGCCGTACTGCCGCTGGGCCGTCCAGGTGCGCAGGATCCGGAAGAACGCCGGGTCGCCGACGGCCAGCCGGATCTGGTGCAGCGCCATCGCCCCCCGGTCGTAGACCGCGTCGTCGAAGACCCGGTTGGCGCCCGGGTCGCCGGGCAGCACCTGCCAGAACTCCGAGTCGGCCGGGTAGCTGTCGTAGGTGAAGTCGAACAGCTCCTGCGCGGTGCCCTCGTCCTGCTCCTCGGACCAGAGCCACTCGGCGTACGAGGCGAAGCCCTCGTTCAGCCAGATGTTGCGCCAGGCCGCCACCGACACCGAGTCGCCGAACCACTGGTGCGCGTTCTCGTGCACCACCACGTACGGGTTGGCGCCCCGTCGCCAGAAGCCCGGCCCGTAGACCGGTCGGGTCTGCGTCTCCAGCGCGAAACCGATGCCGTCGACCGGGCCGGCCACGCCGCCCTGCGCCTCGAACGGGTACGGGCCGAACACCCCGCTCTCCCAGTCGACGATCTCGGCGGTGCGTTCGATGCTGGCCCGGGCGGCCGGCAGGCGCTCGCCCAGCGTGGTGCTGTACGCGTTCACCACCGGCTGCCCGTTCGGCGCGGTGTCGGTGACGATGTCGTACTGCCCGATGGCGAGAAACGCCTGGTAGGTGGCGCCGGGCTTGACGCTGCGCCAGCTCCACCGGGTGCGGTTGCCGGCCTCGGGCAGCGGGTCGCGCGGCTGCACGCCGTTGCTGACCACTTCGAGCCCGGTCGGCACCGAGACGGAGATGTCCCAGGTGGCCTTGTCCTTCGGGTGGTCGTTGCTCGGGTACCACCACCAGGCCGACTCGGGCTCGTTCACGGCGAGCGCGCCGTCGGCGGTGCGGGTCCAGCCGGTGTAGCCGTAGACGGTGGTCTCCGACGGGACGCCGGCGTACTTCACCACGACGGTGAGCTGCTGACCCTTGGCCAGCGGGCGGGCCGGCGTGACGACCAGCTCGTGGTCGCCGGCGCGGGCGAACCCGGCGGCCCAGCCGTTGACCCGGACCGACTCGACGGCCAGCGCGAAGTCGAGGTTGAACCGGGACAGGTCCTTGGTGGCGGTGGCCAGGATCGTGGTGGTGCCGCTGAGCCGGTCGGTGGCCGGCTCGTAACGCAGCCGGATGTCGTAGTGGTCGACGTCGTAGCCGCTGTTGCCGTAGTCGGGGAAGTAGCTGTCGCCCAGCCCGGGACCGCCCGGCGTGGGGGTGGCCGCCGAGACGTGCGGGCGGCCCCATCCGCTCGGGGCGGCCTGGCCGGGGGCGCCGGTCACGGTGGTGACGGCGGTGGTGAGGGTCAGGGCGGCGATCGCCGCCGAGAGTGCGCGTGGCACGGGTGGGACTCCCTCCGTCGGGTGTTCGCACCGCCAACCTAATCGACACATGTAAACGGATCTGCCCCGAGCCGATGACCGGGGCTATTCAAATAGTGTCGATGTTTCGATAGCATTACCGACTAGTAACAAGCACCGTCCCCTCGACCACGCGCGCGGTCAACGGGCTCCACCACCCCTGTCCCGTGGAGGTCCCCCCTCATGCCCCGTCGCGTCCGTACCGTCTTCGCCGCGGTCCTGGCGGCCGTCCTCGGCGCCGTGCTGCTGCCCGGCGCCGCCCGTGCCGCCACCGTCAACTACGTCGCCCTCGGCGACTCCTACTCCTCCGGCGTCGGCGCCGGGCCGTACGACCTCTCCACCTGCCTGCGCAGCCAGAAGTCGTACGCCCCGCTCTGGGCCGCGGCCCACGCGGTCGACAGCTTCCGTTTCCCGGCCTGCGGCGGCGCGGTCACCGCGGACGTGCTGAACAACCAGGTCGGCCAGCTCAGCACCGCCACCACGCTGGTCACCATCACCATCGGCGGCAACGACGCCGGCTTCGCCGACGTGATGACCGGTTGCCGCTTCGGCAGCACGTCGAGCTGCGAGAGCGCGGTGGCCGGGGCCAAGGCGTTCGCCACCGCGACGCTGCCCGCCCGGCTGGACGCCACCTACGCGGCGATCCGGGACCGGGCCCCGAACGCCCGGCTGGTGGTGCTCGGCTACCCGCGGCTGTTCGAGACCGGCTCCTGCGGCCTGCTCGCCATGAGCAGCTACAAGCGCACCATCCTCAACCAGGCCGCCGACGTGCTCAACGGCGTGACGGCCGACCGGGCCGGCGCGGCCGGGGCCACGTTCGTCGACGCGCGGCCGTTCTTCGCCGGGCACGGGGTCTGCGCCGCCGACCCGTGGATCCGCGATGTCAGCGGGGTGATCGAGGCGTACCACCCGAACGCCAACGGCTACCGCTACGGCTACCTGGCCGCCCTCACCGCCGCCATCGGCTGAGGCGTAAGGAGGGGGCCCCGGTTAACGCATTCCGCATAGCAGGGCCCCCTCTTAAGAGCTCGCCGGCGGCCGGGTCAGCGGCCTGCCGGCGCCAGCCCGCCGACCGTCTCCGGCAGCGCGGTCGCCGCGGCGGGAGCGCCGGGCATCGCCTGTGGCAGCGCGGTCGCCGCGGCGGGAGCGCCCGGCCCGACCTCCGGCAGCGTGGCCTCCGGCGTCGGCCCGGTGTGCCGCGCAGGCCGGGTGCGGCGGCCGGAGGGCACGGCGAGCGCGGCCAGCGCGGCAGCGATTGAGATGCCGGTGAGCAGCAGGAAGCCGGCGGTGAAGCCGGCCTCCCGGGGCAGCCCGCTCGGCTGCGGGTTGGCGGTGATCACGGTGCTGGCCAGCGCCGCGCCGATCGCGCCGCCGATGGTACGGATGTTGGCGTTCATGCCGGTCGCCGCGCCGGTCTGCGAGGCCGGCACGTTCCCCACGATCAGGTTGGCCATCGAGGCGAACGCCAGCCCGATGCCGAGCCCGACCAGCCCGCCGGCGAGGCCGACCTGCCAGCGGGTGTCGTGCGCGGCGGTGAGCATCGCGGCGGCGGCCACGTTGAAGACCGCGCCGGTGCCCAGTTGCGCCTTGGCGCTGAACCGGGACTCCAACCGTCCGGCCAGCAGGCCGGCGGCGAACATGCCGACCAGCATGGGCAGCATGAGCAGCCCGGCCTGGGTGATGCTGGCGCCGAAGCCGTAGCCGGCGCTGGTCGGGATCTGCGCGAACTGCGGCAGGAAGGCGTAGACGGCGAACATCGAGGCGCCGTAGAGCAGCGCCACCAGGTTGGTGGTCCAGACCGCCGGCAGCCGCATCATCCGCAGGTCGATCAGTGGGTTCGCGGCCCGCGCCTCGACCGCCAGCCAGACGACCAGCAGCACCGCGGCCACGATCAGCAGCCCGGTCACCCGGCCGGAGGCCCAGCCCCAGGCGGCGCCCTTGCTGACCGGCAGCAGCAGCGCCACCAGCCAGCCGGAGAGCAGGACCGCGCTGAGCCAGTTGATCCGCCCCGGGGTGCGGACCGGCGAGCGGGGCACGAACCGGTGCGCGGCCAGCGCGGTCAGGCCGACCACGACCAGCGGGATCCAGAACAGCCAGCGGTAGCCCAGGGTGGCCACGATCGGCCCGGCGAGTACGACGCCCAGGCCGCCGCCGACGGCCACCACCGCCGAGATCGACGCGACCGCGGAGCTGACCCGGGCGGCGGGGAACTCGTCGCGGATGATGCCGAACGACAGCGGGAAGACGGCGCCGCCGATGCCCTGGACCACCCGGGCGGCGATCAGCACGCCGATGTTCGGCGCGACGGCCGCCACCAGGCAGCCCAGCGCGAGCGCGGCGAGCGAGACGACGAGCATCCGCTCCTTGCCGACCATGTCGCCGACCCGGCCGAGGATCGGCGTGAAGATCGACGCGGAGAGCAGGTAGGCGGTCAGTACCCAGGTCACCGTGTTCGGCGATGTGTGCAGGTCGTGCTGGATGGTGGGCAGCACCGGGGTGATCAGCGACTGGAGCATCGCGAAGAAGCCGGTGCCGGCCGCGAGGACGAGGAACGTCATCCGGCGCGAGCCGCGCCGGAAGGTGTCGATCATGTGGGAGAACTCCCGTTCGGTACGAGTCGGTGGCCGCTCGCGCGGTGGGCGGCGATGGCGGCGCGTCGGGCCGGGACCCACCGGAGTACGCTATCCGGAGGGGTGCCTCCACCAACGTAGTGGAGGGGTGCCTCCGTTTGCAAGACGGAAGGAGTGACAGGCGTCATGTCCAGCGCCGACCAGTCGACCGAGGTCTTCGCGCGCCGCCCCAAGCGGGCCGACGCCCGGCGCAACTACGACGCCCTGATCGCCGCCGCCCGCGACGTGTTCGGCGAGTGCGGGGCCGGCGCGTCGCTGGAGCAGATCGCCCGCCGCGCCGGCGTCGGCATCGGCACGCTCTACCGCAACTTCCCGCAGCGGCGTGACCTGTTCGAGGCGGTCTACGTCGAGGAGGTGCGCGCGCTCAGCGCCTCCGCCGCCGACCTGGCCGACCTCGACCCGTGGGACGCCCTGGTCGGCTGGCTGCACCGGTTCGTCGCCTACGTCGGCGCGAAGCGGGCGCTGGCCGAGGAGTTGGTGCACGACTCCGACGTGTTCCGGAGCTGCCGCACCGAGATCTACGCGGCCGGTGAGCCGCTGCTGCGCCGCGCCCAGGCCGCCGGGGCGGCCCGCCCCGACGCCGACTTCGACGACGTGGTGCGCCTGATCAGCGGCCTCGCCGCGTACCAGTTCCCGGACCCGGCGCAGCGCGACCGCGTGCTGGCCATCGCGCTGGACGGCCTGCGCCCGCCAACCAGGTGAGTGGGGAGTTAGGCGGGGCCCCCTGTTATGCGTGCGGCGTTGACAGGGGGCCCTCCTTGCATCCATGGGTGGCGGTTGCGTGGCGAGTCGACAATGGTGAGACACTCGCCGTCACCTGGAGGTGACCATGCGCGAACCGGTGACCCGGCCGCGGCCCGCCCGCGAGCAGCTCCCGGCCGGCGGCCTGGAACTGCTCACCCTGCTGGCCCGGCTGCTGCGCCGGCCGCGTCGCGGGGACCGCCGGCTCCCGCTGCTCTGGCTGCTCCGGCCGGCCGACGACGGCGCGGTGGCCGGCCTGCTGCGCCGCTTCGCCGGGCGGGGCGCCGGGCGCCGGGTGCCGCACGCGGTGCTGGACCTGACCGACCGGCCGCCCACCGACGACGTCGCGACCGCGCTGCGCGAGCTGCACCGGCAGCTCTCGCTGGAGGCGTTCGGCGCGCCCCGGCTGCGGTTCCGGCACTATCCGCTCGCCGACTGGCTGATGCAGCAGACGCTCACGGTCGACGTGGACGCCGCGGACAGCGGCCGGGCCTCGCTGGTACGCCGGCTGCGCGACTGGCGGGGGCGACGCGTCGGCGTCGGCGAGGACCCGCAGGTGGGCGGCGGCTCCGGGATCGGCACCGCGCTCCAGGTGTTGCTCTGGCTGCTGCGCCGGGCGGTGCCCAGCGTGGTGTTCCGGATCGCGGTCTCCGGCCGGGTGCCAGTGGTCGGCCGGCAGTACCGCTGGTTCATGCGCCAGCAGTATCTCGCGCCCCGGCAGTCGGTGACGTTCCTCGGTTTCGCCGAGCGGCTCACCGCCGGCTGGCGCGACGGCGAACACCCCGCCCAGGTGGAGAAGCTGCTGCTGCACGCTTTCCTGGAGGACCTGCGGCTGGCCTACCGGCGGCGGTTCTGGCGACCGGGGGACTGGCGGCGCACCGCCTACCCGGTGGTGCTGCTCGACGGCGTCCGCCCGGACAACGTCGGGCACACGCTGGTCCGGATCTTCGGCGAGGTCCGCAACGAGACCGGGCGCAACGACCCGCTGCTGGTGGTCGCCGTCGCCACCGACCCGCCGCCGGAACCAGCCGCGTCCCGGCCGGTGGCGCAGGCCGAGGAGGCGTACGAGGACTGGGCCGAGGCGCTGCCGGAACGTCGCCGGCTGCGGCGTACCGGCGCCTGGCTGCTGGTGCTGACGGCGGACGAGGACGCTGCCGGCGTACCCCCGGGGGTTGCCCCGCCGGCGCTGGTGGCGCCGGATCCGCCCTGGTGGGCGCGGCGGTTCCTGCCGGCGGCGGTGGCAGTGGTGCTGCTGGCCGGCGTGGGCGTCTGGGCGCACGGGCGGTGGGCGTCGGACTGCCGGCCCTGGCCCACCGACCGGGTGAGCGTGCGCCTGGTGGGCGGCGAGTGCGTCGGCTACAGCGACACCGCCGGGCAGGTCTTCAACAGTGAGCCCGGCCAGGACCGGCTGCGCGCGGTGCAGCGGCGCATCTTCGCGCAGAACCGGGCCACCGAGGAGGTGTGGCGGCGCAGCGAGCACCGCCGCCCCTACCTGACGCTCGTCTACCTGGGCAGCCTCACCGGCAACCGGACGCGTGCGGACGAGGAGTCCTACGTCTCCGAGCGGGAGGAACTGGAGGGCATGGCCACCGCCCAGTACGCGCTGCTGAAGGAGTCGGCGGCGGCGGACGACGCGGCGCTGCTGCACATCGTGGTGGCCAACGCCGGCCGGCAGATGCGGCACGCCGACGACGCGGTACGCATGCTGGAGGGACTGGCCCGCGACGACCCGACGGTGCTCGGCGTGGTCGGGCTGGTGGACAGCCGCGCCAGCACCGCGGCGGCGCTGCGGGAACTCAACCGGGTCGGCCTGCCGGTGCTCGCGCCCACGCTGTCCGCCGACCGGATGGACGCCAACTCCAGCCTCTACCTGGCCATGTCCGCGCCCAACCGGGAGCAGGCCACGATGGTCGAGGCGTACGCCCGGCAGGTGCTGCGGGTGCGGGAGGCGCACGTCTACTGGACCACCGGTGAGGGCAGCTCGCTCACCGACGACCTCTACGTCGCCACGCTCGTCGACGGCCTGCGGGAACGGTTCGGCACCCGGCTCACCCGGCTCGACGAGTGGCGCAGCGGGCGGCGACTCACCCAGGAGTGCGGCTACGCCGGGATGCTCTTCTTCGCCGGCCGCTGGTCGGAGTTCGACGGCTTCCTGCGGGCGCTCAAGGAGTGCGGCGCGGACCCGCCCCGGCACCTGGTCGCCGACGACTCGGTGAACCGCTACATGGCGAATGCGGGGCTGCGCGCGAGCGCGCCGGGCAACCTGCCGGTCACGTACGTGTCGAAGGCGTCGTTGGCCACGTGCACCGCGCTGCGGGCCGCGCAGGCCGCCCGCGACGACGCCCGGGGCAGCTTCCTCACCTGGATCGGCGCGGACGACCTGCTCGACCCACCACGCTGCCGCGCCGGAACCGGCCCGCCGGTCGGCGAGCGGGTCAGCCTCGCCTACGACGCCGCGATGATGATGGTGCGCGCGCTGGAGAGTCTCGCCGCCCGGCTGCGGCACGCCGACACCGGCCGCCGCTGGGAGCCGCGTGCGGTCAACCCGGTCGGCGTGCACGCCGAGGTGCTGCGCCAGAACGCCGCCGGCGGCTACCCCGGGGTCAGCGGCCTGATCCGGTACGCGCCGGACGCCGGCGAGCCGCTCGCCAAGCGGCTGGCGCTGCTCACCGTGGCGAAGGTGCCCGACGTCGGGGCCGCGCCGGTCGAGGTCTTCCACTGCGGCGTCGCCGACGCCGGCCCCGACCCCGGCTGCCGTGCCGCGAGGTGACGGCGGCCGGAGGGTGACTGCGCGTGACGACTCCGGAGGGCAGGTGACGTCTTGGCCGTATGTCACAGAGGCATAATTATGCCTCCTGGTCATATCGGTCGCGGCTGTGTTCCGGGGCGGCGAGCGCGTACGCTCCGTGCTGGCATGATGATGATCAGTGATCCGGAAGGTCGAGGCGCGGATGACGCACGAGCGGGACCTGTCGGCACGCGACGGCGGGGAGTTGGACGGCTTCCACATCGGATTTCTGCCCGGCGGGATCGGCGAGGCGGTGTCGGACTTCGCCACCGAGTGGGAGGACGTCAGCTTCGCCACCCGCGTCTGGGAGCGCCAGGTCGAGGACGGCTACCGCGTCGACCTGCGGGTGCACGTGCTCCGGGGCGAGGGTCTCGTCGATCTGGACGCGGTCCGCGAGTTCCTCGCCGAATACCAGGAGCGTGACGCCGCGACCTGGGAGCTTGCCGACTTCACCCACCCGGACGGACCCGGCCTGATCGGCACGGGCGAGGCGTTCTGGCTCACCGGCCCCGGAGTCGCGGTGTACGTGCTGGCGGATCCGGAGGTGGTGGACGCCGCCGCGCTCCGGTCGATCGCGGTCGGCGTGGTCAGCGCCGACCGGTGAACAGGAGGAGCCGCCGGCGGCGGACCCGTGGCATCCGGCTCAGTTGTGCGCGCGTCGGCCGGCAGCGGCGCACGACGGCAGGTGGCGGGCGGGAGCGGATGGACGACGCGGTCCGGAAGCCCTCGAAGGCCACCCGCCTGGGCGGCGGTGATGCCGCCGAGCAGCGCGGACCCATCCCCGCCCGGCAGTTTCCACCCCCCAAGGCTGCCGTCCACAGGAGCCGCCGCGCGCCTCCTGTGGACGACGCTCGCAGATCTTGGAAGAAGACGGCCCTCGGGGGGCCGATTCCTTCCAAGATCCACAAATGAGTGCGAGGTCAGCGGTGCGCGTTGCTCGGCCGCCCCCACGGGCCGGTGATCGCGAACACGTGCCCCGGCGAGTGGATGTTGGCGAACAGGATCTTCCCGTCCGCGCTGAACGTCGGTCCGGTGAACTCGCTGTTGTTCAGCTCGTTGCGGGCCAGCGGGTACGCCTTGCCCTGCTCGGTGACGCCGACCAGGTGCGACACGCCCGCACCGTCCTCGGCCAGGATCAACCCCCCGTACGGGGACACGGTGATGTTGTCCGGCGCGTCGTAGTTGCCGCGGTCGGCCTCCGGGTCGGTGTTAACCCCGAAGATGGTCTTCAGCGTGACGGTCTGTCGGTGCGGGTCGTAGAACCACACCTGCCCGTCGTGCTCGTTGACGCTGCCGTCGTCGCGCCGGGCGAAGCTGGCCACGAAGTATGCGCCCCCGTCGCCCCACCACGCGCCCTCCAGCTTGCGGCTGCGGGTCACCTCGTCGTCGGCGAACTGCTTGCGGACCGACACGGTGCGGGCGTCACGGTCCGGCACCTCCACCCATTCCACCCGATACCGGGTGCCCGGTGTGGTGGCCTCGGACAGATCGGCCACGTGCCCGTCGCCGCGCCGACAGCGCATCGCTTCGAGGGTGCCGGCGGTGGCGCCGTTCGGCCCTTGGGCAAGCGCCCGCAGCGCGCCCTTACCGGCCCGGAAACCGACCGGCGGCGTCCATCGGAAGTAGAGCCCGTTCGGGCCGCCGGCATCCTCGGTCAGGTAGATCGAGTGGGTGAACGGGTCGACCGCCACCGCCTCGTGGGAGTAGCGGCCGAGGAACGTCAGCGCCACCGGGTCGGTGTTGGCGGACCGGTCGTGCGGGTCGACCTCGAAGACGTACCCGTGCTCCTTGAGGAACTGACCGCTGGCGCGCTGTTCGGTCTCCTCGCAGGTCAGCCACGTGCCCCACGGCGTGATGCCGCCGGCGCAGTTGTTGTGGGTGCCGGCCACGCTGACGTACTCGCGCAGCCTTCGACCGTGCCGGTCCACCTCGATGGTGGTGGTGCCGCCGCGCGCGCCTGGGTCGTAGGTGAGGCCGGGCAGCGTCGGCACCGGGTGGGCCTCGTCACCGCCGATCTCGTGGTTGTTCACCAGGACCATGCCACGCGGGCCACGGAAGCAGCCGGTGCCGTCCGCGTCGCTCGGCGTCGGCTGCCCCGACTCCAACAGGGTCACACCCTCCTCGGCGACGATGGTGTAGGAGAAGCCGGGCGGCAGCGCCAGCAGACCGGCCGGGTCCGGCACCAGGTCGCCGTAGCCGACCGCGGGTCGGCACGCGGCCCGGGCCGTGGCCGGGCCGGCGATGGCGTCCAGGTTGCCGGCCACCACGATGCCGAGGCCGCCGGCAGCGCCGCCCAGCAGGGAGCGTCGGGATAGGGGAGAAGAGGTCACGTTTTCGCCTTTCTGTGCACACGGGTTTGCTCTGATGGGCAATCGGTGGTGCGGGATTGGCGGGCGGCGGGACCATCTGCCGCCAGGTCGACAGTGTACGGATCTTGGATGCCGCGCGCGGCCCCGTGCCTCCGTGGCGGGCGTCCGTTAGGGTTCCCTCGATCGCAGACGGCGTCGGAGGGCGGACGGTGAACAGGTTCGCGGCGGCGTACCGGCAGGCGGTCGAGCGGCACCGGGCGGCGCGGCGCCACTGGGCCGCCGCCGGACGGCTGCTGGGGGCGGCCGGGCCGGCCCCGGTCGGCAGCCCCGAGCTGGTCGCCCGCCTGGCCCGCCTGGGTGGGGAGCTGGCCGCCGCGGTGCCCGGCACCGCCCGCGTCGCGACCCACCCCGTGCCGGTACGCCTCGGCGAGGCGACCACCGTCGACGGCGTGTTCCCGGTGCTGGTGCCGGTGGGGGCGGGCGCCCACCTGGCGGTCGACGTGGACGCCCGCGACCCGCGCGTCGGCGAGCTGCTGCGCGCCGTGGTGGTCCGGCTGCTCACCGCCGCCCCGGCCGGCGCGGTCCGGGTGGTCGGCATCGACCAGGCCGCGTTCGGGGCGGCGTTCCTGCCGCTGCGCCCGCTGCACGACGCCGGGGTGCTCGGCGCGGCGGCGACCACCGAGGCGGAGACGGCCGCGTTGCTGGACGCCGCGGAGCGACACGCGCGTACCGCCCAGCGGGCCGACCCGGAGGACCGGGAGCTGCTCGTGGTGGTCGCCGCGTCGACGCTGCCGTCCCGGGAGCTGGCCCGGCTGGCCGCGCTCACCCACGCCGGCCCGGCCGCGGCGGTCTGCGTGCTGCTGGCCGGCTACGCATCGGCCGGTCCGGGCGCGTCAAGGCCGCCGCTGGGGGCCACCACCCAGCTCCGGGTCACCGAGCGGTACACGCTCGTCGGTGACCCTCCGGGCCGCCCGTTCAGCGTCGACGGCAGCGGGCTGGCCGCGCCGGTGGTGCTCGACACCGACCCGTCGCACGCCGTGGTGACCGCGTTGGCCCGCCGGCTCGCCGAGGCCGCCGACGACAGCTCGGTCGTCACGTTCGCCGATCTGCTCCCGGCGCGGCGGTGGACCGAGTCGGCCGGCGCCGGCCTGCGCACGGTGCTCGGCCGCGCCGGGAAGAAGCCGCTGACCGTCGCGTTCGACGACGCCACGCCGCACTGGCTGGTCGGTGGCCGCACCGGCGCCGGCAAGACGGTGCTGCTGCTCGACGTGCTCTACGGGCTGGCCGCCCGCTACTCCCCGGCCGAGCTGCGGCTGATGCTGCTCGACTTCAAGGAGGGCGTCAGCTTCACCGAGTTCGTGCCGACCCCGCGCGATGAGTCCTGGCTGCCGCACGCCCGCGCGGTCGGCATCGAGTCCGACCGGGAGTACGGCGTGGCCGTGCTCCGGGAGCTGCGCGCCGAGCTGACCCGGCGCGCCGAGCTGCTGAAGCGGCACGGCGTCAGCCGCCTCGCCGACCTGCCACCGAACGCCCGCCCGCCCCGGATCGTCACCGTCGTGGACGAGTTCCACGTGCTGTTCGCCGGCAACGACGCGCTGGCCCGGCAGGCCGTCGACCTGATCGAGGAACTGGCCCGCAAGGGCCGCTCGTACGGCCTGCACCTGGTGCTGGCCAGCCAGAGCACCACCGGCATCGAGGCCCTGTACGGCCGGGCCGAGGCCATCTTCGGCCAGTTCCCGCTGCGCATCGCGTTGCCCGGTGGGGACGCCGTGCTGGACCCGCGCAACGACGCCGCGCGGGGGCTCACGGTCGGCGCCGCCGTGGTGAACACCGCCGCCGGCGCGCCCGGCGCGGACACCGAGGTGAACTTCCCGGACGCGCACGCCGCCGCGGCCGACCTCGCGGCGCTGCGCCACGAGCTGCACGCGGCCCGCCCGGAGGGCGCCCCGCCGCCGGCGGTGTTCCGCGGCCACGAGACGCCCCGGCTCACCGACGATCCGGCGTGGGCGGCGCTGACCCCCGGCGCCGACCCGCCGTACGCGCTCCTCGGCCGCGTGGTGGACGTCGCCGGCAGCCCGGCCGGCTTCGCGCTCGACGCGAGCCCGGGCCGGCACCTGGCCGTGGTGGGCACCGCCGCGACCGGCGCGGAGGTGCTCCGCTCGGCCGTGCTGGCGCTGGCCCGGCAGCACGCGCCGGGCACCGCCCGGTTCCTGTTCGCGCCGTTGGCGCCGGGCACCACCGACCTCGCCGACGACCTGGCGATGACGCTGGCCGCCGCCGGTCACCCGGTCCGCCGGCTGGACGCCGACGCGCTGCGCGCGCTCCTCGCCGAGTTGGCCGGCGACGCCTCCGGGCCGAGCCGCACCTACCTGACGGTGTTCGGGATGGACGCCGCCGCCGGCACGCTGGCCGCCACCGACCCGGGCACGTTCCGCTCCGGGCACGACGACCTGCGCGCGGTGCTGCGGCATGGTCCAGCGCGCGGCGTGCACGTGCTCGGCTGGTGGCGGGGGCTGCGCCGGCTCGCCGACGACCTCGGCGGCAGCGGGCACCGCGACGACGTGACCGGGCTGGTCGCGTTGAACGTGCCGGCCGCCGACCTCGGTCTGCACCTCGGCGTGCACGACCTCGCCTACCAGCCGCGCGACGGCCGCGCCCTGCTGGTCGACCGGCACGAGCACCGGACCGCCCTGATCGTGCCGTTCGCCCCCGAGAGCGACAACAACCCATGAGCGGATTCGACGAGTACGCGGCCCTGATCCGGGAGCTGTCCACCCGGCAGCGGGGCGGGGAGCGGGCCATCGCCGCCGAGGCGGAGCGCCGGCGTGGCCTCCAGTCCGGAGTGGACGAGGTCGGGCGGCGGCTGGCCGCGCAGGGGGAACGCCTGGACCGGCTCGGGCAGGCGGTCGGCGTACCGATGGGGTCGGTTCCGGACGCGGCCGGCGCCCCCGCCGGGCCGGGGAGCGTGCCGCCCGGCGATCCGGCGGCGGAGCTGGCGGCGGCCGGGCGGTTGGCCGACGAGGCGGACCGGCACGGGCAGGAGGCGGAGGCTTTGGCGCGGCGGCCGGTGCTGCTGCCGACCTGGTCCGCGCCGGCCCGGGCGGTCGCGGTGTACGCCGGGTGCGCGCTTGTCGGCTCGGTGCTCATGTTGATCGCGCTGCTCGGTTCGCCGTTGCCGGTGTCCGGGATGGACCTGGTGGCGGCGCTGTCCTGCGCCGGCGTGCCGTTGCTGTCGTTCGTGGCCGGTCAGGTCGTGCTGGCCCGCTGGGGCCGCCCCGCGCTGCCCGACCCCGAGACCCCGGCCGGCCGGTACGTCCCGATGGGCTTCGTGATCTGCGCCCTGGTCTCCCCGTCCCTGTTCTGCCTCTACCTGATCCTCTTCCGCCTCCTCCGCTGACCCTTCTCCGCGATCTTGCGGTTGCGGCCCGGGCGATGCGGCTTGTGCGGCTTTTGTCGGGGCGGTAAGCGCAAGATCGCGGAGGTGGGTGGGGCGGTAGGGTTGGTGGGGACGGGACGGGACGGGTGGGTGGGGAGGGGAGGGGTTGTGAGTGCGGCGGAAGTGATTGCCCGGCTGGCGGCGGCGGCCCGGAAGCTGGACGAGGCGAAGGCCCGTACGGCCGCTGCCGCGCAGGACGCGGCCGAGGCGCGGGCGCTGGTGGCCGGCGCGCTCGAAGGCGCCACGGCCGGGCCGCTGATCGGGGTGATCGACGCCTACCGGCAGGCGCTCGCCCAGGCCGCCCAGGGCGGCGAGCCGGCCCGCCAACACGTGCAGGAGACCATCGCGAAGGTCCAGGCACTGGGGAACTGACCGGCCGGCACGGTCGTCACGGGTCGGTCAGCAGCAGCCAGTCGTCGTCGCGGCGGGTGACGGCGGTGCCGGGCGGCCAGACGTGGCTGACCGACGTCGAGGCGCGGGCCTGGTCGACCAGTGCCCGGCGGGCCAGTGTCGCGCCCTCGAAGCGGGCCCGCCCGTGGAACACGGCCCGACCGAAGTTGGCGGGCCCCTCGAAACGGGCGCCCTCGAACCACGCCTCCGCGCCGAACGCGGTCCAGCGGAACAACGCCATGTCGGCGAAGCGCGCCCGGTGGAAGCCGGCGTACCCGACGAACGTGGTGTGCTCCATGGACACCCCGCCGAGGAAGACCGTCTCCCGGAAGCTGGCGCTGTCGGTGAACCTGGCCCGGTCGAAGCTGATCGGCTGCCGCACCGTGGCGTCCCGGAACGAGACCGGTCCGAGGCTCGCGCCCCGGCCGGACAGCGCGCCGCCGAGGTCGGCCCGGTCGAAGCTCACCCGACCGGTGAGGCGGGCGTCGTCGAGGACGATCTCGGCGTCGCCGGTGAGGTCGTCGAAGACGACGTCGGCGAACTCGGCGGTCAGCCGCAGCCGGCCGTGCGTGACCGCGCCGGCGAAGCTGGTGGTCCCGGTGCAGACCGCGCCGGTGAGGTCGAGGTCCACCAGCGTGCAGCCGGCGGCGTCGAAGTTGTCCAGCCGGGCGCCGGTCAGGTCCAGCGCGATGCCCGGCCACCAGCCGTCCTGGTCCGCGCGCAGGTGCCGGGTGAGCATCCGTTGCGCGGTACGCCGCACCTCGGTCTCGCGCCTGTCGTCGGGCGCCGGCATCCGCAGGTACGCGCAGATCACCGCCACGGTGGTCGGGCGCTGCGCCGGGTTGTCCTGACCGAGCCGTTCCAGGGCGTGCAGACCGCCGAGGCGGACCGCCGGGTGGTCGCTGCCGATCAGCTCGATGGCCCGGACGTACAGCTCGGTGAGCCGCCGTTCGGCGGCGTCGTGCTCGGCGGCGGCGGCCTGCCGGTCCTGGTGGCGGGCGGCGGTCTCGGCGACCACCTCGGCGTGCGCCTGCACCCGGTCGCGGTGCGTCTGGTCGCGGGCGGCGACCGCCTCCTGGTGCCGCTGGCCGCGTTCGCTGATCCACTGTCGACGGGCGGCGAACAACAGCGCCACCCCGCCGCCGGTGCCGGCGACCACGGTGAGGCCGGTGCGGATGGCGTCGACCCGCAGCGTGGCCCGGGTGTCGGGCTGGCCGGCCCGGTCGGCCTCGGCGAGCAGCCAGTCCAGCACCAGCCAGCCGAGCAGCACGGCCAGCAACAACCCGAGCAGCGCCGACCACCAGGGCATCACCCGCAGTGGCTTCTCCGGCGGCGGTGGTGGGGTGGACACGGCGCCCAGCATGCCATCGCGGCCCCGGCCGGTGGGGGGCGCCGGCCCAGTCCCGAATGCCGGTTCGTGCGCCTGGTGGAACAACTGGTTACCGGCGCGTAACTTTCCATTGACGTGTGTGAAATCAGACACGCATCATCGTTCCCACGATCGATCGGACCCCACCCGCCCCGCCCGGTTCCCGCCGGGTGCCCCTCCCATCGGAGGTGCAGCCCATGCTGCTCCGAACGATCCTGGCCGCCACCGTCACCGCCACCGCGCTGCTCGCCCCGGCCACCGCCGCCCACGCCGCCGCGCCACCCGCCGCGCCGAGCCCGGCCACCGAAGCCGCCGCAGCTCCCGCCAGCACCGTCACCGCCGCCGAGCGGGCCGCCGCCGCGGCGGCCGACCCGGTGATCGTGGTCGGTGGCCTGATCGGCGTCTCCATCGCGTACGAGCCGATCGCCGCCCGGCTGCGCGCCGACGGTTACCGGGTCTCCATCTACCAGCTGCCGAACCTCGGCTTCGGCGACATCCGCGAGTCCGCCCGGGCCCTGTCGTCCTACGTGGACCAGGTCCGCGCCACCACCGGCGCGAGCCGGGTGGACCTGGTCACCCACTCCGAGGGCGGGCTGGTGAGCCGCTGGTACGTGAAGTTCCTCGGCGGCGCCGCCGCCGTCGACCAGTACGTCAGCCTCGGCAGCCCGCAGTACGGCACGTACGTGGCCAACATCCTCGCCGTCGTCGGGCTGGGCAGTTGCGCCGGCATCGTGGCCTGCCAGCAGATGACCATCGGGTCGAGCTTCCTGGCCGACCTGAACTCCGGCGACGACACCCCGGGACCGGTGCGTTGGACCACGCTGCGCACCTGGCAGGACGAACTGGTGCGGCCGGTCGACAACGCGGTGCTCGCCGACGGCGCGACGAACGTGCTGGTGCAGGCGTGGTGCCCGCTGCGGGTGGTCGGCCACCTCGGTCTGGTGCTCGACGGCACCACCTACACGGCGGTGCGGCAGGCGCTCGCCGACGTCGCGATCCGGCCCAACTGTTTCGCGGTCTGAGCCGGCCCGGGCCCGCCCCCGGGTGGGCCCGGCCCGACCGCGCTCACTCCCGGATCAGGTCGGCGGCCCGCCAGGCCAGCGCCGTCACCGGCGCGCTGGTCCAGCCCGCCACCATCGCCGGCAGCACCGACGCGTCCACCACCCGCAGCCCGTCGACGCCGCGTACCCGCAGCTCGGGGTCGACCACGTGAGCGTCGTCCGCGCCCATGGCGCAGGTGCCGACCGCGTGATAGCCGCAGTACCCGTGCGCCACCGCCGCCTCGACGATCTCCTCGTCGGTCCGCGTCGTCAGGCCGGGCACGGTCTCGACCCGGAGCCGCTTGGCGATCGGCCCGGTGGCGAAGAACTCCCGCATCCGGCGGAACAGGTCCACCGCCGTCCGCCGGTCCGGTTCGGTGGTCAGGTAGTTCGCCACGATCGCCGGCGGGACACGCGGATCGGCGTCGGTGACGGTGAGGCTGCCCTCGCTGTCCGGCCGGGTCACCGTGCCCAGGCACATCACGCCCGGCTCCCGCTCCAGCTCCAGCGCCCGGCCGGCGCGGGGCGGGGCGGCCGAGAACGGCGCCATCAGCAGGTGGCCGTCCGGCCGGTCCAGGTCGGGCCGGGACTTCACGTGCGCCGCGACGTCGAGCACCGGCAGCGCCAGCGGCCCGCCCCGGGTGAGCAGCCAGCGCAGTGTCGCGCCGGCCTGCCCGAGCGGGCTCGCCAGCCGGGCGTTGTAGCCGCCCGGCTCGGCGAGGCGGTACTGCAACGCGATCGACCGGTGCTCCCGCAGGCCGGCGCCCACCCGGGGGCGGTCGAGCAGCACCGGCACGCCGGCCGCGCGCAGCGTGTCGGCCGGCCCGATGCCGGAGACCTGCAACAGCGCCGGGGTGGCCAGCGCGCCGGCGGCGAGGATCACCGCACCGGCCGCCCGGTGCTCGACCTCCCGGCCCCGGTGCGCCACCCGTACGCCGACCGCCCGGCCGCCCTCGACCAGCACGCGCAGCACCACGGCGTCGACCACCACGGTCAGGTTGGGGCGGCGCCGCGCCGGGTGCAGGAACGCGTCGGCGGCGCTGACCCGACGGCCACCGTGGATGGTCGCGGTCGGGTAGCCGATCCGCTCGTCGTCGTCGGCGTCCAGGTCGTCGACCCGACGCCAGCCCAGCTCGACGCCGGTCGCCACCATCTCCTCGGCGAGCGGGTCGGTGCCGGTGGCGACGGAGAGCCGCACCGGCCCGCCGACGCCCCGGTGCGGCGCCGGCCCCAGCGGATGGTCCTCCAGCCGCCGGAACACCTGCCGCATCGTCGACCAGCCCCAGCCCAGCGGCGCCAGCGTGTCCCAGTCCCGGGCCGCGCCGCGGCTCCAGATCATGCCGTTGACCGACGTCGAGCCGCCGATCATCCGGCCGCGCTGCCACGTCTCCCGCCGGCCCGGCCCGGTGGCCGCCGGGTAGTGCCAGGCGGTACGCGGGTCGTCCATCAGCCGGGAGAACGCCTTCGGCACCCGCACGAACGGGCTCCGGTCCCAGCCGCCCGCCTCGACCAGCAGCACCCGGGTGCCCGGGTCCTCGGTCAGCCGGTCGGCCAGCACGCACCCGGCCGCGCCGGCGCCGACCACGACGTAATCGAATTCCACCACTGATAGGACCCCCATCGCGAGAATCCTTCTGACAGTAGTTTCTCGATCACCGTTGGCAAGTGTCGGGTTTCAGGCCGCCTTCGCCAGCGCCTCGTACTCGTCGTCGGTCAGCTCCACCTCGGCCGCCGCGACGTTCTCCTCCAGGTGCGCCACCGACGACGTACCCGGGATCGGCAGCATCACCGGCGACCGGCGCAACAGCCACGCCAGGGCGAGCTGCGCGGGGCTGGCGCCGTGCCCGGTCGAGATCGCGTCCAGCGGACCGCCCGGCCGGGCCAGGTTGCCGGTGGCGATCGGGAACCAGGGGATGAACGCCAGGTCGTTGCGCTCGCAGTGGGTCAGCACGTCCTCGGCGCTGCGGTCGGCCAGGTTGTAGAGGTTCTGCACGGACACGATCGGGGTGATCGCCCGCGCCGCCTCGATCTGCTCCACCGTCACCTCGGAGAGCCCGATGTGCCGGATCTTGCCCTCCTGCTTGAGCAGCGCCAGCTCACCGAGCTGGTCCGCCAGCGGCACCTTGGCGTCGATCCGGTGCAGCTGGTAGAGCGGGATCGACTCCAGGCCCAGGTGACGCAGGCTCAGCTCGCACTGCTGGCGCAGGTACTCCGGGCGCCCCACCGGCCGCCAGTCGCCCGGGCCGGAGCGGGTCAGCCCGGCCTTGGTGGCGATCACCAGGTCGTCGGCGTACGGGTGCAGCGCCTCGCGGATCAGCAGCTCGCTGACGAACGGCCCGTACGAGTCGGCGGTGTCGACGAACGTGACCCCCAGCTCGTACGCGCGGCGCAGCACCCGCACCGCCTCCGCCGGGTCCTTCGGGTCGCCCCAGACGCCCGGGCCGGTGAGCTGCATCGCCCCGTAGCCGAGACGGTCGACCCGCAGGTCACCGCCGATCCGGTAGCTGCCCGACGCCTTGGCGGGCTGGTTGCTGGTGGCCATCATGGTCCTCCTGAGGTGGGTGGTCCGCCGACCGGGGGATCATTCCCCGAACCGGGCCGCCGAAGCCTGCTCAACCGAGGTGTCGCAGCACCACCAGCGCCTGGTCGTCCTCCGAGCCGGCCAGGTCGCGCAGGAGCGCGTCCGCGATCGCCTCGACCGGCTCGTCCCGCACCGCGGTCAGCGACCGGTGCAGCGCCGCGACGCCCTCGTCGTACGGCTGGCCGCGCCGCTCCACCAGCCCGTCGGTGTACGCGACCAGCACGTCTCCGGGACGGAACGCGACAGTGGTGATCGTCATCGGCCGGTCGACCATGCCCAGCGGCATCGCGTTGGCGGTCTGCACGGTGTGCGGCGGCCGTCCGGCCGGCAGCACCACCGGGTGCGGGTGCCCGGCCCGGGCCACGTGCGCCACGCGGGCCGCCGGATCGACCACCACGACCAGGCAGGTGCCCAGAAACCCGACGCCGAGCAGTTCGGTGAGCCGGAGGAACACCTCCTCCAGCGGCACGCCCATCCGGATCAGCGTGTTCAGCACGGTACGCAGCTGGGCCATGTCGGCGGCGGCCTCGACCTGGTGCCCGACCACGTCACCGACCACCACGGCCAGCCGGTCGCCGTCCTGCCGGACCAGGTCGTACCAGTCGCCGCCGAGGTGCAGGCCACTCATCGCCGGCCGGTAGCGGGTGGCCACCTCCAGGCTCCTCGGCGTGGTCAGCGAGGAACTGCGCAGCCGGCCGGCCAGCCGGGTCACCAGGTTGTGCTCGGCGGCGGCCAACCGGACCCGCTCCAGCGTCTGCTCGCACAGGTCGGCGACGGTGTCCAGCAGCGCCAGGTCGCTGTCCCGCAGCGGGCGCTCCCGCCGCCAGCCGAAGCCCAGCGCGGCGATCGGACGGCGCTCGGCGCCGAACAGCGGCAGCGCCACGGTGGTCACCATGCCGTGCCGGCCGACCGGGTCGGGCAGGCCGGGGAACCGGGCGGCGAAGTCGGCGCGGTCGCGCAGCACGATGCGTTCCCCGTGGTGCAGCGCGCGGACGATCGGGCGCGGGTCGTCGACGGTCAGGTCGCGGAACGTGGCGGCCAGCTCGCCCGGCACGTCGTCGTGGTACCAGAGCCGGACCCGGCGGCCCTCGTCCCGCATGGCCAGGCCGGGCAGCTCCGCGCCGAACGCGGTGGTGGCGGCGTCCAGGATCACCTCGATCGCCTCGGTGGTGGACCGGGTGATGCTCAGCCGGGCCGCGAACCCGGCCATCGCCTGCGCCGACCCGGTCAGCTCGGCCCGTTGCAGCGCCTGGCTGCACAGCGCGGCCACCGCGTCGAGGAGACTGTGCAGCGCCTCGTCGTCGGCGACCGGGTCGGCCCAGCGCACCTCCAGCACGCCGAGCGCGCCGCCGTCGCCGTCCCGCAACGGCAGGCAGACCCCGGTGGCCCGGCTGTCGCCCAGCGGCAGCGCAGCGTTGTCGCGTACCGCCCGGGCCAGCGGGACGTCGGCGTCGACCGGCAGCCGCTCGGGCGACGCGCCGGCGCCGGCCACGTCGAGCACGGTCCGGCCGGGCAGGGCGATCGCCACCCGCAGCGTGGTGGCGTCCACCACGGCCGGGGCCACCGTGGTCACCACCTCGACGATGGCGTCCCGGCCCCGGGCCGAGCTGAGCGCGCCGGCCAGCCGGGCGAGCGCCTCGGCCCGCCGCAGCGCCTGCTCCGACCGGCCGCGGAACAGCCGCAGCTCGGCGCGGGCGGCCTCCAGTTCGGCGCGGGCGGCGTCGAGTTCGGCGCGGGCGGCGTCCGGTTCGGCGGGGTCGGCGGAGCGCGGGGCGGCGTCGTCGGGTCCGGTGCTGCTCACCCGGGGCCTCCGCTCGGGCGTGGACGTCGGCAGTACCCGAAAACGTACCAGCGGCCCGCCCCGGCGGCGATCGTCACGCCGTCGGACCGGGACCCCGTCCGCCGGCGAGCGCGTCCACCGCGGCGAGATCACCGGCCGGCGCGTCCGCCAACGCCAGGTCGTGCAGGAACCGCACCCACACCGGCTCGATGCCCGGCGCGTCGGCGAACAGTTCCGCGGTGACGTGTCCGTTCGCGTACGCCACCGTGCGCCGGACGAGGTGCTGCACCTCGTCCGGGGTGTGCCACCGGACCTCGCGGGCCGCCGCCGGATCCGGCCGGACGGTTCCGGCGACCACCGCCCGGTAGAGGAACCAGTGGTGGCCGGTGCCCCGCGGGCCGGCCGGCCGGCGGCAGGCGTTGGGCCGCCAACCCTCCGCCACGAGGTCCAGCCTCCGAACGGTCAGGCCCACCTCCTCGGCGACCTCCTGGCGGGCCGCGTCGGCCGGGGTGCCGTGGTCGTCCACGTGACCGGCGACCGGGGCCACTCCCACCGGCGGGGTGGCCCGGCGCAGCAGCAACAGCCGGCCGGCCGGATCGGCGATCAGCACGCCGACGCTCGTGTTGTCGCAGCGCCGCGGTGGGCCGGTGACCGGCGGCGGGTCACCCCGGTGATTCGTCATCTCTTATCCGATCTACTGTCGCAAGTCAATGCTTGCGCGCGATTCAATTCCGTATACGCTGGCACCGGCTTTATGATAATTGCATCCCGAGTGCCTCCCACGGTGGTGACGGCACTGTTGAATTCGCACCCCTATATCCGACCCTTATCGCGTGCGTCGCGACCCCTATTTTCGTACGCGGCAACCCCTGAAGGAGTGGGAGCATGAGCGGTCCGTCGGTCGCGGAGCCTGCCGCGAAAACGGTGCCGGACGATTCCGGCACGGCCGGTCCCGAAGGTCCCCACCGTTTTCGCGACACCGCGAAGATGATGCGTCTGTCGCAGGGCAACTGGCGTGAGGCGGAGAGCGGGGGTCTGATCAACCTGCACCTCGACTGCCGGCCCGACGGCACCCTGCACGACCCGGAGACGGGCCGCTCGTTCCTCAACCTCAGCTCCTACTCCTACCTCGGGTTGAACACGCACCCCGCGGTGGTGCAGGGGGCGATCGACGCCCTGACCGCACAGGGGTGCGTCGGCCTGGGCATCACGCCCACCCGGATGCGTCCCTCGGTGCTGCGGCAGGCCCAGGACCAGCTCTCCGAGATCTGGCGGGCGCAGTGCCTGCTGGCGCTCTCGTGCAGCGTGGCGACCGCCGGGTTGCTCCCGTTGGTGTCCTCGGGGCATCTCGTCGACGGCCGTCCCCGGGTCACCGTGTTCGACAAGCGCAGCCACTTCTGCATGGACTACGTGAAGCCGATCTGCGCCGACGAGGCGCCCGTGCTGGTGGCCCCGCACAACGACCTCGACTTCGTCGAGGACGCGTGCAAGAAGTACGGACGGGTGGCGTACGTCGCCGACGGCGCCTATTCCATGGGCGGCCTGGCGGATCTCGACGGCCTGTTACAGCTCCAGGACCGGTACGGCCTTTTTCTGTGGATGGACGATTCGCACGCCATTTCCGTCATGGGTGACCGGGGTGAGGGCTACATCCGGTCGGCGGTGGACCGGCTCAACGACCTGACCCTCATCACCGGCTCGCTGGAGAAAGGCTTCGGGTGTTCCGGTGGCGTGGTGATGCTCCCGGACTCCGTCGACCCCGCCCTGGTCAACACGTTCGCCGGGCCGATGTGTTGGTCGCAGTCCCCGAGCGTCGCCAACATGGGCAGCGTCCTGGCCGCCGCCCGGCTGCACGCCGGACCGGAGTTGACCGTCCTGCAGACCCGGCTGCGCGCCAACCTCGACTACTTCGACGCACGGGTGCCCAGCGAGTCCGCCGGCAGCATCCTGCCGGTGCGGGCGCTGCCGGTGGGCGACCGCGACCTGGCCGTGGACCTGTCCCGCAGGCTGCTGGCCGAGGGCTTCTACTGCGCGCCGGTCTACTTCCCGGTGACCTCCCGGGGGCGCGAGGGGCTCCGCGTCATGATGCGGGCCAACCTGGGCGAGGACGACCTGCGCCGCTTCGTCGACCTGCTCGTCGACTGGGTGGTGCCCCACCTGGTGGGGGCGGACGGCGCGGTGGCCGCCGGGGACCCGAGATGACCCTCGTCGAGGGCGTGCCCCGCAGCCGGTCCCGCGGGATCTGTCGCTGCCTGCTCGTCACGCCGGCCACCCGGATGGAACGGTTCCTCGGCAGCGCCGCGGGTCCCGCCGACATCCACCTGCTCGACCTGGAGGACTCCGTGCCGGCGGAGGCGAAGCACGGCGCGCGGCAGGCGGTGGGTCTGCTCGACCCCGCCGAGGTGCCGGACGGATACAGCCTGCGGGTCAACCCGGTCCGATCTCCCGAGGGCGTACGCGACCTGCACATGGTGCTCGACGCCCGGACCGCCCCGGACATGATCGTGCTGCCGAAGGTGGAGTCGCCGCACGACGTCGAACTCGTCGACGAGGTCCTGGCCGGCGCGGGTATCGACACCGTGCTGTGGGCGATCCTGGAGACCGCGGCCGGGCTGGAGAACGCGATGGCCGTCGCCCGGTCCCGTCCCCGCCTCGTGGCGTTGACCTTCGGCGCGGCCGACTTCTGCGCCGACACCGGCACCGCCATGGAGTGGGAGCCCCTGTTGATGGCCCGGTCCCGGGTCGCGCTGGCCGCCCGCTCGGCGGGGATCGAGGCGGTGGACGGGCCGACCTTCGACCTCGACGACGCCGCCGCGCTCGAGTCCGACGCCCGGCGCGCCGCCGGCCTCGGCTACACCGGCAAGGTGGCCGTGCACCCCGGCCAGGTCGACGCCATCAACGAGGTGTTCACGCCCAGCGCCGCCGACGTCCACCGGGCCGACCGGATCGTGGGGGAGTTCCGCCGCACAGGCGCGAGCATCATCACCATGGACGGCCGGATGCTCGGGCCGCCCTTCCTGCGGCAGGCCGAGAGCACGCTCGCGCGGGCGGGGCGGTCGCGGTGAGGCCGCCGCGCGCCTTCACCGAGGTCTCGCCGGGGCGGTACCGCGAGTCCCGGGGCCTCTACTACGACGAGTTCGACGTCGGTGACGTCATCGAGCACCGGCCCGGCCGGACCGTCACCGACGCCGACAACATCTGGATGTCGCTGCTCAGCCTCAACGCCCACCCCCTGCACATCGACGCCGCCTACGCCGAGCAGACCGAGTTCGGCCGGCCCGTCGTGTCGAGCCTGGTGACGCTCGCCATCGTCGGTGGGATGAGCACCAACGGCACCAGCGCGCGGGCGGTGGCCAATCTCGGCTGGGAGGAGATCCGCCTCACCACGCCGGTCTTCGTCGGCGACACCCTCACCGCCGAGTCCGAGGTGGTGGCCAAGCGCCTCTCCCGGTCCCGCCCCGGCGCCGGAGTGGTGACGTTCCGGACCCGCGGGCTCAAGTCCGACGGCACCCCGGTCATGACCTTCACCCGCAGCGCGCTGATCCCGTGCGCCGACGGGAGCGGCGCGGCGTGAACGGGGAGCCCGGTCTCGTCCCGCTGGTGCTCGACCGCCGCGCGGTCACCGCCGCGGCCGACCTGCCCGCGCTGGTCGAGGAGTTGCGCCAGGGGTACGCCGAGGGCCGGCGCGCCGCCGCGCGTACGCCGCTGCGAACCACGGTGACCACCGCGGACCCGCCGGCGATGTTCGGCGTCATGCCCTCGGTCAGCGCCCGGGACGGTCTCTTCGTCACGAAGCTGGCCGCGTTGGTGCCGGACCGGCCGGCGGGGGAGCCCGCGATCCACGCGCTCTCGGTGGTGATGTCGACCCGGACCGGGCGACCGCTGGCGGTGCTGGACGGCGCGGCCGTGACCGACCTGCGGTGCGCCGCGGTCACCGCGCTGGTGACCGACGTCTGCACCCCCGCCCGGCCGCTGCACGTCGGCCTGATCGGCAGCGGGGTGCTGGCCCGGCAGCAACTGCGGGGGACGATCGCGGTACGGCCGATCGCGTCGGTCCGGGTCGCCAGCCGCCGCGCGGAGCACGCCGAGGCGTTCGCCAGGTGGGCGGTCGGGCTGGTCGGGCCGGGGTGCCCGGTCGAGGTCGTCGACGGGCCGGACGACGTGCTCGTCGGACGCGACGTGATCTGCACCGCGACCGGCTCGGCCGAGCCGCTTGTCACCCGGCTGCCGGCCGGACCGGTGCACGTCAACTGCATGGGCGCGCACGCGGTGGACCGCCGGGAGGTCGCCGCCGCCCTGCTGCGGGAGCACCTGGTCCTGGTGGAGGATCTCGCCCTGGCCCTGGCCGAGGCGGGCCCGGCGCACCGGGACGCGACGGATCTCGGCACGCTGCTCGCCGACGTCCCGGCCGACCTGGCGTCCCGCACCACCGTCTTCAGCTCGACCGGCGACCCCTGGGCCGACCTGGTGACCGCCGGGCACGTGCTGCGCCGCGCCCGCGACCGCGTGGCGGTCGGCTGATGCGCGTCCTGGTGACCGGCGCCGCGGGCCGGCTGGGCGCGGCCTGCGTCGCGGCCCTGACCGACGCCGGGCACGACGTCCGCGCCCTGGAGCACCGGCGTCCGGTGACGCCGGTGCCGGCCCGGCGGATCGAGGTACGGCGGGGCACGCCGGTGGACCCGGCGACGGCGGCGGACCTCACCCGGGACGTCGACGCGGTCGTGCACTGCGCCTTCCGGTTCGCCCCGCACCCGCCGGCCGACTACCGGCGGGACAACCTGGACGCCGCGCTGCGGCTGATGGAGCACGGACACGCGAACGGGGTCCGGACCTTCGTGCAGGTGTCCAGCGTGATGGTCTACGGGCTGGACCCGGGCGTCGGCACGGATCCGGTGCCGGAGACGCGGTCACCGGCCGACGCCGCCGAGGTGCTGGACCCGTACCCGGCGATGAAGATCGAACTGGAGCGCCGGCTGCGCGAGTCGTCGGCCCGGCTCGGCGTGGACCTGGTGGTGGTGCGCCCGGGGATCCTCTTCGACGACCGCACCCCGCCGGTCGTCCGTACCGTCGGCCGGGTCGGCCTGCTGGTCGGCGCCGGCCGCAACCACCTGCCGTTCGTCCACACGGCGGACGTCGCCGACCTGGTCCGGCGGGCGGTGGAGGACGGTCGCCCGGCGGTGTACCACGCCGCGCCGGTCCGACCGGCGCCGGCGCTGCCGTTCGCCCGCGCCTGGTGCCGCCGGCACGCGCCCGGCCTTCGGGTGCTGCCCGTGCCACGGCCGGTCTACGCGACGCTGGGCCTGCTGAGCTGGTCCGCCGCCCGGGTCCGGGGCCGGCCGGCCAGGTGGCCCAACCTCCGCTACGGGATCCGCCGCGCCACCCGCGACCTGCGGTACGACGTGACCCGGGCCCGCGCGCTCGGCTGGGTCGACACGCACACCCGGACCGTCCAGGAAGGAACCGACACATGACCGGCACCTGGCCGTTGAGCGAACCGACCCCGGTCACCGACCGCCTGGACGAGGCGTTCCGGCACGTCGACTTCGCCGGCTGCCAGGTGTTCGTCCTGCTGGGGCACCCACGTTCGGACATCGGCAAGGGGCAACTGGTGGCGCGGTTGGCCGCGCTCGCCCCCGGCCCGGCGACGGTGGTCAAGTTCGACGGCATCCTCAACACCAACGAGCGCGGCAACCACCCCTCGCCGACCGACGACCTGGCCACCTACCGGCGGTTCCTCCCGGACACCGTGATGGGCTGGCCGAACCAGATCCTCGGCGGTGACGTCCTGCTCTCGTTCCTGCGTGAGTTCGGCGGCACCGACTGGGAACATCTCAGCTTCGTACCGCACCTGAGCCGGTTCTTCCTGCTCACCCTGCACCGGGCCTGGGTCGACGCGGGTCGTCCGGAACACCTGTTCGTGGAGCTCGGTGGCACGGTCTTCGACCAGGAGCTGACCACGTACGCGCTGCCGGCGCTGTCCATGCTGGGCACGCCGGTCAACGCCCGGGTGACCACCGCGCTCCTCTCCGAGCTGCCGGGCGGGTTCGTGGAGCCGAAGACGAGGTCGCTCCAGGACTGCCTGACCGGCAGCCTCCGCTTCGGCCTCCTCTACGACGTGCTCTTCCTGCGCGTGCCGGAGCGGGATCCCGGCGACGACGAGCTGGCCGCCCTGGAGGCGGCCGTCTCGGCGAAGCTGCGGCGGCACCTGGTCCACCGGCCCACGCCGCCCCGGCTGGTGGTCGTCCCGACCTTCGAGGGGCCGGCCCTGGACGGGTACCTCGACTACCTGCACCGCCGGCGACACCTCGTTGCCGACCTCGGCCGGCCGACGGCCGGCGTGACCATCACCGGCGGGTCGGGGCGCCGGTCGGAGGAGACGAGAGAGGGAACGGTCCCATGTGCGGGATAGCTGCCGCCTTCCCCGCCGACCGGGCCGCCGTGGAGGCGGCCCTGGCCGGCATGCGCCACCGCGGCCCGGACGCGACGGCCGTGCTCGACGACCCGCGGTTCACCCTCGGGGTGGTCCGGCTCGCCATCACCGACGTGGCGCACGGGGACCAGCCGCTGCGCTCGCCCGGTGGGCGGGCCTGGGTGGCGTTCAACGGCGCCGTCTACAACCACCGCCGGGTCCTCGACGAGCTGGGCGTGCGCCCACCGTCGGGCAACGACGGCCACGTCGTCGGCGTCCTCTACGAGAAGTACGGGCTGCGCTTCGCCGACCACCTGGAGGGCATGTACGCGGTCTGCCTCTACGACGTGGAGCAGGACGTCCTGGTGGTGGCGGTGGACGGCATCGGGATCAAACCGCTGTACGTGGCGCGCGGGGGCGGGTCCACGTTCGTCAGCAGCACCCCGGAGACCATTCCGGCCGAGCTGCGACCGTTCGCCTGCCGGGTGGCCCCGGGGACCGTGTGGTCCTCGCGGGGGGAGGTCGTCGCCATCGAGCCCCGTCCGCGCGAGGGGACGCTGCGGGACCTGGTGGTGACCGCGGTACGGGACCAGATCCCGACCGAGGTGCGGTGGGGCTGCATGCTCAGCGGCGGCCTGGACAGCTCGCTGCTGACCGCGATCGCCGCCCGGGAGGCCGGCCGGGTCAGCACCTTCACCGCCGGCATCGAGGGCAGCCCCGACCTCGACGCGGCACGGGAGGTGGCCGAGCACCTGGGTGCCGACCACCATGAGGTGATCTTCGACGAGACGGAGATCCCCGACCTGCTCGACGCCGTCGTCACGCACACGGTCAGCCCGGACGTCTTCACCGTGCTCGGCGGCGTCGGCACCTGGCTCACCGCCCGCCTCGCCCACGCCGCCGGGGTCAAGGTGCTGCTCTCCGGCGAGGGCGCGGACGAGCTGTTCGGCGGCTACGGCTTCTACGCCGACCTGCCACCGGCCATGGTCGAGCCGTGGATGCGGTTCGAGCAGCAGGACCTGGGCGCGCGGGAGTGCCTGCGGCTGGACCGCTGCGCCATGGCGCACCACGTCGAGGCGCGGGTGCCGTACCTCGACTCGGCGGTGATCGCCCACGCGCGGGCCCTGCCGCCGGACCGCAAGATCGACCGTTCGGTGCGGCCGGTGCGGCAGAAGGTCGCGCTCCGGGAGGTCGCGGAGGAGTTCCTCCCCGCCCACCTGGCGCACCGGGTCAAGATGCCGTTCCCCGACGGCGCCGGGTACCTGCACGCCGTCGGGCGCTTCGCGGCCGGCCGGATCACCGGCGCGGACCTGGCCGAGCTGTTCGAGCAGCCGGAGGCCGCCGCCTTCCTCCAGGCCGCCCCGGAGATGCAGGGGCACGGCCTGCGCACCGCCGCCTACCTGTGGCAGCGGTGGAGCGAGCGCTTTCCCGACCTGAGCGCCGACTACCGGGGTCTGGTCCGTCGAGGGCTGCTCCGGCGCACCCTGCGCCACGGCGCCTACACCCGGGCGGACTTCCTCGCGGCGCTCGGGTCGTCCGGTCCGGCGGTCGATTGAACACCTACAATTCCCGGTACGAAAGGGACGGACGGCGCACCCGGCCGTCGGTGACGAGAGAGGCTTGCCGTTTCATGCACGCTGCGCAGGACAGCTCGCTGATGGACCCACCGGCCGCGGCGGGCCCGGACGATCCGGCCGACGGCGGGCCGGACAACGCCTCCCTCGCGGCCGCCCGTAAACGGTCGCTGGCGATCGAGCAGGAGTTGCGCGAGGACCCGTCCCGATTCCGGGTGCTGACCGGCGACCGGCCGGCTGCACGTCGGTCACCTGTTCGGCTCGCTCGAGAACCGGGTGCGGTTGCAGGACGCGGGGGTGGAGACGTTCGTCATCATCGCCGACTACCAGGTCATCACCGACCGGGACGCGGTCGGCCCGGTGGGGGAGCGGGTCCTGTCGCTTGTCACCGACTACCTGGCGGTGGGGCTCGACCCGCGCCGCTGCACCATCTTCACCCACTCCGCCGTGCCGGCGCTCAACCAGTTGATGCTGCCGTTCCTCGCCCTGGTCACCGACGCCGAGCTGCGCCGCAACCCCACGGTGAAGGCGGAGCTCGCGGCGACGAACGGCCGCCCCATGTCCGGGCTGATGCTGACCTACCCGGTGCACCAGGCGGCCGACATCCTGTTCTGCAAGGCCAACCTGGTGCCGGTGGGCAAGGACCAGTTGCCGCACGTCGAGCAGACCCGGGTGGTGGCCCGCCGGTTCGACGAGATCTACGGCCGGGCCGACAAGCGGCACGCCGTGTTCCCCCGCCCGGACGCCCTGCTCTCCGAGGCGGTGAGCATCCTCGGCGTGGACGGGCAGAAGATGAGCAAGTCCCGGGGCAACGCGATCGAGCTGGCGATGAGCGCCGACGTCACGGCCAAGCTGATCCGGCGGGCCGTCACCGACAGCGAGAGGACGATCACGTGGGAGCCGCAGCGCCGTCCCGAGGTGGCCAACCTGCTGTTGCTCGCCGCGCTCAGCAGCGGCCGGTCGCCGGAGGCGATCGCCGACGAACTGGCCGGCGCCGGCGCCGCGGCGCTGAAGGCCGTGGTCACCGAGGCGGTCAACGAACGACTGGCCCCGATCCGCAGCCGGCGCGCGGAGCTGGCCGCCGACGAGGGCTACCTGCGGTCGATCCTGGCCGAGGGCAACCGTCGGGCGAACGAGGTCGGCGACGCCACGCTGGCCGAGGTCCGAGACGCCATGGGCATGGTCTACTGAGCCCTCGGGGAGGGACCGGGTGCACGCTTCGACCGGATCGATCGCGTTCGTCAGCATGGGCCACTACCCGTCCGGCTTCCGGGTGGGGGGCATCTCCAACGTCATGGCCGGCTGGGCGCAGGCGCTCAACGGGCGCTACGACGTGCACGTCGTCGCCGTCTACGACACGGTGCCCGACGACCTCGACGAGGCGTTCGCCGCGCACGCGCACCGGTTGGCCGGGGTCCGCAAACACGCGGTGGGCAGCCCGGCGGAGGCCGCCGAGGTGGTGGCCGGGATGGATCTCGTCTCGCTGCACCAGGAGGCGCACTGGCTGCCGTACCTCCCCCAGGCCGGCCTGATGATGCACAACCCGCCGTGCTTCACGCCCGGCCGGGTGTGGCCGCCCGCTGCCGGCCCCGAGGCGCTGCGCGCCGCCATCGCCGGTGCGCCGTCGCGGCAGGCCTGCTCGCGGTGGCTGGCCGGGCTGATCGAGGCCGAGGTCGCCGCCGGGGTGGACGTCGTCACCCCGTTCGTGGCGGCGGAGTTCGTCGGGCAGCCCCGCGTGGAGAAGGGGCGGCACGTGGTGTGGGCGGGCCGGCTGGTGGCGAACAAGGGCCTGGCCGACGCGGCGACGGTCGCCGGTCGTCTCGGGGTGGAGCTGCGGGTCACCGACGTCACCCCCGGCGTGCTCGACCCGGAGACCGCCGGCTTCCGGGACCGGCTACGCCGGCTGCCCGGCGTCCGACTGGTCCCGCCGCCGTCGTCCCCCGCCGAGGTGGCCGGCCTGTTCGCGGCGGCCTCGGCGGTGGTCCTGCCGTCGGTCGGCGAGCCGTTCGGCATGGTCTCCATCGAGGCGCAGGCCAGCGGCACGCGCACGGTCGTGTACGCCGACGCGGGCCTGCCGGAGACCGTCGGGCCGGCGGCTGTCGCGGTGCCCGTGGGTGACCTCGACGCGCTGACCGCAGCGGTGCGGGACGCGTTGGACGCGCCGGAGGTGCCGGCGGGCAGCCGGGCCTGGATCGCCGAACGGTTCAGCCTCGACCGCTCACTCCGGGCGCTGCTGGACAGCCTCGGTGGTGGTCCCGACCCGGTCGGCGCCGGGGCCCCGGCGCCCGCCCGGACGCCCGGGACGATCGGATGAGCGGCCCGGGCGGCACGCCGCTGCGACTCGGGCTGTACGCGCTGCCGTTCGGGTACGGGCCGGCGAGCAAGGCCGTCGCCGTCGCCCAGGCGGTCCACCGGCGGCTCGGCGACGGGGTGCGCTGGACGTTCGTGTCCAGCGGCCTCGGACTGGAGTTGCTCCGGCGCACCGGGCTGCCGGCCCGGGTCGTGGACACCGGCAGCGTCCACGAGGCCGAGCAGGTCGGCGCTGAGCTGCGGCCGACCCTGGACGCGATGATCGTGGTGATGCACCGGCCGTTGGCCGCCCGCCTGGCGCCGGAGCTGCCGGTGTTCTGCGTCGACAGCCTGGCCTACATGTGGCGGCCGGACTCGTTCGACGGTTTCCCCGGCATCCGGTCGGTGCGCCGCTACTGGGTGCAGGATCTCTTCGACTCCGTCGAGGTGATGGCCCGCACCGGGGTGCCGAACGTCCGGGCCGTCCCGCCGATCACCGACGTCGGGCCGGAGCCCGCCGACGCCGGGCCGGCGGACCGCGCCGCAGCGCCGTGGGTGGCCAGCCTCGGTGGCCTGCTCAACCCGTATCCGGGCAGCCAACACGTCTACCTCGCGCAGGTGCTGCGCCTGGTCGCCGACGCGTCGGCGGGCCCGCCGGTGGTGCTCACCAGCGCGGGCGCCATCGACCGGTTCGGTGACCTCTTCGCCGGGGTCGACGCCCGGTCGCTCAGCCACGATGCGGCGCTCGCGTTGTTCCGGCGGGCCGGCGCGGTCCTGGCGCCCCCGGGGCTGACCACGATCCTGGAGCTGGCCCAGCTCGGCCGGCCGATGCTGCCGCTGCCCCCGGAGAACTACTCGCAGGTGCTCAACCTGCGCCGGTTGCTGCGCCACCACGGCACGGAGCTGGGCCCCGCCTGGCGGGTGCTGGACGCCGCGTACCGACCGATCGGGGCCGACCTCCCGGAGGGCGACGGGGTCCGGGCGGTGCACGACCTCAACGAGCGGGTGCTGCCCGATCCGGCCTTCGGCGCGGCGCTCGCCGAGGCGTGGCGGCACCCCGACCAGCGGGACCGGCCGCTCCCTGCGGCGCTGCGCGCCCCGGTCAGCGGCGCCGCGGTCATCGCGGCCGACCTGGCGGACTGCCTTCGGCGCTGACGCCGCCCACCGGCACCGGCACGGCGGGCGGCGGCACGGGGGCGTCGGCCCGGTAGCGGCGGCGCACCCGGGCCAGCGCGATCGCCGCCAGGGCGGCCAGCGGCAGGAACACCAGCGGCCCGAGCGGGCTCACCAGCGGAGCGACCACGGTGCTGCCGAGCGCCACCGCGCCGGTGTTCGTCGCCATCGTGACCGCGGCCCCGGTCGCCTGGTCCGCGTCGCCGGCCTCGCCCATCACCAGCGAGGTCAGCGCGGCGTGCGCCAGCGGCAGCGACGCGCCGACCAGCGCCCCGCCGACGATCCAGGCCGGCACGCCCAGCGTGCTCGCGGTCGCCCAGACGAGCAGGCCGGCGGCGAGCAGGCCGAGCCCGAGCTGGGCCAGCCGGCGGTCCGGTATCCGCCGCCGGGCGGCCACGGCGGCTGCGCCCGCGGCGGTGAGCGCCACCACCGAGACGGTCACCGAGAAGACCACGGCGGGCAGGTCGGCGGCCCGCACGAGGCGTGCGACGTAGAGCCGGGACGTGTCGCTGGCCAGCGCGTATCCGGCGGCGGCGAGCACGGCGGTGGAGCCGAACAGCCGCCAGGAGGGCCGGGCCCTCGGCGCGTCGGCCGGCCGGGGCGGCGGCGGCCCGACGCCGGGCGTACGCCCCGCGGCCAGCATGATCACCGTGACGGCGAGGAAGGTGACGGAGTTGGCCACCGCCGCGACCGGCACCGGATGGGCGACGGTGGCGATCAGGAGGGCCGCCACCGGCGGCCCGGCGGTGCGGCCGAGCTGGAACTGGATGCTGTCCAGCAGCAACTGGCGGGTCCGGCTCGCGCTGCCCGGCCAGGCGCCGACCAGGGCCAGCCAGGACGGGCCGCCGAAGCCGACCGCGAACGGCGTGACCGAGCAGACGACCGCCACCAGCAGCGCCCGGCGGGTGGACAGGCCGTCGCCGGTGTCCCAGGCGACGGCGGCCACCGCCAGGCAGCTCGCCGCCTCGACCGCGGACGACCACACCAGGGTACGGACGTGGCCGAGCCGGCGGGCCGCCCGTGCCCCCAGCAGCACACCGGGGATCGTGCCGAGCAGCGCGGAGATCTGCCACACGGCGAGCACCGCCGCCGGCAGGCGGTTGTCGCCGAGCGCCCAGGCGATGTTCACCCACTGGGCCGACGCCGCGGTGTTGGACAGCAGGGCGAAGCACCAGAAAACGGGGAAGGGCACCACCGGGCGAGCCTACCGGCCGGCGGGCCGGACATCGGCTCCCGTCGCTGCCGGATAGGGGTCGTGCGGGGTTGGCAATCCGGCCGCCGTGCCCGAAGCTGGCAGCGGCGCCACCGCCGGGCGCGCCCGGACGACGATGGGAACGCGGTGCACTTCGGACTCGGCTTCGACGAGGCGTACGTGCCGCACGCACGGGTCCTCATCGAGAGCATCCTGCGCGAGGGCGCGCTGACGACGCCCACCTTCTGGCTGGTCACCGACCACGAGCTCGGGGCGGACCTGCGCGACGCGGTCCGCCGGCAGGTCGGCGACCGCGGCGAGGTGCGCTTCCGACCGGTGGACCGGGTGGCGCACCTGCCGCTGTCCACCCGGGACAGCGCGCGACACATCTCCCAGGGCATGTACCTGCGACTGTTCCTGCCCTGGCTGGTGCCGGTCGAGCTGGACCGGCTGGTCTACCTCGACTGCGACATGCTCTGCACCGGGTCGCTGGCCGGGCTCGCCGACGTCGCGCTCGGCGAGGCGGTGGTCGGCGCGGTGCGCGACGCGTACACCCGGCGGTTGGCCGACGGGGGCGCGCTGCCGGGGCTGCGGGAGGAGGCCACGCTGGACCCGCAGGCGCCCTACTTCAACTCCGGCATGTTGCTGATCGACCTCGCCCGCTGGCGCGACGCGGACGTCACCGGCCGCGCGCTCGACTACATCGGGCGGCACGCGGACGCCGCGCGCTACCCCGACCAGGACGCGCTGAACCACGTCCTGTTCGGACGCTGGCTGCGGCTGTCGCACCGGTGGAACCACATGATGGGCTGGCGGCTGGAGCCGGTCTACGGCGGTGACCCGGCGCAGGCGTCCCTGGTGCACTGCGTCGGGCCGAAGAAGTTCTGGACCGACGAGTTCCCCGACTTCAGCGAGTTCGGCCGGCGCTACTGGAAGTACCGCGCGGAGCTGGACGGCTGAGGCGGCCCCGGCTCAGGCGAGGAACGGCAACCGCTCCGCCAGGACCGGATCGGCCGCCGGCAGCCCGTGGACGAACCGGTCCACCTCCTCCACCGCCTGGTCGCCGAGCCGGCGCAGCTCGCTGCCCTGCGCGCCGGCGACGTGCGGCGTGACGAGCACGTTCGGCAGGGCGCGCAGCGGATGGTCCAGCGGCAACGGCTCGGGGTCGGTCACGTCCAGCACGGCGGAGAGCCGGCCGGTACGCAGGTGCCCGAGCAGCGCCTCCTGGTCCAGCAGCCCGGCCCGGGCGGTGTTGATCAGGGTGGCGCCGTCGGGCAGCAGCGACAGCCCGGCCACGTCGATCATCCCGGCCGTCTCCGGGGTGAGCGGGGCGTGCAGGCTGACGATCGACGACTCCCGGAGCAGGTGCGCCAGCTCGACGGGGCGTACGCCGAGTCGCCGCGCGTCGTCCGGCTCCAGGAACGGGTCGTGGCAGAGCAGCCGGAAGCCGAGGTCCGACAGGCGGGCCGCCACCAGCCGGCCGACCCGGGACGCGCCGACCAGCCCGACCGTCCGGTCCGCGTTGCCCGTCGCCGGATAACCGGTCAGCAGGGCGCGGCGGTCCAGGCTGCGCCGGTAGCGGTCGGCGGCGGCGAGGACGTTCTTGCCGGCCAGCAGCACCATCGCCACCGTGTAGTCGGCGACCGGCACCGCGTTGGCCCGCGCCGAGGTGGTGACCCGGACGCCGCGCTCCCACACCGCCGGGTCGAGCAGGTCCTTGACCGAGCCGCCGGTGTGGACCACCGCCCGCAGGCGGGGCATGGCGGCCAGCTCCGCCACGCCGAGGCGTGGGCAGCCCCAGCCGGTCAGCAACAGCTCGGTGCGGCGCAGCGCCGCCGGGGTGGCGTCGGACCAGCCGGTCCAGGGCTCCGGGGGGAGGTTGACCAGCCGGTCCAGCCGGGCCCGGCCGGCGGGGGTGAAGAGTTGGTCGGGCAGGTCCGCGCGCATCAGCAGGGCGGCCGGGAGCATCCGCGTCCTCCTCAGTAGGCGAAGCTGACGCTGCGGGGCCGGGGCCGGGCCTTGTAGCGCGGCTGCTGCCCCTTCTTCCACAGCAGGCTGGCCAGCTCCACCGGGTGCACCGGGTCGCCGGCCGCCGCCGCCCGGTGGGCCAGCCGCTCACAGATCTCGACCGCCGCGGCCCGCAGCTCGACCTCGGCCGGGCTGCCGTGCGCCAACGGCCGGCCGGCCGGCAGCGAGTCGGCCAGCTCCGCGTCGATCTCCAGCAGCCCGTCCTCGATCAGCACGTGCGGGATGAGGTTGTCCGCGAACGCGGTCAGCCGGCCGAGGTCGGTGAACCGTCGCGCGCCGCCGGGGTCGTGGCACAACGACAGGCCGTACGTCGCGAGCTGGGCCCGCTTGTGGAACGGCACGTCCAGGTCGCCGTGGCGGGAGACGTCCCGCCAGTGCGGCATCCCGGCCAGGATCGCCACCATCGCCGTCGGCGACCCGGCCGCCTCCTCCACCAGCGCCGCATAATCCCCACCGAACCGGTCCCCGGTGTACGCGCCCAGCTCGTTCCAGGCGGTGGCGAACATGGTCATCAGGGTGAACGCCGGACCCCGCGTGGGCTGGCCGAACATCTCCGCGCAGGCCCGCGCGTCCAGACCGGCCAGGTACGCGGGCGTCGGCACGCCGTCCCGGCGCACCCGGTCGAGCAGGAGCTGGCCGATGGTCCGGGCGCCGGACAGGCCGGGCAGCTTCACCAGGTGCGGGTGCAGGCCGGAACCGAAGTTGACGGCGTCGCGGACGATCACGAAGCCGATCCGGGTCCGTTCGTCCGGCAACCCGGCCAGCCCGGACTCCACCGGCGGCTGGCGGCGCAGCTCGTCGAGGTAGCGGACGTCGACCGGGCGCGACGACGGCCGGGCGTGGGTGGCCCGGGCCGCCACCGAGGCGGCGGCGACGCGCAACGCGGCCGGGTGGTCGACGGTGTGGTCCGGCGACACGGTCCGGTCGGTGGTCTGGTCGGTCATCCACTCTCCTCAGAGCTTCGCGGGACCCAGGGACTCCAGCGCGGCGAGGTGCGACTCCGCAACCCGGGCCCAGTCGTACGTGGCGCGTAGCCGCCCGCTCGCGGCGCGGGCCCGGTCGAGGCGGGCGTCGTCGAGCGAGTCCAGGCAGCGGGTCAGGTCCTCCCGGGTGCGGCCGTACGGGATGGCGGACCCGCCGAGCATCTCGGTGAGGAAGGGCCACGGCGACACCAGCGCCGGCAGCCCCCGCCCGATCGCGTCGGCCACGGTGCCGGTGGCCAGCATCTCGCCGTCGCGGAACGGCAGCACCAGCACGTCGATCGCGGCGAGCCGCCGGTTGTACTCGCGGCGGGGCACCAGGTCGTAGGGCACCACCCGGATCCGGGGGTCCGGTGACCGGGGCAGCTCCGGGGTGCCGGAGAGGACCAGCAGCTCGATGTCGTCGCGGGCGGACGCGGCCACCGCGTCGATGACCAGCGCGGTGTCCTTCTCCGGGCGGGGCGCCCCGATCACGCCCAGCCGCAGCGCGCCCGGCCGCAGGCCGTACTCCCGCTCGGTGCGGGCCCGGTCGTCGGCGCGGATGTCGGTCATCAGGTCGCCGAAGTGCCCGTGCGGAACGACCCAGTGGCGGGCGTCGTCCGGGTAGGGCAGCACGTCGCGCGCCCGGTCCCGGCCGCGTACGCTGTGGTGCACCACGCCGTCGGCAGCCGCCGCCCAGGCCTGGTAGACCGGCCGCCACCGTGGCTGCCGGTCGTGCGGCGTGAGGTTGTGCTGGGTGAGCAGGAGGCGTACCCCGCTGTCCCGGATCGCGTCGATCAGCGCGAGGTGCCCGGCCAACTCCGGCGGGAGCAGCCGCTCCGGCCAGTGCAGGTGGAACACGTCGACGTCGGCCAGGATCTCCCGGTGCCGGTCGAGCTGCCCGCGGCCCAGCGCCACCTCGTGCACCCGGTCCCGCAGCGGACCGTAGAGCAGGGCGTCGTAGTGGTGGCCGTACGCCGAGCTGGCCACCCGCAGCTTGGGCGTCACCGACCAGGTGAACGCCATCCGGGTGGCCGGCGCCACCTCCACCTGGTGCACGACCGGCAGCTCGCCGAAGTAGCTGCGGTAGGCCGACACGCCCGCCACCTCGACGGTGGTGACCACGTCCGCCGGGCCGACGCCGAACTCGACCCGCAGCGGCCGGGCCGCCGCCTCCGTCACCTGGAGCGCGACCGCCTCCGGCGGCCGGTCGAAGCGCAGCTCCTCGTGCACGTGCAGGGTCCGGCCGCGCACCTCGTACCGGGCGTGCCGCGTCGCGGGCACCGGCGGGAGGTCGGCGGGCGTCTGCCGCCGGCCGGGCTCCTGCCAGCGGTGGTGGATCACCTCCAGGCCGCCCGGCCGGTGGACCACCCGGTCGGGCCGGCCGGCGGGCACGACCGTACGCCCGTCCCGCACCGCCACCGGCACGCCGGTGGCGAGCGCGCTGTCCACCGGCACCTCGAACAGGCCGGGCCACTGCGGGGCGGGCAGGTAGTCCGAGACGGTGGACCCGACAAGCGGCAGGACGAACGCGGTCTGCGCGGAGCGGTACGACCAGACGCCGGCGTGGCGGGCCCGGTCGAAGAAGAAGACCGCGTCGCGCGGCCGGCGGGGCGTCGGGCCCGGCATCGGGACGGAGTCCAGCGAGTTCGCCGCGTCCAGCAGCTTGCCGAGGCAGTCGAGGGTCATCTGGAGCCGCCGTGCGGGACCCCGGTACGCGTAGGTCGACCGGTACCGGTGGGCCTGGATCAACCCCTGGTCGAACCAGGGGCGGAGCGCGTCGAACGCGTCGCGGGCCCGGGCCGCCCACTCGTCGAGGCCGGTCGGCGACAGCTCCGGACGACGCGCGACGAGCCCGGCCAGTTCGACGGTGAGGCAGCGGGCCAGCGCCCCGGCGGAGCGACCCCAGGCGACGGCGCTCCCGCTGTCGGTGACCACGAGATCCACCAGGGCGAGCGCGTCGCGGGCGCCTGCCGCCCAGGCCGGGCCGATCCGGGCGGCCAGCGGCTCGGCGACCGGATACAGGGCCGGGCCGTAGATGTCGAACCGGCCGGAGCCGTCGGTGGAGTCGTCCAACTGCCGACCCGGCGTCTCCTCGATCAGGTCGCGGGTGCGGCGGACCAGGTCGTCCAGCGCCGCGGCGTCCACCGGCAGCCCGAGCTCCACCCGGGCGTGCTCGCACCGGGCCAGCACGGCCGCGTAGTTGCGCGGCGTCCGGGCGTCCAGCCAGCTCTCGTGCGGCCCGGTGTCCACGGCGGCCCGCAGCTGCTCGCGCCGCTCCGGCGGCAGCCGGGGGAGCAGCGCGTTGTCCGTCCACGGGCCGAACCGGCGCAGCGTCTCCGCCACCCGGTAGGAGGCGAACGTGTGCGTCCGCTCGCCGTCGACCGCGCCGAGCACGGTCAGCAACGCGTCGTCGATCGGCGTGCCGGCGAGCCGGGTCGCTCCGCCGGCGTGCAGCAGCCCGAGGACGTGGGCCAGGTCGGCGTGCACGTCCGCCTGCACCGGGAACCCGGCGAGGACGCGGGGCACCCGGAAGCGCGGCGTGTAGCGCGTCACGAACTCGGTGAGCGTACGGGTCGCGAACCCGCGGAGGGCCTCACCCAGCGAGGACGGCTCCGGGTCGACGTCGGTGTCGCCCGGCGGGCCGGCCAACCACGGTGAGGTGGCCGCGGCCGAGCCCCGGGGGATGTGCACGCGGAAAGATATCAATGCCCGGAAGGCGCTGGCAACGGCGGGACGAACGCCCTGTTCCGGCCGTGACCCGGGGCAGTTGCGGCGAGCGACCCCGCGGTGACGCGGCCCGTGCGAGGCTGGACGCGACGGCGGTCAGGAGGTGCGCATGGGCGCCACGCCCCGGCTCGACTTCGCGTTGGACACGTACGAGTGCATCGTGCTCTACCCCGGTCCCTCGGGCCGGGCGCTGCCGGAGGAGACCGTGCAGCGGTTGCAGGCCGAGCACCTGCGGCACATGCAGGCGTTGCAGCGGCGCGGCATCGTGCTGATCGACGGCTCGGTGGACGGGCCGGCCCGGGAACCCGACCCGCCGATCGGCTTCGGGCTGGCCCGGACCGGCTCGGTGGACGACGTACGCAGCGTCATGGAGGCCGACCCGGCGGTGCAGGCCGGGCTCTACCGGGTGGAGGTGCTGACCTTCCTCTGCCCGGCCGGCTCGCTGGAGTTCCCGCTGGTCAAGGCGGAGAGCTGAGGGACTGCCGCGCACGCGCGGCCACCGCGCGGCGGTAGGGGACGCGCCTGCCGAGTTGACCGGGCCGGCCGGCTTCCCGCCGGCCCGGTCGGCGAACCGTCGGTCGTCCTCGCGGCGGCGCGGGCGCCGCAGGCGCTGCCCGGCGGCTCCCCGAGCCCGCTCGCGCCGGAGGGGACCGACCGGGTCCGGCCCGCCCACGGGCCGAACCGGACCGGCTGCGCCGGGCCCGGCGCCGCCACGACCCGCACGAGGCGTGCTCCGCCCCGCCCACGCTGCCGCCGGCCGACCGGCCCGGACCCCGCGTCGGGCGGTGACGACGGGCGGTACGATTTCGGCCGCGCGGTCGCCGATGCCCGCCACACGACGTTCCGGTGCGGTACGCCTACCGCCCGCCCGCGCGTTTGTTCGCGCATCGTTGGACAACTGTTCCGCAAGTCCGCAAGGGGTCGGCTGGTGAGCCGACCCGGAGGAGAGACTAGCCTGATGGGCGTGACACGCCGCGCGAAGATTGTCTGCACTCTGGGCCCCGCCACCTCGTCCCCGGAGCGCATCCGGGGGCTCGTCGAGGCCGGCATGAACGTGGCGAGGCTCAACTTCAGCCACGGCAGTCACGCCGACCACGAGTCGGTCTGCCGGATGGTCCGGGAGGCGGCCGAGGCCGCCGGGCAGCCGGTCGCCGTGCTCGCCGACCTCCAGGGCCCCAAGATCCGGCTCGGGCGCTTCGCCGACGGTCCGCACGAGTGGCGCACCGGCGACTCCGTGGTGATCACCAGCGACGAGATCGAGGGCACCAAGGAGCGGGTCTCCTGCACCTACCGCAAGCTGCCGCAGGAGGTGAAGCCGGGCGACCGGCTGCTGATCGACGACGGCCGGGTCGCGGTCGAGGTCAGCGACGTCACCGGCAACGACATCCGCTGCCTGGTCACCGAGGGCGGTCCGGTCTCCAACAACAAGGGCGTCTCGCTGCCGAACGTGGCGGTCAGCGTCCCGGCCATGTCCGACAAGGACGCCGAGGACCTGCGCTTCGCCCTCGGCCTCGGCGTCGACCTGGTGGCGCTCTCCTTCGTCCGCTCGCCGGACGACATCAAGCTCGTCCACTCGATCATGGACGAGGAGGGTGTCCGTCGCCCGGTGCTGGCCAAGGTCGAGAAGCCGGAGGCGGTCGACCACCTGGAGGCGATCGTGCTCGCCTTCGACGGCGTCATGGTCGCCCGGGGCGACCTCGGCGTGGAGCTGCCGTTGGATCAGGTCCCGCTGGTGCAGAAGCGCGCCGTGCAGCTCTGCCGGGAGAACGCCAAGCCGGTCATCGTGGCCACCCAGATGCTCGACTCGATGATCGAGAACTCCCGCCCGACCCGCGCCGAGGCCTCCGACGTGGCCAACGCCGTGCTCGACGGCGCGGACGCGGTGATGCTCTCCGGCGAGACCAGCGTCGGCAAGTACCCGGTGCTCACCGTCAGCACCATGGCGAAGATCGTCACCACCACCGAGGCCGGCTCCATCGCCGTGCCCCGGCTCCAGCACGACCCGCGTACGCACGGCGGCGCGCTCACCGTCGCCGCGTCGTCGATCGCCCGCGCCATCGGGGCCAAGGCCATGGTGGCGTTCTCGCAGACCGGCGACACCGTCAAGCGGCTCAGCCGGCTGCACTGCGACCTGCCGTTGCTGGCGTTCACGCCGGTGCCGGAGGTGCGCAACCAGCTCGCGCTCTGCTGGGGTGTGGAGACGTTCCTGATGCCGTTCGTGCAGCACACCGACGACATGTTCCGCCAGGTCGACCAGGCGCTGCTCGGCCTGAACCGGGCCAACCCGGGCGACTACGTGGTGATCGTCGCCGGCAGCCCGCCCGGCACCCCCGGCTCCACCAACACGCTGCGCGTGCACCAGCTCGGCTCGCTCGTCGACGCCGCGGCGGCCCGGGCCCTCCAGTGAGCGCGAGCGGTGCGCCGGTCCAGCGTGTCCCGCAGGCGCGAACAGGGGCAGCGCGGTGAGTGACGCTCCGGTGGCGACCGGGCAGGCCGCCGTCGACCAACTCCTGGAGGTGCTGGACCTCGCGCAGACCGGCGAGATGGCCTTCCGCGGGATGAGCCCGCAGGTCGGCCCGCAGCGGGTCTACGGAGGCCAGGTCGCCGGTCAGGCGCTGGTGGCGGCCGGCCGCACGGTCGGCCCGGAGCGCGCCGTGCACTCCCTGCACGGATACTTCGTGCGGCCCGGCGACCCGGCCGAGCCGATCGACTACCAGGTGGAGAACGTCCGCGACGGCCGGTCCTTCTCGGTGCGCCGATCGGTGGCGCTCCAGCACGACAAGCCGATCTTCTTCATGTCGGCGTCGTTCCAACGGCAGGAGGAAGGGCTGGACCACCACGCCCCGCTTCCACCCGACGTGCCCGGCCCGGACGACGTGCCCACCATGACCGACCGGTTGTCCCGCTACCCGGAGCGGCTCGGCATCTGGGGGCAGATCCCGCGCCCGATCGACGTCCGGTACGTCGGCGAGCCCGGCTGGGTACGCCCCGGCGACCGCCCGGCCGAGCCGCACCAGCGGGTCTGGATGCGCATCGACGGCAAGCTGCCGGACGATCCGCTGCTGCACGCCTGCGCGTTGACGTACGCCTCGGACCTGACGCTGCTCGACTCGGTGCTGTCCGTGCACGGCGAGGTGTGGGGGCCGGGCGGGGTGGTGGGCGCGAGCCTCGACCACGCGCTCTGGTTCCACCGGTCGTTCCGCGCCGACGAGTGGTTCCTCTACGACTGCTGGAGCCCGTCCGCGTCGGGTGCCCGGGGCCTGGCCACCGGCCGGATGTTCACCACCGACGGCCGGCACATCGCCAGCGCCGTGCAGGAGGGGCTGCTGCGTCGGGTGGGTGGCTGACCCGGCAACCGTGACCGTTCGGCCGAGGGTCGGGAGACCGGGCGGCTGAACAGGCGACTAACCTTGCCGGCATGCGTCTCTCCGCCCGGGTCGACTATGCCCTCCGTGCGGCTGCCGAGCTGGCCTCGGTCGCCGAGGGCACGGTCGCCGAGGGCACGGCCGCCGGGCGGAGCCGGCCGGTGACCGCCGAGCAGATCGCCCGCTCGCAGGACATCCCGCCCAAGTTCCTGGAGAGCATCCTGCTCCAGCTCCGCCGGGGCGGCATCGTGCACGCCCAGCGGGGCCCCGAGGGGGGCTACTGGCTGGCCCGTCCGGCCGGGGAGATCTCCCTGGCCGAGGTGATCCGGGTGATCGACGGGCCGCTGGCGCACGTCCGCGGCCACCGCCCGGAGCAGCTCGGCTACCAGGGCGCGGCCCGCGCGTTGCAGGACGTGTGGATCGCGCTGCGGGCCAGCGAGCGGGAGATCCTGGAGCTGGTCACGATCGCCGACGTGGCCACCGGCACGTTGCCCGCCCGGGTCAACGAGCTGGCCGCCGACCCGCGCGCCTGGAGCTGACGGCCGCACACCGCGAGGCGCCGCCCACGCCGTCCCGCCTGCCACTCCCGCCTGCCCTCGACCGCCGTCCCGTGCGCACTCGACCGCCGTCCCGCGTGCCGGCGGGGCCGTCCGGCGTGTCCCACCAACCGGATGGGGGACTTGACCCGGGGTGCCTCCGTGCCGCATTGTCGACCAAGTTGATAGGAGATACCGAAAAGTCAGGGGGCGCTCGTGCGCAAGCTACTGGTACTCGCCCTCGTCGGGCTCCTCGCGCAACTGGTCGACGGCGCGCTCGGCATGGCGTACGGGCTGACGTCCTCGACGCTGCTGCTTTTCGCCGGTGTCGCGCCGGCGGCGGCCTCCGCCTCGGTGCACCTGGCCGAGATCGGCACCACGCTTGCCGCCGGTGTGTCGCACTGGCGCTTCGGCAACGTCGACTGGAAGGTGGTCGGCCGGATCGCGCTGCCCGGTGCGATCGGCGCGTTCGCCGGCGCCACGTTCCTCAGTTCCATCTCCACCGAGTCGGCCGCACCGTGGATGGCCGCCATCCTGTTCACGCTCGGCGCGTACCTGCTGATCCGCTTCTCCCGGCCGCTGCGCGCCAACCGTGCCGCCGGCCGACTGCGTAGCCGCTTCCTGGCCCCGCTCGGGCTCGTCGCCGGCTTCGTCGACGCCACCGGCGGTGGCGGTTGGGGCCCGGTCGCCACCCCGGCGCTGCTGGTCTCCGGCCGGATGGAACCCCGCAAGGTCATCGGCTCGGTGGACACCTCCGAGTTCGTGGTGGCGGGCGCGGCCAGCGTCGGCTTCCTGATCGGCCTCGGCTCGGAGGGCTTCCTGCTGCCGACCGTCGCCGCGCTGCTGATCGGCGGTCTGATCGCCGCGCCGATCGCGGCCTGGCTGGTCCGCATCGTGCCCGCCCAGGTGCTCGGCGCCGTGATCGGCGGCGTGATCGTGCTGACCAACGCCCGCACCCTGCTGCGCGCCGGCGAGCTGGGCGGCCCGGTGCCGGCCCTGGTCTACGCCGTGCTCGGCGCCGGCTGGCTGGTCGCCATGGTGCTGGCGGTACGCGCGCTGCGTCGCGCCCGCCGGGCCCGGGCCACGGTCGAGGCGGCGCTCGCCGCGACGCCGGCCCCGTCGGCTGCGGTGGCCGGCGCCCCGGCTCCGACGGTCGCGGTGGCCGACGCCTCGGCGCCGTCGGTCGAGGCGGGGGAGCCCCGGCCGCTCGCCGCCGCCGTCGAGGGTTGAGCCGCCCGCGTCGAGGGTTGAGCCGCAGGCGTCGCTGACGAGCAGTATCCCGGCCGGCGCGCCGCGTTCCTCGGCGTGTCGCCGGCCGGGGTAGATGTGCTCGCGCGCGATATACCCGTCCGTCATATTTATGCCTCAGTGGTATATCGCCGTTCCGCGAACTGTGGTTCCGAGACGTCACTCTCCGTGTTCGGAGTGGTGGGCGAGGTTGGTCGGGGCGCGGCGCGCTTGTGGGGGTGCCCGGTGGTGGCTACGCTGGCGGAGCGCGGAGCCTAATCATCAACGTCGATGCGTCGACGTTCCCGTCGCGTCAGCGCACGTGCACACTCCCGCCGGCCCGGGCAGGCCGGCGTCGCCGCGTGCCCGACCTTCGCGAAAGGCAACCCCCGTGCACCACACCACCTCACGCCGGCTAGCCCTGCTCGCCGCGGTGTCGGCGGCCACGCTGGCGGCCGGCGTGCTCACCACCGTCACCGCCTCGGCGGCGGCCGCCGCCTGCCGGGTCGACTACCGGATCACCAACCAGTGGGGCGGCGGCTTCGGCGCCGACGTCACCGTGACCAACCTCGGCGACCCGGTCGACGGCTGGACACTCGGCTGGAGCTTCGCCGCCGGTCAGCAGGTCGCCCAGGCGTGGAACGCCACGGTCAGCCAGTCCGGCGTCCAGGTCACCGCCCGCGACGCCGGCTACAACGCCGCCATCGGCACCGGTGGCACCGCGAACTTCGGTTTCAACGCCTCCTGGAACAACGCCAGCAACCCGGCCCCCACCACGTTCACCCTGAACGGCACCACGTGCACCGGCGCACCCCCGACCGCGACGCCGACGACGTCCGGCCCGACCACGCCGCCCCCGACCACGCCGCCGCCCACCTCGCCGCCCCCGACCACGCCGCCACCCACCACTCCGCCGGCCGGCGCGAAGCAGATGGAGAAGCTCGACCGGGGGCTGGTCAGCGTCCGCTCCGGCAGCGGGAACCTGGTCTCCTGGCGGCTGCTCGGCACCGAGACCTCGGGCGTGTCGTTCAACCTCTACCGCGGCGCCACCAAGGTCAACGCGAGCCCGATCACCGGCGCCACCAGCTACCTGGACGCCGGCGCGGCGGCCGGTTCCGCGTACACCGTGCGGGCCGTGGTGAACGGCGCCGAGCAGGCGGCGTCCGCCCCGGCGCTCCAGTTCGCCAACGGCTACCTGGACGTGCCGATCCAGGCCCCGCCCGGCGGCACCACGCCGAGCGGGGAGGCGTACAGCTACTCGGCCAACGACGCCAGCGTGGGCGACCTCGACGGCGACGGCCGCTACGAGTTCGTGCTCAAGTGGGACCCGTCGAACGCCAAGGACAACTCGCAGTCCGGCTACACCGGCAACGTCTACGTGGACGCCTACACCCTGAGCGGCGCCCGACTGTGGCGGATCGACCTGGGCCGCAACATCCGCGCCGGCGCCCACTACACCCAGTTCCAGGTGTACGACTACGACGGCGACGGGGACGCCGAGGTGGCCATGAAGACCGCCGACGGCTCGCGCTCCGGCACCGGCCAGGTGATCGGCTCGTCCTCGGCCGACCACCGCAACTCCAGCGGCTACGTGCTCGCCGGCCCGGAGTACCTGACCATGTTCGACGGGCGCACCGGCGCGGCGCTGTCCACCGTCGACTACGACCCGCCGCGCGGCACGGTCTCCTCCTGGGGCGACTCGTACGGCAACCGGGTCGACCGGTTCCTCGCCGGCACCGCCTACCTGGACGGGCAGCGCCCGTCGCTGATCATGGCGCGCGGCTACTACACCCGCGCGGTGATCGCCGCCTGGGACTTCCGCGACGGCACGTTGCGCAAGCGGTGGACGTTCGACTCCAACGCCTCCGGCAACGGCGCCGCCGCCGGTCAGGGCAACCACCAGCTCTCGGTGGCCGACGTGGACAACGACGGCCGTCAGGAGATCGTGTACGGGGCCGCCACCATCGACGACAACGGCCGGCTGCTCTACTCGACCGGCAACGGGCACGGCGACGCGCTGCACGTCGGCGACCTCGACCCGTCCCGCGCCGGCCTGGAGGTCTTCAAGGTCGACGAGGACGGCAGCAAGCCCAGTTCGTGGATGTCCGACGCGCGTACCGGTCAGATCCTCTGGCAGACCGCGCCGAGCGGCGACAACGGTCGCGGCGTCTCCGACGACATCTGGGCCGGCAGCCCCGGCGCCGAGTCCTGGTCCTCGGCGGTCGACGGCCTGCTCAACACGCGCGGGCAGAACGTCGGCCGCAAGCCGTCCTCGGCCAACTTCCTGATCTGGTGGGACGGCGACCCGGTCCGCGAACTGCTCGACGGCACCAAGATTGACAAGTACGGCACCGGTGGCGAGACGCGACTGCTCACCGGCAGCAACGTCGCGTCCAACAACGGCACCAAGTTCACCCCGGCGCTCTCCGCCGACCTGCTCGGCGACTGGCGCGAGGAGGTGGTCTGGCGCACCGCCGACAGCTCGGCGCTGCGCATCTACAGCACGCCGGTCACCACCGGCCTGCGCCTGCCGACGCTGATGCACGACCCGCAGTACCGGGTCGCCGTCGCCTGGCAGAACACCGCCTACAACCAGCCGCCGCACCCGGGCTTCCACCTCGGGGACGGCATGAGCACGCCGGCCGCGCCGAACATCTACCTGCGCTGAAACGGCAGGCACCGGGTCGCCGGCCGCGGAATCCGCTCAGCCGGCGACCCGGTGCACCACACCGCAGCATTCCCGACCCGTCCCGACCGGGAATGCCGTACCACCACCGGGGACAAAGTTATGCGTCCCACGCGACGCTGCGGTGACGTGGCTATGAAGAGCGTGTTTCAGCCGTCCCGGCGCAGCCCACCGGCCACCTTCTCGGCGATCAGCTCGAACGAGCGGACCCGGTCCTCCACGTCGTAGACCATCGCGGTCAGCATCAGCTCGTCCGCGCCGGTGCGCTCCAGCAGCGTCCCGAGCTGCCGGGCCACCGTCTCCGGCGAACCGGTCGCCTGACCGTCGCGACGCTGCGCCACGAACTCCCGCTCCAGCGCGGAGTACGGATAGGCCGCCGCCTCCTCCGGCGTGACCAGCGGCTCCGGCCGCCCCGACCGCAGCTTCAGGAACGACAGCCCGGCCGGACCGGCCAGCCACTCCGCCCGCTCGTCGGTCTCCGCGCAGACCGCGTTGACCGCCACCATCGCGTACGGCCGGTCCAGCCACTGCGACGGCCGGAAGTGCTGCCGGTAGAGCTGCAACGCCGGGACGGTGTGCTGCGCGCTGAAGTGGTGCGCGAACGAGAACGGCAACCCGAGCAGGCCGGCGAGCTGGGCGCTGAAGCCGCTCGACCCGAGCAGCCACACCTGCGGCGACTGCCCGCGCCCCGGCGTCGCGGTGATCGGACCCGGCTCGGCGCCGCTGAAGTAGTTCATCAGGTCGGCCAGCTCGCGCGGGAAGTGCTCGGCGGACAGGCCCTCCACGGTGCGGCGCAACGCCAGCGCCGTCCCCTGGTCGGTACCGGGAGCCCGCCCGATGCCCAGGTCGATCCGGCCCGGGTGCAGCGCGTCGAGCGTGCCGAACTGCTCGGCCACCACCAGCGGCGCGTGGTTGGGCAGCATCACCCCGCCCGAGCCCAACCGGATCGTGCTGGTGTGCGCGGCCAGGTGCGCGAGCAGCACCGCCGGCGCCGAACTGGCGATCGCCGGCATGTTGTGGTGCTCGGCCACCCAGAACCGGCGGTAGCCCAGCTCCTCGGTGCGGCGGGCCAGCTCGGTGGTGTGTCGCAACGCCTCACCGGCGTTGCCGGTCGCGGCCACCGGGGCAAGGTCAAGGACAGACATCGGTACGTCGATCACGCGATGGTGCAACCGGCGACGTGCCGGAATTGTTCCGCCGAGTGGGTCAGCCCATACCCCGGGCCTGCTCGAAGATCAGACTGGTCTGGGTGTGCTGCACCGCCGGATCGACCGCCAGGTGGTCGAGCACGAAGTCCCGCAACGCGTCCCCGGAGGCCGCCCGCACGTGCAGCACGTAGTCCTCCGCACCGGCCACGTGGAACACCGACACCACCCCGGGCAGCCGCACCGACCGGGCCCGGAACGCGTCCACCGCCGCCCGCTCGTGCGCGGTCAACCGCACCGACACCAACGCCTGCAACGGCAGGCCCACCGCCGCCGGATCCACCTCGGCGTGGAAGCCGCGGATCGCCCCGCACTCCCGCAGCGCCCGGGTACGCGTCAGACACGTCGACGGCGCCACCCCCACCCGCTCGGCGAGCGCGTTGTTCGGCAGCCGGCCGTCCGCGGTCAGCTCGGAGAGGATCGCGCGGTCGACGTCGTCGAGGGCGGAAAACGGCCGTACATCATTCGGTGCGAGAGGCATGCCGACATCCTCCACCGAACAAGCTCCGGGCGAAAGCGAGATCATCAGAATCTTCTTCGCTCCCCTTGTCCTGACCCAGCGTCATGTTCGACGCTTCCCGGCATGACCGCCGTGGACACCGCAGCCGTGCACGCCGGGCGTGACGACCTCGCCGGGCTCGGCGTCCACGTCCCGCCCATCGACCTCTCCACCACCAACCCGCTACCCTCGGTCGCCGGCGGCGGCGACGACTACGAGACGCTCGCCACCGGCAACCCGCTCCCGGCCGGCGGCAGCGCCGTCTACCAGCGGCTCTGGAACCCCACCGTGGCCCGCTTCGAGACCGCGCTCGCCCACCTCGAAGGCACCGCCGAGGCGGTCGCCTTCGCCAGCGGCATGGCCGCGCTCACCGCCACCCTGCTCGCCGCCACCCGCGACGGCAAGCGCCACGTCGTCGCCGTCCGCCCGCTCTACGGCGGCACCGACCACGTCCTCGCCACCGGCCTGCTCGGCACCGAGGTCACCTGGGCCCGCGCCGACGACGTCGCCGCCGCGATCCGCCCCGACACCGCGCTCGTCGTGGTGGAGACCCCGGCCAACCCGACGCTCGACCTCGTCGACATCGCCGCGCTCGCCACCGCCGCCGGCGACGTCCCGCTGCTCGTCGACAACACCGTGGCCACGCCCGTCCTCCAGCAGCCCGCCCGGCACGGCGCCGCGCTCGTCCTGCACAGCGCCACCAAGAGCATCGGCGGCCACGGCGACGTCCTCGCCGGCGTCGTCGCCTGCGCGCCCGACTGGGCCGCCCGGCTGCGCCAGGTGCGCGCCGTCACCGGCGCCGTCCTGCACCCGCTCGGCGCGTACCTGCTGCACCGCGGCCTCCAGACCCTCCCGCTGCGGGTCCGCGCCCAGCAGGCCGGCGCCGAGAAACTCGCCGCCTGGCTCGCCGGCCACCCCGCCGTCGAGCGGGTCCACCACCCGTCCCGGCACGACCCGACCGGGCTGGTCGGCCGCCAGATGTCCGGCGGCGGCAGCCTCCTCGCCTTCGAGGTACGCGGCGGCGCGCCCGCCGCCGCCACGGTCGCCGGCGCCTGCGAACTGATCACGCACGCCGTCTCGCTCGGCGGCGTCGACACGCTGATCCAGCACCCGGCGTCGCTGACGCACCGGCCGGTCGAGGGCGACGCCAAGCCGGGCGGCGCGCTGCTGCGCGTGTCGGTCGGGCTGGAGGACCCGGAGGACCTGCGGGCCGATCTGGCGCGGGCGCTGGCGGCCATCTGAGGCGACCCGCCGCGCGTCCGGTCGAGGCGCGCGCCCGGCCGTGGCGGCCGGTCAGGACTTCGGGCCGACGTGCCGGTCCAGCGCGGCGACCGCCTCCCGGCGCGCGACGGACAGCGAGTTGCGGCGGTTCATCCGCCAGGCGATGCCGAGCAGGTCGAGCGCCCACTGACAGAGACCCATGATGTCGGTGGACTCGTTGTGGAACATGTAGCGCGGGTAGACATACCGCCTCCCGCGCACGGTGACCTGGTTGGCGAAGCGGCAGCCGTCGGAGTGGAACAGGCCCCGCAGGAAGTCGCCCGCCTGCGCCTCGACGATGGTGCGCTGCCACTCGGCCAGGACGATCGGGCGTTCGTGCTTTCTGCCCGGACCGTGTTGCGGGAACAAACACGGCCAGTGACGCGCGGTGCTCTGCACGGCGACACAGCCGCGCTTCTGGATGTGCTGCACCTTGTTTGCCAACACCGCGCGCATCGCGGCGTCGCACTGGCTGATCAGGTTGGGCCAGGCGTCCGCACAACAGATGCGGAGCACCGGCGTCCGGTCGGTGGTGACCAGGTGTCCGTCGCCCAGATAGAGCCCGAGCAGGTAGGCGTAGGCGGCCTGATCGGGTGGATCGTCCTGGTCGGGGCGGCAACGGAAGCACCGGACGGCGCTGCCGAAGACCGCCGGCTCCGGCCGGTCGACGCACCAGTGCCAGACGGTGGTGTAGGGCAGGGAGAGGCTGCGGGCAACCGATCGGATGTCGTGACCCCGGGCGCGGAGGGCGCGGGCCCGCGCCCGCATTTCGGGAGGATGCACAGCAGCATCTTCGAACAGGCGTATGACAAGAGTGCCGGGAGCGGGATTCGAACCCGCAAGCCCTTTCGGGCAGAAGTGTTTGAGACTTCCGTGTATGCCGTTCCACCATCCCGGCGGGGTGGGGTAACTGTACCCGACTACGCTCATGCGGGAGCATGGGTGGTGACCGTGCCGGGATCGATGGTGGGAGTGGCTCGTGGGCGAGATGCAGACGGATGCCGAGCGCAAGCGCGTTCTGATCGCCGAGGACGAGGCGCTGATCCGGCTGGACCTGGCCGAGATGCTGGTCGAGGAGGGGTACGAGGTGGTCGGCGAGGCCGGCGACGGGGAGACCGCCGTCAAGCTCGCCGAGGACCTCAAGCCCGATCTGGTCATCCTCGACATCAAGATGCCGATCATGGATGGGTTGGCCGCCGCCGAGCGGATCGCCGGCGCGCGCATCGCCCCCGTGATCATCCTGACCGCGTTCAGCCAGCGTGACCTGGTCGAGCGGGCCCGGGCGGCCGGCGCGATGGCGTACCTGGTCAAGCCGTTCCAGAAGAGCGACCTGGTGCCTGCGGTGGAGATCGCGCTGTCCCGGTACTCGGAGATCTCCGCCCTGGAGGCGGAGGTGGCCGGCCTCACCGACCGGCTGGAGATCCGCAAGACCGTCGAGCGGGCCAAGGGCGCGCTGATGACGACGTACGGCATGACCGAGCCGCAGGCGTTCAAGTGGATCCAGCGCACCGCGATGGACCACCGGATGACCATGAAGGAGGTCGCCGAGCGGATCCTCGCGGAGACCGCCGGCGGCGAGGTGGCGCAGCCCGCGTCCTGACCCACCGCCGGCGACGAACGGCCCGCCGGGGAGGCTGCCGATCGATAGGATCGGATGCATGCCTTCTCCGCGCCTCAGGTCGGTGTTCGCCGTGGTGGCCGGCGTGGCGGTGCTGCTGACCGCCTGCCGGTCTACGCCGGAGCGGCCCGCTGATCCGGTCCCGGTGCGCCCGGCCTGGCGGGCGGTCGAGTTGCCCGTGCCGGCGGGCGTCGCGGGTCGGCCGCTGCTGCGCGACGCGGCGCACTGCGGGAACCGTTGGTACGCGGTCGGCGGGCTGGTCGACGGCGCGGGGGAGACCCGGCCGGCGGCCTGGTTCAGCGCGGACGGGCTGAGCTGGTCGGCGTTGCCGGTGCGGGCGCAGACGTTCTACGGCCGGCAGCACGTGCTCTACGCGGTGGCCTGCCGCGACGACGGGATGGCGGCGCTCGGCGCGAAGACGGGTGGTGTGCACGGCAATCCGCGTACCGGAACGTGGGTGTGGCGTCCGGGCGGGCCGGTGCGGGAGGTGCCGGCGGCGTTCGAGTTGTTCGGCGGGCCGCGCGCGGTGAGCGCGGCGCGGCTGGCGGCCGGGCCGGCGGGCTGGTTGATCGCCGGGGCGCGCGTCGACGGGGCGGCGGTGTGGTCCTCGCCGGACGCCGGCGGGTTCGTGCTGCGCGACGGGGCGTCGGACCTGGCCGGCGACGGCCGGGGCCGGACGGCGGCGTACGACGCGGTGGCGGTGGGCTCCGGCTGGCTGGTGGTGGGGTCGTTGCTGCCGACCGGCGGCGCCGCCCTGATGCCGTTGGCCTGGTCGTCGGTGGACGGCCGGTCGTGGCGGCGGTCTGCGCTGCCGGTGTCGGCGGGCGGCGGGTCGGCGGAGCGGGTCGTGACGCGCGACGGCGCGCCGACCGTGGTGGGTCCGGTTCGGGACGGCTTCGCGGTGTGGCGCGCGCCGGCGGGGTCGTCGGACGGTTGGCAGCGGGTGGGCGGGTTCGGCGCGGCCGGCCCGGGGGTGCTGTCGGTGGCGGGCCTGGTGGGCGTCGGCGGCCGGCTGCTCGCGGCGACCGGGGACGGCGCGGATCGGCGGCTGTGGATCTCGGGTGACGGTGGCGCGTCGTGGCGGCCGGTGATCGTCCCGGCGTCGGTGCCGGACCGCGGGGACGCCGCGCTGGCGGTGGCCGCCGGTGAGTCCGGATTGCTTGTGGTCGCCGACGACGGGAAAAGCTCCCGTGCCTGGTGGGCGGCGTTGCCGGCCGTCGATGAGTAGCGGGCGATGGCGGGTTGACCCGTTACCGATGAAACCTCGGTGAACGCCGTGCGTCGCCTTCGGTTCTTACGGGAAGCGTCGGGAATCCGCCACGGCGTGTAACGGTTCGGTCAACCCCGCTTTCCGGGTCTTACGCCACCGCTGGCCGGTGGGATAACGTCCCGGCCCAGACCGGCGACGACGGTCTGGTTCGTCCGCCCCCCGCAAGTGCCAATCAGCAGCGGGTGGTTCGGACCATGGACGGAGGAGGGTTCGGGCCTTGAGGCAGAAGCTCGCACGCGTGATCGGCGGGGTCGCCATGCTGGCGCTCGTCGCCGGTGGTACCGCTTGTTCCAGCGGCAGCGACGACGAAGCGTCCGGGGGCAGCGCCTGCGGGAGCAAGATCGCTTTCTTCGGCGCGCTGACCGGTAGCTCGGCCGCGCTGGGCATCAACGAGAAGAACGGCGTCAAGCTGGCGGTCGACAAGTACAACAAGGAGAACGCCGACTGCAAGGTGGAGCTCGCCGAGCTCGACTCGCAGGGCAGCCCGGACCAGGCGCCGCAGCTGGCCCAGAAGGCGATCGACGACGCCAAGATCCTCGGCGTGGTGGGTCCGGCCTACTCGGGCGAGTCGGAGGCCGCCGGTCCGCTGTTCAGCGAGGCCGGCCTGGTCACCATCACCCCCTCCGCGACTCGGCCCAGCCTCGCCGAGCAGGGCTGGAAGACGTTCTTCCGCGCGGTCGGCAACGACTTCAGCCAGGGCCCGGCCGCCGGCAACTACATGAAGAACGTGATGAAGGCCGACCGGGTCTACGTCATCGACGACCAGTCGGCGTACGGCGCGGGCCTGGCTGACGAGGTCAAGAAGGTGCTCGGCCCGGCGGTCGTGGGTAGCGACAAGGTCCAGGGCGAGGGCAAGCAGACCGAGTTCTCCGGTGTGGTCACCAAGGTCAAGGCCGCGAACGTCAAGGCGGTCTTCTACGGTGGCTACTACCAGGAGGCCGGCCTGATCCGCAAGCAGCTCACCGCTGCCGGCGTCACCGCCCCGCTGGTCGCCGGTGACGGCGTCAACGACGGCGCGTACATCACCTCCGCCGGCGCGGCGGCTGCCGAGGGCACCATCCTCACCTGCCCCTGCCAGCCGTCCACCGAGGCGCGCGGCACCTTCGCCGCCGACTACAAGGCGCTCAACGGCGCCGACCCGGGCACCTACAGCGACACCGCGTTCGACGCGGCGAACATCCTGCTGGCGGGCATCAAGGCCGGCAAGTCCTCCCGCGCCGACCTGCTGGAGTTCGTGAAGGGCTACAGCGGCGAGGGCGTGGCGGCCAGCTACAAGTTCGTCGAGGGCGGCGAGCTGGACCCGGCGCAGGTCAAGGTCTGGGCGTTCAAGGTGCAGGGCGGCAAGGTCGTCCCGGACCAGGAGATCCCCAAGTCCTGATCGGTCGATCGCTGCGACTGGCGATTGAGTTGTGAATCGCGGGTGGGGGGGGGGGGGGGGGGCCCGCCGCCCCCCCCTTTTTTAATTCAAGACCGGACGGACCACCCCTGAAAATTGAACGGAGTTTTTA
>NZ_JBITFD010000003.1:265833-569975 GCF_044455765.1 Micromonospora sp. NPDC051141
TGGGTGTTCTGGGGCCGGGGGGCAAGGGGGGCCCCGCACCTGTACACCCCCAAGCCGTGTGGGGGGGGGGGGGGGGTGGGGTTTTTTTTTTTTTTTTGGGGGGGGGGGGGGGGGGGGGGCCCCCGCCCCCACCCCCTTTTTCTCTTCAGCGACGGAGCGTCCCTCCCTTGAACTTCGACGGACTGTTCTCCAACTTCGGGGAACTCACCACGACCGGCCTGACGCAGGGCGCGATCTACGCCCTGGTCGCGCTCGGCTACACGCTTGTCTACGGCGTGCTCAGGCTCATCAACTTCGCCCACTCCGAGGTCTTCATCGCCGGCGCGTTCGCCGCGATCTGGACCTGGAACGGCTTCGGCCTCGACCAGGACTCGCAGGTCAGCGGCGTCGGCTCGATCCTGTTCTATCTGCTGGTGGCGATGATCGTGGCGGCCATCGCCTCGGCCGGCACCGCGACGGTGATCGAGCGGGTGGCGTACCGGCCGCTGCGCAAGCGCAACGCGCCGCCGCTGGCGTTCCTCATCACCGCGATCGGCGCCTCGATCGCGATCTCCGAGGCGTTCGGCGTCTACACCCGACGCCTGCCCCAGGGCGCGCCGTCGCTGGTCAGCTCCAAGCCGCTGTTCCACGTCGCCGGCGTGCCGATCGACAGCATCCAGCTGCTCACCATCGGCGCCGCGTTGGTGATGATGTTCGCGCTGGACCAGTTCATCAACCGCAGCCGCACCGGCCGGGGTATCCGGGCGGTGGCCCAGGACGCCAACACGGCGGCGCTGATGGGCGTCAACAAGGACCGGATCATCCTGATGGTCTTCATCGCCGGCGGCACCATGGCCGGTGTCGCGGGCCTGCTCTACGACGTCCGGATCCAGACGCTCACCTACAGCGTCGGTTTCCTGCTGGGCCTCAAGGCGTTCACCGCGGCGGTGCTCGGCGGCATCGGCAACCTCCGCGGCGCGCTGATCGGCGGCCTGCTGCTGGGCGTCGTGGAGAACTACGCCTCGGGCCTGTTCGGCAGTCAGTGGAAGGACTTCGCCGCGTTCGCGGTGCTCGTCGTGCTGCTGATGTTCCGGCCGACCGGTCTGCTGGGCGAATCACTGGGGAGGGCACGCGCATGACGACGACGGTGAATCCGCCGACCCCGGAGCAGCAGGAGGGGATCGGGGTACGACTGCGGCACGGCCGTGAGGCGGTCGCGAACCGCTGGCACCACGCTCCGCGCTGGGTGCGCTGGGTGCTGCTGGCCGCGGTGATCGTGTTCTTCTACGCGTTGCCGAACAAGGAGTTCTACCAGTACCTCGGGCCGATCCCGACGCCCGGGGCGAACTTCACCCAGGTGCTCTTCACCGTCTCGATCTACGTGTTGCTGGCGGTCGGGCTGAACATCGTGGTCGGCTTCGCCGGACTGCTCGACCTGGGCTACTTCGGCTTCTTCGCGGTCGGCGCGTACACGGTCGCGGTGTTGACGTCGCCGAGCAGCAACATCAAGACGCTGTGGCCGTGGCTGCTGGTGGTGCCGATCGCGATCGCCCTGACCATGGTCTCCGGCGTCATGCTGGGCACGCCGACGCTGCGGTTGCGCGGCGACTACCTGGCGCTGGTGACGCTCGGCTTCGCCGAGATGATCCGGATCGCGGCGGTCAGCTCGGAGTTCCTCAAGGGGCAGCGGGGCTTCAACCAGATCCCGCACCCGCCCGGCAAGTACGCCGACGGCAAGCCGTTCTTCGGTGTGCTCGACGCCCGCCCCTACTACTGGCTGGTGCTCACGCTGATCATCCTGGTGGTGATCGGGGTGCGGAACCTGACCCACAGCCGGGTCGGCCGGGCCTGGATCTCGATCCGGGAGGACGAGGACGCGGCCCAGCTCATGGGCGTGCCGACGTTCAAGTTCAAGCTGTGGGCGTTCGCCTCCGGCGCGGCGATCGCCGGCCTGGCCGGCGCGTTGTTCGCCGGCAAGCAGAACTTCGTCAACTCGCAGAACTTCGAGCTGCTCAACTCGATCATCATCCTGGCCGCGGTCATCTTCGGCGGCTCCGGCAACATCGTCGGCGCGATCGTCGGCGGCGGCCTGGTGGCGTACATGATCGAGCGGTTCCGCGGCATCGAGCTGTTCGGCGTCGAGCTGTACGAGTACCGGTTCCTCTTCTTCGGCCTGGTGCTCGTGGTGATGATGATCTTCCGGCCGCAGGGCCTCATCCCGAACCGGCGACGAGCGGCGGAGTTCAAGGACCGTCGCAAGGAGGTGATCGTCGGTGAGTGACACCGAACAGACCCCGGCCGTTCCGGCGCAGGCCGCGGCGCCCGCCGTCGAGACGGTGGACAAGCGCGAGCCGTTGCTGGAGGTCGACCACGTCACGCTGCGCTTCGGCGGTGTGGTGGCGCTCAACGACGTGGACTTCACGCTCTACAAGGGCGAGATCCTCGGGCTGATCGGGCCCAACGGCGCGGGCAAGACCACCTGCTTCAACGCGATGACCGGCATCTACCAGCCCACCGAGGGGCAGATCCGGTTCCGGGGCGAGAAGATCAGCGGCAAGAAGCGCCACCAGATCACCCGGATGGGCATGGCCCGCACGTTCCAGAACATCAGGCTCTTCCCGGAGATGACCGCGCTGGAGAACGTCCAGGTCGGCGCGGACGCGCACCACAAGACCAGCGTGCTCTCCGCGCTGCTGCGGCTGCCGCGGCACTGGAAGGAGGAGCGCGAGGGCCGGGAGAAGGCCGAACGCCTGCTGGAGTTCGTCGGCATCCTGCCCCGGATGCACGAGTTCGCCCGCAACCTGTCGTACGGCGAGCAGCGGCGCCTGGAGATCGCCCGGGCGCTGGCCACCGACCCGGTGCTGCTCTGCCTGGACGAGCCGGCCGCCGGCTTCAACCCGGCGGAGAAGGAGGAGTTGCTCCAGCTCATCCGGCAGATCCGCGACACCGGCGTGACGGTGCTGCTGATCGAGCACGACATGCGCCTGGTGATGGGCGTGACCGACCGGATCGTGGTGCTGGAGTTCGGAAAGAAGATCGCCGAGGGGCTGCCCGCCGAGGTGCGGGACAACCCGAAGGTGATCGCGGCGTACCTGGGGGTGCCGGACGATGCTGCTTGAGATCGAGGACGTGAGCCTGCTCTACGGGCGGATCCAGGCGCTGCACGGCATCAGCCTGACCGTGGACGAGGGCGAGATCGTCGCGCTGATCGGCGCGAACGGCGCCGGCAAGTCCACCACCATGCGGGCGATCTCCGGCATCCGGCCGATCGCCACCGGCAGCATCAGGTTCGCCGGTGAGGACATCTCCAAGCTCCGGGCCGACCTGCGGGTCCGGCGCGGGCTGTGCCAGGCGCCCGAGGGCCGGGGCATCTTCCCCGGCATGACGGTGCTGGAGAACCTCGACATGGGCGCGTACACCCGGCGGGACAAGGCCGGCATCGCGCAGGACCTGGCGCGGGTGCTGGACCTGTTCCCCCGGCTGGCCGAGCGGCGCAAGCAGGCCGGCGGCACGCTCTCCGGCGGCGAGCAGCAGATGCTCGCGGTCGGTCGGGCGCTGATGAGCCGGCCGAAGCTGCTGCTGCTCGACGAGCCGTCGATGGGTCTCGCGCCGATGCTCATCCAGCAGATCTTCACCATCATCACGGAGATCAACCAGCAGGGCACCACCATCCTGCTGGTGGAGCAGAACGCCCAGCAGGCCCTGGCCCGCGCGCACCGGGCGTACGTGCTGGAGACCGGCCGGATCGTCAAGAGCGGCACCGGCGCCGACCTGCTGCACGACCCCTCGGTCAAAGAGGCCTACCTCGGCGTGGCCTGACCGACGCCCCCCTCGCAAAAGGAGTACCCCATGTTCCACCCCAGCCCCGGCCGTCGGGCGGCGCTCGGCGTCGCCGGCGCGGCCGTCCTCCTGCTCTCCCTCGCCGCCTGCGGTGAGGAGGAGAGCACCGAGCAGCCCGGCGGCGGCGCGAGCGTGACCGCCACCGCGGACTCCTCGCTGGCCGCCAAGGTGCCCGACGCCATCAAGTCCGACGGCAAGATCGTGGTCGGCACCGACTCCACGTACGCCCCGGCCGAGTTCCTCGACTCCGACGGCAAGACCGTCATCGGCTTCGACGTCGAGCTGTTCACCGCCGTGGCGGCCAAGCTCGGCCTGAAGGCGGAGTTCGTCTCGGCGCCGTTCGGCGACATCATCAACGGTGTCAACTCGGGCAAGTACGAGGTCGGCGTCTCGTCGTTCACCGTCAACGACGAGCGCAAGGGCCAGGCCAACATGGTCAGCTACTTCCAGGTCGGCACCCAGTGGGTGACCAAGAAGGGCAACCCGGCCGGGGTGGCGCTGGACAACGCCTGCGGCAAGAAGATCGCGGTGCAGAAGGACACGGTCCAGGTCGAGGACATCCAGAAGCGCTCCAAGACCTGCACCGACGCCGGCAAGCCGGCCATCACGATCGACCAGTTCCCGGGCCAGGACGCCGCCACCGCGGCGGTCGTCTCCGGCAAGGACGACGCGATGCTCGCCGACTACCCGGTCGGGGTGTACGCGGTGACCCAGTCCAAGGACGCCCTGGAGCTGCTCGACAAGCAGTACGAGGCGGCCCCGTACGGCTACGTGGTGGCCAAGGAGCAGGCGCAGTTCGCCGAGGCGGTGCGCGACGCCACCAAGGCGCTGATCACCGACGGCTCCTACAAGCAGGTGCTCGACAAGTGGAAGGTGGGGGACGGCGCGATCACGGATCCCGCGATCAACCCGTGACGACATGACCACCGAGGAAGCGACAACCGCGCGGGCACGGCCGGAACCGATCAAGGCCGTGCCCGTGCGGCACCCGGGACGCTGGATCGCGGTGGCGGTGCTCGCCGTGCTGACCGCGATGTTCGTCCACCTGTTGGTGACCAACAGGGCCTTCAACTGGTCCTTCATGGTCGACAAGATGTTCCGCCCGCCGATCATCGAGGGGCTGCTGCGCGGCACCGTGCTGATGACGGTCAGCGCGATGCTGATCGGCGTCACGCTCGGCGTGGTGATCGCGGTGATGCGGCTCTCCGACAACCCGATCCTGCGCGGCGTGGCCTGGCTGTACACCTGGTTCTTCCGGGCCGTGCCCCGGCTGGTGCTGCTGGCCGTCTTCGGCAACATCGGCATCCTGTGGAGCCGGGTCGAGTTCGGCGTGCCGTTCGACACCCAGCTCGGCCAGTTGTTCGGCATCGACAACCTGCAACTGCGGTTGTTCGGGTTCTCCTCCCGGGACATCCTCACCGGCTTCATGGCCGGCCTGCTCGGGTTGGCGCTCTCCGAGGCCGCGTACATGGCGGAGATCGTCCGGGCCGGCATCCAGTCGGTGGACCCGGGCCAGACCGAGGCGGCCCAGGCGCTCGGCCTGAGCCGGAGCCAGTTGCTGCGCCGGGTGGTGCTGCCGCAGGCGATGCGGGTGATCATCCCGCCGACCGGCAACGAGACCATCGCCATGCTCAAGGACACGTCGTTGCTGCTCTACGTGCCGGTCAGCGTAGAACTGTTCTTCCAGCTCGACGCCGTCGGCAAGCGGACGTTCCAGATCTTCCCGATGTACGTCGCCGCCTGCCTCTGGTACCTGTTCCTGACCAGCATCCTGCTGGTCGGGCAGTATTTCCTGGAGCGCCACTTCGGCAAGGGCTACGGCACGAGCGGACGCGCCCGGATGCGGCTGCGAGGGATGACGGCGGAGGCCGGCGGCAGTGCGGGGGTGGTGAAGTGACCGAGCTGATCGTGCCCACGCAGGCCACCGCGCCGACGGCCGGGTCCGACCTGATGGTGCGCGCCGAGCAGGTGCACAAGTCGTTCGGGCCGTTGGAGGTGCTCAAGGGCATCGACCTGGAGGTCCGCGCCGGCGAGGTGTGCTGCCTGCTCGGGCCGTCCGGCTCCGGCAAGTCGACGTTCCTGCGCTGCATCAACCACCTGGAGAAGATCGACGCCGGCCGGATCTGGGTGGACGGCGACCTGATCGGCTACCGGGAGCGCGGCGGGAAGCTGCACGAGATGCGGGACAAGGAGGTGGCCGCACAGCGCCGGGCGATCGGCATGGTGTTCCAGCGGTTCAACCTGTTCCCGCACATGACCGTGTTGCAGAACGTGACCGAGGCGCCGCTGCTGCTGCGCCAGGCGAAGAAGGCGCAGGCCCGGGAGCACGCCGCGGAGCTGCTGGAGCGGGTGGGGCTGGGCGACAAGCTCGGCGCGTACCCGGGTCAGCTCTCCGGCGGCCAGCAGCAGCGGGTGGCGATCGCCCGGGCGCTGGCCATGCGGCCGAAGCTGATGCTCTTCGACGAGCCGACCAGCGCGCTCGACCCGGAGCTGGTGGGTGAGGTGCTGGACACGATGAAGGACCTGGCCCGCGACGGCATGACGATGATCGTGGTCACCCACGAGATCGGCTTCGCCCGGGAGGTCGGCGACCACCTGGTCTTCATGGACGGCGGGGTGGTCGTCGAGCAGGGCGACCCGCGCGAGGTGATCGCCGCGCCGAAGCACGAGCGGACCCAGGCGTTCCTGGCCAAGGTGCTCTGACGGGTCCGGTGCGGCGTGCGCCGCACCGGACCCCTCCGGTCAGTTCACGTAGCCCCGGAGCAGCCAGCCGGGGCTCTGCGACTCGCAGACGTACGTCTGGTAGGTGCCGCTGCTGACCCGGGACTGCCCGACCGAGATGCACTTCGACTGGGTCGAGTAGACTCCACCGTTGACCCACACGGCGAATGCCGGCGCGCTGAACGCGGCCACCATGCCGGCCGTGGCGAGCACCGGCGCCAGGATTCGGACACTCCATCGTCGCATCGGGTCCTCCTTGCGAATGCCATCGACTGATCTCCATACCGTAGCGGTCCGGTCGCGATCCGTGGGGGCCGCTGGTGCCGGGGATGTCGGGGTCACGGACTAGAGTCGCTGCCGTGACAGCTACGACGCCGCGCCTGCTCCTCGTCGACGGACACTCCCTGGCATACCGGGCGTTCTTCGCCCTGCCGGTGGAAAACTTCTCCACCACCACGGGGCAGCCGACCAACGCCGTCTACGGCTTCACCTCGATGTTGATCAACGTGTTGCGCGACGAGCAGCCGACCCACATCGTGGTGGCGTTCGACGTCTCCCGCCGCTCCTTCCGCACCGAGAAATACTCCGAGTACAAGGCCGGCCGCAGCGAGACCCCGACCGACTTCAAGGGCCAGGTCAGCCTGGTCAAGGAGGTCCTCGCCGCGCTGCGGGTGCCGGTGGTCGAGAAGGAGGGCTACGAGGCCGACGACGTCATCGCCACGCTCGCCTGCCAGGCCCGCGACCAGGGCATGGACGTGCTGATCACCACCGGCGACCGGGACGCGTTCCAGCTCGTCGGCGACCAGGTCACCGTGCTCTACCCGCGTAAGGGCGTCTCCGACCTGGCCCGGATGGACCCGGCGGCGGTCGAGGCGAAGTACGGCGTCACCCCCGGCCGCTACCGCGACCTGGCCGCGTTGGTCGGCGAGACCAGCGACAACCTGCCCGGCGTGCCCGGGGTCGGCCCGAAGACCGCGGCCAAGTGGATCAACCTGTACGACGGGGTCGAGGGCGTGGTGGCGCGCGCCGACGAGATCAAGGGCAAGGCGGGCGACAGCCTGCGCGAGCGGCTCGCCGACGTGATCCGCAACTACGAGATCAACTGCCTGGTCACCGACCTGGAGCTGCCGGTGCGTCCCGAGGACGCCCGCTGGCAGGGCTGGGACCGCGAGGCCGTGCACCAGGTGTTCGACACGCTCCAGTTCCGCATCCTGCGCGACCGGCTCTACCAGTATCTCGAAGCCGTCGAGCCGGAGGCCGAGGCCGGCTTCGAGCTGGCCGGCGAGGTGCTGACCGAGCCGGGCGCGCTCGCCGGCTGGCTCGGCACGCACGCCCCGGCCGGCACGTCGGTCGGCTTGGCGGCCACGCTCGACACCGGGCCCAACCGTCGGCACACCGCGACCGTGACCGGGATGGCGCTGGCCACCACCGACGGCGCGGGCGCCTGGTTCGATCCGAGCCGGCTGGCCGCCGACGACGAGGCCGCGCTGGCCGGCTGGCTGGCCGACGCCGGGCGGCCCAAGGTGCTGCACGACAGCAAGCCGGCGGTGCTGGCGTTCGCCGCGCACGGCTGGGAGCTGCGGGGCATCGCCCGCGACACCCAGATCGCCGCCTACCTGGCCCGTCCCGACCAGCGTTCCTACGACCTCACCGACCTGGCGCTGCGATACCTGCACCGGGAGCTGCGCGTGGACGCGCCGGAGACCGGCCAGCTCACCCTGGACGGGTTCGGCGACGAGGACGCGGCCGAGCAGAACCTGATGCTCCAGGCCCGGGCCACGCTCGACCTGGCCGACGCGATCGACGCCGAGCTGTCCCGGGACGGCGAGCAGTCCGCCCGGCTGATGGCCGAGGTGGAGCTGCCGCTGATGCGGGTGCTCGCCGCCATGGAACGCACCGGCATCGCCGCCGACACCGACTACCTGTCCGAGCTGGAGGCGCACTTCGCCGCCGAGGTGAAGGCCGCCGCGCAGAGCGCGTACGCCGTGGTCGGCCGGGAGTTCAACCTGGGCTCGCCGAAGCAGTTGCAGGAGATCCTCTTCACCGAGCTGGCGCTGCCCAAGACGAAGCGGATCAAGACCGGCTACACCACCGACGCCGACGCCCTCCAGTGGCTCTACGCGCAGACCGAGCACCCGCTGCTGCACCACCTGCTGCGCCACCGCGACGTCGCCAAGCTCAAGTCGACGGTCGACGGGCTGCTCAAGTCCGTCTCCGACGACGGCCGGATCCACACCACGTTCAACCAGACGGTGGCCGCGACCGGGCGGCTGTCGTCCACCGAGCCGAACCTCCAGAACATCCCCATCCGCACCGAGGAGGGGCGGCGGATCCGGCGCGCGTTCGTGGTCGGCGAGGGCTACGAATGCCTGCTCACCGCCGACTACAGCCAGATCGAGATGCGGATCATGGCGCACCTGTCCGCCGACGAGGCACTTGTCGAGGCGTTCAACTCGGGGCACGACTTCCACGCCGCGACCGCCTCCTCGGTCTTCACCGTCGAGGTCGGCGACGTCACCGCCGACCAGCGCCGCAAGATCAAGGCGATGAACTACGGCCTGGCGTACGGGTTGAGCGCGTTCGGCCTGTCCCAGCAGCTCGGGATCTCCGCCGAGGAGGCCCGCGGGCTGATGGAGAACTACTTCGCCGGGTTCGGCGGCGTCCGCGACTACCTCCACGAGGTGGTGGCCCGGGCCCGGCAGGACGGCTACACCTCCACCATCCTGGGTCGCCGCCGCTACCTGCCCGACCTGGTCAGCGACAACCGGCAACGCCGGGAGATGGCCGAGCGGATGGCGCTCAACGCCCCGATCCAGGGCTCGGCGGCCGACATCATCAAGGTCGCCATGCTGCACGTCGACAGCGCGCTGCGCGACGCCGGGCTGCGTTCCCGGATGCTTCTCCAGGTGCACGACGAGCTGGTCTTCGAGGTCGCCCCGGGGGAGCGGGAGGCGCTGGAGGCGCTGGTGCGCAAGGAGATGGGCGCGGCGTACCCGCTGTCGGTGCCGCTGGAGGTGTCGGTCGGCGAGGGCCGCGACTGGAACAGCGCCGACCACTGACCGCCCTCTCCTCGACCCTGCCGTCGACGGCAGGGTCGAGAGGTCGGACCCTCAGCCCTTGAGCGGGTCGTGCCCCCAGTTCATCAGCGACCACCGCCACCTCGTGTCGCGCACGTCGCCGGACGGGCGCTGGGCCAGGTGCCGGTGCACGTAGCCGACCACCTTGCGCATGTGCTTGTAGTCGGCGGCGGTGAGCTGGTCGCGCTTGCGGCGCAGCAGGTCCACGATCCGGCGGCCGGAGTCGTGCCCGACTGATTCGCCGCCCTCGGTGCCCGGCTTGTGCCAGCCGACGTGCTTGGACTCGTCGGTCTCCAGCCAGCGGGTCAGCTCGGCGGGTTTCATGTTCACCGCGTCGGTGAACTCGCGGTACGTCTGCTGCGGATCCTCACTGCGACTCATCGCGGAGCACCTCCGGTCGGTGGGCGACGTCGCGGCCGGAGTCGTCGTTGGTGATCCGGTACTGCGGCTGCTCCGGCGACGCGTGCACCGGATGCCCGCGGACGTGGGTGCGCTCGGTCAGCTTCTCCTTGACCACGCCGTACGCCCGACCGCTGTGGCTGGCCCAGGAGACGTGGTCGCCGGCGCGGAACTCCTTCTCGGCCATGCCGGCCGGTTACCCGCCCGCCGGACCGCGTAACGGTGCGGTCAGGGCCGGATCTCGGCGATCGGCAGCTTGATGTCGAACGGCTCGGCCAACTCGACCACCTCGCTGCCGTCGGCCACCAGCTCGTACTGGCGCTCGCCGCCGGGACCGATCCGGTCACCGAGGCGGTACGCGTACAGGTGCACCGGGTCCTGCTCGATCCGCCAGTAGAACGGGATGCCGGCGGCGGCGTACTCGCCCGGCTTGGCGAACCGGTCCACCAGCCGGGTGCCGGGCGAGACGATCTCCACGGCCAGCACGACGTCCACGGGGCGGAGCAGGCGGCAGCCGGGCGGCAGCACGGCGTGGTGGAGCAGCACGTCCGGCCGACGGCTCGCGTCGACGGCCAGCTCGATGCTCACCGCCTGGGTGGCGCGTAGGTGGGTCGGGGCGCGGCGCCGTAACCACATGGTCAGCAGGCCGGTGATGTGCTGGTGGCGGAGAGTGGGGAGCGGGGTCACGTGGAGGATGCCGTCGACCAGTTCGACCCGGGGCGCATCGGGGGGCAGCGTCAGCAGATCTTCCACCCGGTGGTCGGCGAGCTGTTGCCGGACCGGGTCCGGGCGCCAGGGCACGGCTTCCGTCGTCATCGGTTCGGTGCTCACCGGGACAGCGTGCCGCGCCACCGCCGGCCCGGGTCGGACCGACGGTGCGACGTGCGCTCAGGTCGTCGGCTTCTCCGTCACGAAGATGGCGGTGCCGGGGAAGAGCCGGCCGCGCAGCGGGCTCCACTGGCCCCAGATCCCCTCGTGGCCGGCCGGCCACTCCGGCTCCACCAGGTCGAGCAGGTGGAACCCGGCGTCGACCAGCTCCCGGATGCGGTCGCCCAGCGTGCGGTGCTGCTCCACGTACGTGGCCACGCCGCGAGCGTCCTGCTCGACGTAGGGGGAGCGGTCGAAGTACGAGTGCACGGCGGTCAGCCCGCCCTCGCCCGGGTCGTCGAGGAAGATCCAGCGCATCGGGTGGGTGACCGAGAAGACCCACCGGCCGCCGGGGCGCAGCACCCGGGCCACCTCGCGCATCGCCGCCGCCGAGTCGTCGACGAACGGGATCGCGCCGAACGCGGTGCAGACCACGTCGAAGGCGGCGTCGCCGAAGGGCAACGCCAGCGCGTCGGCCTGGACCAGCGGCACGCGTACCCCGCTGCGGTCGGCGGCGTCGGCGGCGTGCCGCAACATGCCGGCGGAGAGGTCCAGCGCGACCGGCCGGGCGCCCTGGGCGGCGAGCCAGCGGGCGGCGGCGGCCGCGCCGGCGCCGAGTTCGAGGATCCGGCGGCCGGCGACGTCGCCGAGCAGTCGCACGTCGGCCTCGCGCAGCCCTTCCGGGCACCAGACGAAGTCGACGTCACCGAGGAACGTACCGTGCTCGGCCTGGTAGGCGTCGGCGTCGGTGTCCCACCAGCCGCGGTTGGCCCGGCGGATCTCGGCGGCCCCGACCCGCCGGCGGGTCACCCTGTCGTCGTCCACGGCGTCCACGCTAGGGCCGGTCGGGCGCCACGTCGCGGGCGGGCCGGGCATGTCGCGGGTGGGGCGGATGTGACGGACGAGACAGGAGTGGCCCCTTACCGCGCGAAATCTCCGCTTTCGCAGCGGATGAGGTCGCGCGGACCCGGGAGGGCTTGCACGCTGTGGTAATACAGCGGGTAGGCTAGACGATGCGCTCGCGGATCGTGTGCCTCGGCAGGGAGCAGGTGTGCGGTCACCGGAGCCACTAATGATCTTCTTGCGTCGATCGTTCGGTGTGCCCGGCGACGGATCCGCTGGCGCGGAAGAGTCACCGCGACACCCATGCCCGCTGTGACAACCCATCCGACCGGAGCAACCGCCCACATGACGAGCAGCATCGAGGCCACCTCGAGCGCCAACAAGGTCACGCACGACGATCTCGGCTCTGAGGAAGCTTTCCTCGCCGCTATCGACGAGACCATCAAGTACTTCAACGACGGCGACATTGTCGAAGGCACCGTCGTCAAGGTCGATCGGGACGAGGTCCTGCTCGACATCGGCTACAAGACCGAGGGCGTGATCCCCTCTCGGGAGCTGTCGATCAAGCACGACGTGGACCCGGCCGAGGTTGTTTCGGTCGGCGACCACATCGAGGCCCTCGTCCTCCAGAAGGAGGACAAGGAGGGTCGGCTGATCCTCTCCAAGAAGCGGGCGCAGTACGAGCGGGCCTGGGGCACGATCGAGAAGATCAAGGACGAGGACGGTGTCGTCCGCGGCTCGGTCATCGAGGTCGTCAAGGGTGGTCTCATCCTCGACATCGGCCTGCGCGGCTTCCTGCCCGCGTCGCTTGTCGAGATGCGGCGGGTGCGTGACCTCCAGCCGTACGTCGGCCGCGAGCTCGAAGCCAAGATCATCGAGCTGGACAAGAACCGCAACAACGTGGTCCTGTCCCGCCGGGCCTGGCTGGAGCAGACGCAGTCCGAGGTGCGCACCGAGTTCCTCAACAAGCTCCAGAAGGGGCAGGTCCGCAAGGGCGTCGTCTCCTCGATCGTCAACTTCGGCGCGTTCGTCGACCTGGGCGGCGTGGACGGCCTCGTGCACGTCTCCGAGCTGTCCTGGAAGCACATCGACCACCCGTCCGAGGTCGTCGAGGTGGGCCAGGAGGTCGAGGTCGAGGTCCTGGACGTCGACCTGGACCGCGAGCGGGTCTCGCTGTCGCTGAAGGCGACCCAGGAGGACCCGTGGCGTCAGTTCGCCCGCACCCACGCGATCCAGCAGATCGTGCCGGGTAAGGTCACCAAGCTGGTGCCGTTCGGCGCGTTCGTCCGGGTGGACGACGGCATCGAGGGCCTGGTCCACATCTCCGAGCTGGCCGAGCGCCACGTGGAGATCCCGGAGCAGGTCGTGCAGGTCGGCTCCGAGGTCATGGTCAAGGTCATCGACATCGACCTGGAGCGCCGCCGGATCTCGCTGTCGCTCAAGCAGGCCAACGAGGGCTTCGTCGAGGGCGAGGAGCACTTCGACCCGACCCTCTACGGCATGGCCGCGACGTACGACAACGAGGGCAACTACATCTACCCGGAGGGCTTCGACCCGGAGACGGGCGAGTGGCTCGAGGGCTACGACAAGCAGCGCGAGACCTGGGAGAACCAGTACGCCGAGGCGCGTCAGCGTTGGGAGGCCCACACCAAGCAGGTGCAGACCTCCCGCGCCGCCGACGCCGAGGCCGCTGCCAACCCGGCTCCGCCGGCCACCAGCACCACCACCTCGACCTCGTCGGCCCCGAGCCGTCAGGCCGAGGAGCCGGCCGGCACGCTGGCCACCGACGAGGCGCTCGCCGCACTGCGGGAGAAGCTCGCCGGCGGCAAGTGACCGGTCGCTGACGCCGGTTCGTCCACCCGGACGCACCAGCGGTTGCCTCTGACGACGGGCCCCGTCCCCGCGTTCCGCACCAGCGGAGCGCCGGGGGCGGGGCCCGCGTCGTGGACACGTGCGGACGCCGCTCGCGTGCCGTCCGGTCGGCTTGGAAGCGCCGGCCCTGTTTGGCATGTGTCCGGTGATCCGGTTGACTGTCCGGATGCTGAAGGTGGGGCTGACGGGCGGGATCGGATCCGGCAAGAGCGCGGTGGCGGCCCGCCTCGCCGCGCTCGGCGCGGTGGTCGTCGACTCGGACCGGATCGCCCGAGAGGTGGTCGCGCCCGGCACCGAAGGGCTGGCCGAGGTGGTAGCCGCGTTCTCCGACCGGGTCCTGGGCCCGGACGGCTCGTTGGACCGGGCCGCGCTGGGCGCGCTGGTCTTCGCCGACGAGACCGCCCGCCGCCGGCTGGAGGCGATCACCCACCCCCGGGTCCGGGCGCGGGCCGCCGCGCTGGTCGCCGCCGCGCCCGCCGACGCGGTGGTGGTCAACGACGTGCCACTGCTGGTCGAGGTGGGGCTCGCACCCACGTACCACCTGGTGCTGGTGGTGCAGACGGCGGTGCCGACCCGGCTGGCACGGTTGTCCCGGGACCGGGGCATGGACCCGGCCGAGGCCGAACGGCGGATCGCCGCACAGGCCGATGACGCCCGCCGGGCGGCGGTGGCGGACGTGCTGCTCACCAACGACGGCACACTGACCGACCTGCACGACGCGGTGGACGACCTCTGGCGGGACCGGTTGCTCCCCTACGAGCGCAACGTCCGCGAGCGGCACGCCGTCCGCGCCGAGCCGTCGCCGGTGACCGGCCCGTCGACGTTGACCGGCCCGTCGACGTTGACCGGCCCGTCGACGTTGACCGGCCCGTCGACGTTGACCGGCCCGTCGTCGGTGACCGGGCCGTCGACGTTGACCGGGCCGTCGACGGTGATCGGGCTGTCGACGGTGACCGAGCCGGATCCGACCTGGCCCGCGCAGTACGCCCGGCTGGCCGCACGGATCCGCCACGCGGCCGGTGGCGACCTCCGGATCGACCACGTCGGCTCCACCGCCGTGCCCGGCCTGGCCGCGCCGGACGTCATCGACATCCAGCTCACCGTCTCCTCGCTGGCGGAGGCGGACGGTCCGCTCGCCGACCGGCTGGCCGAGGCGGGCTTCCCCCGGATGCCCGGCGAGTGGCGGGACGCGCCGCGTCGCCCCGACCGGGTGCAGTGGGCGAAGCGGCTGCACGGCGGCGCGGACCCGGGTCGCCCGGTGCTGCTGCATCTGCGGGTGGCCGGCTCGGCCGGTTGGCGGTACGCGCTGCTGATGCGCGACCACCTCCGCGCGGACCCGGCGCGCCGGGCCGCGTACCTCCAGGTGAAGCGGGACCTGGTGGCTGCCGCGCCGGACAGCGCGGAATACGGCACGCTCACCGACCCCTGGTTCGACGAGGAGCACCTGCGCGCCGAGGACTGGGCCGCCCAGACCGGCTGGCGCCCCTGACCCCCGCCCTCCCGCCCCGCCCCGCCCGCCCGCCGCCCCGCCCCGCCGCCCCGCCCCGCCGCCCCGCCCTCAGATTCACGGAAAGCGTGCTCATTCCGCGACGGATGGCCCCACTTTCCGTGAATCTGCGCGCTTCGGCGCGGAGGGGGTGAGGGAGGGGGTGAGGGTGAGGGTGAGGTGGATCCACACGTTTTCGGGGGTGCGCAGTTCCAGGCGGTGGGGCAGTCCGGCCCGGTCCAGCCACCAGCGCAGGCCGCCCGGCACCTCGATGACGTCCACCGCACGGCCTGCGGTCGCGTCCGCCCGGATCCGCAGCGCCGGTCGGTCCGGTGGTCGGGTGCCGGCCCGCAGCGCGGTCTCGACGAGCCGGTCGAGGGCGTCGATGGGCGGCCGGGCGGCGGCCGAGAGCAGCCCGCCCGGCGTCGGCAGTGGCGGGGTGCCGGGCCCGTCGGGAGACGGCTGCGCGTGAGCCACCCCGTCCGGTCCGGCCCGTCGTAGCGTACGCCGGCCGGTGTCGTCGTCGGTCACCGTGAGGTACGCCGACCGCGTCGACCAGCTCAGCGTGCCCACCCCGTGCAGGGTGGTGGACGGGTCGAGCGGGGCGGCCACGGTCACCGCCGCGCCGCCGGCGCGCCGCAGCCGGGCGGGCAGGCCGGCCAACCGGTCCGCCTCGTCGTCGGTCAGCGGCCGGGGCTGCCCGGCCCGGCCGCCGAGCGCGTCCACCGGATGCGGGGCGGGCCGGTCGGCACGCTCCAGGTCGACGGTGACCGGCGTGCCGTCGGGCAGTCGCCCGGCCAACCGGTGCAGTCGGGCGTCCCGGTCCAGCCAGAGCGTCGGCCGCGGATCACCCGACGGGGCGGCCAGCGGTGCCCGGAGCACGTCCACCGGGATGCCGGCGAGGCTCTCCCGGCGCAGCCAACGGCCGTCCCGCGCGACCGGGTCGAGCCGGTCCGCGCCCAGCCCGAGCAGCAGGTCGCGGACGGCGGCCAGCCCTCGGCCGGCCGGCGGCTCGCGGAGCCGCCACCGGTCGGGCGGCGGCACCAGCGGTGGTCGCGCCGGCGTGGGCAGCGCGGCCGGGGCCGGGCGGACCAGCAGCGCCGCCGCGGTGGCCTGGACGAGCCCCCGGTCGGTGCCCGCGCCGGGGCCGCCGACGTCCAGGTAGAGCAGCGGCCGGGCCCAGTCGACCCAGCCGAGCAGGTCGATCCGGTCCCGACCGGCGCCGACCGTGACCCGGACGCCGGCGCGCAGGTCCCGTCCGTTGGTCACCCGCAGCGCGGCCACCCGCTCGGCCTCGTCGGCGGTGAGCGGGCGGTCCGCCGGGCCCGACCGTGGCGGGGGCGTGCCGGGCAGCCCGGTGACCAGGAGGGTCGCCGAGGCGGCGGCGGCCAGCAGGAGCGAGGCCAGCGCGGCGTGCCGGCGGGTCGGCCGGTCCGGTGGGTCGCCCGCCCCGTCCAGCGCGGGATCGTCGCCCGCTCGGGTGCCGGCCGGTCTCGGGCCGGTTCCGGCGCCGCCGCGCCGCCGGCGGCCGACCGTGGTGCCGGGCCGGGTGGGGACACTGGTGCGGGATCGGCGATGGCCTCGGCCGGGCTCGCGCGGCACGTGCTGGTCGGCGTCGCCGCGTGCGGTGACCCGGTGCGGGCGCGGCGGTGCGGGTGGCCGGCCCGGCTCCGGGGCGGACGCGCCGGTGCCGGTCGCGCGGTCACGGCGCGGCCGGCGGTCGGGAGAGGGCTCCACGAGGGGACAACGCGGCTGCGGGGTCACGGGTGACGACGCAGGGGCGCTCGCGGCGGCCGGTGAGCGCCTCTCGGCGCGACCACCATGGGCGCGCACGCCGGTCGTCCCGGGTGCTGCGGCCTTCGGCGCCGGGGGCGGCCGGGCCCCCGCGAGGGAGGCGGCCACCGGCCCGGTCGGCCGCCGCGAGCGGCCTACGGTACGAGGGTAGTCCGGTGAGATGAGCCACACAATGGGAATATCGAAGCCGGTCAGGGACGATCCGTGGTCGGCGGGGAAGTGTCGGACCGCGGGCGTACCGTTGGTGACATGGCGCTCGACATTCCCCGGCTCGACGGCCGCTTCCAGGTGGTCAGCGAGTTCCAGCCGGCCGGCGACCAGCCGGCAGCCATCGACGATCTTGAGCGCCGCGTGCGTCGCGGCGACCGCAACACGGTGCTGCTGGGTGCGACCGGCACCGGCAAGAGCGCCACCACGGCGTGGCTGGTCGAGCGGCTCCAACGGCCCACGCTGGTGCTCGCCCCCAACAAGACGCTCGCCGCCCAGCTCGCCAAGGAGTTCGGCGAGCTGCTGCCGCACAACGCGGTGGAATACTTCGTCTCCTACTACGACTACTACCAGCCCGAGGCCTACATCCCGCAGACCGACACCTACATCGAGAAGGACTCCTCGATCAACGAGGAGGTGGAGCGGCTGCGGCACTCGGCGACCATGTCGCTGCTCACCCGACGCGACGTCATCGTGGTGGCGACCGTGTCGGCGATCTACGGCCTCGGCACGCCGGAGGAATACCTCGACCGCGCGGTGCGGGCCAAGGTGGGGCAGGAGCTCGACCGGGACCAGTTGCTGCGCCGGCTGGTCGACATCCAGTACACCCGCAACGACATGGCCTTCCAACGCGGCACGTTCCGAGTCCGCGGCGACACGCTGGAGATCATCCCGGCGTACGAGGAACTCGCCGTCCGGATCGAGCTGTTCGGTGACGAGATCGAGAAGCTCTACTACCTCAACCCGTTGACCGGGGACGTGGTCCGGGAGGTCGACAGCCTGGTGATCTTCCCGGCCACGCACTACGCCGCCGGCCCGGAGCGGATGGAGCGGGCGATCCGCGACATCGAGGCCGAGCTGGCCGAGCGGCTGGCCGAGCTGGAGCGGCAGGGCAAGCTGCTGGAGGCGCAGCGACTGCGCATGCGCACCACCTACGACATCGAGATGATGCGTCAGGTCGGCTTCTGCTCCGGCATCGAGAACTACTCGATGCACATGGACGGCCGGCTGCCCGGCAGCCCGCCGCACTGCCTGCTCGACTACTTCCCCGACGACTTCCTCACCGTGGTCGACGAGTCGCACGTCACCATCCCGCAGATCGGTGGCATGTACGAGGGGGACGCCTCCCGCAAGCGGATGCTCATCGACCACGGCTTCCGGCTGCCCAGCGCCGCCGACAACCGGCCGCTGCGCTTCGACGAATACCTGGAACGGGTGGGCCAGTCGGTCTTCCTCTCCGCCACCCCGGGCCCGTGGGAGCTGGAGCAGGCCCAGGGCGAGTTCGTCGAGCAGGTGATCCGGCCCACCGGTCTGATCGACCCCGAGGTGGTGGTGAAGCCGACCAAGGGGCAGATCGACGACCTCATGCACGAGATCAAGCTGCGCACCGAGCGTGACGAGCGGGTGCTTGTCACCACGCTGACCAAGAAGATGGCCGAGGACCTCTCCGACTACCTGCTGGAGAACGGCATCCGGGTGCGCTACCTGCACTCCGAGGTGGACACGCTGCGCCGGGTCGAGCTGCTGAGTGAGCTGCGCAAGGGCGACTACGACGTGCTGGTCGGCATCAACCTGCTCCGGGAGGGCCTCGACCTGCCCGAGGTCTCGCTGGTGGCGATCCTCGACGCCGACAAGGAGGGCTTCCTGCGCAGCGGCCGGTCGCTGATCCAGACGATCGGCCGCGCGGCCCGGAACGTCTCCGGCCAGGTCCACATGTACGCCGACAAGATCACCCCGTCGATGGCGTCGGCGATCGACGAGACGAACCGGCGCCGGGCCAAGCAGATCGCGCACAACGAGGCGCACGGCATCAGCCCCGAGCCGTTGCGCAAGAAGATCCACGACATCCTCGACGACATCTACCGCGAGGCGGAGGACACCGAGGCCGCCACCGTCGGCGGCGCCGCGCGGCAGCTGTCCCGGGGAAAGGCGCCGGTCAAGGAGACCCGCAGCCGCGGTGGCCGGGGCGGCGCGGCGACCCCGTCGCGGGAGGGGATGGCCCGGGCCGATCTGGCCAACCTCATCCAGGAGCTGAACGACCAGATGCTGGCCGCCGCCCGGGAGCTCCAGTTCGAGCTGGCGGCGCGGATCCGCGACGAGGTCGCCGACCTCAAGAAGGAGTTGCGCGGGATGGACGCGGCCGGGGTGCGGTGAGCGGCGGGCCGGCCGGGCGGGCGGGATGCTGACCGAGGCGGTCGTCGGGCGTCCCGACGCGCGGCTGCGTCCCTGGGTGGACCGGTACCTCGGCTACCGGGAGGACGCGCCGGCGCCGCTGGTGCGCCGCGAGGTGGCCGGCGCGTTCGTGGTGCTGATCCTGGGCTGGGGCGACCCGCTCGACGTGCACGATCCGCGGGCGTCGGGCCGCGGCACGTCCAGCAACGCGTTCCTGGCCGGCCCGTTCGACGGTTGGTGCGCCACCCGTACCGCCGGCACGGGAGTCGGCGTGCAGGTGGTCCTGAGCGCCCCGGCGGCGCGCCGGGTGCTCGGGCTGCCGCTCGGCGAGCTGGCCAACCGGGTGCTCCCGGTCGACCGCGTCGCCGGCTGGCTGACCGACCTGCGGGACGCGCTGGCCGGCGCGGCCGGCTGGGCGGAGCGCTTCGCCCGGCTCGACGCCGCCCTCGCCGCCCGGCTGCCGGCCACCGACCCGGTCGACGGCCGGCTGCGGGCGGCGTGGCGGCGGCTCGACGGCAGCGGGGGAGCGGTCGGCGTCGCCGCGCTGGCCGACGAGATCGGCTGGTCCCGTCGTCACCTGGCGGTCCGGTTCCGTCAGGAGTTCGGGCTGCCGCCGAGGACCGTGGCCCGGCTCCTGCGCTTCGAGCGGGCGTACGCCGGTCTGGGCCGCACGGTGCTCACCGCGCCGGCCGCCGGCGCGGGCGGGGCGGGTTGGGCGGAGCGGGCGGCCCGCTGGGGCTACTACGACCAGTCGCATCTCATCCGGGAGTTCCAGGCGTTCGCCGGGGCCACGCCGGCGGTGCTGGCCCGGCCCGGATCACATCCGTCCTATCCGGACTGACCGCCGCGCGGCAGGCTGGCGCCATGCGAAGCATCTACCCGGTTCTCCGGTACCCCGACGTCCACGCCGCTGTCGACTTTCTCCGGTCGGCGTTCGGTCTCACGGTTCACGAGCTGCACTCCGGGCCCGACGGCGCGGTGCGCCACGCCCAGCTCGGTCACGGCGACGGCCTCGTCATGGTCGGGCCGGGGCCCGCACCGGCGAGCCGCCCGGCCGACGACGACTACCGCGTCTACCTGGCGGTCGACGACGTGGACGCGCACCACGAGCGGGCCCGGGCGGCCGGCGCGGACATCGTCAGGTCGCCGTTCGACACCGATTACGGCTCCCGCGACTACGCCGCCCGTGACCTGGTCGGCATGGTCTGGTCGTTCGGCACGTACCGGCCCTGACCGACCCGGCGTCTGTTGCTCTGCGCAAGCGAGGTATTGCCGTGTGTGATGGTCATGCGTACGCTCCCACCCTGGGAGGAGCGCATGCCGATGTCAGCAAGTCCGGTCGTCCGGCGGGTGCGGCTCGGCGTCGAGCTGCGCCGGCTGCGCCGCCGTGAGTCACTGACGCTCGAACAGGTCTGCGCCCGGCTCGGTTGGGCGTCCACGTCGAAGCTGTCCCGCATCGAGCTGGGGCAGAGCCGGCCCGACCTGGCCGACGTGCTCGACCTGCTCGACGTCTACGCGGTGCCGCCGCACCAGCGGGACGATCTGATCGTCATCGCGCGGGACGCCGCCACCGGGCGTGGCTGGTCCAAGGCGCTGGGCGAGATGGGCGAGCGGCAGCGGGCGTACGCGGAGTTGGAGGCCGGCGCCGAGCGCATCGTGGAATACCAGCCGGCGCTCGTGCCCGGCCTGTTGCAGACCCCGGCGTACGCCCGGCTGCGGGTGTCGGCCGGCGCGTCGGTCGCCGACGGGGTGGACGTGGAGGCCGACGTCCGAGCCCGGGCGGTGCGCCAGGAACTGCTGGTCCGGCCGGACCCGCCGCACTACACCGCGTTGCTCGACGAGCGGGCCTGCGAGCCGGGCGGCCTGCCGGCCGAGGTGTGGCGGGAGCAGCTACGGCATCTGCTGGCGCTGACCGAGCGGTCGCACGTCACGGTCCGGGTGCTGCCGCGGGACGCCTCGTCCGGCGACGACCTGCATCCGCTGGCGCCGTTCTCCTACTACGCCTATCCGGACCCGGACGATCCCCGCACCGTGCTGGTGGAGACGCTCACCACCGACCTGCGCCTGGTCGGCGAGGCGGACGTGGCCCGCTACGAGCAGGTGATCGAGCGGCTGCTCGCGGCGGCGCTGCCGGAGGACGCGACGGCCGAGCTGCTGGCCCGGCGGCTCGGCCCCGCGCCGGTGCCCCGGCCCCGTGACGCGCACGAGCCGGGGTGAGGGCCGCTACGCGCCCACCGGCCCGAAACGGGGCCGCCGCGCGCCCACCGGGCCCGGCGCCCCCGTTGCCCGTCGGGACCGGTGACCGCGCGTCGCGCGCAGGCTACGCGTGGGGTACGACAGTTCAGGCCGGCACGTCGACGAAGTGCTCGACCAGCGGCGGGCCGGCGAAGTACGGGCCGATCAGCCCGCGCCACCGCCCGAAGCGCTCGGTCTGCCGGAAGTTCACGTCGTGCGCCTCCACCGAGTCCCACTCGACGAGCAGCACGAACCGGGTGGGCGACTCCACCCCGCGGGTCATCCGCACGGAGCGGCACCCCTGCGCCTCGGCGAGGATCGGCCGGGCCTGCGCGTAGGCGGCGGCGAAGTCGTCCTCGTGTCCGGGCGTCACGTCGATCAGCGCGACCTCAAGAACCATGCCCGAAGCCTCCCATGCCCGGCCACCCCCGGTACGCTCCGGGGGCGCTCCGGCGGGCCGCGTCTCCACACCGGGGCGCCGGCCTCCACCGGGGACGCCGGCGGCGGGGGAGGGACACCCACATGCTCGACTGGCTCACCGGCACCGCGTTCACCGTGTTCGGCGCCGGCACCACCTGGGCGGAGCTGCTCGGCTTCGGCACCGGCGTGGTCAACGTCTGGTTGGTCGCCCGCCAGCACATCGCGAACTGGGCGGTCGGCATCGCCAACGTGCTGCTGCTGATGGTGCTGTTCTGGACCGCCGGCCTGTACGCCGACGCCGGCCTGCAACTCGTCTACGTGGTGCTCGGGATCTACGGCTGGTGGCACTGGCTGTTCGGCGGGGCCCGGCGCAGCCGGCTCACGGTGGCCCGTACCGGGCGGCGGGAGTGGTGGGCGCTGGGCCTGGCCGGGCTGCTGCTCACCGCCGGGCTGTGGGCGCTGCTGGACCGGGCCACCGACTCGACCGTTCCGCTGGCCGACGCGGTCACCACCGCGTTGTCGCTGCTGGCCACCTACGGCCAGACCCGCAAGCTGGTGGAGAGCTGGTGGCTGTGGATCGCCGCCGACCTGATCTACATCCCGCTCTACGCGTACAAGGGGCTGTGGCTGACCGGCGGCCTGTACCTGATCTTCCTGGCCCTCTGCGTGGTGGGGTTGCGGTCCTGGCGGGCGGATCTGCGTCGGCGCGCGGCGGCCACGCCGGTGCCGCCCGGCCCGGCGCCGGTGACCGCGTGAGCGCGAGGAGTGAGCCGGGTCTGCGAGCCCCGCAGTCGCGAACTCTGGTTGCGTCATGAGCGCGACCGGAGCGGGTACGCGCCGGTTCCGGCACGGCCTGGTGGTCGGCAAGTTCTATCCGCCGCACGCCGGGCACCACGCGCTCGTCGAGGCCGCCGCGGCCCGCTGCGCGGCGGTGACCGTGGTGGTGGCGCCGTCCCGGCGCGAGTCGATCCCGCTGGACCTGCGGTTGGCCTGGCTGCGCGAGGTGCACGCCGGCACGCCGTGGGTGCGGTTCGTCGGCCGGCACGACGACCATCCGGTCAACTACGCCGACCCGGCGGTCTGGGACCTGCACTGCGCGGTGTTCGCCGACGCGCTGGGCGGCGAGCCGGTGGACGCCGTCTTCTCCTCCGAGGCGTACGGCGAGGAACTGGCCCGCCGGTTCGGCGCGGTCGCGGTCGACGTGGATCCGCAGCGGCGGGCGGTGCCGGTCTCCGGCACCGCGGTGCGCGCGGACCCGGCGGCGCACTGGCGGTGGCTGAGCGCGCCGGTGCGGGCGTGGCTGGTCCGCCGCGTCGTGGTGGTCGGCGCGGAGTCCACCGGCACCACGACCATGACGCGGGCGCTCGCCGAGCGTTTCCGCACCGCCTGGGTGCCCGAGTACGGCCGTGAGCTGACCGCCCGCAAACTCGCCGCGCTGCGCCGCTCCCGACCGGACGCGACAGTCTTCGACGTCACCTGGGACCGGGACGACTTCGTCGAGGTGGTACGCGAGCAGCAGGCCGCCGAGGACGCCGCGGCACGGGTCAGCGGCCCGCTGTTGTGCTGCGACACCGACGCCCGGGCCACCGCGCTCTGGGAGGAACGCTACCTGGGGTCGTCGTCGGCCGAGGTCCGGGCCGCCGCCCGCCGCCCGGCGCTCTATCTGCTCACCGACCACGAGGGGGTGCCCTTCGCCGACGACGGCCTGCGCGACGGGGAACACCTGCGGGCGTGGATGACCGGGCGGTTCCGCGAGGAGTTGGCCGGGAGCGGGGTGCCGGTGGTCGAGCTGCGCGGCACGCACGAGGAGCGGCTGGCCACGGCGGTCGCCGCGGTCGAGGATCTGCTCGCGGCCGGGTGGGCGTTCACCGACCCGCTGCTGCCCGCCCACTGAGGACCGCGTCCGCGTCGCCCGGCATTGGCGCCGCGGACGGAAAGGCTAGCCTCCTAGGACGTCCCGCGAATACGTGAGGAGCGGCACCCGATGACGCCAGATCGGCGTCCGGAGATGCGCTACCGGGCCGACATGGTGAACAATGGCGGCCGAGGAGGGGAGTATTCCCCCGTGACGGAGTCGTCAGCACGGACGAGCGCCAGCACCCCCCGGTGGCTCGACCCGGCTCCGTCGGTCGGCGTCCACCCGGGCTCCGGCGGAAGAGACCTCCGACAGTCACCACAGTCAGCGTCGACGCACCCCGGCCCACCACCCGGCGTACGGTGTGCCCGACGCTGCGTGTCTGCCGGAGGATGGATTTGAACGTGTCCGCATTGGTGTGGGCGGTAACCCTGACCGCGATGATCGCGGTCCTGCTCGCCGACCTGTTCATCATCGGCCGCCGCCCGCACGAGCCCAGCGTCCGCGAGTCCAGCCTGTGGGTCGGCTTCTACGTGGCGCTGGCGCTGCTCTTCGGCGTGGTGCTCTGGGTGACGGCCGGGCCGAGCGTGGCCGGCCAGTTCTACACCGGCTGGCTCACGGAATACAGCCTCTCGGTGGACAATCTCTTCGTCTTCGTGATCATCATGGCCCGCTTCGGGGTGCCCCGGCAGTACCAGCAGAAGGTGCTGCTCATCGGCATCCTGTTGGCGCTGGTCATGCGCGGTGGGTTCATCGCCGCCGGCGCGGCGCTGATCTCCCAGTTCTCCTGGGTGTTCTACATCTTCGGCGCGTTCCTGATCTACACGGCGGTGAACCTGGCCCGACAGGGCGAGCCGGACGAGGACGAGTTCAGCGAGAACGTGCTGATCCGGTGGAGCCGCAAGGCGCTGCCGCTGTCCCGGGACTTCGACGGGGCGAAGATGACCACCCGGGAGCACGGGCGGCGACTGTTCACCCCGATGTTGATCGTGATGATCGCGATCGGCACCACCGACCTCATCTTCGCGCTCGACTCGATCCCGGCGATCTTCGGGATCACCCAGGAGCCGTACCTGGTGTTCACCGCGAACGTCTTCGCGCTGATGGGGCTGCGGCAGCTCTACTTCCTGCTGGGCGGTCTGCTGGACCGGCTCATCTACCTCAGCTACGGGCTGGCCGTGGTGCTCGGCTTCATCGGCGTGAAGCTGGTGCTGGAGGCGTTGGCCGACAACAACCTGCCGTTCATCAACGGCGGCGAGCACGTGGCGTGGGCGCCGCACATCCCGATCTGGCTCTCGCTGACGGTCATCCTCGGCACGCTGGCCGTGGCCACCGTGGCGAGCCTGGCCAAGTCGTCGCGGGACCGGCGCCGGGAGTTGGCCGAGGCGCGGCGCTGACCGCACCGGGTGTCCGGGGCGGACGACGCCCCGGACACCGGGTCAGACGCGGTGCGCGCCGACCAGGGTGGCGACCCGGTCCGGGGGCAGTTCCTCCTCGACCACCCGCCGGGTGAGGTAGCAGGCGTGCAGCATCCGGCGCCGGCCGCCGTGCGGCTCGGCCGTGACGATCCCGACGTGGTGGATGCGCCGGCCGGGGCGGGCGAAGAAGTAGAGGTCGCCGGGACGCTCGTCGTCCAGCGCCAGCGGCGTGGTCGCCTCGGCCTGGTCGTCCGCGTCGCGGGGCAGCGTGACGCCGTACCGCCGCCAGGCCAGGTGCACCAGACCGGAGCAGTCGGTGCCGTCGGTGGACAGGCCGCCCCAGATGTAGACCAGGTCGCGCAGCCGCTCGGCGACCGCGAGCACCTCCTTGGCCTCGGGTCGCTCGGCGGGCAGCGGCACCAGGTCGCCCTCCGGGGCCCAGAGCGGCTCGACCCGCCCGGGTGCCCGGACCGGCCGCCAGCCGTCCGTCGGCCGGCCGGCGGAGGTGAGGTGGGTGCCCAGGGTCACCCCGGTGAGCGCCGGCGACCCGCCGGCCGTCCCGTGCAGGGTGGTCCGGCGGACGTCGACCACCAACGCGGACCCGGTCGGTCCGGTGTCGGCGGGCGCGGCCAGGTGGGCCGACCGCATCCAGCCCGGGTAGCCGCGCGGGTCCAGCTTGGCGGCGGGCTGCCCGAGAGCTACCACCCGGACCCAGCCGTCCGGCCCGACCCCGGTGACCAGCACCGGCTCGCCGAGCAGCAACTGGGTCAGGACGCAGTCGCCGACCCACTGGTCGCGATCCATCCCGGCGACCCAGGCGGCGACGTCGGGGTTGTCGCGCAGGGCGGGTCCGTCGATCGGGCGGACCGCGTCGGGGTCTGTCCACAGGGTCGCCACCGGGACCCGTACCACGGCCTGGTGGCCCGGTTGAGGCGCCATCCGCACCCCTCCTCCCACGCTCCTGTGGGGGACCCTATGAAAAAATCCAACCTCACTCAACCGCGGCGCTGAACTTTAGCTTCATTCACGTCGGCGATGCCGAGCCCCGGGGCGTCCGGCAGCAGCACGTCCGCGCCCTCGTACCGGAGCCCGCCGGTGACCGGCGACCAGGCCAGCCACCAGGCGGCGTCGAGATCCGACACGGCCGTGGTGCCGTGCGCGGCGGCCAGGCTGGCCGCCGCGCCCACGCCGACCGGGCCCTCCATCATCGAGCCGACGATCGTGCCCATGCCGTGCGCGGCGGCCAGGTCCAGCAGCGTGCGGGCCGGTCGCAGGCCGCCGCACTTGGCCAGCTTCACGTTGACCATGTCGGCCGCCCGGCGGCGGATCACCTCGACCAGGTCGCGCACGTCGAAGACCGACTCGTCGGCGAGGATGGGCACCGCCACCCGGTCGCTGACCCAGGCCAGCCCGTCCAGGTCACGGCGGTGCACCGGCTGCTCGACCAGCTCGACGTCGAGCCCGGCGTCCTCGATGCCGCGGATCACCCGGACCGCCTCGCGCGGCGTCCAGCCCTGGTTGGCGTCCAGCCGGATCCGCGCGTCCGGGCCGACGGCGGCGCGCACCGCGCGGACCCGGTCCAGGTCGCCCCGGGCGTCGGTGCCGACCTTGAGCTTCAGCACCGTGAACCCCTCGGCTCGGCGCCGACCGGCCGCCGCGGCCAGGTCGACCGCGTCGCCGGCGGCCAGCGTGACGTCCGTCGGGACGCGCAGCGCGGTGCCGCCGAGCAACCGCACCAGGGGTACGCCGAGCCGGCGCGCGGCCAGGTCGTGCAGCGCCACGTCGACGGCCGCCTTCGCCGACTCGTTGCCCACCACGGCCCGGCTCACCTGCCGGCAGCGGGCCTGGAGGTCGTCCGGGTCGCGCCCGGTCAGCAGCGGGGTGAGCAGCTCGCGGACGCACGCCTCCGCGCCGCCGATCGACGCGCCGGTGACCTGCCAGACCTGCGGGGCCTCGCCGAACCCGGACCGGCCGTCGCTGTCGATCACCTCGACGATCAGGGTCTCCACGGTGGTGGTGCTCCGCAGCGCGGTGACGAACGGGGTGTGTAAGGGGGCCGAGAGCCGGTGGGTGCGTACCGCCGCGATCGTCATGTGGGGCACCCTATAGGCACTGGTGGCGAGCAGGGGAGGGCCGATGACCGGGCGGGACTGGGAGCTGGTGGGCGCGCCGAACGCCCGTGACCTGGGCGGGCTGCCGACGACCGACGGGCGGCGGGTGCGTGCCGGGCGGCTCGTCCGGACCGCGGCGCTGGGCCGGCTGACCGACGACGACCTGCCGGTGCTGGGCAAGCTCGGCACGGCCTGCGTGGTGGACCTGCGCGCCGTGCAGGAGCAGGAGGTGGCGCCGCCGGACCGGCTGGTGGGCGCGCCCCGCGTGGTGCACCTGCCGGTGTACGACGCGGCCCACCCGGTGTTCACCTACGTCTCGGCCGTGTTGCAGGGGCACGACCTGGCGGCGTACGCGGAGTTGGCCCGCGAGGGCATGCCGGGGGCGATGACGGCGATCTACCGCTGGTTCGTCACCGGGGAACCGGCGCGGGCGGGGTTCGGCGCGGCGGTGCGGCTGGCCGCGGACGGCGCGAACCTGCCGTTGCTGTTCCACTGCTCCGCCGGCAAGGACCGCACCGGATGGCTGTCGGTGGTGCTGCTGACCGCGCTGGGCGTGCCGGAACCGGCGATCCGGGCCGACTACCTGCGGCACAACGAGCTGACCGAGAGCCTGCGCGAGGTGCTGCTGGCGGCGATGACGCGCCGTCGGCCTGACCTCGACCCGGCGGTGGCCCGGCCGCTGCTGGAGGTGCGCGCGGAGTACCTGGACGCCGCGTACGACGAGGTGCGCCGGGCGCACGGCTCGTTCGAGGCGTACCTGCGCGACGGGCTGGGCGTCACCGACGAGGTCCGGGCGGGGCTGCGGGAGCAGTTGCTGGAGTAGCGGCTCAGCCGGCCAGCTCGTGCCGCGCGTCCCACACCCGCGCGGAGACGTGCGCGATGAGCCGGCACGCGTCGTCCTCGACCTGCTCGCCGTCCGCGCCGCCGTCGGCCAGGTCGGTGGTCGTGCACACCACGATCGCGTACGGCGGCGCGTCGTCCGGGAAGACCACGCCGGCGCCGTGGCGGACGCCGCGTACCCAGCCGTTCTTGTGCGCGATGCGGGTGCCGTCGGGCAGCCCGGCGGCCAGGTCCTCGCGGTGTTCCTGGGCGACGAGCACGTCGAGCATGGCGGCGCAGCCGGCCGGCGAGGCGAGCGGGCCGGGCCGGCTCGCGCCCAGCGCCAGCTCGCCGAGGAGGGCGGCCAGGTCGGCGGCGGTGACCAGGTTGTCGATGCCGGCGTCGCGGGCGGCGAAGTCCTCGATGCCGCGGCCGGTGACGCTGTGCCGCGCGCCGGCCCGCGTCCAGGCCTCCGCCACGGCGGGCAGCCCGACCTGCCCGACGCACAGGTTCGTGGCCAGGTTGCTGGACCGGATGATCATCCGTTCGGCGAGCCAGCGCAGCGGCGCGGTGCCGCCGACGCGCTCCCAGACCGCCTCGTCGTTGTCGTAGTCGCGGGCGTTGGCGAAGCGGGGCGCGCCGGGCCGGGCGGAGTCGAACGCGTTGCGCACCGGCACCGGCGCGTCCAGGTCGAGCCGGCCGGCCTCGGCGGCCCGGTGCAGCGCCACCAGCACGGCCACCTTCATGGTGCTCGCCGCGTAGTGGGTGGCGTCGGCCTGTCGGGTCCAGACGGGCCGGGCGCCGGGGCGTCCCACGTACGCGGAGACGGTGCCGGGCACCCGGTCCAGGTGCGCGTCGAGCTCGTCCCAGATCATCGGCCGACCGTAGCCGATCTTCTCGACGCGCGGGACTGCGGCGCGGCCGGTACGGCGTTAACGTGCCAGGATGGCGACCGCTTTGTACGACGACATCGCGGACTGGTACGAGGAATACGCCACGGTCGGCTCCGCGACCTACATGGATCGGGTCCGGTCGGTGCTGGCGGAGTTGCTGGGCCGGGGCCCCGGGCGGTGCCTGGACCTGTGCTGCGGCACCGGCGCGCACGCCGCCGAGCTGGCCCGACTGGGCTGGACGCCGATGGGCGTGGACCTGTCGGCCGGGCAGCTCGGCCACGCCCGGGCCCGGCTGCCGGTGGCCCGCGCCGACGCGACCGCGCTGCCGCTCGCCGACGGCGTGGTGCCGGCCGCGGTCTGCCTGCTGGCGCACACCGACATGCCGGACTATCCGGCGGCGGTCGCGGAAGTGGCCCGGGTGTTGGCGCCCGGCGGCCGGCTGGTGCACGTTGGCGTGCATCCGTGCTTCTGCGGCGCGTTCGCCGACCGGTCCGACCCGGAGCGGATCGTGATCGACGGCGGCTACGCCGAGCGGGAGCGCACGTTCCGGTCGTGGAACTCGCACGGGGTGCGGGCCCGGGTGGGCGCCTGGCACCTGCCGCTGGCCGACCTGCTCACCGCCGTCACCGCCGCCGGCCTGGTGCTGGACCGGGTGGTCGAGTCCGGCTCCGGCCCGATCCCCGACGTCCTCGCCCTCGCCGCCACCAAACCCCACCCCCACCGGGTGCGCTGATTCACGGAAAGAGTGGCCATTCCCCGGGGAATGGCCACTCTTTCCGTGAAAGTGCGGGGGCGCGGGGCGCGCGGGGTGCGGGGTGTGGGGTGGGTCAGCCGGCGTGCTTGCGGCGGGCGGCCATCCGGCCCCGCTGCGTCTGGTCGAGGATCACCTTGCGGATGCGTACCGCGGTCGGGGTGACCTCGACGCACTCGTCCTCGCGGCAGAATTCGAGCGCCTGCTCCAGCGACAGCTTGCGCGGCGGGATCAGCTTCTCGGTCTCGTCGGAGGTCGACGCCCGCATGTTGGTGAGCTTCTTCTCCTTGGTGATGTTGACGTCCATGTCGTCGGAGCGGGAGTTCTCCCCGACGATCATGCCCTCGTACACCTCGGTGGTCGGCTCGACGAAGAGCTGGCCGCGCTCCTGAAGGTTGATCATCGCGAACGAGGTGACCGCGCCCGCCCGGTCGGCGACCAGCGAGCCGTTGTTGCGGGTACGCAGCTCACCGAACCACGGCTCGTACGACTCGAAGACGTGGTGCAGGATGCCGGTGCCCCGGGTGTCGGTGAGGAACTCGGTGCGGAAGCCGATCAGGCCCCGCGCCGGGACCAGCCACTCCATCCGGATCCAGCCGGTGCCGTGGTTGACCAGCTGCTCCATCCGGCCCTTGCGGGTGGCGAGGAGCTGGGTGATCGCGCCGAGGTACTCCTCCGGGGCGTCGATGGTCAGCCGCTCGACCGGCTCGCAGGTCTTGCCGTCGATCTCCCTGGTGACCACCTGCGGCTTGCCGACGGTCAGCTCGTAGGACTCGCGGCGCATCTGCTCGACCAGGATCGCCAGGGCCAGCTCACCGCGGCCCTGCACCTCCCAGGCGTCCGGCCGCTCGGTGGGCAGCACCCGCAGCGACACGTTGCCGATCAGCTCCTTGTCGAGCCGGTCCTTGACCATCCGCGCGGTGACCTTGGCGCCCTTGACCCGGCCGACCAGCGGCGAGGTGTTGGTGCCGATGGTCATCGAGATGGCCGGCTCGTCCACCGTGATCAGCGGCAGCGGGACCGGGTTCTCGGCGTCGGCGAGCGTCTCGCCGATCATGATCTCCGGGATGCCGGCGACCGCGATGATGTCGCCCGGCCCGGCGGACTCGGCGGGCTTGCGCTCCAGACCCTCGGTCATCAGCAGCTCGGAGATGCGGACCCGCTGGGTGCTGCCGTCGGTGCGGCACCAGGCCACCGTCTGGCCCTTGCTGATCGTGCCCTGGCGGACCCGGCACAGCGCGAGCCGGCCCAGGAATGGCGAGGCGTCGAGGTTGGTGACGTGCGCCTGGAGCGGCGCGCCCTCGTCGAACGCGGGGGCCGGGATGGTGTCCAGCAGGGTGCGGAACAGCGGCTCCAGGCTGGTGCTGTCGTCCGGGATCGCACCGTCGGCCGGCTGGGTCAGCGAGGCGATGCCGTCGCGGGCGCAGGCGTAGACGATCGGGAAGTCGATCTGCTCCTCGTCGGCGTCCAGGTCGAGGAAGAGCTCGTAGGTGTCGTCCACGACCTCCTTGATCCGGGCGTCCGGGCGGTCCACCTTGTTGATCACCAGGATGATCGGCAGCCGGGCGCGCAGCGCCTTGCGGAGCACGAACCGGGTCTGCGGCAGGGGGCCCTCGCTGGCGTCGACCAGCAGCACCACGCCGTCGACCATGGTCAGGCCGCGCTCGACCTCACCACCGAAGTCGGCGTGGCCGGGGGTGTCGATGATGTTGATGGTGACCGGGTCGCCGTCCGCCGGCAGGTATCGCACGCCGGTGTTCTTGGCGAGGATGGTGATGCCCTTCTCCCGCTCGAGGTCCATCGAGTCCATGACCCGCTCGGTGTCCTCGCCGCGGGCGCCGTAGGCGCCGGCCTGCCGCAACATGGCGTCGACCAGGGTCGTCTTGCCGTGGTCGACGTGGGCGATGATGGCGACGTTGCGGAGGTCGGTGCGAAGCTGCATACCCTCCATACTCCTGTCTGCGGTTGCCGGGGCACGCCTCGGGGTCACCCCGAGATGGCCCGGATCTGTGTCGAAAGTGCTGGGCCGACCGTTCCAGCCACTGGCATGCTGGCTCCCGTGCGGGGTGCCGAATGCCTGATCTGCTGAACTGGCTGCAGGAGCTGCCGCCCCTGCTGATCTACCTGGTCGCCGCGATGATCGTCGCGGGCGAGACCGCGGTGATCGTCGGACTGCTGGTGCCGGGCGAGGCGACCCTGCTGCTGGTCGGCTTCCTAGCGTACGCGGGGACGCTACGGCTCGCCCCCGCGCTGGCGGTGATGGTGGCCGCCGCCGTGATGGGAGACACACTCGCCTACCGGGCCGGGCGGCGTCACGGGCCGCGGCTACGTGCCTCCGGGCTCGGCGCCCGGATCGGGCCGCACCGGTGGCGACGTGCCGAGGAGTTGCTGGACCGGCTGGGCGGGCGCGGCATGATGGCCGCGCGCTGGGTCGCGTTCGCCCGCACGCTGGCGCCCCGGCTGGCCGGCGGCGGCGGGATGCCGTACCGGCGGTTCGCGCCGTGGAACCTGGCCGGGGTGGTGAGCTGGGTCGGCGCGTCCGTGCTGGCCGGTTACCTGGCCGGCGAGTCGTACCGGCGGGTGTCGGACCTGCTCGGCCGCGCCACCGGCGCGGTGCTGGTGCTGCTGCTGTGCCTGCTCGGCGTGGTGCTGGCCGGCCGTTGGCTCGGGCGCAACCCGGACCCGGCCCGGGCGTTGGCGGCCCGCGCCGCCGCGCTGCCACCGCTGCGCTGGCTCCGGACCCGGTACGGGGTGGTGTTCCTCCTGCTCGGCATGCGCGTCGGTCCGGTCGGCGCGTGGTTGGTCAACCTGGCGTTCGGGCTGGCGCTGCTGTTCGCCGCCGGGCTGGCGGTGGCGACCCTGCTGGCGGCGGTGGTCCGGCACAGCGGGCTCGGGGTGCTCGACGGGCTGGTCGGCGACTGGTTCGCCGCCCGGCGTACCCCCGGGGTGGCGGACGCGGCGCTGGCCGTGGTGTCGGTGCTGCGCGGCTGGGTGCTGATCACCGCGGTGGCCCTGGTGGCCGCGGTGGTGGCCCGGCGACACCGGCCCTGGCGGGCGGACCTGCTCGGGGTGGTCGGCACGGTCGGTGCGGCGGTGCCCCTGGTGTTGCTGGTGGGGGTGGTCGACCTGACCGGTCCGGGCGTCCCGGACCGGGTCCGTGACCTGTTCCCCGGCCAGAACGCGGTGGTGACGGCGAGTTTCGGCACGCTGGCCTGGCTGCTGTCGCGCGGCGCGCGCTGGCCGGTCGGGGTGGCGGTCTGGACGGTCGCCTCGGCCGGGGTGGTGGCGGTCACCGGCGCGCGGCTCTACCTGGGCTGGAGCACGCCCAGCAGCACCGCCTCGTCGGTGCTGCTGGGCGTCGCCTGGACCGCCGTGTTCGTGATCGCCTGGTCGACCCGGAACCGGGCGGCGAGCGGGGCCGGCCGGCCCGACCCGGCGGGCGTCGACCCGTCCGGCCCGGCGGTGGGCGTCGACCGGTCCGGCCTGCCGGTGGGCGTCGACCCGTCTGGCCCGGCGGACGCCGGCCCGGACGGCCCGGACGCGGGGGAGGGACCGCCGCGGCCCCGGGCGCACCGGCCGGCGTCGCGGGGGCCCCGGACCCCCGTCGATCCCTGCTAGGGTGCGCCGGACGGGGGACACGGGGAGGATCGATGCGGCGAGGAGTCGGCCGGTGGGCCGCGGCTGCGGTGGCGGCACTGCTGGCGGCGGGCACGGTGACCGGGTGCGGTGGCGAGGAACGGCCGGTCCGCGGGGTGGCGGCGGAGCTGCCCACGGCGGCTCCGGTCGAGGAGCCGGCGGAGGCGCCGGCCGACGCGCCGAGCGAGGCGCCGCCGGCGGTCGAGGCGATCGGCGGCAAGCCCAGCCCCAGCCCCAGCGCGAAGGCGGGCGGGAAGCCACGACCGAAGCCGTCCCGCACGTCGACGGCGCCCTTGGCCCGGCCGAAGCCGCCGACCGAGACGCGGGTGCCGCCGCCCCCGCCGAAGCCGGCGCCCAGCGGTTGCAAGCCCACCCACCGGGGCACCAGGGCGACGCAGAGCCAGGTCAAGGCGGCGCTGGCCGACGCGGCGGCCCGCACCTACTGGCCCACCTCCGCGCCCGACATCCGCGTCCCGTCGGCGCTGATGAAGGCGACCGCCTGGCAGGAGAGCGGCTGGCAGTCGACGATCGTGGCCTGCGACGGCGGCGTCGGGCTGATGCAGGTCATGCCGGCCACCGCGGAGTGGATGAACCAGCGGTTCGAGCAGTCGTACGACATCGACGACTACCGGGACAACGCCTACCTGGGCGGCACCTACCTGGCCTGGTTGACCAAGTACATCGGCGACATGTATTTCGAGTCGGACTACCGGCTGGACGCCTCACTGTGCACCGCCGAGCTGAACTCCTGCCTGCTCAACGCCGTGATCTCGGCGTACAACTACGGGCACGGCGCGGTGGCCCGGGAGGGGCAGCCGCTGGCGATCCCCAACCCGCAGTACGTCCACAACGTCCGCGAGCTGATGACCAGCTGCGAGTGCCTCGGCTTCTGAGCGGCCCGCGGTGGCCGGGCGTCGGCGTGCCGCCGACGCCCGGCCACCGGGTCAGTCCCGCGCGGTGACCGGCTCGGCCGGTGCGGGGGTCGCCTCGGTGGGCGCGTCGGGGTCGCGGGTGATCCGCCCGGGCCACCAGAACCGGTCGCCGAGCAGGAACGCCAGCGCCGGCACCAGCACGGTCCGGACGAGCAGCGTGTCCAGCAGCACACCGACGCAGACGATGATCCCGATCTGGGTGAGCGTGATCAGCGGGAGCACGCCGAGCACCGCGAAGACCGCGGCCAGCAGCACGCCGGCGCTGGTGATGACGCCGCCGGTGACCCGCAGCGCGGACAGCATGCCGTCCCGGGTGCCGGCCCGGCGGGCGTCCTCCCGGGCGCGGGTGACCAGGAAGATGTTGTAGTCCACGCCGAGTGCGACCAGGAACACGAACGCCAGCAGCAGCACGCCGCTGTCCAGCGCCGGGAAGCCCAGCACGTGGTCGAAGAGCAGCCAGGCGGCGCCGAGGCTGGCGAAGAACGACGCGATCACGGTCAGCACCAGCAGCAGCGGGGCCAGCAGGCCACGCAGCAGCAGCACCAGCACGGCGCCGACCAGCAGCAGGATGATCGGCAGGATCAGCCGCAGGTCCCGGGTGTTGGCCTGGTCGGAGTCGTAGGTGGCGGCGACCGTGCCGCCGACCAGCGCGCCGTCCGGGGCGTCCGCCCCGGCGACGGTGGGGGGCGCGGAGTCGGGCACGGCGGCGACCGCGTCGCGCAGCGCCGTCACGGCCCGGTCGGAGGCGGCGGTGCCGGGCTCGGCGGTGAGCACCACGTCGACCTGGGCGACCCGGTCCCCGGCGAGGCCGGGCCGGGCCGGGGCGACACCGTCGACCGCGCCGGCGGCGGCGAGCACCGCGGGTGCCGCCTGCGGGTTGGTGAGCACCGCGACCGGCTGCGTGCTGCCGGCCGGGAAGGCGCGGGCGAGCGTCTCCGCGCCGGCGACCGCCTCGGGCCGCTCCCGGAACTGCTCGGTCTCGGACAGGCCGGTCCGGATGCCCAGCCCGCCGAGCGCGAGGCCGGCGAGCAGCAGCGTGGCCAGCACCGCGACCGGCAGGGGCCGGCGGACGACCAGCTCGCCGAGGCGACCCCAGAGCCGGCCCTCCCGGGCCGCGCTGCCGACGCGCGGAACGAACGGCCAGAACAGGCCCCGGCCGAACAGCACCAGCGCGGCGGGGAGCACGAACAGGGCGGAGAGCATGGCGAACACCACACCGATGGCGCACGCCACCGCGAGCGCCCGGTTGGTCTCCTGCTCGGACAGCAGCAGCGTGAGCACGCCGAGGACGACGGTGCCGCCGCTGGCCAGGATCGGCTCGGCGGTGCGGCGCAGCGCGGCCCGCATGGCGGTGAACCGGTTCTCCTCGCGGCGCAGCTCCTCGCGGTAGCGCGCGATGAGCAGCAGGGCGTAGTCGGTCGCGGCGCCGAAGACCAGCACGCTGGCGATGCCGGTGACCTGGCCGCTGGGCAGGTAGATCCCCAGCGCGGGCACGACGGTCTCGACGGTGCGCAGGGTGAGCTGCTCGGTGGCGGCCACCACGAGCAGCGGCACGAGCCACAGGAACGGACTGCGGTAGGTGATCAGCAGCAGCAGCGCCACGACGGCGGCGGTGACCAGCAGCAGCGTGGTGTCGGCGCCCTGGAAGACCTTGCTCAGGTCGGCGGTGAAGGCGGGACCGCCGGTGACCTCGACGGTCAGGTCGTCGGGCAGGTCGGCCACCGCGTCGCGCACCTTGCCCACCTCGTCGACCACGGCCTGCTGGTCGCCCGCGGTGGACAGCGGCACGGCGACCAGCGCCACGGTGCCGTCGGGGGAGAGCTGGGCGGGGGCGACCCGGCCGCCGACGGCGAGCGGGCCGAGCTTGCCGGCCGCGGCGTCCAGCGCGGACCGGTCGGACGCGCTGAGCGGCGCCCGGTCGGCGCGGCTGACCACGACCAGCGCGGGCTGGGTGTCCCGCGACGGCAACTGGTCCTGGAGGCGTTCGACCTGGGTGGACTGCCACTCGACGGACAGGCCGGTGGCGGAGACCGGTTCGGGGTTGTCCGGCCGGGGTAACCCGAAGACCACCGCGCCGACGACGAGTGCGGCGGCCACGGTGAGCCAGGCGGCCAGCCGGCCCCGGGCGACACGGGTGAACAGTGACATCGGATGCCCTCTTGATCCTGCGGGGTGATTCTCGCCAGCCGAGTATCTTGATGAGCGAGATTATCCGGCGAGGCTCTATGCTGCAAGCCGGACCGAGGGGATGGCGGCGAGCGGTGACGGGGCACGGCATGTACCGGCGACGGGACGACCCACGGGGACGCATGGTCGCGGAGATCACCAACGACCTGCGTCGTTACTCGGTGGACGCGCAGCACGTCGGGCACGCGTTCGCCGGGCTGCACGGGCTGAACCCCACCGACCTCCAGGCGCTGATCGCGGTGATGGAGGCCGAGCTGGTGGGCGAGCCGATCACCCCCGGCCGGCTCGGCGAGGTGCTCAACCTCTCGTCCGGCTCGGTGACCGCGCTCGTGGACCGGCTGGAGCGCGCGGGTCACATCCGGCGCGACCGGGACACCGCCGACCGCCGCAAGATCCTGCTGCACTACGCCGACCGCGGCGCGACGCTGGCGCAGAGCTTCTTCGGCCCGCTGGGCCGGCGTACCGACCAGGTGATGGACCGGTTCACCGACGAGGAGCTGGCCGTGGTGCACCGGTTCATGGGCGAGATGGTGCACAGCATGCGGGCGCACCGGGACGAGGTGCGCGCCGCCCGCGGCACCGCCACCGAACCGTCCGGCGACCGCTGACCGTGCGGCTCGTCACCCGGCTCGCCGCGGTCGCGCTGCGGCTGCCCGCCGCCCGCGCCGGCCGGGTCACCGTCACCCGGGACGTCCCGGTGCGGGTCCGTGACGGGGTCACCCTGCGCACCGACCACTACGCGCCGGACCTGCCGGGCGCGGCCTGCGTGCTGATCCGTACCCCGTACGGGCGGGGCGGCCCGATGCGGCTGCTCGGTCGCCTGGTCGCCGAACGCGGTCATCACGTGGTGATCCAGTCCTGCCGTGGCACGTACGGCTCCGGCGGCGACTTCGACCCCCTGGTGCACGAGCGCGACGACGGCCTGGACACGCTCGACTGGCTGCGCCGCCAGCCCTGGTGGACCGGCGTGCTCGGCATGTTCGGCGCCAGCTACCAGGGCTTCGTGCAGTGGGCGGTGGCCGCCGAGGCCGGGGACGAGCTGCGCGCGATGGTCGCCGTGGTGACCGCCTCGGCCACCCGCGACTCGACGTACGCGGGCGAGTCGTTCGCGCTGGACACGGTGCTCACCTGGGCGGAGCTGCTCCAGGCGCAGACCGTGCCCTGGCTGGCCCGGCGGTGGGAGCTCAAGCGCGGCCAGCCCCGGCTCGTCCGGGCGCTGGCCCACCTGCCGCTGGTCGAGGCGGACCGGGTGGCCACCGGCGTGACCGTGCCGTTCTTCCAGGAGTGGCTGCGCCACCACACGCCGGGCGCGGACTACTGGCGGGCCCGGGTCTTCGGCGACCGGATCAGCGAGGTGCGGGCGCCGGTCGCCATGGTCAGCGGCTGGCAGGACATCTTCCTCCCGGCCCAGCTCGACGACTACGCCCGGCTGCGCGCCGCCGGCGCCCGGCCGAGGCTGACCGTCGGCCCGTGGACCCACGGCACTCCCGGTCTGCTGGTCGCGGCGCTGCGCGAGGGGCTGGACTGGTTCGACGAGCACCTGGCCGGTCGACCGGCGTCCCCCGGCGCGGAGGCGGGGCGCGCGCCGGTGCGGGTGCACGTGGGCGGCGTCGGGGGCGGGTGGCGTGACCTGCCCGACTGGCCGCCGCCCGGCACGCCGACGCGCTGGCACCTGCGTCCCGGCGGTGGCCTGTCGCCCGCCCCGCCGGTGGGCGGCCCGCCGGACCGGATCCGGTACGACCCGGCCGACCCGACCCCGTCGCTGGGTGGCCCGCTGCTGGTGGCCCAGCGGGCGGGCGCGGTGGACAACCGGCCGGTGGAGTCCCGCCCGGACGTGCTGACCTACACCGGTGAGCCGCTCGACGACCCGGTCGAGGTGATCGGGCCGGTGCACGCCGAGATCCACCTGCGCAGCGAGCTGTCCTACCTGGACGTGTTCGTGCGGCTGTGCGACGTGGACCGGCGCGGCCGGTCCTGGAACGTCTGCGACGGCCTGGTCCGCGTCGAACCGGGCCGGTTCCCGGCCGGCGCGTCGGGCGTGGTGCGGGTGCCGGTCACGCTCTGGCCGACCGCGTACCGGTTCGCGCCGGGGCACCGGCTGCGCCTCCAGGTCTCCGGCGGCGCCCACCCGCGCTGGGCGCGTAATCCCGGCACCGGGGAACCACTCGGCACCGCTGTCACGCTGCGTGCGGGATGGCGCGAGGTGGTGCACGATCCCGAGCATCCCTCGGTGTTGCTGCTGCCTGTCGTACCGCCCGCGTCCACACCGGGCAGATAATCGCAAATATCGCCCCTGAGCTGGGATTTTCCCGCAAGTGGGGATACGCTTCGAGCAAGTGCCCGTTGCTGTGCAGCCATCCGGCAGGGGCGCGTCCGCAGATCTCAAGCCATCACATGTAGTGATGGTCGCTCCCTTGCCGACATCGCTCGAAAGGGGATCCGCCATGACGTCGGCTCCGGCGAACCTGCTCGCCGTCCGCAGCCTGTTACTCACCTACCTCAACGTCGACAAGAACGTCGTCCGGGATCAGGATCTCGAGCCGGCGGAGGTCGGCATCGTCGGTGATCCCAGCCACCGGGGCGGCTACCACTGCGGCTCGGACCGGGTGGTGACCAACGACTACTCGGTGGTCGAGTCCATCCGGGACAGTTCCGGGCTGACGCTGTACGCGTCCGCGCTGGACGTCGGCACGTTCTCGGTCCGCTCCGGCGGCGCCACCCACACGTTGCGCACGTTCTCCACCTGGCTGGTGGCGCAGTGCGCGGCGAACGCGGCCGACACCCGGGACATCCGGGAGGTCATCTACTCCGCGGACGGCCGCACGGTGCGGCGCTGGGACCGGCTGGGTCGGCGCACCAGCGGGGACAGCAGCCACCTGTACCACACCCACATCAGCTTCTTCCGCGACTCGACCAGGGCGGGCCGGGACCAGACCCCGCTGTTCCGCCGCTACCTCACCGCCATCGGGCTGATCGCCCCAGCGACACCGGAGGACGACATGGAACAGACCGACAAGCTCATCGGGAACACCGGCTCGGCCAACCGTACGGTCGGCGACGTGCTGGCCGACCTGCAGAACCTGCGCAACTGGCTGATCTCGCCGGTCAACACGGTCGGGTTGGTCAACCCGCCGCTGGCGAACTCCCCGCTCCAGCAGATGCTGGCGATGCTGCGGACCTGGCCGGCGCTCGTGGCGCAGGTGAACGAGTTGTCCGGCAGGGACTTCACCGACGAGCAGCAGATCGTCACCGGCGTGCTCGCCGGGCTGCCGCCGGAGAAGATCGCCGAGGCCATCCCGCCGCAGATCGCCCGGGACGTCGCCGACGAGCTGTCCCGGCGGCTGACCGCCTGACCCCGTCCGCGCCGCGACGAGTGCCGCGTCGCGGCGCCGGGGATTCGGCAACAGTTATTGCGCAATAGCTCTTGCGAATGTCAGACTCGGTCGCATGGACCAACCCACCGTGCGCCAGGTCACCGACTCGCGGGTGCTCGCCGCGCTCGCCCATCCGCTGCGCCGCCGCCTCATGGACGTGCTCAAGGTGTACGGCCCGTGCACCGTCGGCCTGCTTGCCGAGCGCACCGACCAGGCCCCGGCGAACGTCAGCCACCACCTGAAGGTGCTGGCCGCCGCCGACCTGCTGGTCGAGGCGCCCGAGCTGGCCCGCGACCGGCGGGAACGCTGGTGGAAGCTGCGGAGCAGGGGCGTGCGGTGGTCCGAGTCCGACTTCGACGACGACCCGTCCACCCGGGTGGTGGCCGACGCGGCCGGCTCGCTCAACCTGGAGCGGCACACCGCCCTGGTGCGGGCCTGGCACGCCGCCGCCGACGAGACGCACGCCGCCTGGGGCGACGCGCCGTTCAGCACCGACCACTGGCTGCGCCTGACCCCGGACGAGCTGGCCGAGCTGAGCCGCGAGGTGATCGCGCTGTTCAGCCGTTGGGCCGACCGTCCGGTCCCCGACGACGGGCAGCGCCGCGAGCCGGTCTTCGTGTTCACCCACGGCGTCCCGGCCCGGCCGTGACCGCCCCGGCCGGCGTCTGCGCGCCGCCCGTGGTCGAGCCGCCCGGCGGCCTGTTCCGGCACCGCGACTTCCGGCTGCTCTGGACCGGCCACACCATCAGCGCGGTGGGCAGCAACATGACCGCCGTGGCGCTGCCGCTGGTCGCCGTGGCGGTGCTCGATGCCAGCACGTTCCAGGTGGCGGTGCTGACCGCCGCCGCCTGGCTGCCCTGGCTGCTGGCCGGCCTGCCGGTCGGAGCGTGGGTCGACCGGGTCCGTCGTCGGCCCGTGATGATCGCCGCCGACCTGGTCGCCGCCGCGTTGTTCGCCGGCGTCCCGGTCGCCGCGCTGCTCGACCTGCTCACCGTCGGGCACCTGCTGGTCGTGGCGCTCGGCGCCGGCTTGGCCCGGGTCTTCTTCGAGACCGCCGACCAGGTCTACCTGCCCACCCTGCTGCCACCCGAGCAGGTGCCCCCGGCCAACGCCCGGCTGCACGCCACCCAGACCGCGAGCTACCTGCTCGGCCCCGGGCTGGCCGGGCTGATCGCCCAGCTCGCCGGCGCGGTGACCGCGGTGGCCCTGGACGCGGTGAGCTTCCTGGCGTCCGCGCTGTGCCTGCACCGCATCCGCGCGGTCGAGCCACACCCGCGCCGGGCCACCGGGGCGGCGTCCCTGCGCCGGGACGCGGCCGACGGGCTGCGCTTCGTCGCCCGGGACCCGTATCTGCGGGTGCTGACCGTCTTCGGCGCGGCGAGCAACATCGGGCTCACCGGCTACCAGGCGGTGCTTGTCGTCTTCCTGGTCCGCTCGGCCGGGCTGCCGGCCGGCCTGGTCGGCCTCCTGATCGGCCTGGCCAGCGTCGGCGGGGTCGTCGGCGCGGCGCTGGCCGCCCGGCTGGCCCGGCGGCTCGGCACCGCCCGCGCGCTGCTGTTCGCCGGCGGGCTCACCGGTCCGCCCGCGCTGCTGATCCCACTCGCCGGCCCCGGCGCGCGGGTGGCCTGGCTGGTGCTCGGCGGCGCGCTGGTGAGCCTGGGCGTGGCGGTCGGCAACGTGGTCAAGGGTAGCTTCCGGCAGACGTACACGCCGCACCGGCTGCTCGGCCGCGTCACCGTGAGCATGCACCTGCTCAACTACGGCACCATCCCGCTCGCCGCGCTGCTGGCCGGCGTGCTGGGCGCCGCCTGGGGGCCGGCAGGCGCGATCCGGCTGATGACCGCCTGGCTGGCGCTCACCCCGTTGATCCTGCTGATCGGGCCGCTACGCCGGCGACGTGAGCTGCCGGCGGCTCCCGCCTGACGACGCGCTGCGGCGGCGGTCGGAGCCCGACCGCCGCCACCGGCACTACGTCACATCGGACGGACGTTGTCCGCCTGCGGGCCCTTCTGGCCCTGCGTCACCTCGAACTCGACCTTCTGGCCCTCGTTCAGCTCGCGGTAGCCGCCGCTCTGGATGGCCGAGTAGTGGACGAACACGTCCGGGCCTCCGCCGTCCTGCTCGATGAAGCCGAAGCCCTTTTCCGAGTTGAACCACTTGACCGTGCCGGTTGCCATGCGTCTCTCCCTGTTCAATGCGGGTGAGCACCGACCCGCGGTCGGTGATCGCCCCTGTACCTCCTCGACAGTAACCGCCCGAACCCGGATCCGCTGGCGGAAGTGCCGGCGTGGCTCACGAATACCTGCGAACCGGAAACCCTCCCCGACCCGACCCGGGGCACGGCATGCTTGCCCGGATGAGCACAACAACGGCGCTGGCCGACCTGGAACGGGAGATCACGGCGCCCGGTGCGGGCCCCGACCGCCTGCGTCTGGTGGCCGCGCCGTTCGTGCCCGAGGTGCGGCTGCACCTGGCCGAGGACGCCATCCTGTGGTGGGCGCGGATGGAGGCCGCCGCCGGGCGGTCGCTCCCGCCGCCGTACTGGGCGTCGGTCTGGGCCGGTGGGCAGGCGCTGGCCCGGCACCTGCTCGACCACCCCGAACTCGCCGCCGGGCGGCGCGTGCTCGACCTGGGCGCCGGGTCCGGGCTGATCGCCATCGCCGCCGCGCTCGCCGGCGCCGACCGGGTGGTCGCCAACGACGTCGACCCGTACGCGGTGGCGGCCGTCACCGTCAACGCGCGGGCGAACCGGGTCCGGGTGGCCGTCGACAGTGACGACCTGCTCGACGGGGTGGCCGGTGTGGACCTGCTGGTCGCCGGCGACGCCCTCTACGACGCCGAGTTGGCCGCGCGGGTGCTGCCCTACCTGCGACGGTGCGCGGACCGGGGCGTCGAGGTGCTGGTCGGCGACCCGGACCGGGGCCACCTGCCGCCGGCCGGGCTGGAACTGGTGGCCAGCTACCCGGTGCCCACCACCGAGCCCTCGGTCGACTCCCCGGTACGCCGGGTCCAGGTGCTGCGCCCCCGGTGACCCTCGGGGATCATCCGGAGGGGATCTCCGGGGCGGCTGGGGGATCACGCCCGATGTGCCGGGTGGTCGGCCGGGCATAGCGTGCTCGGCATGACGGCCCCGCGCACCCGGTCCGGGCGCCTGCCCACCACCGCGCTGGCGGGCCTGCTGGTCGTGGCGCTGCGCGCGGACGCCGTACCCCTGCTCGGGCTGCTGGTGCCCGACGACGCCGCGACCCTGGCGGCGGTCGGGCGCGGGCCGGCCGGCGGCGCGGCGACCGGCTGACCGGGTCGGGTCCGGCCGCCACGGGGGAGGCCGGACCCGGCGCGGGTCACCAGCCGCGGGCCCGCCACTGCGGCACGGCGGGCCGCTCGGCGCCGAGCGTGCTGTCCTTGCCGTGACCCGGGTAGAACCAGGTCTCGTCCGGCAGCCGGTCGAAGAGCTTCGCCTCGACGTCGTCGATGAGCCGGCCGAACCGCTCCGGGTCCTGGTCGGTGTTGCCGACACCACCGGGGAAAAGTGAGTCCCCGGTGAAGAGGTGCGGGGTGCCGGACGGGTCGCGGTGCAGCAGCGCGATCGACCCCGGCGTGTGCCCGCGCAGGTGGATCACCTCCAGCTCGCAGTCGCCGACCCGGACCGTGTCGCCCTCGTGCAGCGGCTCGGCGGCGATCGGCAGGCCCTCGGCGTCGTCGGCGTGCACCAGCGCGCGGGCGCCGGTCTTCGCGACCACCTCCTCCAGCGCGACCCAGTGGTCCATGTGCCGGTGGGTGGTCACCACCGTCGCCAGCCCGCCGTCGCCGACCAGCTCCAGCAGCCGGGGCGCCTCGTTGGCGGCGTCGATCAGCGCCTGCTCACCGGTGGCGCGGCAGCGCAGCAGGTAGGCGTTGTTGTCCATCGGGCCCACCGACAGCTTGGTCACGGTGAGCCGGTCGAGTTCGCGCACGGCCGGCGGGCCGCCGGGCGTGACGTCTCCGGTGTAGGTCATGACGGGGTTCAGATCCATTCCGGTGGGTTCGGCAGGGGGCCGTCGGGATCGACGGTGAGCAGCTCGCCCGTGCCCCGGCCGGTCAGCCAGGCGGCGAGTTCCGGCGCGGGGCCGGTGATCGTGGGCGCGCCCTCGGGGTCGCCCACGACGAGGTCGCGCGCCGGGCCGTCGGGCCGCAGCAGCATGGCCGGCGCGGCCGGGTCGTCGGCCAGCCCGGTGGCCACCTCGTGCAGCAGCCGCTGGGCGAACGCCTCCGGCCAGTCCGCCGGCCGGTAGCCGGCAGCCAGGTCGACGTGGTGCACCTCGATCTCGCGCAGCCGGGCCCAGACCAGCAGCGCCGCCGGCCACGGGCCGCGCCGGGTCTGCACCGTGGCGCCCCACGCCCCGGGCGGCATCTCCGCCACCGCCACGTCGAAGCGCTGGCCGCTGCGACGCAGGTCGTCCAGGAGGTCGGCCGGGCCACGCCCGGCGCCCGCCTCGATGTCGGCGTTCCGCGCCTCGACCGAGGCGTACATCGGGATGTCCGCGCCGGTGCGCGCGGCGGTGAGCAGGTTGACGAACCCGTCGGCGTTGCGGGCCAGGTGGGTGAGCACGTGCGCGCGGGTCCAGCCCGGCAGCAGCGACGGCGCCGCGACGTCCGCGGCGGCCAGGGCGGTCACGGTACGCAGCAGCCGCTCGTTCGCCTCGGCCAGCTCGCCGGTCAGCAGCAGGGGATCAGTCGTCATCGGGTTCGACAGTAGCGGGCCGGCCCGCGCCGCGCCGCCGGGGAAATCGCTTTCGGCGCGTCGCCGCGCGTCCTACCGTCGGGGCCGACGGCTGCACGCCGTGACGCCGGGAGTCGGAGGGAGGTGGTGCGCATGCCGGTCCCCGCGCGTGTGTCCGCCCTGATCCCTCGACCTCGATGAGGACGCCATGACCCTTGACCTGACCGCCCTCGGCTGGGATGCCGACTGGGCGACCCACCTCGATCGACGCGCCGACCACCGACCCGGGCGGGTGGCCCGGGTGGACCGCGGCGTGTGCACCGTGCTGCGCCCGGAGGGGCCGGTACGGGCGAGCCTCGGCGGCGGCGTGCTCGCCGCCGCGGCCCGCGACCTGACCGCGTTGCCCTGCGCCGGCGACTGGGTGCTGCTGGCCACCTGGCCGGACGGCCCGGTCACCGTGGAGGCGGTGCTGCCCCGGCGCACCGCGCTGGTGCGGCGAACCGCCGGCAAGGACGCCAGCGGCCAGGTGCTGGCCGCCAACCTCGACACCGCCGCGGTGATCGAGCCGGTGCACCCGGCGCCGGACGCCGCCCGGATCGAACGCCTGCTCTCCCTCGTCCACGAGTCCGGCGCCGAGCCGCTGGTGGTGCTCACCAAGGCCGACCTGGCCGCCGACCCGGCCGCGGTGGCCCGGCAGCTCGCCGAGCTGGCCCCGGGGGTGCCGGTGCTGCCGGTCAGCGCCGAGCGCGGCACCGGCCTGGCGCCGCTGCGCCGGCACGTCGCGCCGGGGCGCACGCTGGGCCTGCTCGGCCCGTCCGGGGCGGGCAAGTCGAGCCTGGTCAACGCGTTGGCCGGGGCGGCCGTGATGCCCACCCAGGCGATCCGCCGGGTCGACGGCAAGGGCCGGCACACCACCACCTGGCGGGCACTGGTGCCGGTCCCGGGCGGGGGCGCGGTGCTGGACACTCCCGGCGTCCGGGCGGTCGGCCTGCTGGACGGCGTCACCGGCCTGGACCGGGCGTTCGCCGACATCGCCGAGCTGGCCACCGGCTGCCGGTACGCCGACTGCGCGCACGACGCCGAGCCGGCCTGCGCGGTGCGGGACGCGCTGGACAGCGGCGCGCTGCCGGCCCGCCGCTGGGAGAGCTGGCGCCGGTTGCAGCGGGAGCTGGCGTACGAGAGCGGTCGCCGCGCGGCCCGGGTGGCCGCCGAGCGGCGGGGCGGCTGGCGCGGCGGGCGGCGACGCACCGGGCGTCCGGTGACGCCGCCCACTCCCGGCGCACTCTGAACTGGGGGAATGTCCGCGCACCGGAAGTTGTCACACCTCGGGGCTAGAGTTGCCGGGGCGCTTTCCCTGCGCTTCGGTAACTCTGAAAATCACCCAGATCCGGCGTCTGGTGAACAGACCCGCCGCACATTCTTCTTCCGGGAGCACACGCACCGTGGCCGACCGTCTGATCATCCGTGGCGCGCGCGAGCACAACCTGCGTGACGTCAGTCTCGACCTGCCCCGGGACGCCCTGATCGTCTTCACCGGGCTCTCCGGCTCGGGCAAGTCCAGCCTGGCGTTCGACACCATCTTCGCCGAGGGGCAGCGCCGTTACGTCGAGTCACTGTCGTCGTACGCCCGGCAGTTCCTCGGCCAGATGGACAAGCCCGACGTCGACTTCATCGAAGGGCTCAGCCCCGCCGTCTCCATCGACCAGAAGTCCACCTCGCGCAACCCGCGCTCCACCGTCGGCACCATCACCGAGGTCTACGACTACCTCCGGCTGCTCTTCGCCCGCATCGGCGAGCCGCACTGCCCGGTCTGCGGCGAGCGGATCTCCAGGCAGAGCCCGCAGCAGATCGTCGACCGGGTCCTCGCGATGCCCGAGGGCACCAAGTTCATGGTGCTCGCGCCGGTGGTGCGGGGTCGCAAGGGCGAGTACGTCGACCTCTTCGCCGAACTCCAGGCCAAGGGCTACGCCCGGGCCCGGGTCGACGGCGTGGTGCACCCGCTGACCGAGCCGCCCAAGCTCAAGAAGCAGGAGAAGCACACCATCGAGGTGGTCATCGACCGGCTCAGCGTGAAGCCGAGCGCCAAGCAGCGGCTGACCGACTCGGTCGAGGCCGCGCTCGGCCTCTCCGACGGCCTGGTGCTGCTCGACTTCGTCGACCTGGCCGAGGACGACCCGGCCCGGGAGCGCCGCTACTCCGAGCACCTGGCCTGCCCGAACGACCACCCGCTCGCGATCGAGGACCTGGAACCCCGGGTTTTCTCCTTCAACGCGCCCTACGGCGCCTGCCCGGAGTGCACCGGCCTGGGCACCAAGAAGGAGGTCGACCCCGAGCTGATCATCCCGGACCCGGAGCGCACGCTGCGGGAGGGCGCGATCCAGCCCTGGTCCACCGGGCACAACCTGGAATACTTCCTGCGCCTGCTGGAGGCGCTCGGCGAGAGCCAGCACTTCGACGTCGACACGCCGTGGCGCGCGTTGCCGTCGCGGGCGCAGAAGACGATCCTGCACGGCTCCGACGACCAGGTGCACGTCCGCTACCGCAACAAGTACGGTCGCGAGCGTTCCTACTACACCGGCTTCGAGGGCGTGGTGCAGTGGATCGAGCGCCGGCACACCGACACCGAGTCCGAGTGGTCCCGCGACAAGTACGAGGGGTACATGCGGGACGTGCCGTGCGCGGCCTGCGGCGGCGCCCGGCTCAAGCCGGAGGTGCTCGCGGTCACGCTGGCCGGCAAGAGCATCGCCGAGGTCTGCAACCTCTCCGTGGGCGAGGCGGCCGACCTGCTCGCCGGCATCGAGCTGACCGACCGGCAGAAGATGATCGCCGAGCGCGTGCTCAAGGAGATCAACGCCCGGCTGAAGTTCCTGCTCGACGTCGGTCTGGACTACCTCTCCCTGGACCGGCCGGCGGGCACGCTCTCCGGCGGCGAGGCGCAGCGCATCCGGCTCGCCACCCAGATCGGCTCCGGTCTGGTCGGCGTGCTCTACGTGCTCGACGAGCCGTCGATCGGCCTGCACCAGCGGGACAACCACCGGCTCATCGAGACGCTGCTGCGGCTGCGCGGCCTGGGCAACACGCTGATCGTGGTCGAGCACGACGAGGACACCATCCGGGTGGCCGACTGGATCGTCGACATCGGCCCGGGCGCGGGCGAGCACGGCGGCAAGATCGTGCACAGCGGCTCGGTGCCGGCGCTGCTCGACAACGAGGAGTCGGTCACCGGCGCCTACCTGGCCGGTCGCCGGGCCATCCCGACGCCGGCCACCCGCCGTCCACAGACGCCGGGCCGGGAGTTGGTGGTGCACGGCGCCCGCGAGCACAACCTGCGCAACCTCACCGTCAGCTTCCCGCTCGGCCAGCTCATCGCGGTCACCGGGGTCAGCGGCTCGGGCAAGTCGACGCTCGTCAACGACATCCTCTACACGGTCCTCGCCAACCAGATCAACGGCGCCCGGCTGGTGCCCGGCCGGCACACCCGGATCACCGGCCTGGAGCACGTGGACAAGGTCGTCGGCGTGGACCAGTCACCGATCGGGCGCACCCCGCGCTCCAACCCGGCCACCTACACCGGCGTCTGGGACCACGTCCGCAAGCTCTTCGCCGAGACCACCGAGGCCAAGGTCCGGGGGTACGGTCCGGGCCGGTTCTCGTTCAACGTCAAGGGCGGGCGCTGCGAGGCGTGCTCCGGCGACGGCACCATCAAGATCGAGATGAACTTCCTGCCGGACGTCTACGTCCCCTGCGAGGTGTGCAAGGGCGCGCGGTACAACCGCGAGACGCTGGAGGTGCACTACAAGGGCCGCACCGTCGCCGAGGTGCTGGACATGCCGATCGAGGAGGCGGCCGAGTTCTTCTCCGCCATCCCGGCCATCCACCGGCACCTCAAGACGCTCGTCGACGTCGGCCTGGGCTACGTGCGTCTCGGCCAGCCCGCGCCGACGCTCTCCGGCGGTGAGGCGCAGCGCGTGAAGCTCGCCTCCGAGTTGCAGAAGCGCTCCACCGGGCGGACGGTCTACGTGCTCGACGAGCCCACCACCGGCCTGCACTTCGAGGACATCCGCAAGCTGCTCATGGTGCTGGAGGGCCTGGTCGACAAGGGCAACACGGTGATCACGATCGAGCACAACCTCGACGTGATCAAGACGGCCGACTGGCTCATCGACATGGGCCCGGAGGGCGGTCACCGGGGCGGCACGGTGCTCGCCACCGGCACCCCGGAGGAGGTCGCCGAGGTGCCCGAGAGCCACACCGGCGAGTTCCTGCGGCCGATCCTCAAGCTGGCCGGCGACGCCAAGGGCGCCAAGGCGGCCACCACCCGGGCGGCCAAGGCCAACGGCGCCACCAAGTCGCGGGCCCGTAAGGTGCCGGCGGGGGCACGCTGACCGGCGCGTACGCGCGGACGGGCCGGACCCGGCCCGTCCGTGCCGGTCGACGCCGGCCCGGCCGGGCCGCCACGGCCGGGCCGGCCGCGGGATACGCGGTTCGTGACGCGCCGGTATGAACCGCGCGCCACCCTGGTGCGTGTACCGCAGTGTGGCCACGGATCATGAACCGGTGGCGACAGCCGAGAGAGAGGCCGGAGATGACTGACGACCAGGTGCCGACCGGACCGGTCACCCAGAGCCGCCGGGCCCTGCTCGCGGGCGCCGGCGCGGTCGGCGCGGCCGTGGTGCTGGCGGGCTGCGGCGACGACGACGCCACCCCGGGAGCGGCCCCGACCAGCGGCGGACCGCCCGGCGCCAGCGCCACCGGCGACGCCGGCGGCGGCAACCGGGACAGCAGCGGTCCGCTGGCCCGCACCGCCGACATCCCGGTCGGCGGCGGCGCGGTGTACGCCAGCAAGGGCGTGGTGATCACCCAGCCCGAGGCGGGCCAGTTCAAGGGCTTCGACCCGATCTGCACGCACCAGGGCTGCCCGGTGTCGAACGTCGACGGCGGCACGATCAACTGCACCTGCCACAACAGCCGGTTCTCGATCAGCGACGGGTCGGTGAAGGCGGGCCCGGCCACCAAGCCGCTCGCGGCCAAGGAGATCAAGGTCAGCGGCGACCAGATCACGCTGGCCTGACCGGGCGTCGCGCCCCGCCGGCCGGGCGGGGCGCGGCGACGGTGGGGTGTCGGGGGTGCGGACTACGCTTGGCGCGTGGCTGACCCCTCGACCTACCGTCCCGCGACCGGCACCATCCCGGAGTCACCAGGGGTCTACCGGTTCCGCGACGGCACCGGCCGGGTGATCTACGTGGGCAAGGCGCGCAACCTGCGCAGCCGGCTCAACTCCTACTTCGCCGATCCGGTCAACCTGCACCAGCGCACCCGGCAGATGGTCTTCACCGCCGAGTCGGTCGACTGGATCACCGTCGCCACCGAGGTGGAGGCGCTCCAGCAGGAATACACCTGGATCAAGCAGTACGACCCGAGGTTCAACGTCCGCTACCGCGACGACAAGTCCTATCCCTACCTCGCGGTGACGCTTGACGAGGAATACCCGCGCCTCCAGGTGATGCGCGGCGCGAAGCGCAAGGGGGTGCGCTACTTCGGGCCGTACTCGCACGCCTGGGCCATCCGCGAGACGCTCGACCTGCTGCTCCGGGTCTTCCCGGCCCGAACCTGCTCCTCCGGGGTGTTCAAGCGGGCCGGCCAGGTCGGCCGGCCCTGCCTGCTGGGTTACATCGGCAAGTGCTCGGCGCCGTGCGTCGGCACCGTCACCGCCGAGCGGCACCGGGAGATCGTCACCAGCTTCTGCGACTTCATGGCCGGCCGGACCGACACCATGGTCCGCCGGCTGGAGAAGGAGATGCTCGACGCCAGCGAGCAGTTGGAGTTCGAGCGCGCCGCCCGGTTGCGCGACGACGTGGCCGCGCTGCGCCGGGCCATGGAGAAGCAGACAGTGGTGCTCGGCGACGGCACCGACGCCGACGTGGTGGCGTTCGCCGACGACCCCCTCGAAGCCGCGGTGCAGGTCTTCCACGTCCGCGACGGCCGGGTGCGCGGCCAGCGCGGCTGGGTGGTGGAGAAGACCGAGGAGCTGACCACCGGCGACCTCGTGCACCACTTCTGCACCCAGGTCTACGGCGGCGAGCAGGGCGAGGCCGACGTCCCACGGGAGCTGCTCGTCCCCGAGCTGCCCGGTGACGCCGACGCGCTCGCCGACTGGCTCTCCACCCGCCGGGGGAGCCGGGTCTCGCTGCGGGTGCCCCAGCGCGGCGACAAGCGGTCGTTGCTGGAGACCGTCGAGCGCAACGCGAAGGACGCGTTGACCCGGCACAAGCTCAAGCGCGCCGGTGACCTGACCACCCGCGGTCAGGCCCTCGACGAGATCGCCGACGCGCTCGACATGCGGACGTCGCCGTTGCGCATCGAGTGTTTCGACGTCTCCCAGATCCAGGGCACCGACGTGGTCGCCAGCATGGTGGTGTTCGAGGACGGGCTGCCCCGCAAGAACGAGTACCGCCGGTTCATCGTGCGCGGCGCCACCGACGACCTGTCCGCCATGTCCGAGGTGCTGCGCCGGCGTTTCGCCCGCTACCTCGACGCCCGCGCCGAGACCGGGGAGCTGGGCGAGGAGACCGCCGCCGACCCCGACCGCCCCGGCATCGACCCGACCACCGGGCGACCGCGCCGGTTCGCGTACCCGCCGCAGCTCGTGGTGGTCGACGGCGGCCCGCCGCAGGTGGCCGCCGCCGCGAAGGCCCTCGCCGAGCTGGGCATCGACGACGTGGCGTTGTGCGGGCTGGCCAAGCGGCTGGAGGAGGTCTGGCTGCCCGACGACGAGTTCCCGGTGATCCTGCCGCGCACCTCGGAGGCGCTCTACCTGCTGCAACGGGTCCGGGACGAGGCCCACCGCTTCGCCATCACGTTCCACCGCCAGCGGCGCTCCAAGCGGATGACCGAGTCGGCGCTCGACAGCGTTCCCGGCCTGGGCGAGGTCCGTCGCAAGGCGCTGCTGCGGCACTTCGGCTCGCTGAAGCGGCTGTCCGGGGCCACGGTCGAGGAGATCACCGAGGTGCCCGGCGTCGGCAGACGTACCGCCGAGGCGATCCTCGCCGCCCTCGACAGCGACCCCGCCACCACCCCGTCCTGACCGGCCGTCCTCCCACAGCCTGTGCCCGGCTCGGCCCACCCGGCCTCCGGTGATCATGAGGTCGGCTGCCGCTCTGTCGTCTTATGGGATGATTGTTCCGCATGGCGGGAACGGTAGAGATCTTGGTGCGTTTCGGCCCCCGGAGGGGCCGTTCGGTACCAAGATCTTCCAGCGCTCGCCTCGGGCAGGCTCCCCCGGGGTCGTCTGGGGTGGGATGTCGGGTTTGGGGCGGTGTGGGTGGTGGTGGTCACCGGCTCGGGGGAATCGGGGCCGGGGCCGGGGCGTTATACCTGGCAGACCGCGTGGAGCCCGGCCCCTTCAGGGCCGGCGACGAGTCCCCGGTCGGAATGTGCGGCCACCGGCCGTGGTTACATCCCCGGAGCCGCCGACCCGGCCACCCCTCTTGTGTGCTGGTCGCGCCGCCCGTCGGGCCCCTGTGCAGGCCGTCTGATCGGCCACCGGGCCCACCCCCTCAGACTTTTTTCCCCCTTCCGTGGCCCCCTTGGCTGCGGCATCCCCCACCCCCCTTGGGAGGCATCATCATGGCTACCACCCTGCTGCGTAAGACTGTGCTGACCGCTGCTGGTGTCGCCGCGACGGCCGGTGGGATCGCCGGTCCCGCGATCGCGGCGTACGCCGCTCCCGCCGAGAAGGCCACTGTGGTGTCCGCCGACCGTAAGAGCGGCGAGCGGGAGTTGGACGTGCGCTACGAGGCCCAGCCGAACTTCTACTACTGCGGTCCCGCCGCCGCCCGCAATGCCGTCAGTGTGCTGGGCAAGAACATCGACGTGCACGCGATGGCTAAGGAGATGGGCACCACCGAGGACGGCACCAACAGCATCAACGACATCACCCCGGTGCTGAACAAGGAGACCGGGAAGACCTACCGCTCGGTGGAGATCAAGACCGGTAAGGCCGACGAGAAGCAGACCGACAAGCTGCGTGCCGACATCGTCCGCACCGTCGACGACGGCCGGGCCGTGGTCGCCAACATCGCCGGCACCGCCACCGACACCGACGGCAACACCCACTCCTTCGAGGGCGGCCACTACATCAGCGTGGTCGGCTACCAGAACAACGGCACCACCGTCACCATCGCCGACAGCGCCAACCCGAACACCGCCTCCTACCGCATCAGCGTCGACAACCTCGCCGACTGGATCGCCACCCGCGGCTACAGCACCAGCTGAGCAACACTCGAAGGGCCGGCCCCGACAATGGGGTCGGCCCTTTCGTCACCCCTCCGCGAGTACGGCGAGGATGGCCTCGCCGTACTTGGCGAGCTTGTTCTCGCCGACCCCGTTGAACCGGGACAGCTCCGCCAGCGAGGTTGGTGGCTCGGCGGCGATCTGACGCAGCGTGGCGTCGTGGAACACCACGTACGCGGGGACGCCCTGCTCCTTCGCGGTGGCGGCCCGCCACGCGCGGAGCCGCTCGAAGACCGGCGCGGCGGCGGGGGAGAGGTCGGCGACGACGGTGGCCGCGCCCCGTGGCTTCGCGGCCCGGCCGGACAGCGGCCGTTCCGGCTCCTTGCGCAGGGTGACCGTACGCCGCCGGCCGAGCACGTCGGCGCTGGCCTCGGTCAACGCCAGCGTGCCGTAGTCGCCCTCGACCGCGAGCAGACCCTCGGCGAGCAGTTGCCGGACCACGCCGCGCCACTCGGTGTCGCGCAGCTCGGTGCCGATGCCGAACGTGCTCAGCGCGTCGTGCCCGTGCTGGTCGATCTTGTCGGTGTGCTTCCCGAGCAGGATGTCGATGCTGTGCCCGGCGCCGAACCGCTGGTTGCGCTCCCGGTCGAGCCGGTAGACGGTGGAGAGCAGCTTCTGCGCGGCGACCGTGCCGTCCCAGGACTCCGGCGGGTCCAGGCAGGTGTCGCAGTTGCCGCAGTTCGGCGCTCCGGTCTCGCCGAAGTAGTCGAGCAGTTGGGCCCGGCGGCAGCGGACCGTCTCGCAGAGCGCCAGCATCGCGTCGAGGTGGGCGGCGAGGTTGCGCCGGTGCGCCAGGTCGCCCTCCGACGTCTCGATCATCTTGCGCTGCTGCACCACGTCCTGGAGCCCGTACGCCAACCAGGCCGTGGACGGCAGCCCGTCACGGCCGGCGCGACCGGTCTCCTGGTAGTAGCCCTCCACCGACTTCGGCAGGTCGAGGTGGGCGACGAAGCGCACGTCGGGCTTGTCGATGCCCATGCCGAACGCGATGGTGGCCACCATGACCAGCCCGTCCTCGCGCAGGAAGCGCTGCTGGTTGGCGGCGCGGGTCGCCGCGTCCAGGCCGGCGTGGTAGGGCAGCGCCGGAACGCCGTTGGCGACCAGGAACTCGGCGGTCTTCTCCACCGAGGCGCGGGACAGGCAGTAGACGATGCCGGCGTCACCCGGGTGCTCGTCGCGCAGCAGGCTCAGCAACTGCCGGCGCGGTTCCCGCTTCGGCACGATGCGGTACTGGATGTTGGGCCGGTCGAAACTGGCCACGAAGTGCCGGGCGTCGGTGAGTTGGAGCCGGGTGGCGATCTCGGTGCGGGTGGCCCGCGTCGCGGTGGCGGTCAGCGCGATGCGCGGCACCTGCGGCCAGCGTTCGTGCAGCATCGACAGGTTGAGGTAGTCGGGGCGGAAGTCGTGCCCCCACTGGGAGACGCAGTGCGCCTCGTCGATCGCGAACAGCGCGATCCTGCCGCGTTCCAGCAGGCCGAGCGTGGAGCGTACGGCCAGCCCTTCCGGGGCGAGGTAGAGCAGGTCCAGCTCGCCGGCGAGGTAGGCCGCCTCGACCCGGCGGCGCTGGGCCGCGTCCTGGGTCGAGTTGAGGAACCCGGCCCGCACGCCGACCGCGGTGAGCGCGTCGACCTGGTCCTGCATGAGCGCGATCAGCGGCGAGACGACCACCGCGACACCGTCGCGGACCAGCGCGGGGATCTGGTAGCAGAGCGACTTGCCGCCCCCGGTGGGCATCAGCACCAGCGCGTCACCGCCGGCCACCACGTGCTCGATGATGTCCTGTTGGACACCGCGGAACGCGTCGTAACCGAAGACCCGGCGCAACACGTCCAGCGCGCCCTCGACCCGTTGCTCGGTGGGGGAGACCATCCGCGCAGTCTACGAGCGCCCGCCGACACCGCCACGGAAGCCGCCCGCCCACGCCGCCGCGCCCAACCCCGCCCTCCCCTCCCCTCCCCGCCCCCGCCTGTTTCACGGAAACAGTGGCTGTCGCCGCCGGAACAGCCACTGTTTCCGTGAAACAGCGGACAGAGCCCACGGGGAGAGCCCACGGGCAGAGCCCACGGGGAGAGTCCACGGGCAGAGTCCACGGGCAGAGCCCACGGGCAGAGCCCACGGGCAGAGCCCACGGGCAGAGGGCGCCGGGAGAGGGCGCGGGGAGAAGGGGGTGGGAGGCGGGTGGGGGCGGGGGGAGAGACCGGGGGAACTGGACGAGCAGGGCGAGCAGGTGTTCCGGGGGTCACCCCGTGGAATCCCGGGCGGGGTCGCAGCCGTTAGAGTCGTCGACTGACCATGCACGGCCGACCGGCCGGCGGCGCCACGGCTTGGGGGTACATCGGGTGAGCGAGGCGCGGACGGCGGAGGGCCTGGTGCCGACCGGCACGGAGACAGCGGTGGGGCGGCCGGCGCCGACCGAGGCGGAGACGTCCCTGGTGGTGGTGACCGGCCTCTCCGGGGGCGGGCGCAGCACGGTGGCGCGGGCGTTGGAGAACGTCGGCTACTACGTGGTCGACAACCTGCCCCAGGCGCTGCTGCTGGACATGGCCGAGCTGGCGTTCAAGGCCGGCGGCGCGGCCCGGCGTACGGCGATGGTGCTGGACGTGCGGTCGCGCGCCTTCTCCACGGACCTGGCCGGCGCGATCCGGGAGCTGCGCGAGCGCGGCTTCTCCCCGCGGGTGGTCTTCGTCGACGCCGACGACGAGGTGCTGATCCGCCGGTTCGAGAGCGTGCGCCGCTCGCACCCGTTGCAGGGCGACGGCCGGCTGGCCGACGGCATCGCGGTGGAGCGGGCGCTGCTGGAGGAGGCCCGCGACCAGGCCGACGTGATCATCGACACCAGCCACCTGAACGTCAACCAGCTCCGCCGCCGGGTCGAGGAGCTGTTCGGCGGCGAGGACGCCCGCCGGCTGCGGATCACCGTGCTCTCGTTCGGCTTCAAGTACGGCCTCCCGCCGGACGCCGACTTCGTGATGGACGCCCGCTTCCTGCCCAACCCGTACTGGGTGCCGGAGCTGCGCGAGCACACCGGCCGGGAGGAGGCGGTCAGCGCGTACGTGCTGGGGCAGGAGGGCGCGGACGCGTTCGTCGCCGGCTACGCCGACCTGGTCAACGCCACCACGGCCGGCTTCGAACGGGAGGGCAAGCGCTACCTGACCGTGGCCGTCGGCTGCACCGGCGGCAAGCACCGCAGCGTGGCGATCGCCGAGGAGTTGGCCGTGCGGCTGCGCGCGTCCGGCATCGCCGCCAACGCGCAGCACCGGGACCTGGGGCGGGAATGACCCCGACCAGGGTGGTCGCGTTCGGCGGCGGGCACGGGTTGTCCGCGTCGCTGCGGGCGCTGCGGCACTGCGTACCCGGACTGGACCTGGACATCACCGCGGTGGTCACGGTCGGCGACGACGGCGGCTCCAGCGGCCGGCTGCGCGCCGAGCGCGGCGGCCTGCCCCCGGGTGACCTGCGGCAGGCGCTCGTCGCGCTCTCCGGTGACCATCCGGCGACCCGGCGCAGCGCGGCGCTGTTCCAGCACCGTTTCGCCGCCGCCACGCCCGCGCCGGCACTCGGCGCGCCGCCTGCCGCGGTGGGTGACCCGCTCGCCGGCCACGCGGTCGGCAACCTGCTGCTGCACGGGCTGACCGAGCTGCTCGGCGATCCGGTGGCCGCGCTGGACCACGCCGGGGCGATGCTCGGCGCGGTCGGCCGGGTGCTGCCGATGTCCCGCCAGCCGGTGGGCATCGAGGCCCGGGTCCGCGGCGTCGACCCGGCGCACCCCGACGAGGTACGCACGGTGCGCGGCCAGCACCAGGTCGCGGTCACGACCGGCGTGGTGGAGTCGCTGCGGCTGACCCCGGCCGCGCCGGCCGCGTGCGCCGAGGCGGTGACCGCGGTACGCGCCGCCGACTGGTTGATCTTCGGCCCGGGGAGCTGGTACACCAGCGTGCTGCCGCACCTGCTGGTGCCCGGCCTGGCCGACGCGATCGTGTCCAGCCCGGCGCGGCGGCTGGTGACGCTGAACCTGGTGGCCGAGAAGGAGACCTCCGGGCTCTCCCTGCCCGACCATCTGGACACCCTGCGGCGCTATCTGCCCGAGTTGAAGGTGGACATGGTGCTCGCCGACTCGACGGCGGTGGGTGATCCCGCGGCGGTCGAACGTGCGGCAGAATCGCTTGGTGCCCGGCTGGTCCTCGCCCCCGTCGCCGTCGTCGACGGCACGCCCCGTCATGATCCGGCCGCCCTGGGCGCCGCACTGGTGCCGGTCCTGGGCGCCGATCGTTAGACACGTACGTAATCACCGGCGACACGCCGGAACCGGTCCGTGAGGGGGCGCTGGAATGGCGATGACGGCTGCGGTCAAGGACGAGCTGAGTCGGGTCGACGTGCCCAAGCCCTGCTGCCGGCGGGCGGAGATGGCCGCCCTGCTGCGCTTCGCCGGCGGCCTGCACATCGTGTCGGGGCGCGTGGTGGTGGAGGCGGAGCTGGACACCGGCGCGGTGGCCCGCCGGCTGCGGCGGGAGATCGCCGAGGTCTACGGCTACCCGAGTGAGATCCACGTGCTCGCCTCGGGCGGCCTGCGCAAGGGCAGCCACTTCATCGTGCGGGTGGTCAAGGACGGCGAGGCCCTCGCGCGGCAGACCGGCCTGCTGGACGTGCGGGGTCGCCCGGTGCGGGGCCTGCCGCCGCACGTGGTGGCCGCCAACGTCTGCTGCGCGGTCTCCGCCTGGCGCGGCGCGTTCATGGCGCACGGCTCGCTGACCGAGCCGGGCCGCTCCAGCGCGTTGGAGATCACCTGCCCCGGGCCGGAGTCGGCGCTCGCGCTTGTCGGCGCCGCCCGCCGGATCGGCATCACCGCCAAGAACCGCGAGGTGCGTGGCGTGGACCGGGTGGTGGTGAAGGACGGCGACGCGATCGCCGCGCTGCTCACCCGCATCGGCGCGCACTCCAGCGTGCTGGCCTGGGAGGAGCGCCGGGTCCGCCGGGAGGTGCGCGCCACCGCCAACCGGCTGGCCAACTTCGACGACGCGAACCTGCGTCGCTCGGCGCGCGCCGCGGTGGCCGCCGCCGCCCGGGTGACCCGGGCGCTGGAGATCCTCGCCGACGACGCGCCCAACCACCTGACCTCGGCCGGCCGGCTGCGGCTGGAGCACCGCCAGGCGTCGCTGGAGGAGCTGGGCGCGCTCGCCGAGCCGCCACTGACCAAGGACGCCATCGCCGGCCGGATCCGCCGGCTGCTCGCGCTCGCCGACAAGCGGGCCCGTGACCTCGGCATCCCGGATACGGAAGCGGCCGTCACGCCGGACATGCTCGTGGTCTGATAGGACGGAGGGGGCGGCGTCACGCGTTCGGGGTCACCACCCGGCGCAACGTGCCGCCACGCGCTCGGATAGGGTCGCTGCGTACGGCAAGGGGGCCGGCACAGGCACTCCTCGCCGCACTCACCGCCTCGGGCGGTCAGGTCTGGAACGGACCGCGGCGGGGTGGCCGAGATGACATCGTCAACGGCCGGCTCCAACGGTCGGCGCACACACCTCCGCCGGCTGTGGTCTGACGCCGGCGGACCAGAACGCGAGGAGATGGGACCTGTGACCATCCGGGTTGGCATCAACGGCTTCGGCCGGATCGGCCGTAACTTCTTCCGGGCAGTGCTGGCGTCCGGCGCCGACATCGAAATCGTCGCGGTCAACGACCTGACCGACAACGCGACGCTCGCCCACCTTGTCAAGTACGACAGCATCCTGGGTCGCCTTCCGCACGAGGTGAAGGCCAGCGCCGACGAGATCACCGTGGGCGGCAAGGCCATCAAGGTGTTCGAGGAGAAGGACCCCGGCAAGCTGCCGTGGAGCGAGGTCGGCGTGGACGTCGTCATCGAGTCCACCGGGTTCTTCACCGACGCCACCAAGGCGAAGGCGCACATCGACGGCGGGGCCAAGAAGGTTATCATCTCCGCGCCGGCGAAGAACGAGGACGTCACCGTGGTCATGGGCGTCAACCAGGACCAGTACGACCCGGCCAAGCACAACATCATCTCGAACGCGTCCTGCACCACCAACTGCCTCGCCCCGATGGCGAAGGTCCTCCAGGACACGTTCGGCATCACCAAGGGTCTGATGACCACCATCCACGCGTACACGCAGGACCAGAACCTGCAGGACGCGCCGCACAAGGACCTGCGCCGGGCCCGGGCCGCCGCGCTCAACATCGTGCCGACCTCGACCGGCGCCGCGAAGGCCATCGGCCTGGTGCTGCCGGAGCTGAAGGGCAAGCTCGACGGTTACGCGCTGCGGGTGCCGATCCCGACCGGTTCGGCCACCGACCTGACCGTCGAGGTCGGCCGGGAGACCACCGTGGACGAGGTCAACGCCGCGATCAAGGCCGCCGCGGAGGGCCCGCTCAAGGGCGTCCTGGTCTACAACGAGGACCCGATCGTCTCCGCCGACATCGTCACCGACCCGGCGTCGTGCATCTTCGACGCGCCGCTGACCAAGGTGATCGGCAACCAGGTCAAGGTCGTCGGCTGGTACGACAACGAGTGGGGCTACTCCAACCGCCTCGTCGACCTGGTCAAGCTGGTGGGTTCCTCGCTGTGACGATTCGTAACCTCGACGACCTGCTCGCCGAGGGGGTGTCGGGTCGGCGCGTGCTGGTGCGTGCCGACCTGAACGTCCCGCTCGACAAGCAGACCGGTGACATCACGGACGACGGGCGCATCCGCGCCGTGCTGCCGACGCTGAGCGCGTTGGTGCAGGCCGGCGCGAAGGTGGTCGTCTGCTCGCACCTGGGCCGTCCGAAGGGCGCGCCGGACCCGCAGTTCAGCCTCCGCCCGGTCGCCGGGCGGCTCGGTGAGCTGCTCGGCGCCCCGGTGCGCTTCGCCGAGGACACCGTCGGCGACTCGGCCCGGTCGACCGTGGCCGACCTGGCCGACGGTCAGGTCGCGCTGCTGGAGAACCTGCGCTTCAACAAGGGCGAGACCAGCAAGGACGAGGCCGAGCGGGGGGCGTTCGCCGACCAGCTCGCGGCGCTCGGTGACGCGTACGTCGACGACGCGTTCGGCGCGGTGCACCGCAAGCACGCCAGCGTGCACGACGTGCCGGCCCGGCTGCCGCACGTGGCCGGCCGCCTGGTGCTGCGCGAGGTGGAGGTGCTCAGCAAGCTGACCGGTGCGCCCGAGCGGCCGTACGTGGTGGTGCTGGGCGGTTCGAAGGTCTCCGACAAGCTGGCCGTGATCGAGGCGCTGCTGCCCACCGTCGACCGGCTGCTCATCGGCGGCGGGATGTGCTTCACGTTCCTCAAGGCCCAGGGCCACGAGGTGGGCACGTCGCTGCTGGAGGAGGAGATGGTGGAGACCTGCCGGAACCTCCTGGAGCGCTCCGCCGGCAAGATCATGCTCCCGGTCGACGTGGTGGCCGCGGACGCCTTCGCCCCGGACGCCGCGCACGACACCGTGCCGGCCGACGGCATCCCCAGCCACCGGCTGGGACTGGACATCGGCCCGGAGACGGTGGCCGGCTTCGCCGCCGCGCTGTCCCAGGCGAAGACGATCTTCTGGAACGGCCCGATGGGCGTGTTCGAGATGGCGGCGTTCGCCAACGGCACCCGCGGGGTGGCCGAGGCGATCACCAAGACGGACGCGTTCAGCGTGGTGGGCGGCGGTGACTCCGCCGCGGCGGTGCGCGCCCTGGGTCTGGACGAGTCCTCGTTCGGGCACATCTCCACCGGTGGCGGCGCCTCCCTGGAGTACCTGGAGGGCAAGACCCTCCCCGGCATCGCGGCTCTGGAGAACTGAATGGCGAGCACCACCCGCCGGCCGCTGATGGCCGGCAACTGGAAGATGAACCTCAACCACCTCGAGGCGAACCTGCTGGTGCAGAAGCTGGCCGCGAGCCTGACCGAGAAGCAGCTCACCGACGTCGAGTGCGTGGTGCTGCCGCCCTTCACCGACCTGCGCACCGTGCAGACCGCGGTGGACGGCGACAAGCTGCTGATCGGCTACGGCGCGCAGGACCTGTCGCCGTTCCCGTCCGGGGCGTACACCGGTGACATCGCCGGGCCGATGCTGTCGAAGCTGGGCTGCGGGTACGTGGTGGTCGGCCACTCCGAGCGGCGGCAGTACCACGGCGAGGACGACGCGCTGGTCAACGCGAAGGTGGCGGCGGCGCTGGCGAACGGGCTCACGCCGATCCTCTGCATCGGCGAGGGCCTGGCGGTCCGCGAGCAGTCCGGGCAGGTGGCGCACTGCCGCGACCAGCTCGACGGCGCGCTCAAGGGCCTCACCGCCGAGCAGGTCACCCAGGTCGTCGTCGCGTACGAGCCGGTCTGGGCGATCGGCACCGGCAAGACGGCGACCCCGGAGGACGCGCAGGAGGTCTGCGGCGAGGTACGCAAGCGGCTCGGGGAGACCTACGACGAGACCACCGCCCAGCAGGTCCGGATCCTCTACGGCGGGTCGGTCAAGTCGTCGAACGTCGCCGCGATCATGGCCCAGCCGGACGTGGACGGGGCCCTGGTCGGGGGCGCCAGCCTCGACGCGGAGGAGTTCGCGCGGATCTGTCGGTTCCCGGAGCACACGGCCCGCTGATCGCTCGCTATCCTTGACGCTGCCCGTCCACCGGTCGGTGCCGCCGTGCCCGACAGGTCCGGGCAGTGATCGCAACGAGAGGACTGACCCCCGCCATGCCGATCTGGTTCGCCTACACGATGATCACCTTGCTGGTCATCACCAGCGTGCTGCTCACCCTGCTGATCCTCCTGCACCGCGGTAAGGGCGGCGGCTTGTCGAGCATGTTCGGCGGCGGCGTCAGCTCCAGCCTGGCCGGTTCCTCGGTGGCCGAGAAGAACCTCGACCGCTACACCGTTCTGGTGGGGATCGTCTGGTTCGCGTGCATCGTCGGGCTCGGCCTCTGGCTGCGCCTCCAGATGGCCAGCGGCACCTGAGCGAGCGCGTCTACGCGTACAATCTGCGCGCGGTCCGTCACGGACCGCGCGCAGTTTTGTTCCGCCGCCCGTCGCCCGCCGCCGACCCCTTCCGGCGGCGGCCCCTTCGACGACAGGGAGCGCGCAACGTGCCCAGCAACAACGTCATCCGCGGCACCCGGATCGGGTCCGCCCCTGAGCGTTTCGACCAGCGGGCCGAGCCGGCGCCACGCCGGCCGGTCGTCTACTGGTGCCGCCACGAGCACCGGGTCGAGTTCCTGATCGCCGCCGAGGCGGAGACCCCGGCGTCGTGGGACTGCCCCCGCTGCGGCGAGCCCGCCGGCCCCGACCCGGGCAACCCGCCGGGCCGCACCCGCGCCGAGCCGTACAAGACCCACCTGGCGTACGTGCAGGAGCGCCGTACCCCCGAGGAGGGCGAGGCGCTGCTGGCCGAGGCCCTGGCCGCGCTACGCCACCGCCGAGGCCGCGCCTGACCCCTCACCCGCCTGCCCTTTTTCACGGAAAGAGTGGCCATGTCGTCGGCCATGGCCACTCTTTCCGTGAATCAGCGCGGAGGGGCGGGGAGGGGCGCGGAGGGCGGGGAGGGGTGCGGAGGGACGGTCAGCGGAGGCTGCGGGCGCGGGGTGGGACGTTGGCCGCGGCGGCGCGGTCGAGCAGCCAGAGGGTGCGGGAGACGCCCCGCACACCGGCCGCCGGCAGTTGCACCGACCCGGCCCCGGCCAGCGCCATGCCCACCGCCCTCGCCTTGTCCGTCCCGGCGGCGATCAGCCACACCTCCTCGGCCGTGTTGATCGTCGGCAGCGTCAGCGTGGTCCGCACCGGCGGCGGCTTCGGGCTGCCGCGTACCGCGCTGACCGGGCGGCTGTCGTGGTGCACCGGGTGCTCCGGGAACACGGACGCCACATGCCCGTCCTCACCGACGCCGAGCATCAACACGTCGAAGTGGGGGAGCGTGGCGTGCCCCGGCCGGGCGGCGGCGGCCAGCTCACGCGCGTACCCGGCGGCGGCGGCCTCCGGGTCGTCGCCGGCCGGACCGTCCGACGCCGGCATCGGGTGCACCCGGGCCGGGTCCAGCGGCACCGCGTCCAGCAGCGCCGCCCGGGCCTGGGTCTCGTTGCGTTCCGGGTCGCCGGCCGGCAGGAACCGCTCGTCACCCCACCAGACGTCGACCCGGGACCAGTCCACGGCGTCCCGCGCGGGGAGCTGGCCGACCGCCCGGTACACCGCCGCGGCGATCCGCCCGCCGGTCAGCACCACCGACGCCTGACCACGCTCGGCCTGCGCGTCGAGCAGCTTCACCACCAGCCGGGCCGCCACCGCCTGCGCCAGCAGGTCGGGGTCGGCGTGTACGGCGACACTCGCCTCAGTCATCCGTCGTGCCCTCGTGTCTCTGTGTGTCCGGTCGCCCGGTCCGGGCGGTCACTCGTTGGCGGTGGCGCCCGCGTGCGCGGTCACGCCCGCCTCGGCCCGCTGGGCGGTCGCCGGATCCTTCCACACGTGCACCCGCTGGGCCGCCCGCTGGTCCAGCCCGGTCAGCCCGGCCGTCGCGCCGAGCGCCTCGGCGTACACCTGGTCGGCGTCGAGCCGGCGCAACTCCTCGGCCAGCTCGTCGCCGAGCGGCCGACGGACCAGCGGCAGCGTCCGGTCCTCCTGCCCGGTACGCCGGAACCGGGCCACGCTGTCGTCCCGGGTGAGCGTCAGCTCGTCGCCGTTGGCGCAGCGCAGCTGCACCTCACGCATGCGCGGGAACTCGTCGGTGTGCTCCCACGCCGGCTCGATGCCGAGGCGTGCGGTCAGCCAGCCCCGCATCAGCGCCGCGGTCGGGTCGGTGCGCGGCGCCACCACCGTCGCCTCGGTGACCCGGGCCTGGGTGGTGTCGAACGCGCCGGCGACAAGCGTGCGCCACGGGGTGATCCGGGTCCAGGCCAGGTCGGTGTCGCCCGGCGCGTAGTCGCAGGCCCGCTGCCGCAGCGCGGCGATCGGGTCGGCGGCCTGCGCCGCGTCGGTGATCCGCCGGTCGGCCACCACGCCGAGGAAGTCGGTGGCGATCTCCTCCGGCGGCTCGCCGTGCCACCAGGTCACCACCGGCACGTCCGGCACCAGCAGCGGCATCACCACGGACTCGGCGTGCAGCGCGAGCCGGCCGTACATCCGGGTGACCACCGCCTCGCAGGGGCCGAGCCGGCCACCCACCACGATCTCCGCGTCCAGCCGGTTGCGGTCCCGCTCGATGTCCGAGCGGACCACCACGAGCAGCCGGCAGGGGTGCGCCGCGGCGGCGATGGTGGCCGCCGCCTCGGCCTCCCGGACGCGCTTCTCGTCCACCACGACGATGAGCGTGAGCGCCATGCCGCTGGCCACCCCGCCCGCGCTGCGCCGCTCGGCGGCCAGCGCCTTGACCACCTCGTTGCCGGTGGTGTCCCACAGCCCGATCAATGGAGCCTCCTGGTTCGCTCGCTCTGCTCGCTCACGCTCTTCGCCAAGCTCTTCCCTCGGCGGCCAGCATCTCGTCGGCGGCCCGGGGACCCCACTCGCCGGCCCGGTACGGCTCCGGCGTGGTGCCCTCCCAGGCGTGCTCCAGCGGGTCCACCACCTGCCAGCTCTGCTCCACCTCGGCGGCGTCCGGGAACAGCGTCCGGTCGCCGATGAGCACGTCCAGCACCAGCCGCTCGTACGCCTCCGGGCTGGACTCGGTGAACGCCTCGCCGTACTGGAAGTCCATCGCGATGTCGCGGACCTCCATGGTGGTGCCCGGCACCTTGGAGCCGAACTTCAGCACCACGCCCTCGTCCGGCTGCACCCGGATGACGAGTTGGTTGGCGCCGAGGGACTCCATGTCGGCCGGGTTGAACGGCAGGTGCGGCGCCTTCTTGAACATGATGGCCACCTCGGTGACCCGCCTGGGCAGCCGCTTGCCGGCGCGGATGTAGAACGGCACGCCGGCCCAGCGCCGGTTCTGGATGGCCAGCTTCACCGCCACGTACGTCTCGGTGGTGGAGTCCTCCGGGACGTCCTCCTCCTCCAGGTAGCCCTTGGCGCGCTCGCCGCCCACCCAGCCGGGCAGGTACTGCCCGCGCACGGTGTCCCGGGCGACGTCCCGGGGCACGGCGATGGCCTTGAGCACCTTCAGCTTCTCGGCCCGGATCTCGTCGGCGTCGAAGCTGGTCGGCTCCTCCATGGCGACCAGGGCGAGCAGTTGGAGCAGGTGGTTCTGGAGCACGTCGCGGGCGGTGCCGACCGAGTCGTAGAACGCGGCCCGGGTGCCGATGCCGACGTCCTCGGCCATGGTGATCTGCACCGAGTCGACGTACTTGGAGTTCCACAGCGGCTCGAACAGGTTGTTGGCGAACCGCAGCGCCAGGATGTTCTGGACCGTCTCCTTGCCCAGGTAGTGGTCGATCCGGAAGACGTCCTGCCGGGTGAAGACGTCGTCGACCAGGTCGTTGAGCGCCTTGGCCGAGGGCAGGTCGTTGCCGAACGGCTTCTCCACCACCACCCGCCGCCAGCCGCCGGACTTCTCGTTGTCGGCCATGCCGGTGCGGGCGAGCTGCTTGAGCACCACCGGGAACGCGGCCGGGGGGATGGAGAAGTAGAACGCGGCGTTGCCGTGGATGCCGTGCGTGTCGCGCAGCTCGTCGAGCGTGGTGGCGAGATGGTCGAACGCGGCGTCGTCGTCGAACGAGCCGCCGACGAACTTGATGTTGCCGACCAGCCGGGCCCAGACCTCCTCGCGCCACGGGGTGCGGGCGTGCTTCTTGGCCGCGTCGTGGGCCAGCGACTCGAAGTCGCCGTCGCCCCAGTCGCGCCGGGCGAAGCCCAGCACCACGAAACCGGGCGGCAGGAGCCCCCGGTTGGCCAGGTCGTAGACCGCCGGCAACAACTTCTTGCGGGCCAGGTCCCCGGTGACCCCGAAGATCACCAGGGCACACGGCTCGGGGATCCGCGGCAGCCGCCGGTCCTGGGGGTCGCGCAGCGGGTTCACCGGGCCACCTCCTCCTGCATCTCGGTCCACTGATTCCAGGTCATTGATCGTCACGTACGTGTCCGTCCGGCCGTATCCAGCAGCTGGGCGACGCCGGCCGCCCGCTCGGTCAGGTGTAGTCGCAGCACCGGTCGCTCCCGGCCGGTCAGGGCCCGCCGGTCGCCGGCGGCCTGGGCCGCCTGGAGTTCCGCGAAGGTGTACGGGCGACCCGGCACCTCCAGATCATCGGTGACCGCACCGGTGATCTGGAGGTGCCGGGCTCGCCCGTCGGGGTGGCCCGGATGGCGGGGGCCCCACCCGAACGTCACCGGCCGCCCGGTGACGCGGGCCAGCAGCGGGCGCAGCCCGGCCACCGCCGCGTCGACCCGCCGGTCGAGGTACGCGGTCACCGCGAGGTGCTCGTCGGGGGCCAGCCCGTCGGTCAGCCAGCGCAGCGCGCCGGCCAGGTCGCCGGGGGCGCCGGCCGGGGCGTACACCTCGACCGCGCCGTCGACCGACGACGGCGGTCCGTCCGCCGGCGCCGGCCCGTCGTCGTCGACGCCCACCGGCGCCGTGAACGGGTCGACCCGCAGCGCCGCCGCGGCGGTCGCGGCAGCGTACTCCCAGGTGAGGAACTGGGCGCCGAGCGGACCGTTGACCGCCACGTCGGCGGCCACCCCGGGCCCCACGCCCGCGCCGAGCGCGCCGCCCAGGCCGATCGTCAGCACGCCCGGGCCCCCGACGCCGGGCGCGTCCGGGGACTCCGCCGCGACCGGCAGCAACCGTCCGCCGGTCGCGGCGGCGAGCAGCGCGCCGGCCCAGTGGCGCAACCCGTCGAGGCCGGTGCCGTCGGGCACCAGCGCGACGGTGGACCGACCGTGCTCCGCCGCCCCGGCCAGCGCCGCGCCGAGCGCGAGACCGGGATTGTCCCGCTCCCGGTCGAGCGCGCCGGCCAGCGCCGCCGCCTCGTCCAGCAACTCGGTCACCGGCGCGCCGGCGAGCGCGGCCGGGACCAGGCCGAACGCGGTGAGCGCGGACCAGGGCCCGGCCACCTGCGGGTCGGCCGGGATCAGCACCGCGCCCAGCTCGTCAGCGAGCGCCTCCAGCGCCGACCCGGCCGTGGTGACCACCACCAGGTGCCGGGCCGCCTCCGGCCCGGCGTCCTGCCAGGACCGCCGGAACGCCCGCAGGTGGGCGTCGGTGGTCCGGTCCAGGTCCCGGCCGGTGAGCACCAGCACGGTACGCGCCGGCCGGTCGGCCAGCGCCGCCCGGACCGGCCCCGGATCGGCCGTGTCGAGCACGGTCAGCGGCCGGCCCAGGCAGTCGGCGATCACTGCGGCGGCCGACGTGACGCCGCCCGGGCCGGCGAGCACCACGTGGTCCAGGTCGCCCAGCTCGGCGGTCAGTTCGGCGAGCTGGGGGAGCAGCTCCCGGCTACGGCAGTGGGTGTCCAGCCAGCCCAGCCGGGCGCGGGCCGCCGCCTCGGCCCCGGGGCCCCAGAGGGTCGGGTCCTGGGCGGCCAGCCGCGCGGGGACGTCGCGGGCGACCAGCGCGGCACGGGCGGACGGGTCCACCGCGTCCGCGCCGTGCACGGCCAGGCCGGCGGCGGCGTCGGCCGGCCCGGCGAGCAGGTCGTCCACCTGATCACCTCACCCGTTCCACGGTACGGCGGGACGCGTCCCGGGGCCGGGCCCCGGGACGCGTCGGACGCCGTCGGTCACGCGTTACCGCCGGCCTGCTGGGCGTTGCGCGCGTTGCCCTCGGCGGCCCGGTGCGGGCTGCCGGCGCCCTTGGCCGCCTCGGCGAGGGACTTCTTGACGCCCTCCAGCAGCTCCAGCCAGCTCGCCTCGAACTTCTCCACGCCCTCCTTCTCCAGCGTGGCGATCACGTCGGCCAGGTCCACGCCGACGGACTCCAGGTCGGCGAAGACCTGCCGCGCGTCGTCGTACCCGCCGGTGATCGTGTCCGCCTGGGTCTCGCCGTGGTCGGCGTAGGCGTGCACGACCGGTTCCGGCATGGTGTTGACCGTGCCGGGGGCGATCAGCTCCTCGACGTAGATGACGTCCCGGTAGTCCGGGTTCTTCGTCGAGGTGGAGGCCCACAGCGGGCGCTGCGGGTGGGCGCCCGCGTCGGCCAGCTTCTGCCACCGCGCGGAGGAGAACACCTCGCCGTACCGCTCGTACGCCAGGCGGGCGTTGGCCACCGCGGCCTTGCCGCGCAGCGACTTGGCCTGGTCGGAGCCGATCTTCTCCAGCCGCTTGTCGACCTCGCTGTCGACCCGGGAGACGAAGAACGAGGCGACCGAGCCGATCTTCGACAGGTCGTGCCCGTTGGCCTGCGCCTGCTCCAGGCCGGCCAGGAAGGCGTCCATGACCTGCGAGTAGCGGTCCAGCCCGAAGATCAGCGTGACGTTCACGCTGATCCCCTCCGCCAGCGTCTTCGTGATCGCCGGCAGGCCCTCCTCGGTCGCCGGGATCTTGATGAAGAGGTTCGGCCGGTCGACCAGCCACCACAGCGCCTTGGCCTCGGCCGCGGTCTTGTCCGCGTCGTGCGCCGAGCGCGGGTCCACCTCGATCGAGACCCGGCCGTCCACGCCGGCGCTCGCGTCGTACGACGGGCGCATCACGTCGCAGGCCCACCGCACGTCGTACGTGGTGAGCATGCGGACCGCCTCCTCGACGTCCACGTCGCGGGTGGCGAGGTCACGGAGCTGCCAGTCGTACTCGTCGGCGTCGCTCAGCGCCTTGGCGAAGATCGTCGGGTTGGTGGTCACGCCGGCCACGTGGCTCTCCCGGCGGAGCTTGTCCAGCCCGCCGGAGCTCAGTCGTACCCGGGAAAGATCGTCGAGCCAGATCGCCACCCCGGCGTTCTGGAGCTCGCTCAGCCTGTCCGTCATGCCGTCCACGCTCCCCTCAGTTGCCGGTCGTGAAACCGGTGATGTCGCCCACCCGGGTGAGCGCCGCGTGCGCGGCGGCCACGATCCGGTCGGGGGTGAACCCGAACTGCTCGAAGAGCACGGTGTAGGGCGCGCTGGCGCCGTAGTGCTCGATGCTCACGCACTCGCCGCTGTCCCCGACGATCGCCCGCCAGGACATCGCGATGCCCGCCTCCACGCTCACCCGTGCCTTTACCCCGCGCGGCAGCACCGACTCCCGGTACGCCTCGTCCTGCGCGAAGAACCATTCCTGGCACGGCATGGACACCACCCGGGTCGGGGTGCCGTCGGCCTCCAGCCGCTCCCGGGCGGTGAGGCAGAGCTGCACCTCCGAGCCGGTGCCGACGAGGATCACCTGCGGCTTGCCGTTGGACGCCTCGGCCAGCACGTAGCCGCCCTTGGCGGTGCCCTCGGCGGAGCCGAACTCGGCGCGGTCGATCGTCGGCAGCGCCTGCCGGCTCAGCGCCAGCGCGGTCGGCCGGTCGGTGTGCTCCAGCGCCTGCCGCCACGCCCACGCGGTCTCGTTGGCGTCGGCCGGGCGGACCACGTCCAGGCCGGGGATGGCCCGCAGCGCGGACAGGTGCTCGATCGGCTGGTGGGTCGGGCCGTCCTCGCCGAGGCCGATCGAGTCGTGCGTCCAGACGTAGGTCACCGGCAGCTTCATCAGCGCGGCGAGCCGCACCGACGGGCGCATGTAGTCGCTGAACACCAGGAACGTGCCGCCGTAGGGGCGGGTGCCGCCGTGCAGCGCGATGCCGTTGAGGATCGAGCCCATGCCGTGCTCACGGATGCCGAAGTGCAGCGTGCGGCCGTACTCGTCGCCCGGGAAGTCCTTGGTGGCGTGCCCGGCCGGAACGAACGACGGCTCGCCCTTCATGGTGGTGTTGTTGCTCTCGGCCAGGTCGGCCGAGCCGCCCCACAGCTCCGGCAGCACCGGGGCGAGCGCCTCCAGGACCTTGCCGGAGGCGGCCCGGGTGGCGACGCCCTTGGCGTCCGCCGGGAAGGTCGGCAGCGCGTCGGTCCAGCCGGTCGGCAGCGTACGGGTGGCCATCCGGTCCCACAGCGCCTTGCGCTCCGGGTTCGCCTGCGCCCAGGCGTCGAACCGGGTGTCCCACTCGGCCTGCGCCTCGGCGCCGCGCTCCAGCACCTGGCGGGCGTGCTTGAGCACCTCCTCGTCGACCTGGAAGGTCTGCTGCGGGTCGAAGCCGAGGATCTCCTTGGTGGCCTTGACCTCGTCCGCGCCGAGCGCCGAGCCGTGGATCTTGCCGGTGTTCTGCTTGTTCGGCGCGGGCCAGCCGATGATGGTGCGCAGCGCGATGAACGAGGGCTTGCCGGTCTCCGCCTTGGCGGCCAGCAGCGCCTGGTAGAGCGCCTCCACGTCCTCGTGGTAGTCGCCCTGGTCGGCGTCGCCGGTGCGCCAGTCGACGGTCTGCACGTGCCAGCCGTACGCCTCGTAGCGGGCCGCCACGTCCTCGCTCTTGGCGATCCGGGTGTCGTCCTCGATCGAGATCTCGTTGTCGTCGTAGATCACGCAGAGGTTGCCGAGCTGCTGGTGGCCGGCGAGCGCGCTCACCTCGTGGGTGATGCCCTCCTCGATGTCGCCGTCGGAGGCGATGCACCAGATGTCGTGCCGGAACGGCGAGTCGGCGCGGTCCGGCTCCGGGTCGAACAGGCCCCGCTCGCGGCGGGCCGCCATGGCGAAGCCCACCGCGTTGCCGAGCCCCTGGCCCAGCGGCCCGGTGGTGGTCTCCACGCCCGGGGTGTGGCCGTGCTCCGGGTGGCCCGGGGTGAGCGAGCCCCACTGGCGCAGCGCCTTGAGGTCGTCCAGGGCCAGCGGGTAGCCGGAGAGGAAGAGCTGGATGTAGAGCGTCAGGCTGGAGTGCCCGGCGGACAGCACGAACCGGTCCCGACCGGGCCAGTTCGGGTCGGCCGGGTTGTGCCGCATGACGCGGTTGAAGAGCAGGTACGCCGCCGGGGCGAGGCTCATCGCCGTGCCCGGGTGGCCGTTGCCGGATTTCTCCACCGCGTCCATGGCCAGCACGCGGACCGTGTCGACGGCCCTGCGGTCGAGGTCGGACCAGTTGAGAGCGGGAAGCTCGGGTCGTTTCGCAGCCACGATGGTTGTGCTCCTCGGCAGATGGGCGGAACCCTCACTGATGACCCTATCGAGCGGTGCTAAACGTCCGCCCGGGGATCTCGGCATGGTCTTCTCTACGGGCGCGGCCGGCCCGGTCGTTCAACCCCGGGTGTGACGGCCCGCACCGTTGCCGGGTCTGCGGGGCAGCCAAAACGACGACGCGTAGTGTGTGGGGCGGTGTGTGGACCCGGGCTCGGGTCCGGGCCGATCGATCTCCCTTGCCGAAGCCGGAAGGTGGCAATCCGTGAGCATGATCACCGAGCGCCCCGTCAGCAACCCTGCCGGGAAGTCGCCGGTGGGCTCGGTGACGGAGGCGTCGGCGACCGACCGGCGGGACGTGCGCGGCGTGGTGGCCGCGTACGTGGCGCTGACCAAGCCGCGGATCGTCGAGTTGCTGCTGGTGACCACCGTGCCGGCGATGATGCTCGCGGACGGTGGCATGCCGTCGCTGTGGCTGGTGGCCGTGGTGCTGATCGGCGGCTCGCTCGCCGCCGGCGCGGCCAGCGTCCTCAACTGCTACATCGACCGCGACATCGACCAGTTGATGCGGCGCACCAAGCGTCGCCCGCTGCCCGCGCACACCGTGTCGCCGCGCAACGCGTTGGTCTTCGGGCTGGTGCTGGCGGCGGTGTCGGTGGCGCTGATGGCGGCGACCACCAACTGGCTGGCGGCCGGCCTGACGCTCGCCGCGATCGCCTACTACGACCTGGTCTACACGCTGTGGCTGAAGCGCACCACGGCCGCCAACACGTTCTGGGGCGGCGTCTGCGGGGCCGCGCCGGTGCTGATCGGCTGGGCCGCGGTCACCGGTTCGCTGTCGCCGGCCGCGTGGGGCCTGTTCGCGGTGGTCTTCTTCTGGCAGATGCCGCACTTCTACGCGCTGGCCATCAAGTACAAGGACGACTATGCGCGGGCCGGCATTCCGATGCTGCCGGTGGTGGCGTCGGTCCGGCGGGTCAACGTGGAGATCATCGCGTTCTCCTGGCTGACGCTGCTGTCGTCGCTGGCGGTCTGGCCGCTGGGGATGAGCCCGATCTACGGCGTGACCGCGTTGGTGGTCGGCGGGATCTTCGTGGTCGAGGCGCACAAGCTGTGCCGGCGCGCGGCGCGTGGCGAGGCGGTCAAGCCGATGCGGCTGTTCCACTGGTCCACCACGTACCTGACGATCCTCTTCGCCGCCGTCGCCCTGGACGCGCTGATCTGAGCCGGCGCCGCCGCTCGGCGGGGCTCGCCCGTCCGCGATATTGCGGTGTTCCGCCGCGGGACGGGTTCATCAGAATTTCTTCCCGCGTGCCCCCGGCGGGGAGCAACCTGGACAGACCGTGACGATCCACGACGGGCATTCTGTCCGTTATTAGGCAGGCAAGTCCCGACAAATTTCCTGTGCATCTTCTTAAACGCGCAGGTAATTGGTATCACATTCAGTTCATGGTTCTCGCACATCCGGGTGGAAGTCTGCATAGGCTTCGCGTCATGGCAGATGGTTCCGATACGACGCTGACGACTGAGCAGACCACCGAGCAGGCTTCCAACAGCCTGGTCGCGGGCATCAAGTCGTTCGCCGCCGGGCACGGCGGCGCGAAGGCGGTCATCGAGTACGTCGGCAAGCGCGGCGCACGGATCGTCCTCGTGGGTTCCGACGGGGTGTGGGCCGACCAGTTCGCCGACGGCACGGACGTCGCGCGGCAGGCCTGCGCCAAGGCCGGGGTCGACGTCGAGAACGCCTGGGAGCGTGAGCTGATGGACCAGATGCGTCCGAGCAACGACCTCTGGCGGTCGATGGCCCGGCGCACGATGGCCCGTTGACATACATAACCGCATAACCGCATGACCGACCACCACCACCAGTCGACCCGGGGGAGACCCCGGGTCGCTTTCGTCACGTGCGCCGCCCTGCCCGATCTCGATCCGGACGACCGGCTCGCGCTCGGCCCGCTCGCCGCTCGCGGCGTCGTCGTCGACGGCGCGGTCTGGGACGACCCGGCCCAGGACTGGTCCCGGTACGACCTGGTGCTGCTCCGCTCGCCGTGGGACTACGCGCTGCGTCGCGACGAGTTCGTCGCCTGGGCGCGCGGCGTGCCGACCCTGCTCAACCCGGCCGACGTGATCGCCTGGAACACCGACAAGCGTTACCTGGCCGAGCTCTCCGCCGCCGGGGCGCCCACCGTGCCGACCACCTGGCTCGCGCCGGGGGAGAGCTGGGCGGCGCCCGCCGACGGCGAGTTCGTGCTCAAGCCGGCGGTCAGCGCCGGCAGTCAGGACACCGGCCGGTACGACCTGGCCGACCCGGAGCACCGCGAGTTGGCGTCGGCGCACGTGCGGCGGCTCGGTGCCGCCGGGCGGGTCACCATGGTCCAGCCGTACCTCGACGCGGTGGACACCGCCGGGGAGACCGCGCTGCTGTTCCTGGCCGGCCGCGACGGCCTGGCGTTCAGCCACGCGATCCGCAAGGGTCCGATGCTGACCGGCCCGGACCAGGGCGAGGCCGCGCTCTACAAGGAGGAGCGGATCGACGCCCGCACCGCGACGCCGGCGCAGCGGGCCGTCGCGGAGCAGGTGCTGGCCGCCGTTCCGGGCGGCGCCGACCGGCTGCTCTACGCCCGGGTCGACCTGATCCCCGGCCCGGACGGCGCGCCCGTGCTGGTCGAGCTGGAGTTGACCGAGCCGAGCCTGTTCGTCGGGTACGCCGAGGGCGCGCCCGACCGGCTCGCCGACGCGGTCCTGTCCCACCTGGACCGCCGCCGCTGACCGCGCCACCGCCACGGGGCTGAGCGGGAACGTCAGTCGCGGTCGGTGTGGTTGCGGTCCCAGCGTCCACCGATCGGCGGGGTGTCCAGCCGCACCGCGGCCACCGTGCCGGCCAGGTCGTTGTCCTCGACCGCGCACGACACGCAACTGCCCGCCTCGGTGATCCACAGTCCGTACGCCTGGGTGTCGGCGTCCCGGTGCCAGATCCGGTTGTCGCGCACGGTGGCCGAGTCGAACGGGGCGGCGACGGTGATCCCGGCGCAGGCCGGCGGCCCGGCGGGCAGCTCGTACGCGGACCCCGGCGCCGGGGTGGCCTCGTTCCAGCCGGTGGCGCCGTCCGGGCGCACCTCGGCCAGGGAGAGCCGGTCGGCGGTGTTGTCGGCGACCACCGCGTTCCGGGTGCCGACCCGGACGACCTTCCCGCGGTGCCCGCCGGGCGGCCAGTCCGCGTGGGCGTCGGTGACCTCGCGTGGGCCGTAGCGCACCGCGTCGCCCGAACCCCGGTGGGCGGGCGCGGACCGCTGCCCGTTGTCCCGGATGCGGTTGCCGACGATCGACGCGTCGAGCATCGGCCGGTCGATCCGGATCCCGTCCAGCGCGTTCTCCCGGATGTCGTTGTCCTGGATCACCACGTCCGCCGCCGCGCCCCGGTAACCGTGGCCGAGGTCGTGCTCGTGGTAGCCGTACCCGCCGTTGTTGCTGATCCGGTTGCCCTGCACCGCGTACGGGCCGGGGGTGTTGCCCATGCTGATGCCGTCGCCGACGTTGCAGTCGATCACGTTGCCGGTGAGCAGGCCGCCGCGCCCGGCGACCCCGGCGGTGCCGTTCGCCGAGACGTCGAAGCCGGCCTCCAGGTTGTTGGTCATGGTGCAGCCGGAGACGATCAGCCCGTCCGCGCCCCAGTCCGAGATGCCGAACCGGTTGGCCTGGCTGTGGCAGCCGATGATGCGGATGCCGCGCGGCGGGTCCCAGTAGTCCTTCTGGAGTTCCAGGAAGATCCCGTTGGTGCCGTTGCCGACCGTGGTGCAGTTGGCGATGGTGAGGCGCTCCACGGCGCCCCAGCCGCCGATGCCGACCCCGATCCCGGCGCCGCCCATCTGCTGGCCGTTGTCCAGCCGGCCGCAGCCCACCACGACCACGCCGTCGATCAGGCTGTCCTGGAGGAAGTCGCAGCCGAGGCCGGTGGCGCCGGTGTGGTGGATGTAGAGGTTGCGGAACACGCCCCGCACCACGTATTGCAGGCCGAGGCCCTTGGCCAGGTAGTCGTACTCGGCCAGGCCCACGCCCGAGCCGTCGATCTCGAAGTCGGCGAACGTGCAGTCGGCGATGTGCCGGTCCCGGTCCGCGCCGTGCTGCACGGTCGTCCAGTAGGCAAGCGGCACCGGGTCGGCGCGGTTGCCGTCGTTGCTGAGCAGGAACCGGGTCGCCGCCGGGCCGGCGCCGATCAGGGACACCCCGCTGCGCCACACCGTGCCGGCGTCGCGGATCGAGTAGAGGCCGGGCGGGCAGTGGATGACCCGGGCCCGGCCGTCGGCGTCGTAGCCGGCGCCGAGGCGGTCCACCAGCGCGGCCAGGGCGGGCTGGTCGTTGGTGACCCCGTCCCCGGTGAGACCGTGCTCGCGGGCGTCGCACCACAGCGGCGCGCCGGCCACCGGCGTCAGCCGCTGCGGCGTGGACGTGGTGAGGCCCCTGCGCGACACCGGCGGCTCCCCTCGGGCGTACGGTCCGTGGTCCGGACCGCATTCCCGCTCCGGCCGGGCGGTAACGCCCGGTCCGGCCTCAGGCGGCGGCGCCCACCGGCTCGGCGGCGGGCGCCGCCGGCGTCTCCGGGGCGGCCGGGAGCCGTTCCCGGGTGGCCCAGAGCACGCCCAGCGTGGCCAGCAGCACCAGGCAGGAGCCGAGCATGTGCGCGGCGACCAGCAGCGCCGGCAGGTGGGTGAAGTACTGGACGAAGCCGATCAGGCCCTGGCCCAGCTCGACCGCGAGCAGCACCCCGGCGGCCCGCGCGGCCCGCGCCGCGCCCACCGCCCGGAACGCGAACAGCAGCGCCACCGAGAGGCCGATCAGCAGGAAGACACCGTCCGCGTGCACCTGCGAGATCGCCTCCGGGTCGAGCCCGTTGCGGGCCGCGCCGTGGTCGCCGGCGTGCGGCCCGCTGCCGGTCACCCAGGTGCCGACCACCAGCACGGCCGCGCCGACCACGACCGTGATCCGGGCGAGGGTACGCAGCGGCGCCGGCACGGTCGGCGTCGCCGGCCCGTCCGGCTCCACGGTGCGCCGCCAGAGCGCGTACGCGGCGGCGATCACCACCATCGAGGCGAGGAAGTGCAGCCCGACCACCCACGGGTTGAGGTTGGTCAGCACGGTGATCCCGCCGAGCACCGCCTGGGCCGGGATGCCGAACAGCACGCCCACGGCCAGCGGCAGCAGCCCTCGGCGGCGCGGGCGCTGGGCCAGCACGGCCAGCACCACGGCGAGCGCGATGATCCCCACCGCGAACGTCAACAGCCGGTTGCCGAACTCGATCACCCCGTGCACGCCCATCTCGGACGTGGTGGTGTAGGACTCGTCGGTGCACCGGGGCCAGGTGGGGCAGCCGAGGCCGGACGCGGTGAGCCGGACCGCCCCGCCGGTGACCACGATCGCCACGTTCGCGATGATCGAGGCGTACGCGAGCCGACGCAGCAGCGTGGGGGAGACCGGGAACCGGACGGAACGCTTCACCCGGCGAATCCTACGCACCGTAGTGGACCACGATCGGGCGACTCCGCCAGTGCGGTGTTCCGGATCACCGGACCCCGGGTTTGCGGGCCCCGGCCGAATTACGTAACGTTGCTGTTGTGAAAAACGCGGCAGCGCTGTCCGAGGGGTCGGTGACCGGTACGGTCGTCGGCGCGCCGGCCGCTGCCGACCTGTCGACCCGGGACCGGGTCACCCAGCTCCTGCTGGAGCGCGGCGCGACGACCGCCGCGCAGCTCGGTTCGGCGCTCGGCCTCAGCCCGGCCGCGATCCGCCGCCACCTCGACGCGATGCTCGCCGACGGTGACGTGCTCGCCCGGGAGCAGGCCGTGCGCGGCAGTCGGGGGCGGGGCCGGCCGGCCAAGGTCTTCGCGCTGACCGAGGCGGCCCGGGTGCGTTGCGGCACCCACCACTACGACAACATGGCCACCGCCGCGCTGCGGTGGATCGCCCGCACCGGCGGCGCCGAGGCGGTCGCGGAGTTCGCGGCCGACCAGGTCGCCGCGCTGGAGAACCGCTGCCGGGCCGCCATGGAGGACGCCGGTGACGCCCCGCTCGCGCGGGCCGAGGCGCTCGCCGGGGCGCTGACCGCCGAGGGTTACGCTGCCAACGCGTCCACGATCGCCTCCGGCGGGCAGCTCTGCCAGCACCACTGCCCGGTGGCGCACGTGGCCGCCGAGTTTCCCCAGCTGTGCGAGGCCGAGACCGCGGTGATCTCCCGCCTGGTCGGCACCCACGTGCAGCGCCTGGCCACCATCGCGCACGGCGACGGCGTGTGCACCACGCACATTCCCGCCCAGTCCGGTTCCACCGTCTCCACTGTGAGGACAGATAGATGACCGAGCAGATCGTCCAGCCCCTGACCCAGGAGGAGCAGCTCGCCGCCCTCGGTCGTTACGAGTACGGGTGGGCCGACCCCGACGTCGCCGGGGCCGCCGCCCAGCGTGGTCTGAACGAGGCGGTGGTGCGGGACATCTCGGCCAAGAAGAACGAGCCGGCCTGGATGCTCGACCTGCGGCTGAAGGGCCTGCGGCTGTTCGGCCGCAAGCCGATGCCGGCCTGGGGCGCGGACCTCACCGGGATCGACTTCGACAACATCAAGTACTTCGTCCGGTCCACCGAGAAGCAGGCCACCAGCTGGGAGGATCTGCCGGAGGACATCAAGAACACCTACGACCGGCTGGGCATCCCGGAGGCGGAGAAGCAGCGGCTGGTCGCCGGTGTCGCGGCGCAGTACGAGTCCGAGGTCGTCTACCACAAGATCCGTGAGGACCTTGAGGAGCAGGGCGTCGTCTTCCTCGACACCGACACCGCGCTGCGCGAGCACGAGGACATCTTCAAGGAGTACTTCGGCACGGTGATCCCGGTCGGCGACAACAAGTTCGCCGCGTTGAACACCTCCGTCTGGTCCGGTGGCTCGTTCATCTACGTGCCGAAGGGCGTGCACGTGGAGATCCCGTTGCAGGCCTACTTCCGGATCAACACGGAGAACATGGGCCAGTTCGAGCGGACGCTGATCATCGTCGACGAGGGCGCGTACGTGCACTACGTCGAGGGCTGCACCGCGCCGCTCTACTCCTCCGACTCGCTGCACAGCGCGGTCGTGGAGATCGTGGTCAAGAAGAACGCGCGGTGCCGTTACACCACCATCCAGAACTGGTCGAACAACGTCTACAACCTGGTCACCAAGCGCGCGGTGTGCCACGAGGGCGCGACCATGGAGTGGGTCGACGGCAACATCGGCTCCAAGGTCACCATGAAGTACCCGGCGGTCTACATGACCGGCGAGCACGCCAAGGGTGAGGTGCTCTCGGTGGCCATGGCCGGTGAGGGCCAGCACCAGGACGCCGGCGCCAAGATGGTGCACGCCGCGCCGCACACCTCCTCGACCATCGTGTCGAAGTCGATCGCCCGGGGTGGTGGCCGCACCTCGTACCGCGGCCTGGTGCAGGTGCTGGAGGGTTCGCACAGCAGCCGCAGCACGGTCAAGTGCGACGCGTTGCTCGTCGACACCATCTCCCGCTCCGACACCTACCCGTACGTCGACATCCGCGAGGACGACGTGTCGATGGGGCACGAGGCGACCGTCTCCAAGGTCAGCGACGACCAGCTCTTCTACCTGATGAGCCGCGGTCTGAGCGAGGACGAGGCGATGGCGATGATCGTGCGCGGTTTCATCGAGCCGATCGCCAAGGAGCTTCCGATGGAGTACGCGCTGGAGCTGAACCGCCTGATCGAGCTGCAGATGGAGGGCGCGGTCGGCTGACGCCGCCCGCGTCGGGCCGGGCCTCGTGCCCGGCCCGTCTCCGGTTCCACTGACACCGCCGTCGCTGAACAGACCAAGGAAGAGATGACTACCCAGGCTTCCGCGCCGCCCACGACCAAGTCGCAGGCGCTCCGCTCGTACGACGTCGCCGACTTCCCGGCCCTGACCGGCCTGGAGGAGGAGTGGCGCTTCACCCCGCTCAAGCGCCTCCGCGGCCTGGCGGGTGACGGCTCCGGGGCGACGCGCGGCACGGTCCGGCACGAGCACGGCGACCTGCCCGACGGCGTCGCCGTCGACCGGATCGGCCGGGACGACCCGCGGGTGGGCAGCGTGCTCACGCCGTTCGACCGGGTCAGCGCGCTGGCCTACGGGGCGGCCGAGGACGCCCTGCTGGTGACCGTCGCCCGGGACGCCGTGGTGGACGCGCCGGTGCGCCTGCGGGTGGTCGGCGAGGACGCCGGGGCGCTCGCGTTCGGGCACACGTTCGTCGAGGTGGGTCGCTTCGCCGAGGTGACGGTGGTGCTGGAGCACGTCGGCTCCGCCACGCTCGCCGACAACGTCGAGGTGACGGTGGCCGACGGGGCGAAGCTGACGCTCGTCACGCTCGCCGAGTGGGCCGACGACGCGGTCCAGGCGCAGCACCTGAAGGTCCGGCTGGGCCGGGACGCCCAGGTCGTGCACGTGCAGGTGAGCCTCGGTGGTGACCTGGTCCGCCAGCACACCACCGTGGAGTACACCCAGCGCGGCGGCGAGGCCGAGCTGTACGGCCTCTACTTCGCCGACTCCGGCCAGCACCTGGAGCACCGGCAGCTCGTCGACCACACCGTGCCGGACTGCCGCAGCAACGTCGGCTACCGGGGCGCGCTCCAGGGCGACGACGCGCACACGGTCTGGGTCGGCGACGTGCTGATCCGGGCCGAGGCGACCGGCACCGACACGTACGAGATCAACCGGAACCTGCTGCTCAGCGACGGCGCCCGGGCCGACTCGGTGCCCAACCTGGAGATCGAGACCGGCGAGATCGCCGGCGCCGGGCACGCCAGCGCGACCGGCCGGTTCGACGACGAGCAGCTGTTCTACCTGATGGCCCGCGGCATCCCGGAGTCAGAGGCGCGGCGCCTGGTGGTGCGCGGCTTCTTCGCCGAGCTGATCAACAAGATCCCGGTCGAGGACCTGCGCGAGCGGCTCGGCGACGCGATCGAGGCCCGCCTCACGAAGGCCGGCTCCTGATGATCAGGATCTGTTCCACCGAGGACGTGCCGAAGGGCGCGGTGATCAGCGCCGACGTGGACGGTGTGCAGATCGCGGTCGTGCACGGCGAGGACGACGCGTTCTACGCCGTACGCGACGAGTGCTCGCACGCCGCCGTGGCGCTCTCCGAGGGCGAGGTGTCCGGTTGCACGCTGGAATGCTGGCTGCACGGATCCCGTTTCGACCTGCGTACCGGTGAGCCCACCGGGCTGCCCGCGACCGAACCCGTACCCGTCTACCCCGTCGAGGTCCGCGACGGCGGGATCTACGTCAGCATGACGCCGAGCAATGGAGTGACGCGATAATGAGCACCCTGGAGATCCGCGACCTGAAGGTGTCGGTCAAGCTGCCCGAGGGTGAGCTCAAGCCGATCCTGCACGGTGTCGACCTGACCGTGCGCTCCGGTGAGACGCACGCGATCATGGGCCCGAACGGCTCCGGCAAGTCGACGCTTGCCTACTCGATCGCCGGCCACCCGAAGTACGAGATCACCGGCGGCGAGGTGACGCTCGACGGCGAGGACGTGCTCGCCATGACCGTCGACGAGCGGGCCCGCGCCGGCCTCTTCCTGGCCATGCAGTACCCGGTCGAGGTCCCCGGCGTGTCGGTGGCCAACTTCCTGCGTACCGCCAAGACCGCCATCGACGGCGAGGCGCCGAAGCTGCGCACCTGGGCCGGCGAGCTGCGCGGCGCCATGGAGAAGCTCCAGATGGACCCGGCGTTCGCCCAGCGCAACGTCAACGAGGGCTTCTCCGGCGGGGAGAAGAAGCGGCATGAGATCGTGCAGCTCGAACTGCTCAAGCCGAAGATCGCCATCCTCGACGAGACCGACTCCGGCCTCGACGTGGACGCGCTGCGCGTGGTCAGCGAGGGCGTCAACCGGGTCCGCGACACCGGCGACACCGGGATGCTGCTGATCACCCACTACACCCGGATCCTGCGCTACATCAAGCCGGACTTCGTGCACGTCTTCGTCGCCGGCCGGATCGTCGAGCAGGGCGGTCGGGAGCTGGCCGACAAGCTTGAGGAAGAGGGCTACGAGCGGTACGTCGCCGGAGCCGGCGCGGCGCGGGCCTGAGTCTCGACATGACCTCCTCGATCGCGATCCCGGCAGGCATGCCGCAGTACGACGACGTGCCGCGCTTCGACGTGGCGGCGGTGCGGGCCGACTTCCCGATCCTGGACCGGGAGGTCAACGGCCACCCGCTGGTCTACCTGGACAGCGCCAACACCTCGCACAAGCCGCGTCAGGTGCTCGACGTGCTCACCGAGCACTACGCGAGGCACAACGCCAACGTGTCGCGTTCGGTGCACACGTTGGGCACCGAGGCGACCGAGGCGTACGAGGGCGCGCGGGCGAAGATCGCCGCGTTCGTCCACGCGCCCAGCGTCGACGAGGTGGTGTTCACCAAGAACTCCACCGAGGCGATCAACCTGGTGGCGTACGCGTTCTCCAACGCGTCGCTGCGCGCGGACGCCGACCCCCGGTTCCGCGTCGGTCCGGGTGACGAGATCGTGATCTCCGAGATGGAGCACCACTCGAACATCGTCCCGTGGCAGCTCCTCGCCGAGCGCACCGGCGCGACGCTGCGCTGGTTCCCGGTGACCGACGGCGGCCGGCTGGACGAGTCGGGCCTGGACGACCTGGTCACCGAGCGCACGAAGATCGTCTCGCTGGTGCACACGTCGAACATCCTCGGCACCGTCAACGCCACCGCGCGGATCACCGAGCGGGTCCGCCAGGTCGGCGCTTTGCTGCTGCTCGACTGCTCCCAGTCGGTGCCGCACCAGCCGATCGACGTGGTCGACCTGGACGCGGACTTCATCGTCTTCACCGGCCACAAGATGTGCGGCCCGACCGGCATCGGCGTGCTCTGGGGCCGGGGCGAGCTGCTCGCCGCGATGCCCCCGGTGCTGGGCGGCGGCTCGATGATCGAGACGGTGACGATGGCGCGGTCGACGTTCGCCGCGCCGCCGGCCCGGTTCGAGGCGGGCACGCCGCCGATCGCGGAGGCGGTCGCGCTCGGCGCGGCGGTGGACTACCTCGACGGCGTCGGGATGCGGGCGATCCAGTGGCACGAGAAGGAGCTGACGGCGTACGCGCTGGACGCCCTCGCCACCGTGCCCGGGCTGCGGATCTTCGGCCCGTCGGTGCCGGTCGGCCGGGGCGGGACGATCTCGTTCGCGCTCGGCGACGTGCACCCGCACGACGTCGGGCAGGTGCTCGACTCGCTCGGCGTGCAGGTGCGGGTGGGCCACCACTGCGCCAAGCCGGTGTGCAGCCGCTTCGGGGTGCCGGCCATGACGCGGGCGTCGTTCTACCTCTACACCACCACGGCGGAGATCGACGCTCTGGTGGCGGGTCTGGAGCAGGTGCGGAAGGTGTTCGCGTGATGCAGCTTGATTCGCTCTACCAGGAGATCATCCTGGACCATTACAAGCACCCGCACGGCCGTGGGCTGCGGGACGCGGCGGATCCGGCGGCCCGGGTCGGCGAGGCGCACCACGTGAACCCCACCTGTGGTGACGAGATCACCGTACGGGTGGCGACCGACGGCACGGTGTTCACCGACATCTCCTACGACGGGATGGGCTGCTCGATCAGCCAGGCGTCGGCGAGCATCCTGCACGAACTGCTGCGCGGTCGGGAGGCGGCCGACGCCGCGGTGGTGCACGAGGCGTTCGTCGAGTTGATGTCCGGACGGGGCCAGGTCACGCCGGACGAGGACGTGCTCGGGGACGGGGTGGCGTTCGCGGGTGTCGCGCGCTACCCGGCCCGGGTCAAGTGCGCGCTGCTGTCGTGGATGGCGTTCAAGGACGCCGCGGCACGCGCCGGGGTGGGCGTGGGCCCCGAGGCGAAGGCGAATCATCAATACAGCGCGGCGGCGTCCCAGGCCGGTGCCGGGCGAAGCGAGGGGGCGGCATGAGCGAGGACGAGACCACCACGACGCCGGAGACCGGCGCGGTGGCGACCGACAGCCCGGTGACGCCGGCCAACGGCAAGGCCGCTGTCGGCGACATCGAGGAGGCGATGAAGGACGTCGTCGACCCCGAGTTGGGCATCAACGTGGTCGACCTGGGTCTGGTGTACGGCGTGCACGTGGACGACGAGAACGTCGCCACGCTGGACATGACGCTGACCTCGGCGGCGTGCCCGCTGACCGACGTGATCGAGGACCAGACCCGGCAGGCGTTGACCACCGGCCCCGGCGGCGGTCTGGTGAGCGACATCCGGATCAACTGGGTGTGGCTGCCGCCGTGGGGCCCCGACAAGATCACCGACGAGGGACGGGACCAGCTCCGGTCACTCGGCTTCAACGTCTGACCCGGTCCACGGGTCACCAGGCGAGGGCGCGGCACCCCTACCGGGGCGCCGCGCCCCCCCCCCCCCACCCCCACCCCCACCCCCACCCCCCCCCCCCCCCCCCCCCCCTCCCCCACCCCCCTCCCGCCTCTCCGGCCCGCAGATTCACGGAAAGAGGCCCTTTCCCGCCGCTGACAAGCCCTCTTTCCGTGAACCTGCGCGGGGGCGGGGTGGTGGGTGAGGCGGGCGGGGTGAGGCGCGGGGGCGGGGGCGGGTGGGGGAGTGGAGGTGGGGGTGGGATGGGGGAGTGGAGGTGTGGGGGAAATGGGTGGTGGGGGTGGTGGGGTGGGGGGAAGGATGAGCGGGTGATCGAGGCGTACCCGAAGCAGGTTCCTGTCCGTGCGGCCACCACCGCGCGTCGACAGCGCACCGCGCGGCGGGTCGTCTCGCGTCCCCGTCCACCGTCGTGACCGGGGCGTTCCTCGCCGGTCTGCTGGCCGGCTACGGCGTCGCCGTGCCGGTCGGCGCGATCGCGATCCTCATTCTCGGGCTGAGCGCCCGTCACGGGTTCCGGGTCGGCGTGGCGGCGGCGCTCGCGGTGGCCACCGCGGACGGGCTCTACGCCGCGCTGGCCACGCTGGGCGGCGCCGGGCTGGCCCGCGTGTTGGCCCCGGTGGCCGGGCCGCTGCGGGTGGTCGCCGCGCTGGTGCTGCTCGGCATCGCCGCCCACGGCCTGTGGCGGGCCTGGTCCGGCCGGCGGGCTCGGGAGGTCACCGGGACGCCGTCCGGGCGCGGCCTGGACACCCCGGCCCGGGCGTACGCGGCGCTGCTCGGGCTGACGCTGCTCAACCCGGCGACGGTGCTCTACTTCGCCGCGCTGGTGCTCGGCCGCCGGGACGCCGCCGACCCGGACCCGACCGCCGCCGCGTCGTTCGTGGCCGGCGCGTTCCTGGCGTCGGCGAGCTGGCAACTGCTGGTGGCCGGCGGCGGGTCGATGGTCGGGCGCGTGCTGGCCGGCCCGCGTGGGCGGCTGGTCACCGGCCTGGTGTCCAGCGCGCTGATCGCCGCCCTGGCGGCGGCCACGCTGTGGTCCGGCTGATCCGTGCCGGTCGGCCGTCCGGTGGGCGGTCGATCCGCGTCGTCGCGCCGGCCCGGCGTGTCGTACCGTCGTGCCATGAGCAGCCGACCCGCAGCCGGGGGCGGCCGGTGGGTGGAGGTGGATCCGGGCCGCGTCCTCCGCTGGGTCGAGGGCTTCGCCGACCGGCACGGCCCACCCGTCACCACCGTTCGGGGCCACGGGCTGCTGCTCACCGCCCCGGACGGCGCCACCGCCGAACTGCACACCCCGCCCGGCGCGCGTGCCACACCGGACCTGACCGCGTTCGCCGGTGTCGCCGTCGCGCCGCGCCGGATCGGCCTGCTGCTGGCGCGTAAGGGCGCGGTGGCGGTCGGGGTGGCCGACGGGACCGAGCTGGTGACCTCCAAGGTCGACACCCGGTACGTGCAGGGCCGCACCGCCGCGGGGGGCTGGTCCCAGCAGCGGTTCGCCAGGCGGCGCGACAACCAGGCGAAGGCGGCGCTGGGCGACGCCGCTGATCTCGCCGTACGCCTGCTGTTGCCGGCCGCCGGCACGCTCACGGCGGTGGTCTGCGGCGGCGACCGGCGCGCGGTGGACACGGTGCTGGCCGACCGGCGGCTGGCCCCGCTCGCGGCGCTGCGCGCCGGTCGCCTCCTCGACGTGCCCGAGCCCCGGCACGCCGTCCTGGTCGCGGCCGTCAGCGCCGCCCGGGCGGTCCACATCCTGGTCCGCTGAACGGGAAAGATCACATCAAGACGGTCAATCCCGCGCGCTCCTAGTGCATCGAATCGACTCGATGCCTAAAGTCGGTGCCACGAAGTGGTGGGTCTCCGGGCGACCCCAGGGCAGCTTCGCCTCCGCCGTTCACGCACCGACATCGTCAGGAGAAGGCATTTCATGAACGGACATCAGGGCGGCCGGCTGCGGGCCCGGTGGCGCAGTGCCACCAGGCTTCTCGCCGCGGCGGCGGCGATGTGCACCGGAAGCGTCGTGCTCACCGCCGCACTCACCACGGGCCCGGCATCCGCCGGCCCCGCCGAACGCGTCGCGCTGGCCGGCGCCGCGGCCACCAGCGTCACCACGGGCGGTGCGCACACGTGTGCGATCCGTGCCGACGGGGCGCTGCTGTGCTGGGGCTCCAACTACAGCGGCCAGCTCGGTGACGGGACCACCACGAACCGGGGGACCCCGGCGCGGGTCGGCACCGCCACCTGGACCGGCGTCGACGGGGGCACCGGCCACACCTGCGCGGTGCGGACGGACGGCACGCTGTGGTGCTGGGGCTCGAACTTCCGGGGCCAGCTCGGTGACGGGACCACCACCAGCCGCAGCACCCCGGTGCAGGTCGGCGCCGCCACCACCTGGGCCCGGGTGGACGCCGGCCCGGCGCACACCTGCGGCGTCCGGACCGACGGCACGCTCTGGTGCTGGGGCTTCAACCGGACCTCACAGTTGGGCGTTGGCACGTCCCCCTACACCGCGACCACCCCGTTGCAGGTCGGCACCGCGACCAACTGGGCGAGCGTCTCGACCGGCTTCGCGCACACCTGCGGTGTCCGCACCGACGGCACGCTCTGGTGCTGGGGGCTCAGCTCGGACGGTCAGCTCGGTCTCGGCACGCTGGGCTCCCAGACGACGCCCGCGCAGGTCGGCACCGCGACCACCTGGACCGGCGTCACGGCCGGGTACGCGCACACCTGCGGCGTCCGGTCCGGCACGCTGTGGTGCTGGGGTGAGAACGGGTACGGGCAGCTGGGCGTGAGCGGCAACTACCAGACCGCGCCGGTGCAGGTCGGCACCGTCGCCACCTGGAGCCGGGTCGCCGCCAGCGGGGACGCGACGTGCGCGTCCCGCACCGACGGCAGCCTGTGGTGCTGGGGCAAGAACGCGACCGGGCAGGTGGGCGACGGCACCACCACCCACCGGTCCGCGCCGACCCGCGTCGGCACCGCCACCACCTGGACCGGGGGCCTCGCCGTCACCGACCACAGCTGCGCCATCCGGACCGACGGCGGCCTGTGGTGCTGGGGCGACAACAGCGGGGGCCAGTTGGGTGACGGCACCACGGTCGAGCGGTCCAGCCCGGCCGAGGTGACGCTGCCGGCCTGATCCGCCGGAAACACGACGTCGGGGGGGGGGGGGGGGGGGGGGGGGGGGGGGGGGGGGGGGGGGGGGGCGGGGGCGGGGGGGGGGGGGGGGGGGGGGGGGGGGGGGGGGGGCCGCGGCGCGCCCCGCCCGGCGCCCCCCCCCCCCCCCGCCGCCCCCCCGCGCCCCCGCCCCCCCCCCCCCCCCCCCCCCCCCCCCCCCCCCCCCCCCCCCCCCCCCCCCCCCCCCCCCCCCCCGGCGGGGGGAGCGGCGGTGCGGTCTACGTGCCGGCGCCGAAGGTGTCGCAGGCCTTCGGGTCGCCGGTGGAGAAGCCCTTGGTGAACCACTGCTTACGCTGCTCGGAGCTGCCGTGGGTGAACTCGTCCGGGTTCACCGGCCGGCCGGAGCGCTGCTGGATGGCGTCGTCGCCGATCTTCTCGGCGGTGTCGATCGCCTGCTGGATGTCCTCGTCGGTGATGCTCGTGAAGATCTTCTGGCCCTGCTCGTCGGCGGTGCCGGTGGCGTTCTTCGCCCAGGCGCCGGCGTAGCAGTCGGCCTGGAGTTCGAGCTTCACCGAGAGCGCGTTGGCGCTCTGCGGGTCGCGCTGCTGCTGGCGGCGCATCTGCGCCTCGGTGCCGAGCAGGTCCTGCACGTGGTGGCCGTACTCGTGGGCCAGCACGTACGGCTGGGCGAACTCGCCCTCGGCGCCGAGCTGGTCGGCGAGCAGGCGGTAGAACGTGAGGTCGATGTAGACCAGGTCGTCGGCCGGGCAGTAGAACGGGCCGACGCCGGAGTCGGCCGCGCCGCAGCCGGTGCTGACGTTCTGGCTGAAGAAGACCGTCTTGGACGGCTTGTACTGCTCGCCGAACACCTCCGGCATGGCGGTGCGCCAGTACGCCTGGATCGAGTTGACGTAGAGCGCGTTGCGGCAGTCGAGCTGCTTCAACGCGTCGTCCGCCGAGCACTTCTGCTCCAGCGAGGTGTTGTCGCCCTGCGCCGAGTCGTCGCCGTTGGTGGCCGCGTTGAGGCCGAAGCCGCCGCCCACCAGGGCGACCAGCACGGCGATGATGATGCCCACGATCCCGCCGCGACCGCCGCCGGTCGGGATCGGGATGCCCATCCCGCCTCCCCCGCCGGACCCTCGCCGGTCGTCCACCTGGCTGGTGTCGACCCGCGCGTTCTCATTCAGCTCCATGTTGACCCCGATCACCGATCTGTCCGTGTGTGGTGGTTGCGGTACCGGACCGGGTCCGGACGGCGGATTCGGTACCCGATGATCTTGTGCGGTAATCCGGCGGGACCACCACGGCGCGCCCGGTACACTGGAACCGTGCTGCGCTGCGAAGGCTGAACGGCCCCGCGCCGACGGGAGAACGAGACCCGCCGGCGCTTTCGCGTGCCCTGAGTCAGCCCTTCCGGACCCCGAGAGCGAGTACTCCGAAATGATCACTGCCACCGGCCTGGAACTGCGCGCCGGTTCCCGGATCCTGCTGTCCGACACCACCCTGCGGGTGCAGCCGGGCGACCGGATCGGCCTGGTCGGCCGCAACGGCGCCGGCAAGACCACCACCCTGAAGGTGCTCGCCGGGGAGGGCCAGCCGTACGCCGGGCAGCTCGACCGGCGCAGCGCCATCGGCTACCTGCCGCAGGACCCGCGTACCGGCGACCTGGAGGTCACCGGCCGGGACCGGGTCCTCTCCGCACGCGGCCTGGACGTGCTCATGGCGCAGATGAAGGAGCTGGAGGAGAAGCTCGCCGAGGGCGCCGACGACGAGCGGCTGGTCCGCCGCTACGGCGCGTTGGAGGACCAGTTCGCCTCGCTGGGCGGCTACGCGGCCGAGGCCGAGGCGGCCCGGATCTGCGCCAACCTCGGCCTCCCCGACCGCGCCCTGGCGCAGACCATCGGCACGCTCTCCGGCGGTCAGCGCCGCCGCATCGAGCTGGCCCGGATCCTGTTCCGGGACGCCGGCGAGAACGGCGGCGGCATCCTGCTGCTCGACGAGCCCACCAACCACCTCGACGCGGACTCGATCACCTGGCTGCGCGGCTTCCTCGCCAACCACAAGGGCGGCCTGATCGTGATCTCCCACGACGCGTCGCTGCTGGAGGCCGTGGTCAACAAGGTCTGGTTCCTGGACGCCACCCGGGCCGTCGTGGACACGTACAACCTGGGTTGGAAGGCGTACCAGGAGGCGCGGGAGACCGACGAGCGCCGCCGCCGCCGGGAGCGCGCCAACGCGGAGAAGAAGGCCGGCGCGCTGATGGCGCAGGCGGACAAGATGCGGGCCAAGGCCACCAAGACGGTCGCCGCGCAGAACATGGCCCGCCGCGCCGAACGGCTGCTCTCCGGCCTGGACGAGGTCCGGGTCGCCGACAAGGTGGCCAAGGTGCGCTTCCCCAGCCCGGCGCCGTGCGGCAAGACGCCGCTGACCGCCAGCGGCCTGTCCAAGTCGTACGGGTCGCTGGAGATCTTCACCGACGTGAACGTCGCGGTGGACCGGGGCTCCCGGGTGGCCATCCTCGGGCTCAACGGCGCCGGCAAGACCACGCTGCTGCGGATGCTCGGCGGTTTGCTGGAGCCGGACACCGGCGAGGTGCGCCCCGGGCACGGCCTGCGGCTCGGCTACTACGCCCAGGAGCACGAGACGCTTGACGTGGACCGGACGATCCTGGAGCACATGCGCAGCGCCGCGTCCGACCAGACCGACACCGACCTGCGCAAGATCCTCGGCGCGTTCCTGTTCTCCGGCGAGGACGTCGACAAGCCGGCCGGGGTGCTCTCCGGTGGCGAGAAGACCCGGCTGGCGCTGGCCACGCTGGTCTGCTCCGGGGCCAACGTGCTGCTGCTGGACGAGCCCACGAACAACCTCGACCCGGTCAGCCGGGAGCAGGTGCTCGACGCGATCGCCCGCTACCCGGGCGCGATCGTGCTGGTCACCCACGACCCGGGGGCGGTCAGCGCGCTCAAGCCGGACCGCGCCATCCTGCTGCCCGACGGCGACGAGGACGCCTGGTCCGACGACCTGCTGGAACTGGTCGAGCTGGCCTGACCCGGGGTCGGCGGCCGGCGGCGCGGTTCAGCCGAGCAGGCCGGCGAGGCGGGGGAGGACGCCGGAGGTGAGCAGGATGGTCGCGCCGATGACGACGAAGATCGCCGGCACCAGCCAGTGGCCGGCGCGGCCGACAAGCGACACCACCCGGGGGTGGCCGCCGAGCGCGGCGGCGACGGCGCACCAGACGGCGACCAGCACGGCGAAGACCAGCAACCAGACCAGGCCGGTGAACGGGTCGAGGGCGCGGAAGACCGGCACGTAGACCGCGATGTTGTCGGCGCCGTTGGCCACCGTGACCCCGGCGACGCCGAACAGGGTGCCGACGACCACCGGCGGGCCGTCGTCCCCGGCCCGGTTCCGCAGCGCGCGGACGCCGAGCGCGATCGGCAGCAGCCCGAGCAGCCCGGGCCACGGGTCGGGCACCACCAGCAACCCGGCGGCGGCCACCACCGCGACGGCGACCAGCGCGCCGATGCCCGCGTACTGACCGGCGACGATCTGCCAGGGACGCGGCCGGCCGTCGGTCCGGGACGCCACGAAGAGCACGGTGAGCACGACGACGTCGTCGAGGTTGGTGGCGGCGAACACTCCGGCGGCGCCGGCCGCGACGGCGATCAGGTCGGTCACCCGGGGCACGATACGACCCGGTCGGTACGGATCGGACGGCCGGGAGGATCACTCTATCGGGAAGCTGACATTGCGTAGCGTGTCGGTTGGCGAATAGTTGATATCTGGCGCATGATCGTTCGAGGCGGTCTAATAGGTGGGACCGTATCCGAACCGCACAGTCTGGGACGTGAGGAATCAGCATGGCAGCCACCGGCACAGCCACCAGCACTGAGAAGGGTCGCCGGATCGTCGGGGCCGAGCGTCAGACGCTCGCCAAAGACCTGGTAAAGCGGTACACCGGGGGTGAGAGCATTCGTGCGCTGGCGGCCTCGACCGGCCGCTCGTACGGGTTCATCCACCGGGTGCTCACCGAGTCCGGGGTGCAGCTGCGGCAGCGCGGCGGTGCCCGGCGCCGCAAGAAGGCGTGACCCGCCCCCCAGCGTCGTCCATCAGCGTCGCGCTCCGGGTGGTCCGGTGACCACCGAGACGACCGGAGTTCGACTCGACTGCGACGGGCCGGTCGCGACGGTGACGTTGTGCCGGCCCGACGTGCTCAACGCCCAGACCCCGGCGATGTGGCGCGCCATGAGCGACTTCTCCCGGGACCTGCCCGGTGACGTCCGGGTCGTCGTCGTACGCGGCGAGGGGCGGGCCTTCTCCGCGGGCCTGGACCTCGCGGTCGCCGGTGCCTCCGGGCCGGGCTCCTTCGCCGAGCTGGCCACGCTCTCCGAGTCCGAGTGCGCCGAGCGGATCGCCGCCTACCAGGCCGGCTTCACCTGGCTGCACCGGCCGGACGTCGTCTCGATCGCCGCCGTGCAGGGCCACGCGATCGGCGCCGGCCTCCAGCTCGCGCTCGCCTGCGACCTGCGGGTGCTCGCCGCCGACGCGAAGCTCTCGATGGCCGAGGTGACGCTCGGGCTGGTCCCCGACCTGGCCGGCACGCGCCGCCTGGTGGAGCTGGTCGGCTACTCCCGCGCCCTGGAGATCTGTGCCACCGGCCGTCGGATGGACGCCGCCGAGGCGGACCGGATCGGCCTGGCCACGCTCGTGGTGCCCACCGACGAGCTGGACGCCGCGGTGCGCGACCTGGCCGCCGGGCTGCTGGCCAACAGCCGGGACGCCGTCGTGGAGATCAAGGCGCTGCTCGCCGGCGCGGCCGGGCGCTCGCACGCCGAGCAGCAGCGCGCCGAGCGGGAGGCCCAGACCCGCCGGATCCGGGACCTGGCCGGGCGCGGCGAGTAGCGGTAAGGACCCCGGGGGAAGATCTGGGTTACTCGCGAGGTTGTCACAGGCGTCGGGAGAATTGACCCCGGCGGTCCGTGCTGCCCGACGACCCGGAGGTGACGAGTGTCCAACCCGATGGCCGGCGGCGGCATGGGCGGCTGGAGCATGCTCCGGTCGCTGCGCAACCGCGACGAGGTCTCCGCGCACCGGCTCAAGCGCGGCACCGCCCGGCGGATCGTCGCGTTCGCCCAGCCCTACCGGCGCGACATCGTCGTCTTCCTGCTCACCGTGATCGTCGCCGCGGTGATCGGCGTGGCCACCCCGCTGCTCGCCGGTGACGTCATCGACGCGATCGCCGGCCGCGGTCCCGACGCCCGTGACACCGTGGTCCGGCTCGCCCTGATCATCGCCGCGCTGGCCGTGGCCGACGCGCTGTTCTCGCTGGCCCAGCGGTGGTATTCGGCCCGCATCGGCGAGGGCATCATCCTCGACCTGCGCACCCGGGTCTACGACCACGTCCAGCGGATGCCGTTGCAGTTCTTCACCCGCACCCAGACCGGCGCGCTGGTCAGCCGGCTCAACAACGACGTCCTCGGCGCCCAGCGCGCGTTCACCTCGACGCTGTCCGGGGTGGTCAGCAACGTCATCCAGCTCGTGCTCACCGCCGGGGCGATGCTGGTGCTGTCCTGGCAGATCACCGTGCTGGCGCTGGTGCTGCTGCCGATCTTCATCATCCCGGCCCGCCGGGTCGGTCGTCGGCTGGCCGAGATCACCCGCGAGTCCTACGACCTCGACGCCAAGATGAACGCCACCATGACCGAGCGGTTCGGCGTGTCGGGCGCGCTGCTGGTCAAGCTGTTCGGCGCACCCGAGGTGGAGGCCGAACGGTTCGCCGGTCGGGCCGAGCGGGTGCGCGACATCGGCATCCAGTCCGCCATGTATTCGCGCACGTTCTTCGTGGCGATGCTGCTGGTCGCCTCGCTGGCCCAGGCGTTGACCTACGGCGTGGGCGGCTGGCTCGCGGTCACCGGCGCGGTCAGCGCGGGCACCGTCGTCAAGCTGGCGCTGCTGCTGACCCGCCTCTACGGCCCGCTCACCGCGCTGTCCAACGTCCGGGTCGACGTGATGAGCGCGCTGGTCTCCTTCGACCGCGTCTTCGAGGTGCTCGACCTGCGTCCGGCCATCGCGGAGAAGCCCGACGCGGTGCCGGTGCCGCCCCGCAACGGTCGGGTCGAGTTCCGGGACGTGCGCTTCCGCTACCCGAGCGCCGCGGAGGTGTCGCTGGCCTCGCTGGAGGAGGTCGCCACGCTGGACCGGACGGTGAACGAGCCGGTGCTCAAGGGCGTCTCGTTCGCCGTCGAGCCCGGGCAGATGGTGGCGTTGGTCGGCCCGTCCGGCGCCGGCAAGTCGACGCTGTCCATGCTGATCTCCCGGATCTACGACGTCAGCGACGGCCAGGTGCTGGTCGGCGGCGTCGACGTGCGCGACGCGACGCTCGCCTCGCTGCGCGACGAGATCGGCGTGGTCACCCAGGATTCGCACCTGTTCCACGAGACGATCCGGGACAACCTCCGCTACGCCAAGCCCGACGCCAACGACGACGAGATCTGGGCGGCGCTGGCCGGTGCGCAGGTCGCCGACCTGGTCCGGGCCACGCCGGACGGGCTCGACACCACGGTCGGCGAGCGGGGCTACCGCTTCTCCGGCGGCGAGAAGCAACGCATCGCCATCGCCCGGCTGCTGCTCAAGGCCCCGTCGATCGTGATCCTCGACGAGGCCACCGCGCACCTCGACTCGGAGAGCGAGGCGGCGGTGCAGCGGGCGCTGTCGGTGGCGTTGACCGGGCGCACCGCGCTGGTCATCGCGCACCGACTCTCCACCGTGCGCGACGCCGACCAGATCCTGGTGCTCGACGAGGGCCGCATCGTCGAGCGCGGCCGGCACGACGAGCTGGTGGCGGTCGGCGGCCTCTACGCCGAGCTGTACCGGACCCAGTTCGCGGTCACCGACTCGCCGGTCCCGTACGCGGAGCCGGAGCAGCCCGAGCCGGTGGTGACCACCGTGCCGATGGGCACGTACGTCGCGCAGGAGACGATGCCGCCGGCGACGGCCAACTAGCGGCCTGTTCCACCGGAGCCGGCGCTCGGCGTTCCGCCCCGGGCGCCGGTGACCCGCCCGGCCGCGGCGGCGCCGGAAGGCGCTATCCGCCGGTGACCGCCGCGCGCAGTTCACCGAACGCGGCGCCGAGCGTCTCCGGGGTGAAGTGCGCGTTCAGCCCGCTCGGGTTGGGCAGCACCCAGAGCCGCGCCGGCCCGAGTGGCTCCGGTTGCGGCCCGAAGCCGGCCTTCGGCCGGGCGAAACCGATCCGGTACGCGGTCACCCCGACCACCGCCACCCAGCGCGGTCGGTGACGCTCGACCTTGCCGGTGAGCACGCGTGCGCCCTCGACCAGCTCCGCGGCGGTCAGCTCGTCGGCGCGTGCGCTGGCGCGGGCCACCATGTTCGTGATGCCCAATCCCAGCGCGGGCAGCTCGTCCTGCTCGCTGGGGTGCAACAGGCGCGGGGTGAACCCGCCCCGGTGCAGCGCCGGCCAGAACCGGTTGCCCGGGCGGGCGAAGTGCCAGCCGGTGGCCGCCGACCACAGGCCCGGGTTGATGCCGACGAAGAGCACGTCCAGACCGGGCCCGAGCACGTCGGGCAGCAGCCGGTCGGCCGCCGCGGCGAGCTGCTCCCGACTGGGTCGCGGGTGACGCCGGGCGGGCGCGGCGGGACCGGTCGCGGGTTCGGGTCGCCCGCCGGCGGGGCGGCGTCGGTCGTTCACCGCCGTGCGGTCCCGGGCTGCGGGCGCGTCACCGAGCCGGCACTGTGCCGCGGGCGCGGGCCAGCACTGGGCCGCGGGCGCGGGCGCGTCACCGCGCCGGCGCCGGGCCGCGAGGACGTCGACGTGCCGTCACAGGCCACGCAGCGCACCGCCGTCGACCGGCACGGTGACCCCGGTGACGTAGCTGGCGGCGGGGGAGAGCAGGAACGCGGCCACCCGGCCGAACTCGGCGGGCTCGGCGATGCGGCCCAGCGGGATCGCCGCCTCCGCCGCGGCGCGGGCCCGGTCGGCGTCGCCGGAGGCGGCCAGCAGGTCCCGGTTGCGGTCGGTCATGATCCGGCCGGGCAGCAGGCTCACCACCCGTACGCCGCGCGGACCGTACTCGTCGGCCAGGTCCTTGGCCACCCCGGCCAGGCCCGGTCGGAGGCCGTTGGAGATGCCCAGCCCGGCCAGCGGCTCGCGCACCGAGGTGGACAGCACCAGGGCGATCGCGCCGCCGTCGGTGAGCGCGTCGGCTACCGTACGGGCGAGCCGGACACTGCCCAGGAAGACCGTTTCGAACGACTCCCGCCACTGCGCGTCGGTGACCTCGGCGGCGGTGCCCCCGGGCGGCCCGCCCACCGAGACCAGCGCGCCGTCGAGCCGACCGAAGTGTTCGCGGGCCGCCGCCACGAGGCGCTCCGGAGTGCCGGGGTCGGCCAGGTCGGCGGTCAGCCCGATGGCCCGCGCCGGGCCGCCGAGCGCCTCGACGGCGGCAGCCACCCGTTCCGGGGCCCGCGCGGAGACCACCACCCGGGCGCCGTCCGCGACGAGGTGCCGGGCGGTGGCGAGACCGAGGCCGCCGGAGGCGCCGGTCAGCACGTACACCCGGTCGGCCAGTCCGAGATCCATGGGCCCGATCCTGCCGCATCGGGTGCGGACCTGTCAGCGCGGGGCGGGGCGCAGCAGGCGTACCCGGCCGGCGAACTGGACCACGACGGCGCCGCCGGTGCGGGCGAGCGCCGGGAGGCGGCGGCGTCGGGGCGTGCCGCGGCCGTCGTATCGGTTCGCGGCCTCGCGCCCGGCCAGCTCCTCGGCGCCCAGCGGCGGCAGCGTGCCCCGGTCCCGCAGCTCGCGGGCCAGGTCCCAGCCGTCGCGCAGCGAGCCGTTGGTGGGGCGGCCGGCCGCCCAGTCGACGAAGACCGTCGGCCAGTCGGCGCCGAGGCCGGCGGCGAGCAGCGGCCAGTGCCGGGCCACGTCGCCGGCGCGCTTGCGTCTCAGCGCCCGACGGGCGGCCTCGACCGGCGCGGCGGCGAAGCCGGGCGGCAGCGGCCCGCCCGCGACAAGCGTCGCCACCAGCTCGGCCTGCCGGGCCGCCAGGTCGCCGCTCACGTGACCACCGGGTACCCGGACGCGGCGGCGAGCGCGTCCAGCTCGCCGCGCAGTTCGGCGGCGGGCGGGTAGTGGCCGTCGCGTTCCAGCAGCAGCGCCGGTGGGCGGCGCCGGGCGCACAGCTCCCGGACCAGGTCGAGCACCTCGGCGGGCACCGGATCGGTGTGCGTGTCGTGGTAGAAGCCGCCGGCCTCGGCCCCGCCGGCCACGTGCACGTAGGCGATCCGCTCCAGCGGCAGCCGGTCCAGCAGCGCGGTCGGGTCGCCACCCCGGTTGCGCGCGTTGGCGTGCACGTTGGCGACGTCGAGCAGCAGCAGCGCGTCGGTCGCGTCGAGGATCTCGGTGAGGAAGTCGGCCTCGTCCAGCTCGTCGTCGGGCCAGTCGAAGAGCGCGGCGATCGGTTCCAGCGCCAGCGGCACCGGCAGCTCCGCCCGCGCCCGCCGGACGTTGGCCACCACCGCGGCCACCGCCTCCCGGCTGCGGGGCAACGGCAGCAGGTGGCCGGCCTCCAGGCCACCGGCCCGCACGAACGCGATGTGCTCGCTGACCAGCGGCGCCTCCAGCGCCGTGGCCACCGCGGCCAGGTGCGCCACCCGGGCCGGGTCGACCGGTTCCGCGCCGCCGAGCGAGAGACGCACCCCGTGGGGTACGACGGTGACGTCGCGGGCGCGCAGCTCGGTCAGGCCGTCGGGCAGCGGCCCGGCCGGCGCGACCGCCTCCGCGACCACCTCGACGAAGCGCAGTCCCGGCAGGTCGGCCACGAAGCCGGCGATCTCGGGCCGCCAGCCGATGCCGACGCCGGACGGGCCGGTCATCCGCCGCACCCGCCGCCGCCCCCGCAGCCGCCACCCCCGCCGCAGGAGCTGCCGCCGGAGCACGAGGAGGAGCCGCCGGAGCAGGACGAGGAGCCGCCGCACGAGCTGCCGGAGCTGCCCGCCGTGCCCATCGCCTGGCGCTGGATCTCGGCCTGCTCCGCGAAGCCCGGATCCATGGTCCAGAGCGTGGCGGTGCCGAACAGCGCCACCGCCATGGCGGTGGCCGACGGGCCGTACGTGGCGTACGCCGGCGCGGCGGCGGGACGCAGCGCGGCGTGCCGGCGGCGCAGGTCGCGCAGCGCGGCGGTGGCCGCCCGGGTGCGCCACGGCACGCGGTTGAGCAGCAGGAACGCGACGACGAGCGGGACCAGGGTGAGGAGCAGGAAGCCGGCGGGCCGGCCGTTGGTCAGCCCGAAGAAGGCCCGCGCCACGCCGAGCACCAGCAGCAGGCCGAGCAGGGTGGACCCGCGTCGCAGCGTGCGGCGCCGCTCCGGGTCCAGCGCCAGGCCGCGGCGGACCAGGCCGTCGCGCAGCTCGTCGAGGGCGCGCCGGACCCACTCGTCGCGGGGCAGCTCCCGGGCGCGCAGGCCCTGGCTGGCCGCGTGGTGGACGGCCTGGTCCAGCGGGGTGAGCCCGGCCGGCAGCGGCCCGCCGGTGGCCAGCCGCCGGTCCGGATGCACGCCCACCGCGCCGGCCCGGCGCAGGCCGCCGAGCGCGGTCCAGACCGCGAGCTGGTCGCCCCCGTTGAGGTACGCGACCTGCTGCGGGCCGAGCGAGCCGTGGTCCGGGACCGGGGTGCCGGCCAGCGCGCGGAACCGGTACACCGCCGTGCCGACGACCAGGACGACGGCTGCGACGAGATACCAGCGCAGGAAGACGGGGCCGGGGATGCCCCAGGTGTCGGCCGCGAGGACGGTCATGCTGTGCTCCTGTCGCGAGGGGTCGCGGCTCATTGTGGAGCAGGTACGCCAGTGTCGATCTCCGTGGGGCGGCCAGTTACCGGACCGAGACGTCAGTGCCGGCGGACGGCCTCCTCGACCAGGTCCAGCACGCGGGTCAGGTCGCCGGCGGGCCGGCCCATCGCCAGGTGCAGCACCAGCCCGTCGTAGGCCAGCTCCAGGAACTGGGCCAGCACGTCGATCGGCACGTCGTCGCGGAGCACGCCGGCCTCGCGCTGGCGGAGCAGCCGTTCCCGGGTCGCCTCGGCGATGGCCGCCGAGCGTTCGGACCAGCGCTTGGCGAACGCCGGGTCGGTCCGCAGCCGACGGGAGACCTCGAGCTGGCTGCCGAGCCAGCCGGTGGTGTCCGGGGAGACCGCGCGGGCGAGCAGGTCCCGCATCACCTGGACCAGGCCGTTGCGGGCCACGGTCTCCACCATGGCGGCGGCGTCGTCCTCGGCCACGGCGAGGAAGAGTGAGTCCTTGTCCCGGAAGTGGTGGAAGATTGCGCCCCGGGAGAGGCCGGTGGCCTCCTCCAGCCGCCGCACGGTGGCGCCCTCGTAGCCGTGCCGGGCGAAACACTCCCGCGCCGCGGCGAGGATCTCCTGCCGGCGCGCGTCGAGCTGGTCCTGGCTTACTCTGGGCACGATGCGATCGTCGCAGGTGGCGGGGGCCGACGCAAACCGTACGTACGGCTTGCGAGGCGGGTTGGCTACCATCCGGTGATGACCCCGCTGACCGTCGCCGCCGTGCAGGCGCAACCGGTGCCCGGTGACGTCGCCGGGAACGCGCGAGCCGCCGCCCGCCTGGTCGGCCGCGCCGCCGGGGCCCGCGTCGTGGTGCTGCCCGAGCTGTTCCTGCCCGCGTACCACCCGCCGACGCTGGGCGCGGACCCGGCCGGGACGGACGTGACCGCCGGCCCGGACGGGCGGGTCGACGACGTCCGGCTGGACCCGCTGCGCGCCGCCGCCCGCGACGGCGGGGCCGCCGTGGTGATCGGCGCGGCGGTCCGTCACCCGGACCGGCGGCGCACCATCTCGTCGCTGGTGGTGGACCCGACCGGCACGGTCACCGCGGCGTACGACAAGCAGCAGCTCTGGAGCGGCGAACGCGAGCTGTTCGACGCCGGCCGACGGGGCGCCACGCTGGTGGTCGACGGGTGGCGGTTCGGCCTCGGCATCTGCTACGACGGCTGTTTCCCGGAGCACGGCCGGGCCGCGGCGGGCGACGGCGCGCACGGCTACCTCTGCCCCAGCGGCTACCTGGCCGGCTCGGCGCACCGCCGGGACCTCTACTACGCGGCCCGCGCGCTGGACAACACCATGTTCGTGGTCTTCGCCAACGCGGTCGGCGGCGCGGATCCCTGGCGGTTCAACGGTGGCGCCGCGGTCTACGACCCGGAGGGCCGGCCGCTGGCCCGGGGCGCGGACACCGGGGAGGACGTGCTGGTGGCGACGCTGGACCCGGCGGTCCTGGCGGCCACCCGCGCGACGCACACCATGCTGCTCGACCGGCTGCCCGACGCCGGGGCCGCCCGCGCGACGCTCGTCGCCTGACCCTGACCGGCCTCCGGCCCTGCCGGTGCGCAGGGCGTTCCCGTAGGGTGCTCAGGTGCCGTTGCTCCTGCTCGCTCTGGACGACACCCTGCTGGACCGCGACGGGCCGTTCCGCGCCTGGGGAGCACGCTTCCTGGAGAGCATCGGCGCGCCGCCCGTCGACCTCGACTGGCTGGTCTCCGTCGACGCGGACGGGCTGACCAACAGGTGGGACGTGGCTGACGCCATCCGGGACCGGTACGGGCTGCGCATCCCGTCGATCGACCTGGTCGAGGAGCTGCACGACGGCGTGGTGGCGCACATGCGGCTGGACCCGCTGGTGGCCTGCGCGCTGCGGATCGCCGCCGACGCGGGCTGGGTGCCGGTGGTGGTCACCAACGGCGCGGAACGCCAGCAGGAGACCAAGATCCGCAGGACCGGCCTGGACCGGTACGTCGCCGACTGGGTGATCTCGGAGGAGGCCGGGGTCAGCAAACCCAACCCCCGGATCTTCGCGCTCGCCGCCCAGCGGGCCCGGTTGCCGCTGCGCGGCGCGTGGGTGATCGGCGACAGCCCGGAGGCGGACATCGGCGGCGCGACCGCGGTGGGCCTGCCCAGCGTCTGGCTGCACCGGGGGCGACGCTGGTCGGATCCCCGCTTCGCGCCGACCCGCGTGGAGGACGGGCTGATCCCGGCCGTGGCCGCCGTGCTGGCGGGCTGAGCGGGAAAAATCGGTTGCCCCGCCCGGACCGGCCCGCGAGCATGGTGCCGCGCGAGGGCGCAACCGGGTCGCCCGGTCGAGGAGAGGAGGTCGGTCATGGCCGTCTTTGCAGGGTCGTTCCACCTGCCTCCACCAGACTCGACCGAAGGACAGATCCACCCGTGCGCGATCACGACTTCCCGGCGCAGCCGCGCCGTGGCCGCGGCAAGAGCCGCTTCGACGACGACGAACCCGATTTCCTGAAGCGGGGCCGGCCGGCCCCGACCCTCGCCGACCCGGACGCCGAGCCCGACGCGGAGGACCGCTGGTCCTCCTGGGACCAGGCCGTCCACGGCCCGGAGCCGTACCCGGCCTGGCTGGTGACCGAGCTGGCTGCCCGGGACACCGAGCTGGGGATGCTCAAGACCGGCAAGGAGGCGGACGTCCACCTGGTCCGCCGCGCGGTGCCGGAGACCGACCGGGGCTGCCTGCTGGCGGTCAAGCGCTACCGGGACGCCCAGCACCGGCTCTTCCACCGCGACGCCGGCTACCTGGAGGGCCGTCGGGTACGCCGGTCGCGGGAGATGCGGGCGATGGCCGGGCGCACCGCGTTCGGCCGGCAGATGATCGCCGGGCAGTGGGCGGCGGCCGAGTTCGCCGCGCTGTCCCGGCTGTGGGAGATCGGCGCCGCCTCCGGGCGGATCGCCGTGCCCTACCCGGTGCAGCTGCTCGGCACCGAGCTGATGCTGGAGTTCGTGGGCGACGCCGGGGCGGGCGAGGCCGCGCCCCGGCTGGCCCAGGTCCGACCGGACGACGACGGGCTGCGCGACCTGTGGGAGCAGTTGGTCGACGCCCTGGTGGTGCTGGCGCGGGCCGGGTACGCCCACGGCGACCTGTCCCCGTACAACCTCCTGGTGCACGCCGGCCGGCTGGTCCTGATCGACCTGCCGCAGGTGGTGGACGTGGTGGCCAACCCGCAGGGGGCCGAGTTCCTGGCCCGCGACGTGCGCGTGGTGGCCGCCTGGTTCACCGCCCGGGGGCTGCCCGCCGCCGACACCGATCCGGTGGCGCTGACCGAGGTGCTGCTGCGGGAGGCGGGAATCCGCTGAACCGCGGGCGTCCCGGGCGGGCTGCGTCCCGCCCGGGACGTCGGTTCGGCGGTACCTGCGGCCGGCGGTGCCCGCCCGGCGCGCGGGTCACTGGAGGTAGCGCTCGACCTCCGGCACCGGGCGCTCACCCTGGGCGTCCGGGTCGCCGTGCGCCTGCCGGGCCGCCCGGCGACGGCGGAGCAGGTCCCAGCACTGGTCCAGGGACTCCTCCAGGTGCCGGAGCCGCTCGCGGGCCTCGTCGTCGGTGCCGGCCTCGTGCTGCTGCGCGCCGGCGCGCAGCCGGTGCTCCTCGTCGACGAGTTCGGAGATCCGGCTCAGGATGGTCTTGTCGTCCATTCCCGAAGCTTGGCACAGCGGACGCGCCCGCGCCCGCGTTCCCGCGGCGGCGAGGCAGGTGTCAAGCGGGCTCCGGCCGATACCGAAGGTGTTGAGCGAGGGCCCGGCCTCACCGCAAACCTTTCGGCGTGACGCATATCCCACCGACTCCATTCTCGACAAAGAGATTGTTGTTAAGTGAAATATCCTCGTTGCCGTCTTTTGATTCAACGTCCAGGATGGCATGCTCGCGAGCAACGTTCACGGGTCGAGACGGGGTAGCGACCCTCAGCAACCCGAGGGAGCGTTCAGGTGGTCGATTCGTCCGGCCTGTCCCGGCCCACCGGCCGGCCTCGTGTCGTGCCGCTGCGGCAGATCCTGCCCGCCGTCCTGCGGGACCCGGCCCGCGCGCTGATCGACGTGGGCAACCGCACCGGCGGCGACCTGGTCCGGCTGAATCTCGGCTCGTTCCGCCCGTACCTGGTCACCCACCCCCGGCACGTCCAGCACGTGCTGCGCGACCGGGCGGACAACTACGAACGGGCCGGCGACGGACTGTTCTGGCGCCCGGTCAAGCGGCTGTTCGGCGAGGGCATCCTCGGCGAGGGGCAGGTCTGGTCCGCCAGCCGCCGGATGTTGCAGCCGATGTTCACCGCCAAGCGGGTGGAGGCGCTCATCGACGGCATGGCCGAGGCCATCTCCGACGCCGTCGACGAGCTGGACGAGCCGTACCGCGCCGGGCGGCCGGTCGACATCGGCGTCGAGCAGGCCCGCATCGTCAGCCGGGCGATCATGAAGGTGCTCTTCGCCGACCGCATCTCGGTGCCGGACGCGATGCGCGTGATCGACGCCCAGGACCGCATCGCCACCGCGGTCATTCCCCGCATCGTCGTACCGTTCGCGCCGCTGTCGCTGCCGATGCCGGGCGACCGGGCGTTCCGCCGTGCGGTGCGCGTGGTGGACGACGTGCTGGTGCCGATCGTCCGGCAGACCCGCGACGACGCCGACTCCGGCGACGACATCATCTCCACCCTGTGGCGGGCCCGCACCGACGACGGCCGGCAGCTCGACGAGCGGCAGGTCCGCAACGACACCGTGGCCATGTTCGCCGCCACCACTGAGACCACCATCAACGTGCTCACCTGGGCCTGGCCGCACCTGCACCAGCACCCCGAGGTCGCCGAGCGGCTCTACGCGGAGATCGACGACGTGGTCGGTGACGGCCCGGTACGCCGGGAGCACCTGGACCACCTCACCTACACCAGGATGGTGCTGGACGAGCTGCTGCGGCTCTACCCGATCGGCTGGATCATCCCGCGCCGCGCGGTCGCCGACGACGTCATCGACGGCGTGCCGATCGAGGCCGGCGCCACCATGGCGGTCAGCCCGCTGATCACCCAGCGGATGCGGCAGTTCTGGGACCGGCCGGACGAGTTCGACCCGGAGCGGTTCCGGCCGGAGCGGGTCCGCGACCGCCACCGGTACGCCCACTTCCCGTTCGGCGGCGGCCCGCACCAGTGCCTCGGCATGTACCTGTTCTATCTGGAGGCCCAGCTCATCCTCGCCACGATGCTCAGCCGCTACCGTTTCCGGCTGCGTCGCACCGACGTGCCCTGGTTGCGCCTGGCGGCGGCGCTGCGACCCCGCGAGCGGGTCGAGCTGACGTTGCTCGCGGCCGGCCGGGCGGAGCCGGCGTGACCGGCGGACCGACGCCGGATCCGATCACCGCCGCGGCGGAACAGGGCCGGATCTGCGCGCTCGTCGCGCACGGCCAGCGTGGCCTGCGGCGGGTGGCCGCCGCGCACCCCGACCTGTTTCCCGCCGACCCGTTCGACGCGACGCTGTTCGGCAGCATCGCCTCGGCGATGGCGTTCAGCGCGCCCTGGCACACCGCCGCCGAACTGGCGGTCACCAACCGCGCGGTGCTGTGGGGCTTCGCCGTCGACTGGCTGGTCGACCAGCGGGCGACCAGCCGCGCCGAGGTGGACCGGATCGCCCGGACCTGCCTGGACGTGCTGGACGGCGCGTCGACGACCGACCCGCTCGGCCGGTTCCTCGCCGAACTGCGCGACGACGTCGCCGCCGCGCCCGGCTACGCCGCCCTGCGCGGACGCTGGCGCACCACCATGGAACGCACGCTGGACGCGATGGCCCGCGAGTGGACGTGGCGGCGCACCGGCCGGCCCACGCTCGCCGAGTACCTGGCCAACGCGGACAATCTCGCCGCCACGGTGGTCAACGTGGCGCACTGGATCCACACCGGATCGGTCGCCGACGCCGCCGCGCTGGACCGACTCATCGAGGTCGGCGACGAGGTGCAGCGGGCGCTGCGCCTCGTCAACGACCTCGGCACGCACCGCCGGGACGCGGAGTCGGGCGACCTCAACGCGTTGCTGCTGGTGGACGACCCGGCGGAGGTCGAGCGGCGGTTCGCCGAGCAGGTCGACCACTGCCGGGCGCGGCTGGCGAAACTGGCCGACGAGGCGCCCCGGGAGGCCGACTTCCTGTCCCGCCAGCTCGGGTTCACCACCGGGTTCTACCGGCACACCGACTTCTGGGGCGTGCGGTGAGCCTCACCGCCCAGCCCGCCACCCGGAGCGGGCCCGCGCGGGAACTCGTCGACGCGCTTGCGGACGACCCGACGGGGCAGACCTCGCCGTCGATCTACGAGACCGGCCGGCTGGCCGCGCTGGCGCCCTGGCTGCCCGGCCACGACACCCGGCTGGCCTGGCTGCTCGACCGGCAGCGCCCGGACGGCGGCTGGGGCGGGCCGGGCGGCTACGCGCTGGTGCCGACGCTGAGCGCCGTCGAGGCGCTGCTGACCGAGCTGCACCGGAGCGGGCCGGCCACGGCGCCGGCCACCGCCGCGCACCGCGGCCTGGCGTTCCTGGCCGCCGCGCTGCCCGGTGACACCCCGCCCGACCTGCCGGCCACCGACCTGATCGTGCCGGCGCTGCTGACCGCCGTGGACCGGCGTCTCACCGGCCCGGCGGGCCCGCCGCCCGGGCTGGCCGGGTGGGCGGACCGGCCCCGCCTGCCGCTGCCGGCCGGTCTCGACCCGGTCCGGCTGACCCGGGTACGCGGACTGCTGGCCACCGGCCGACCGGTCCCGGCGAAGCTGGCGCACGCGCTGGAGGTGGCCGGCGAGTTGGCCCCCGGGGCGGCCGGGGTCCGCCCCTCGGCGAGCGGCTCGGTGGGCGCCTCCCCGGCCGCCACGGCCGCCTGGCTCGGCCGGCCCGAGCCCGGCCCCGCCCTGGACTACCTGCGCGGGGTCGGCCGCCCCGGTCCGGTGCCCTGCGCCAGCCCGATCACCGTCTTCGAACGGGCCTGGGCGCTCGCCGCCCTGATCCGGGCCGGCGTCCCGCTGCGGGTGCCGGAGCCGGTGCTGGCCGAGTTGGGCGCCGCCGTCGGCGCGTCCGGCGCGGCCACCGCGCCCGGGTTGCCGGCCGACGCCGACACCACTTCCGTGGTGCTCTACGTGCTGGCCCGGCTGGGCCGGCCGCTCGGTGTCGCCCCGCTCGCCGGGTACGACACCGGACGGCACTTCTGCACCTGGCCGGGGGAGGACGGCGCCTCGCTGACCACCAACGCGCACGTGCTCGACGCGCTCGGCGAGCACCCGACCCGGCCCGGCGTGACGGCGGCCCGCCGCCGGGTCGCCGACTGGCTCGTCGAGCGGCAGCAGCCGGACGGACGGTGGGAGGACCGCTGGCACGCCTCGGCGTACTACGCGACGTACGCGGTGCTGCTCGCGCTGGCCGACCACGCGCCCGACGGGGCGGCCCGGAGCGCCGTCGAGCGGGGCGTCGGCTGGCTGCTGGACACCCAGCGGGCGGACGGATCGTGGGGGCGCTGGCAGGGCACCGCCGAGGAGACCGCGTACGCGGTGCTCGCGCTGACCGGCGCGGGCCGCGCCGGGGACCCGCGGATCGCCGCGGCGCTGGCCCGGGGCCGGGCCCGACTGTCCGAGCTGGACGGATGTGACGGCGGTCCGGCACTCTGGCACGACAAGGACCTCTACCGCCCGACGCGGATCGTGCGTGCGGCGGTACTGGCCGCGTCGGGGCGTGCCGGCTGGGCGTCGCCGCATCCGGCACCCACCATGATCAGGATCGCTTGAATGGAGTTCACGACGGCTGCTAGCGTGCGCCGGAGTCGATCGGATTCCGGACCGACCGAAGACCGGGCCAGGACGGTGTGATGGGTTCCCGCAGTACGAATCTCCGTACGAAGATCATCGCCCTGCTGGCGTCGCTGACCGCACTCTGGGCGTTCGCGGCCTGGGTGACCGTACGGGACGGGTTCAACCTGCTCGGCGTGCAGGCGCTCAACGCGCGGGTCTTCGAGCCGAGCGACCCGCTGCTGCTGGAGCTGCAGAACGAACGCCGACTCTCGCTGCGCTACCTGGGCGAGTCCGACCCCGGGCAGTTGCAGGAGCTCCAGGCCCAGCGCGGACGCACCGACAGCGCGGCCACCGCGCTGTGGACGTCGGTGCAGGACTGGCGCACCGAGGTCCCGGCCAGCGACGAGCTGGAGCAGCGGCTGGCCGAGCTGAAGGCCGAACTCGGCCAGCTCGTCCAGGTCCGCGACGAGGTGGGCCGCAAGACGATCGACCGGACCGCGACGCTGACCGCGTACGACGAGGCGGTGGACGGCATCTTCGCCGTCTTCGACGCGCTCGGCGGTCTCGACGACGACCAGATCGCCCGGGACACCGCGGCGCTGATCGACCTGAACCGCTCCCGTGAGCTGCTGTCCCAACAGGACGCGCTGCTCACCGGCGCGGTCTCGGCCAACCGGCTGACCGTCGCCGAGCAGACCGCGTTCGCCCGGCTGGTCGGCGCCCAGTGGTTCCTCGCCGACCGGACCGCCCGGGAACTCGCTCCGACCGACCGGTCCCGCTACCAGCAGATGGTCGAGGGGGAGGCGTTCGGGCAGCTCCGCACGCTCCAGGACCGGGTGCTCGCGGCCAAGGGCGAGGACGTGCGCCCGCCGGTCACCGCCGCGGCCTGGCGGGCCGCCGCCGACCGGGCGATGGCCGACCTGCGCGGGGTGATCCTCGCCGGCGGCGAGGACATCGTGTCCCGGGCCACCCCGGTCGCCATCGGCGTCATCATCCGGCTGGTGCTCGCCGCCGGTCTCGGCCTGATCGCCGTCGTCGCGTCCGTCATCGTCTCGATCACCACGGCCCGCGCCCTGGTCCGGCAGCTCGAACGGCTGCGCGAGGCCGCCTTCCGGCTGGCCAACGAGCGGCTGCCCAGCGTGGTGGAGCGGCTGGGGCACGGTGAGGAGGTGGACGTCGCCCGGGAGGCGCCGCCGTTGCAGTTCGGCGACGACGAGATCGGCCAGGTCGGCAAGGCGTTCAACGCCGTGCAGGAGACCGCCGTCCGCACCGCCGTCGAGCAGGCCGAGCTGCGCCGCAGCGTCCGTGACGTGTTCCTCAGCCTGGCCCGGCGCACCCAGGCGCTGGTGCACCGCCAGCTCACGCTGCTCGACGCGATGGAACGCCGGGAACACGACGCCGAGGAGCTGGAGGACCTGTTCCGGGTCGACCACCTGGCCACCCGGATGCGGCGCAACGCGGAGAACCTGATCGTGCTCTCCGGATCGACGCCGGGCCGCGCCTGGCGGCGCAGCGTGCCGATGGTCGACGTGGTGCGCGGCGCCGTCGCCGAGGTCGAGGACTACACCCGGGTGACCGTCCGGCCGCTCGGCGCGGTGTCGCTGACCGGCCGCGCCGTCGGTGACGTGATCCACCTGCTGGCCGAGCTGATCGAGAACGGCCTCTCCTTCTCGCCGCCCCAGACCACCGTGGAGGTCCGCGGCCAACTGGTCGCCAACGGCTTCGCCCTCGAGATCGAGGACCGTGGCCTCGGCATGAGCGGCGACGAGCTGGCCGCCGCCAACGCGCGCATCGTGGACCGCTCCGAACTGAACCTCGCCGACGCCGCCCGGCTCGGCTTGTTCGTGGTCAGCCGGCTCACCGAGCGGCACGGCGTGAAGGTGCAGCTCCGGGAGTCGGCGTACGGCGGCACGACCGCGGTGGTGCTGATCCCGCGCGAGCTGATCAGCACGGACGCCGGCGACCCGGGCGGCTCCGACGACGCCGGCGACGACGCCGCCGCGCCGTCGCCGGCCGCCGTGGCGCCCGACGGATCGGGCCGGCCCACCGAGGAGACCGTCGTGGTCCGGGTGGGCGAGGACGGCACCACCGGCGGGTTCGGCCCGGTCGACACCGGTACGCCGGACGCCGAGCCGACACCGCCCGCGCCCCGGATGACGCCGTCCGGGCTGCCGGCGCGTACCCGCAAACGGCAGCCCGCGGTGGCCGGGCCGACCGCGGAGCTGGCGGTGGTCGAGAACCGCGCCGCCCCGCCCGCGGCCGAGGCGGCGCCGCCGCCGCAGACCGACGCCGGGCTGCCCGTCCGGGTACGCCAGGCCAGCCTCGTCCCCGAGCTGCGGCACGAACGGCCCGAGGCGGACGACGACGGGGCGGACGACACGGCACGCGCGCCGGAGCAGGTACGCCGGATGATGAGCTCCTACCAGAGTGGAACCCGACGTGGCCGCACCGACGCGGCGCGGCTGCTCGGCGGGGCGCACGGGGCCGGTGACGGGCCGGCCGACGGAAACGAGCAGGTCACCTGACCGGGCGTCGACGCCGACGCATCCGGGACGAGAACGGCACACCAGCCGGGGAGAAGAGGACGACGAGTGGCGCAGAAGACGGCTTCGAGCGCGGATCTTGCGTGGCTGCTGGATGACCTGGTCGGCCGGGTCAAGCAGGCGGAACACGCCGTGGCGCTCTCCACCGACGGACTGCTGATGGCCTCGTCCCGCGGGTTGAGCAGGGACGACGGCGAGCACCTGGCGGCGATGGCGGCGGGCATCCAGAGCCTCGCCCGGGGCGCGGGCAAGCGGTTCGGCGGTGGTCAGGTGCAGCAGACCATCATCGAGATGCAGTCCTCCTTCCTGTTCGTCACCGCGGCCGGCCGCAACGCCTGCCTGGCGGTGCTGGCGGCGGAGGACGCGGACGTCGGCCTGATCGCGTACGAGATGGCCATGCTGGTCACCCGGGTCGGCCGGTTCGTCGCGTCACCCACCCGGGAACAGCCCCTCGGCGAGAACACGGCGCGATGACAGGCCGGGGGGAGTCCACCGAGCAGGAGTGGGTCGACGACCACGCGGGCCCGGTGGTCCGCCCGTACGCGGTGACCGGCGGCCGGGCCCGCCCGGTGACCGGCACGTTCGACCTGATCTCCCTGGTGACCGCGACCCGCGCCGAGGTCGGGTCGGAGTCCGGGCTGGGCCCGGAGCACGTGGCGATAGTCGGCCTCTGTCAGCGGATCCTTTCCGTGGCCGAGATCGCCGCCCATCTCGACCTGCCGGTGGGCACGGTCCGGGTTCTCCTCGGAGACCTGGCGGCCCGCAGTCTGGTGCAGGTACGCGAGCCGCGCGCCACCCCCGCCGGCCTTCCCGACGAGCATGTTTTCGAGGCGGTAATCAATGGACTACGGGCGCTCTGAGCGGCCGGCGGGAGCAGCGCCGCTGCCCACCGCGATCAAGATCCTGATCGCCGGTGGTTTCGGCGTCGGCAAGACCACCATGGTCGGCGCGGTCAGCGAGACCCGGCCGCTGCGTACCGAAGAGGTGCTGACCGAGACCGGGATCGGCATCGACGACCTCTCCGGGGTGGAGGCGAAGTCGACCACCACCGTGGCGATGGACTTCGGCCGGATCACGCTCAGCGACGATCTGGTGCTCTACCTGTTCGGCACACCCGGGCAGGACCGGTTTTGGTTCGTCTGGGACGAGCTGGCGCTGGGCGCGCTCGGCGCGGTGGTGCTCGCCGACACCCGCCGGCTGGCCGACTGCTTCCCGTCGATCGACTACTTCGAGGGGCGGGGCACGCCGTTCGTGGTGGCGGTGAACTGCTTCGAGGGGGCCCGGCAGTTCCGGCTCGACGAGGTCCAGGCGGCGCTCGACCTGGACCCGGGCGTGCCGGTGGTGCTCTGCGACGCACGTCAGCGCGAGTCGGCCAAGGAGGTGCTGATCACGTTGCTGGAGCACGCCATGAAGCTGCGTGAGGCGCGTCGGCGGGCCGCCGGTGACTGAGCCGGCCGTGTCCGTCCGCGCGATGACCCCGGAGGAGTTCGACCGCTGGCAGAACGAGCTGGCCGTGGAGTACGCGCGGGAGCACGTGACGGCCGGCAACTGGACGGAGGCGGAGGCGCTCGACCGGGCGCGGGAGGCCAACGCCGCCCTGCTGCCGGACGGCCTGGCCACGCCCGGCATGCTCCTCCTGATCGGCGTGTTGCCTGACGGTTCGTCGATCGGCCGGCTGTGGATCGGCCTGACCCATCCGCGCGGCGTCGCCCACTGCGCCTTCATCTACGACATCGAGGTGGACGCCGACCGCCGCGGTCAGGGCCTGGGCCGGGCGTTGCTCGCGGCGGGGGAGCGGGCGGCCCGGGAGCGGGGCGCCCGGGCTCTGGAGCTGAACGTCTTCGGTGCCAACGAGAGGGCCGCGACGCTCTACCGGACGTCGGGCTACCAGGTGGTCACCCAGCAGATGCGCAAGGACCTGCTCGCCTAGCTCGCGCGGACCTTGGCTCGGGTGGCCCTTGACTCGCGCAAGGGCTCCCTGGTTACTGAGCGTCACCGTGGCAGGGGAACCCGTTACTTTGGGGCGGTATGCCTCTCGGTCATAATTATGACCGAGAGGCATACCGCTGCACAGGCAACTGTGCCGCCGGCCGCGACACGCCCGGGGGCGACTTGCGGCCGGCCCGGCTGAGCGTCGTCTCCGGACACGCCCGGCGACTGCCGAGGCGGCCGGGTGGCGCGGCGCGCCCTCCGGAGAGCAGCGTGGGGCGTGGCCGCAGCGGTGGCTGGGCAGCCCGCGCGGGCGCGGCTAGAGGCGGGTGGCGGTGCGGACCAGGGCGGCCAGGGACCGCGACCGGCTGTGCGGCGGCCACGCGATCACCGTGGTCACCGCCGGCGCGTCCGGCACCGGCACGGCGGCCAGGTCGGGGCGCAGGAGCGTCCGGCACGACTCGGGGAGCACCGCCGCCGTCCGGCCGAGCGCGATCAACTGGAACAACTGGGCGTGGTCGCGAACCTCGGGCCCCGGCCCGTCCGGATAGCTGCCGTCCCGGCGCGGCCAGCGCGGCAGCGGCAGGTCGGGCAGCGCGGCGACGTCGGCCGTCCGCACCTGCGCCCGGCCGGCCAGCGGATGCCCGGCCGGCAGGACCACCACCTGCTGTTCGGTCATCAGCTCCTCGGTGTCGAGCCCGGCCGTCGAGTCGAACGGCAGGTGCAGCAGCGCCACGTCGGCCCGCCCGTCGCGCAGCAGCCGCTCCTGTTCCCCGATGCCGCACAGCAGCACCTCCACGGCGACCGCGTCGGGCTCGGCGGCGTACGCGTCGAGCAGTTTGGGCAGCAGTTCGCTCGACGCGCCGGCCTTGGTGGCGAGCACCAGGCCGGGCCCGCCGGCCCCGGTGGACGCGGCGCGGCGGGTGCGGCGGTCGGCGGCGGCCACCGCGTCCAGCGCGGCCCGGCCCTCGCGCAGCAGCACCGCGCCGGCCGGTGTCAACGTGACGGCCCGGCTGTCGCGGGCCAGCAGCGTCGCCCCGAGCCGCCGTTCGAGCTGCGCGATCGCCCGCGACAGCGGTGGTTGGGCGATGCCGAGGCGGCGCGCGGCGCGGCCGAAGTGCAGCTCCTCGGCGACCGCGACGAAGTAGCGCAACTCCCGGGTCTCCACCCGGCCACCGTACCTCCGGGCGATACCCGTCGGGTATCGCCCGCTACCGAGACGGTGTTGGCCGCCCGTCGCCGGCGCGGCCAGGATCGATCGCATGAGTGAAGGCACGATCGCGCTGGTGACCGGCGCGAACAAGGGAATCGGGTACGAGATCGCGGCCGGGCTGGGCGCGCTCGGCTGGCGGGTGGGCGTCGGTGCCCGCGACGAGCAGCGCCGGGAGGCCGCCGTGGCGAAGCTGCGCGCGGCCGGCGTGGACGCGTTCGGCGTACCGCTTGACGTGACCGACGACGCGAGCGTGACCGCCGCCGCCCACCTGCTGGCCGAGCAGGCCGGCGGTCTCGACGTGCTGGTCAACAACGCCGGCGTCACCGGCGGCATGCCGCAGCGGCCCGGCGACGTGGACGTCGGGACCGTGCGGGCCGCGGTCGAGGTCAACGTGATCGGCGTCATCCGGGTCACCGAGGCGATGCTGCCGCTGCTGCGCCGCTCGGCCGCTCCCCGGATCGTCAACATGTCCAGCGGCGTCGGCTCGCTCGCCCGGCAGAGCGCCTCCACCGGCGAGGAGCAGACGGGCCCGCTCTCCGTGGCCTATGCCCCGTCGAAGTCGATGCTCAACGCGGTGACGATCCAGTACGCCCGCGCGCTCGCCGACACGAACATCCTGATCAACGCCGGCTGCCCCGGCTTCACCGCGACCGACCTGAACGGCTTCCGCGGGGTGCGTACGCCGCAGCAGGGCGCGGCGATCGGGATCAGGCTGGCGACGCTGCCCGACGACGGGCCGACCGGCGGGTTCTTCGAGGACGCCGGCGTGGTGCCCTGGTGACCGGGCAAGGAGGGGCCCCTTGTCAACAGACGTCTGTCAACAAGGGGCCCCTCCTTGCACCAGGTGCTAGCTGGCGATCATGCGGCGCAGCACGTACTGGAGGATGCCGCCGTGCCGGTAGTAGTCCGCCTCACCGGGGGTGTCGATGCGGACCACGGCGTCGAACTCCACGCCGGTGTCGGTGGTGACCTTCACCGTGCGCGGGGTGTCGCCGTCGTTGAGCGCGGTGACACCGCTGATCGAGAACGTCTCGGTGCCGGTCAGGCCCAGCGACTCCGCGGTGGTGTCGACCGGGAACTGGAGCGGCAGGACGCCCATGCCGATCAGGTTCGAGCGGTGGATCCGCTCGTACGACTCGGCGATGACCGCCTTCACGCCCAGCAGCATGGTGCCCTTGGCCGCCCAGTCCCGCGACGAGCCCGAGCCGTACTCCTTGCCGGCCAGGATGACCAGCGGGACGCCCGCCTCCTGGTACGCCATCGAGGCGTCGTAGATCGAGGACTGCTCGCCGGTCAGGTGGTTGACCGTGAAGCCGCCCTCCACACCGGGGACGAGCTGGTTGCGCAGCCGGATGTTGGCGAACGTGCCCCGGATCATCACCTCGTGGTTGCCGCGGCGGGAGCCGTACGAGTTGAACTCGTGCCGGGCCACGCCGTGCTCGGCCAGGTACTTCCCGGCGGGGGAGTCCGCCTTGATGGAACCGGCCGGGGAGATGTGGTCGGTGGTCACCGAGTCGCCCAGCTTCGCCAGCACCCGCGCGTCGGCGATGTCCCGCACCGGGGTCGGCTGCTGTTGCATGCCCTCGAAGTACGGGGGCTTGCGCACGTAGGTCGACTCGCCGTCCCAGGAGAACGTGTCGCCGGTCGGGGTCGGCAGCGACTGCCAGCGCTCGTCGCCGGCGAACACGTCGGCGTACGCGGCGCTGAACCCGGTGGCGCCGATCGCCGAGGCGATGACGTCCTGGATCTCGGCGGTGTTCGGCCAGATCTCCCGCAGGAACACCGGGTTGCCCTGGGCGTCCTCGCCGATCGGCTCGTTGGCCAGGTCGATGTCCATGGTGCCGGCGAGCGCGTACGCGACCACCAGCGGCGGGGACGCCAGGTAGTTCATCTTGACGTCCGGGTTGATCCGGCCCTCGAAGTTGCGGTTCCCGGAGAGCACCGAGACGACGGCCAGGTCGCCCTCGTTGACGGCGGCGGAGACCTCCTCCGGCAGCGGGCCGGAGTTGCCGATGCAGGTGGTGCAGCCGTAGCCGACCAGGTTGAAGCCGAGCTTCTCCAGGTACGGTGTGAGGCCGGCGCGGTCGTAGTAGTCCATGACGACCTTGGAGCCCGGCGCGAGGGTGGTCTTCACCCACGGCTTGCGGGCCAGGCCCTTCTCCACCGCGTTGCGGGCCAGCAGCGCGGCGCCGATCATCACCTGCGGGTTCGAGGTGTTGGTGCAGGACGTGATCGCGGCGATCACCACCGCGCCGTGGTCCAGCTCGTACTCGACGCCGTCGGCGCCGGTCACCCGGACCGGGTTGGTGGCCCGGCCGCCCGCGCCGACGGCGGCGGTCTCCAGGTCACGCGGCGCGTCCGCCGGGTCGTTGACGCCGTTGGCCGGCGCGTCGCTGGCCGGGAACGACTCGGCGCTGGCCTCGTCGGCCGGGCCGTCGGCGCCGAACGGCTTCTGCTGCTGCGGCACGCCCGGCTTGCGACCCGGGTCGCCGCCGGTCTCGTCGGCCGCCACGTAGTCGGTCAGCGCCGAGCGGAACAGCGTCTTCGCGCTGCCCAGCGGCACCCGGTCCTGCGGGCGCTTCGGGCCGGCCAGGGACGGCTCGATGGTGCCGAGATCCAGCTCCAGGCGCTCCGAGTACTCCGGCTCGTGGTCCGGGTCGTGCCAGAGGCCCTGCTCCTTGGCGTACGCCTCGACGAGCGCGACCTGGGACGCGTCGCGGCCGGTCAGCTCCAGGTAGCGGACCGTCTCGCCGTCGATCGGGAAGATCGCCACGGTGGAGCCGTATTCCGGCGACATGTTGCCGATGGTGGCGCGGTTGGCCAGCGGCACCGCGCTCACGCCGGGGCCGTAGAACTCGACGAACTTGCCGACCACGCCGTGCTTGCGCAGCATCTCGGTGATGGTCAGCACCAGGTCGGTGGCGGTGGTGCCGGCCGGCATCTCGCCGGAGAGCTTGAAGCCGACCACGCGGGGGATCAGCATGCTGACCGGCTGGCCGAGCATCGCGGCCTCGGCCTCGATGCCGCCGACGCCCCAGCCCAGCACACCCAGGCCGTTGACCATGGTGGTGTGCGAGTCGGTGCCGACCACGGTGTCCGGGTACGCCTGGCCGTTGCGCTCCATGATCGTGCGGGCCAGGTACTCGATGTTGACCTGGTGCACGATGCCGGTGCCCGGCGGGACGACCTTGAACTCGTTGAACGCGCTCTGACCCCAGCGCAGGAACTGGTAGCGCTCCTTGTTGCGCTCGTACTCCAGCTCGACGTTGCGTTCGAACGCGTCCTCGCGGCCGAACAGGTCGGCGATGACCGAGTGGTCGATGACCAGCTCGGCCGGGGCGAGCGGGTTCACCTTGGTGGCGTCGCCGCCCAGGTCGCGGACGGCCTCGCGCATGGTGGCCAGGTCGACCACGCAGGGCACGCCGGTGAAGTCCTGCATCAGCACCCGGGCCGGGGTGAACTGGATCTCCACGCTCGGGTCGGCGGTGGGGTCCCAGCCGCCGAGCTGCCGGATGTGGTCGGCGGTGATGTTCGCGCCGTCCTCGGTCCGCAGCAGGTTCTCCAGCAGGATCTTCAGGCTGTAGGGCAGTCTGTCGTGCCCCGGAACCTGGCCGATCCTGAAAATCTCGTAGCTCGCGTCTCCGACGCGTAGCTGGGTCTTCGCACCGAAGGTGTCGAGGCTCGCCACGTCGTACTCCTTCACACCAGCGACCGTGAGTAGTCCTGAGCAGTTTGTCGCACCGACCGGGGCGCCGCCGTGCTTAGGCGACACTTACCTGCGTCGGTCTCTACAAAACCGTACGTCCGTCTTGCTATTCACGCAACCTCGTGCCACGCAGCGGGACGAGGAGGCGCCCGCCCGCGAGGCCCACCCGGCGCTGGTCCGCGCCGACCTGGACGGGCTGGCCGCCGCCGGTCACGCCGTGACCTGGGGCGACGACGAGATCCCCGGCATGCGGCGGTTCCACACGTACGACCCGCACGGCAACCGGCTGGAGTTTCTGGCCCCCACGGGCTGAGTTCCACCCGGGTAGTGTCGGAGCGTGGTCGACGTGCAGCACTGGCTCTCCGCGCTACCCCCCGGTGTGATCTACCTGATCGTCGCCGGTGTGATCGGCGTCGAGAGCATGGGCGTCCCGCTGCCCGGCGAGATCGTGCTGGTCAGCTCCGCCCTGCTCGCCGCGACCGGGGCGGTCCAGCCCGAGTGGGTGGCCGTCGCGGCGGCGACCGGCGCGATCGTCGGCGACTCCGTCGGGTACGCCGTGGGCCGCCGTGGCGGCCGGCCGCTGCTGGAACGGCTGGGCCGGCGTTTCCCGAAGCATCTCGGCCCGGCGCATCTCGCCCGCGCCGAGCAGAGCTTCGCCCGGCACGGTGTGTGGGCCGTCTTCTTCGGCCGGTTCGTCGCGCTGCTGCGCATCCTCGCCGGCCCGCTGGCCGGCGCGCTGCGGGTGCCGTACCGCCGGTTCCTGGTGGCGAACGCGGCCGGCGGCCTGGTCTGGGCCTTCGGCACGACGTACCTGCTGTTCTACGTCGGCCGGGCCGCCGAACACTGGCTCAAGGACATCTCCTGGGCCGGGCTGGTGCTCGCCGTGCTGGCCGGCCTGGTCAGCACGTGGTGGCTGCGGCGGCGCGGGAAGCGACTGGCCGCGGCCGAGACGCCCGAGCGGAACGAGCCGGTCGGCGCGACCGAGCGCTGACCACAAGGGCCCGACCCCGGTGGTGGGGTCGGGCCCTTGTGCGTTGGTGTCAGCTGGTGCTGTAGCCGCGGGTGGCGATCCAGTCGGCGAGGTTGTCGACGCTGATGCGGTAGGAGGCGGTGTTCGGGTTGGCGCTGTCGGCGATGGTGACGGTGGTGCCGTTGTTCTGGTAGCCGACGACGCTGATGTAGTGGCCGCCTTCGAAGGAGTGGGTGGTGCCGTCGGTGTCGGTGGCGGTGCCGGCGATGTTGGCGACCACGGCGCGGCCGTCGTCGACGGTGTGGACGATGTCAGCGCGCAGCTTGTCGGTCTGCTTGTCGTCGGCCTTGCCGGTCTTGATCTCCACCGAGCGGTAGGGCTTGCCGGTCTCCTTGTTCAGCACCGGGGTGATGTCGTTGATGCTGTTGGTGCCGTCCTCGGTGGTGCCCATCTCCTTGGCCATCGCGTGCACGTCGATGTTCTTGCCGAGCACGCTGATGGCGTTGCGGGCGGCGGCGGGACCGCAGTAGTAGAAGTTCGGCTGGGCCTCGTAGCGCACGTCCAACTCCCGCTCGCCGCTCTTACGGTCGGCCACCACGGTGGCCTTCTCGGCGGGAGCGGCATGCGCGGCGATCGCGGGGCCGGCGATCCCACCGGCGGTCGCGGCGATACCGGCAGCGGTCAGCACAGTCTTACGCAGCAGGGTGGTAGCCATGATGATGCCTCCCAGGGGGTGGGGGATGCCGCGGCCAGGGGGCCGCGAAAGGGGAAAGTCTGAGGGGGTGGGTCCGGCGGCCGATCAGGGTGGCCTGCACAGGGCCCGACGGGCGGCGCGACCGGTTCACCAGGGGGTGGCCGGGTCGGCGGCTCCGGGGATGTAACCACGGCCGGCGCTCGCACATTCCGTCGACGCGGGCTCACCACCCGGGGGTGGCTGGCCCGGTGATGCAACGACGGCCGGTGGCCGGTCATTCCGACCGGGGACTCGCCAGCGGCCCCGAGGGACCGGGCTCCACGCGGTCTGCCAGGTACAACGCCCCGCCCCCGGCGACCATTCCGCCGAGCCGGTGACCCCCACCACCCCAAACCCGACAAACCCGACACACGCACCGAGGGGTGCGTCTCCGCCGGCCCTGTTCGAGGGCCACGAAACCGCACACCCCGCACCCCGGGGGCGCCCTCACCGCGGAGCCCGCCGAAGGGTGAACCCGGTGGAGATCTTGGTACCGAACCGCCCTTCCGCGGTACGAAACGTACCAAGATCTCCACCGCCCCCGATGAGCAAAGCGTTCACCCGCGGGCTCCTGCCGCCCGCGCGGACCGGTCGGGTGTGCCGATGAGTCGGCCCGTCGGCTGGGTGGTCAGGCGGTGAGCAGGGCGAGCAGTGCGTCGCGGGCGGCGCGTACCGCGGCGCGCGACTCCTCGGTGTGGTCCAGGGCGTCGAACCCGTGCCGTCCGCCCGGCACGTCGACCAGGTGCAGCGGCAGCCCGCGCCGGGTTGCGGCAGCCGTGAACGCCGCGATGGCGGGCGTGACCTCGGGCCGGTCCCGACCGGCCCGGGTCAGCACGAGCGGTGGCCGCTCGGCGTCGCCCGTCGCCAGGGCGTCGAGCGGGTGGAAGCGCCTGTCGACCGGGGGCCAGTCGGGGAGCGGGGCCAGCAGCGGGTACGTCGCGGCGAGACCGCGCAGCCAGCGGGGCGGGTCGCGGAGCCAGTCGCCGAGCAGCAACCCGGCGCCGGAGAAGAACCAGAGTGCCAGCCGCTCCGGGTCGACGCGGGGATCGGCGCGGAGCAGGTCGGCCGCGTCGGCGACGCGGGCGGCGACCGTGTGCAGGTCGTCGGGGCTGGTTACGGAGAGCCGGGGGAGCGCGACCACCACGCCCTGGTCGGCGAGGAGCGCGCCGTACCCCCGGTAGAGCGGCCAGTCCCGGGCGTCGGGTGCGTCGGGCGGCCCGGGAACGCCGTGCACCACCACGACCGCGGGGTGAGGGCCGTCGCTGGTCGGCAGGTGCAGGTCGACCTCGCCGTGTCGCTCGACGGGGGCGGCCGGCGGGTCGAGCACAAACTGTGTCTCCCAGAAACTGTTTCCCATGACGGTGATGTTAGGGCAGCGCGTCGTCGCGCGCCGCCCCGGTTGTCTCCGGATCAGGAGGACGACGCCTTGGCGTGCCGTTCCCGCAGCCGGTCCCGGATCTCCTCAGGTGTGTACGCCCGGCGCTGCCGCTCCGCCCGGGCCACCACCACGCCCGTCGCCGCGACGCCCGCCAGGCCGGCCAGGCCGAGCACCTTCCACCACCGCATCCGTTGCCGCATCGGCTTAGGGTAGTCCTCCATGAGCATCAGCCTGGACGAGGCCGTGGAGCTGACCCGCACCGGCGACCTGTGGGTGTTCCGTGGGCGCAGCGTGCCCGATCGCGCCATCCAGTTCACCACCAACAGCCCGGTGAACCACGTGGGCATGGCGGTGGTGCTGGACGACATGCCGCCGTTGATGTGGCACGCGGAGCTGGGCCGTTCGCTGCCGGACATGTGGACCGGGACCCGCCAGCGCGGCGTGCAGTTGCACGACCTGCGCGACGCGGTCTGCGTGTGGGCCAACCGGTACGGCCAGCGGGGCTGGCTGCGTCAGCTCGAACCGCCCGCCGGCGGCGCCATGGAGGAGGCGGTGCTGCGTACCGTGGCGCGCCTGGACGGCACCCCGTTCCCGTCCACCGCGCAGCTCGCCTGGCGCTGGGCCCGGGGTCGGGTGCCGCAACCACCGTGGCGCCGGTCCACCTCGGACGCGGGTCACACACCGGACGCGGCCTCGGTGCCGGGCGACCGTCGCGCGCCGGACGTCGGGGGCCGGGCGCGTGACCGGGCGCTGGAGACCGCGTACTGCGCGGAGGTGGTGGCGGTGACCTACGAGGCGATGGGATTGTTGCCGGCCGGCCGCCGGCCCAACTGGTACGACCCGGGTCGGTTCTGGAGCGGCGACGACCTGTCCCTGACCGGCGGCGCGCAGCTCGGCGCGGAGATCGAGGTGCGCATCCCGCCGCGCTGACCAGGTTTGCCGAGCTGGCGGGCCGGTAATGGAGAGCGTCGTGACGGCTTCCACCGACCTCGACACGCTCTCCGACTTCTTCGACAGGTACGGCGTGGCGCTGACCACCGCCGACGTGCCGGCCATCGCCGCCTGCTACGCCCTGCCCGGGCTGGTGGTCGCCGACACCTACAGCTTCTCGTTCACCTCGCCGGCGGCGGTGGCGCTGAGCTTCGTCGGCGCCGCGCCCGACTACCAGGAGCGGGAGCTGGTCGCCGCGAACGCGCAGATCGAAGACGTGCAGCAGGTCTCGGCGCTGCTCACCGAGGTGGCGGTGCGGTGGGAGTTCCTGGACAGCCAGGGTGGCGCGGTGCCCGGTGAGCACTACCGCTACCTGCTGCGGGCCACCGACGAGGGCCCGGCCATCTGCACCGTCATCCGCACCGCCTGAGCCCTGCCTCCACGGTGGTGGGCGGGGGCCCCTTCTCTGCCGGAGGCGTTGAGAAGGGGCCCCCGCCTTACTCGTTCAGCGGTGGCTGCGGGCCCAGCGGTCGGGCTCGGGGGCCGAGTGCAGGCCGGGCTCGTGCAGGCCCTCCTCGTCGAGCTGGCCGATCCGCCGGTAGGTGTCCGGCCGGCTGGTGCGCAACACACCGCCCCAGATCAGACCGAGCACGCCGGCCACGATCGGGATCGCCGGCAGCAGCCACTTGAGGTAACCGGCGGTGTCCGGCGCGAGCAGCGCGTCGAAGTTGAACAGCAGCACCAGCAGCACGGCGGTGAGCAGGACGGTGCCGAGCGCCGGGGCGATCGCCCGCTGCCAGGCCGACTCCGGGCCGCCACGACCCCGGAAGAAGCCGACGACGGAGGCCGAGGTGAGCGTCATCAGCAGCACCACGCCGACCGCGGCCGAGCCGGACAGCCAGGTGAACAGGTCGATGACCGGGTCCCGCCCGGACATCGCGAACCCGACGAACACCACCACCGCCAGGATGCTCTGCACCAGCGACCCGGCGACCGGGGCGCCGCTGCGGCTGGAGGTCGCGCCGAGGAAGCGGGGCAGGACGTTCTCCCGGCCGAGCGCGAACAGGTAGCGGGCCACGCCGTTGTGGAACGACAGCAGGGCGGCCAGCACGCTGGTGATGAACAGGACGTTGGCGATGTCCGCGACCACGGCGCCGGAGTACTGGTCGAGCGCCCCGAAGATCACGCCGGGGCCGGCCTCGGCGCTGGCCTGCGGCGCGTTCTCCGGACCGGTCAGCACCGTCAGCGCCCAGGCGGAGAAGGCGTAGAACAGGCCGGTGAAGGCGACCGCGATGTAGGTGGCCCGGGCCACGGTGCGCCGCGGGTCCCGGACCTCCTCGCTGTAGATGGCGCCGCTCTCGAAGCCGGTGAAGGAGGCGATGGTGAACGCCAGCACGGCGCCGAACCCGGCCCCGAACAGGTGGCCGGGGCTGATGCCGGCGGTGGTGACGGCGCCGCCGGCCGGGTGGGCGAACGCCACCAGGTCGAAGATCAGCACGGCCACGCACTCCAGGACCAGCAGCACCGCGAGGACGCTGGCGTTCAGGTCGATGCGCAGCACGCCGAGCACGCCGATGAAGACCCAGGCCAGCAGCGCCCAGACCCACCACTTGAGGTCCAGCCCGGCCTTGTCCGACATGAAGCCCGACATGACGGCGCCGAACAGCCCGTAGAGGCCGATCTGGATGGCGTTGTACGCGGCCAGCGCGACCGCCGAGCCGGCCACCCCGCCGGCCCGGCCGAGGCCGTTGGCGATGTACGCGTAGAACGCGCCCGCGTTGGCGACGTACCGGCTCATCGCGGCGTAGCCGGTGGCGAAGATGGCGAGCACGGCCGCGAGCAGGACGTAACCCAGCGCGGCGCCGATGTTGCCGCTGACCGCGTACATGGTGGTGACGCCACCGCCGAGAACGGTCAGCGGGGCGGAGGCGGCGACGGTGAAGAAGACGAGATGGGCGGTGCCGAGACGGCCACGGCGTAGCCCACCGTCGGAGAAGAACGGATCGGAGGACAAGGCTTCTCCAGGGGAGGGGAAGGGGTTGAGGATGTCTACTTCGGAACAGCCTCAGGCAGGGTATTGGTGATCACGGATCGTCACAACCCCGCTTCGATATCGATTAGGGCGCGTGTGCACGACCGGAATTGAGCTGTACGTGGTCATGCCGTACCGTCCCGTGTCGACGATCACGGCCACCGTTCGAGGATGGACCATGACCTACCCCGGGGCACAAGCCACGTACCGGCTCGCCGATGCGCTGTTCCTCATCGGACATGACGAGTTCACCGGTAAGCCGCATGTCGCCGTCGACCGGCTGGAGTGCGGGCTGGCCGGCGCCGCGCTCGCCGAGCTGATGTTCGAGGGAAGGATCGCGCTCGACGGTGGCGGCATCGCCGCGGTCGACCCGCGGCTCTGGCAGGAGCCGTTGACCGATCTGCTGATCACCGAGATCCTGCGTCGTGAGGGCGCGCATCCGGCCCGGTTGTGGATCCGCTACCTGCGGACCCAGCTCAACATCAACGAGCGGGTCGGGACGCGGCTGGTCACCGCCGGCGTGCTGCGGCGGGAGCAGGGCAAGCTGATCGGCCGTCAGGTGCGCTGGCCGGCCACCGACCCGAACCAGGCGGCCTCGCCGCGGGTACGCCTGACCGCCATGCTGATGCACTCGTCCCCGGCCGAGCTGGACCCGGGCACGCTGCTGCTGGCGAGCCTCGCCGAGGCTGTCGGGCTCGCCGCGCACATCTTCGACCCGCAGGTAGGCGGCCGGATGCGGGACTGCCGTCGGTTCCTGCCGGCGCAGCTCGACGGGCTGCTGGCCGCCGTGGTGGGCGCGTTGGACGCCAGCACCACGACGGTCCGTCGGTGACCTGCCGACGATGACGCCCCGCCCCGGCGGACCGGGACGGGACGGGCCCGGTCAGGCCGGCTCGCGCCACATCGGGTAGAGGCTGGGCCCGTCCGGCAGGTCCAGGGTGGTCGGCCGGCGGCGGAAGCCGAGCCGCTCGTAGAGCGCCGCGTTCCGCGCCGAGCTGGCCTCCAGGTACGCGGCGGCGCCGGCCCGGTCCAACTCGGCCAGCTTGTCGCGCAGCAGCGCCGAGCCCACGCCCGTGCCGTGGTGCGCCGGGTGCACCGCGATGAACGGCAGGTACCAGTGCGGCTCGGCCGGGTGGTTGGCGGTCATCCGCTCGTCGAGCATGCCGAACCGCTTCATTGCGTCCGGCCCGATGGTGGCCTCCAGCTCGGCGAACTCGTCGCCCTCGTCGGCGCCGTGGTCGTCGCCGACGGGCAGCCAGAGCGTGGCGCCCAGCCCGTCGCCGGCCACGTGGACCTCGCCGGTCCGCAGCGCCAACGCGACGAACGGCCCGAAGAAGGCGGGATGCACCCGCGCCCGGTGGTCCTCCGCCGGAAAGATCCAACCGCTCACCGGGTCCCGCATGAACGCCTCGGCGAGAATCCCGGTCACGACGGCGGCGTCGGCTGTGGACGCCCGCCGGATGTTGCCCTGCCACTCTGTCACTGGCCACCCGTCCTGCCGCTGCACGAGCCACTGTGGTCATCGATCGGCGTGCAACGTATCAGGTCGCCGAGCCGCGGGTCAGACCCGAACGGACCGCTCGCCGCCCCCGTGGGTCGGTGGCTAGGCTGGCCCGGCCCGGCGAACAGGAGGAACATGTCCCGCACGCGTCGCGCCACCCCGTCGACCGGGTCCGCCATCACCTCGTCCCCCTGGGTGGTCGTCGCGATCGGCGTGATCGTGATGGTGGTGCTGCTGGTGGTGGCGCTCGGCTCGGTGCGGGGCCGGCGGACGCTCCCGGCGTCGCCCACCGATCCGGCGATGTCGCTGCCGGAGCTGCCGACCGCCGCGGCGACCTCGCCCGGCGTCACCGGCGGTCCGCCGAGCACGGCCGCTCGCCCGGTGGTCCCGGGGCTGTCGCCCCGGTCGACGGTGCTGCCGGCCAGGCCGACGCCGGCCGGGTCGACAGGCGGTCCGCGGGGTGAGGAGCGTCCGGCGTCGCCGCCACCGCCCCCGCCCGCGCCGCCGTCCGCGGTGACCGGCCGGTACGCGGTGGTGAGCAGCTTCGACGGCGGCTTCATCGGCGAGGTGCGGCTGGTCAACACCGGGGGTACGCCGCACGGCTGGACGGTGCGGCTGACGTTCCCGCAGGGGCGGCTGGTCACCGCGTGGGTGGAGGGCGCCGAACAGGGCACGTTCGGCTTCGACGGCGGCGTCGTCACGTACCGCAGCGGCGTCGACCTGGCGGCGGGCGCGTCGGTGCCGGTGCGCTTCCACCTCGAACGGACCGGCACCACCCGTCCGCAGAGTTGCACGGTCGACGGCGTGACCTGCGCCGGACTCTGATCCAGCCGTCCGGACGACGGCGCGTGGTCCGGACGGTCTTGCAAAAGGGCTGTCGTGTTTCGACTTTGTTTGCAAGCTATTGCAGAATGTTTCGGCAAGGGCTAGCGTGCGGGCGAATCAGCGACCAGAGAAAGGCCGTCGATGAAACCGACGCCGATATCCCCCAAGGCGTTGCTCGCCCTGGTCTCCTCCCTCGTCCTCACCCTCGTCGGCGTGCCGGTGGCCCTCCACCAGCTCGGCGCCGACAGCGCCGAGCGGGCCGTCACCCCCGACGTCCTGGCCGCCGGCAACGCCCCCCAGTGGAACCGGGAGCCGTCCGCCGAGGCGCTGCTCAAGGCCGGGTCCACCACCGCCAAGGCGGAGCAGTTCTACTTCGTGCTGCCGGACCGCTTCGCCAACGGCGACAAGCGCAACGACACCGGCGGCCTGCGCGGCGATCGGCTCGCCACCGGCCTCGACCCGGCGGACAAGGGCTTCTACCACGGCGGTGACCTCAAGGGCGTCATCGACAAGATGGACTACATCCAGGGGATGGGCACCACCGCCATCTGGCTCGCCCCGATCTTCAAGAACCGGCCCGTACAGGGCGCCGGCGCCGACGTCTCGGCCGGCTACCACGGCTACTGGATCACCGACTTCACCCAGGTCGACCCGCACTTCGGCACCAACGCCGAACTGAAGAAGCTGGTCGACCTCGCGCACCGGCGCGGGATCAAGGTCTACCTCGACATCATCGTCAACCACACCGCCGACGTCATCCGCTACGCCGAGGACAGGTACGGCTACGTCGACAAGAAGACCGCCCCGTACACCGACGCGCAGGGCCGGGCCTTCGAGGACCGCAACTACGCCGACGGCACGCGGAAGTTCCCGCAGGTCAACCGGGAGTCGTTCCCGTACACCCCGACGTTCGCCAGCCCGGCCGACGCGAAGGTCAAGGTTCCGGCGTGGCTCAACGACCCGACCATGTACCACAACCGCGGTGACTCCACGTTCGCCGGGGAGAACAGCGAGTACGGCGACTTCTTCGGCCTCGACGACCTGTGGACCGAGCGTCCCGAGGTGGTCCGCGGCATGACCGACATCTACGGCCAGTGGATCGGCAGGGCCGGCGTCGACGGCTTCCGCCTGGACACCGTCAAGCACGCCAACCTCGACTTCTGGCCGCAGTTCACCCGCGGCATCGACGCCTACGCGGCGAAGGCCGGCAAGCAGGACTTCTTCATGTTCGGCGAGGTCTACAGCGCCGACCAGGAGATCGAGTCGACGTACGTGCGGCAGGGCGGCCTGCCGGCCACGCTCGACTTCTCGTTCCAGGAGGCGGCGCGCGGCTACACCGCCGCCGACGGCTCGGCCAAGGCGCTCGCCGACGTGTACGCCAAGGACGACCTCTACTCGGCGCGCGACACCGACGCCAACCGGCTGCCCACGTTCCTCGGCAACCACGACATGGGCCGGATCGGCTCGTTCGTCGCCGCGGCCGGCGGGGACGACGCCACCCAGCTCCGCCGCGACCAGCTCGCGCACCAACTGATGTTCCTCACCCGTGGCCAGCCGGTGGTGTACTCCGGCGACGAGCAGGGCTTCACCGGCCCCGGCGGGGACAAGGACGCCCGCCAGGACATGTTCGCCTCGAAGACCGCGGACTACCTCGACGACGATCTGATCGGCACCACCCGCACCCACGCGTCCGACCAGTACGACACCCGGCACCCGCTCTACCGCACCATCGCCGAGCTGGGCCGGCTGCGGGCGGCGCACCCGGCGCTGCGCGACGGCGTCCAGGTCACCCGGTACGCGGCCGACGGCCCCGGCGTGTTCGCGTTCTCCCGCGTCCTGCCCGCGCAGCGGGTGGAACACGTCGCGGCGGTGAACAACGCCTCGACCCCGCAGACTGTCACGGTGGACACCTGGTCGGCCGGCACCCGCTTCACCGGCATCTACGGCGACGCCGCGACCGCCACGGCCGGCGCCGACGGCAAGCTGAGCCTGACCGTGCCGGCCATGTCGGCGGTGGTGCTCAAGGCCGACCGGGCCATCCCGCCCGCCGGCGCGGCCCCGACGATCACGCTGACCGAGCCGGGTGACGCCCCGGTGGCCGGCAAGACCGCGATCACCGCCCAGGTCGGTGGCGACCCGCTCGCCACCGTCACGTTCGCCGCGAAGGTCCCCGGTGGGAAGTGGACGCTGCTGGGCACCGCTCACCGCGCGCCGTACACGGTCCACCACGACCTGACCGGCCTGCCCGGCGGCGCCACCGTCGAGTACAAGGCGGTGGTCCGCGACGGGAAGGGCCGGACCGCCACCGCGCGCACCACCGGCACGGTCGGCACCCCGGCCCAGGGCGCGTCCCGGGACTGGGCGATCGTGCACTACCAGCGCCCGGCCGGCGGCTACGCCGACTGGGGGCTCTACGCCTGGGGTGACATCGACCCGGCGTACGCCACCGAGTGGCCCAGCGGGCAGCCGTTCGCCGGGGAGGACGCGTACGGCCGGTTCGCCTGGGTGAAGCTCAAGCCCGGCGCGAAGTCGGTCGGCTTCCTGGTGGTCGACAAAGACGGCAACAAGGACGTGGCGAACGACCGCACCATCGACGTGACGCAGACCGGCGAGGTCTGGGTCAAGCAGGGCGACCCGACGCTCTACCCGACCCGCGAGGCGGCCACCGGCGAGCCCGCCCCGCCGGTCGACCAGGACACCGCGGTCATCCACTGGCGCAAGGCCGACGGCAACTACGACGGCTGGGGCCTGCACCTCTGGGACGGCGCGGCCAACCCGACCGACTGGGCCGCCCCGCTGAAGCCGGAGAAGATCGACGCGTACGGCGCGGTGTTCCGGGTGCCCCTCGCCGCCGGCGCGACCGGGCTGAGCTACATCATCCACAACGGCGACGCGAAGGATCAGCCGGACGACCAGCGGCTCGACCTGACCGGCGTCGGGCACGAGGTCTGGCTGCTGGCCGGCGTCAAGGGCCGGCTGCTGCCGGCGACCAGCTCCGGCACGGCCACGGACGTCGACATCGCCAAGCAGAAGGCGCAGTGGATCGACAGGTCCACCGTCGCCTGGGCCACCGGCCCGACCGACGGCAAGAAGTACGCGCTCGTCGCCGCCGGAGCCGGCGGGATCGGCGTCGCCGACGGCGAGCTGACCGGCACGTACACCACGCTGCCGCTGCGGGCGCAGCGCAACGGGCTGACCGAGGCGCAACGGCAGGCGTACCCCCAGCTCTGGGCCTATCACGCGTTCACGCTCGACCGCGCCGACCTGGCCAAGGTGCCGGCGGCGCTGCGCGGGCAGCTCGTGGTCACCGAGCGGGACGCCGAGGGCGCGCTGCTCAGCGCCACCGGCGTGCAGATCCCCGGCGTGCTGGACGACGTCTACGCGGCGGCCACCGGAGTGAAGCTCGGCCCGACGTTCGCCGGCCGGGTGCCCACGCTCGCGGTGTGGGCGCCGACCGCGCGGAAGGTGTCGCTGCACCTGTTCGACTCGCCCACCGCGCAGCCGCGCACGGTGGCGATGACCCGCAACGACCGCACCGGCGTCTGGTCGGTGCGCGGCACCACGGCCTGGACCGGCCGCTACTACCGCTACCAGGTCGAAGCCTGGCAGCCGGCGGCGCAGAAGGTGGTCACCGCGTCGGTCACCGACCCCTACTCGGTGGCGCTCGCGCCGGACTCCACGCACAGCCAGATCGTCGACCTGACCGACCCGGCGCTGGCGCCGGCCGGCTGGGCGACGCTGCGGAAGCCGGCGGCCGTGCCCGCGTCGAAGGCGCAGATCTCCGAGCTGTCGGTACGCGACTTCTCCATCGCCGACAGCACCGTGCCGGCCGGGAAGCGGGGCACCTACCTCGCGTTCACCGACCCGAACACGGCCGGGATGAAGCACCTGCGGGCGCTCGGTGACGCCGGCGTCAACTACCTGCACCTGCTGCCGGCGTTCGACTTCGCCACCATTCCGGAGAAGCGGGCCGACCAGGCCCAGCCGGCCTGCGACCTGGCCACGCTGCCGGCGGACTCGGACCAGCAGCAGAAGTGCGTCGCGGCGGTGGCCGACTCCGACGGCTACAACTGGGGGTACGACCCGCTGCACTACACGGTGCCGGAGGGCGGCTACGCGGTCGACCCGAACGGCGCGAAGCGCACCACCGAGTTCCGGCAGATGGTCGCCGGGGTGAACCAGGCCGGCCTGCGGGTGGTCATGGACGTGGTCTACAACCACACCTCGGCCGCCGGCACCGATCCGAAGTCGGTGCTCGACCAGGTGGTGCCCGGTTACTACCACCGGCTGCTGGACGACGGCACGGTCGCCAACTCGACCTGCTGCGCCAACACCGCCCCGGAACACGCCATGATGGGCAAGCTCGTGGTGGACTCGCTGGTCACCTGGGCCAAGGCGTACAAGGTGGACGGTTTCCGGTTCGACCTGATGGGCCACCACCCGAAGGCGAACATCCTGGCCGTGCGGGCCGCGCTGGACACGCTCACGCCCGCCCGCGACGGCGTCGACGGCAAGAAGATCATGCTGTACGGTGAGGGCTGGAACTTCGGCGAGGTCGCCAACGACGCCCGGTTCACGCAGGCCACCCAGGCCAACATGGCCGGCACCGGGATCGGCACGTTCAACGACCGGCTCCGCGACGCGGTGCGTGGCGGCGGCCCGTTCGACGCCAACCCGCGGGTGCAGGGCTTCGCCTCCGGCCTGTACACCGACCCGAACGGCGACGAGGTCAACGGCTCGGCCGCCGAGCAGAAGGCCCGGCTGCTGCACGCCCACGACCTGATCAAGGTGGGCCTGACCGGTAACCTGCGCGACTACCGGTTCACCGACTCCGCCGGGCGGACGGTCACCGGGGCGCAGGTCGACTACAACGGCTCCCCGGCCGGCTACACCGCCGCGCCGGGCGAGGCGGTCACCTACGTCGACGCGCACGACAACGAGATCCTGTACGACGCGCTGGCGTACAAGCTGCCGCAGGGGACCTCGGCGCAGGACCGGGCCCGGATGCAGGTGCTGGCGTTGTCCACCACCACGTTCGGGCAGGGCACCGGGTTCGTCACGGCCGGCTCGGAGCGGCTGCGCTCGAAGTCGCTGGACCGCAACTCGTTCAACTCCGGGGACTGGTTCAACCAGATCCGCTGGGACTGCGCCCAGGGCAACGGCTTCGGCGCCGGCCTCCCGCCGGAGGCGGACAACAAGGACAAGTGGCCGTACGCCAAGCCGCTGCTGGCCGATCCGAAGCTGGTGCCGGACTGCGCGGCGGTCGACCTGGCCGACGCCCGGTACGCCGAGCTGCTGCGGATCCGCCGGTCCTCGCCGGTGTTCGGCCTGCCCACCGCCGAGCAGGTGCAGAAGCGGGTCGCGTTCCCGCTGTCCGGGGCGGACGAGACCCCGGGCGTGTTGACCATGACGCTCGACGCCCGTGGGCTGGGCGGCGCGTGGAAGTCGGTGACGGTGGTCTTCAACGCCACCCCGGAGACGGCGACGCAGACCGTGACCGGCCTGCGCGGGGCGAACGTGGCGCTGCACCCGGTGCTGCGGAACTCCGCCGACCCGGCGCTGCGGACCGCGTCGTTCGACCGGTCCGGTGGCACGTTCACCGTGCCGGCGCGCAGCGTGGCGGTTTTCGTGCAGAGCTGATCGCCGCAGCGGACCGGCCCCCCAGCCACACGTGGGCTGGGGGGCCGGTCCGTACCCCGGGTCCGTCAGGTCAGTTGAAGCAGTCCTTGACGGTGTTGGCGCAGTTGGTGGGGTCGTTGTCGCTGATGAGGGACTCGTCGTCGAGCGTGACGTGTCCTTCGTTGTTGAGGATGCCGCCGGCGACGCGGTGGAGCTTGGCGGTGTCGGTGGCGGTGTTCTTGGTGACGTGGGTCTTGGTCAGGGTGATGGTGGCCTTGTTGTTGAAGATGCCGCCGCCGTTGAGGGCGGTGTTGCCCTTGATGACGGTGTTGCGCAGGGTGAGGGCGGCGTTGTCGTCCTCGTCGTGGTCGCGGGTGGGGAAGCCGTCTTCGATCTTGACGAGCCACTCGCCGTTGTAGATGCCGCCGCCGAAGCGGTTGGCGGTGTTGTCGACGATGACGCTGTCGGCGATCGTGGCGCTGCCCTCGTCCTTGGTGTCGGGGTAGCCCCAGTGCTTGCCGCCGGTGATGACCACGCCGCCGCCGTCGCCGTCGGCGTGGTTGTTGGCGACGACGACCTTGTCGAGGTCGAGGTCGGTGTTCTCGGCGTAGATGCCGCCGCCGTTCTCGCAGGCGGTGTTGCCGGTGATGTGGGTGAAGGAGACGGTGACGTAGCCGCCGCTGCTGAACAGGCCGCCGCCGTTCTTCCCGGCGCGGTTGTCCGACAGCGAGGAGTTCTCACCCTCCTTGCCGCCGTTCTTGCCGTGGTCGGAACCGATGATCTCGACCGTGCCGGCCTCGTCGTGCTTGCCCGACGGGACGTAGCTCTTCAGCTCCGCGGCGTCGGCGCCGTGCTTGCCGGCGAGCCCGCTGCCGTTGGCGATGCCGCCGCCGTTGCCGCCTGCGGTGTTGTCGTCGACCTTGGTCTCCTCGACCTTCAGGATGCCACGGTTGAAGACGCCGCCACCGTCGCCCTGGGCGTGGTTGTCGACGACCTTGCTGTCCTCCAGCCACACCCGGCCGTAGTTGGCCACCGCGCCGCCGTTGTGCTCGGCGCTGTTGTGGGTGAGCTTGACGTTGGACAGGTGGGCGCTGCCGCCGCGCTCGACCAGGAGCGCGCCGCCGTCACCCTCGTTCCGCTTCTCCTCCTCGTCGGCCGGGCCCGAGACCGTGGTCGCGGTCGCCGCCGTGGTGGTGGCCTGGGCCGCAACCGGCGCGGCCGGAGCCGTGCCGGCGGGGGCGGCCTGCGCCGGCGCGGTGACGGACGCGGTCGTGGCCTGCGCCGGAGCCGCCTGCGCCGCCACCGGAGCGGGCTGCGCCGGTGCGGTGGCGGACTGGGCCGCGGTGGCGGCCGACGCACCGGCGACCGCCGGCTGCGCCGGGGCGACGGGGGCCGGCAGGGTCGCCGCGCCGTTCGCCGCCGAGGGCGTCACCGACGCCGGACCGCCCGGGTACTTGAACCCGGACGCGTTCCCGCCCTTGACGGTCAGGTCCTTGAGCGTGAGGTGGCCGCCGTCGGCGACGCGGAAGATGCGGAAGGTGTCCTCGGCGTCGCGGGTGATGGTGGAGCCGTTGCCCTTGATGGTGACGTCCTGGGTGATCTCGGGCAGGCCGCCGCCGACCTTGCGGTCCTTGACGCCGAGTTCGTAGGTGCAGTTCTCGGCGAGCTTGAGGGTGCCGCCGTGGTCGCGGTTGGTCAGTTCGAGCGCGTCGACCAGGGCGTCGTCGTCGCAGGGGACCTCGCGGGCCTTGCCGTGGTCGTCCTCGCCGCCCCACTCGCCGCGGTCCTGGCCCCACTCACCCCGGTCCCGGCCTTCCTGGCCGTGCTCGTCCTTGCCGTCCTTGCCGTGCTCGCCCTTGCCGTACTCGTCCCCGGTGGCCTCGTCACCGTGGTCACCGTCGCTGAGCTGCTGCGCGGTCGACCACTTCACGTCGGCGAGCCGGTGCGGACCGGTCACGCCGGTGGTCGCGTAGGCAACGCCGGCGAGGCTGACCGCTCCGGTCAGGCCCACGACGCCGGTGGCGAGCCAGAGCCGGCGGCGCCGGAGCGGGGAACTGGTCTCGCGGGTGGTGGCGTCATTGTTATTGCGAAGGTAGTTGGACATCGGAGCTCTCTGCCCTCTCCTTGTACCTGACAAGGTCGCTTCGCCACGGCGAGGCGGCCTTCGCTACAAATCGGTTGTAGCTGCTGAAGACGAACTTATGAGAGCTTTGTTCGCCTCGTGGCCAGATACGAAAAAAACCCGCATAAGGGTGCGGGTGGGGCGGGCTGACGCACCGAGGGCGGGATGACCCGATGGCGCCCACAAGGTGGTTCGACTCCTTTTCGCCCCGACGTGGCCGACCGCCGGGCGGGTGCGCGGGTTGGTAGCCCTCCTCCCGCCGGCGGGCGGAAGGAGGGCTCCCGGTTATGTGGTGGTGCGATCAGTTGACGCAGTCCTTGACGGTGTTGGCGCAGTTGGTGGGGTCGTTGTCGCTGATGAGGGACTCGTCGTCGAGCGTGACGTGTCCTTCGTTGTTGAGGATGCCGCCGGCGACGCGGTGGAGCTTGGCGGTGTCGGTGGCGGTGTTCTTGGTGACGTGGGTCTTGGTCAGGGTGATGGTGGCCTTGTTGTTGAAGATGCCGCCGCCGTTGAGGGCGGTGTTGCCCTTGATGACGGTGTTGCGCAGGGTGAGGGCGGCGTTGTCGTCCTCGTCGTGGTCGCGGGTGGGGAAGCCGTCTTCGATCTTGACGAGCCACTCGCCGTTGTAGATGCCGCCGCCGAAGCGGTTGGCGGTGTTGTCGACGATGACGCTGTCGGCGATCGTGGCGCTGCCGCCGGTGGCCAGGATGCCGCCGCCGTCGTCGTCGGCGTGGTTGTCGGCGACGAGGACCTTGTCGAGGTCGAGGTCGGTGTTCTCGGCGTAGATGCCGCCCCCGTTCTCGCAGGCGGTGTTGCCGGTGATGTGGGTGAAGGAGACGGTGACGTAGCCGCCGCTGCTGAACAGGCCGCCGCCGTTCCTCCCGGCGCGGTTGTCCGACAGCGAGGAGTTCCCACCCCCCTTGCCGTCCCGCGCCCCGGCGATCTCCACCACGCCGTGGTCGCGGCCGGGACCGCTCGGCGTCGCGGTGCGGCCCGTGCCGTGCCGCACGCCGACGTCGTTGCCGTTGGCGACGCCGCCGCCGCTGCCGGCGGCGGTGTTGTCGTCGACCCGGGACTTCTCGATGGTCAGAAGGCCCCGGTTGAAGACGCCGCCACCGTCGCCCCGCGCGTGGTTGCGCCGGACCGTGCTGTCGGTGAGCCATATCCGGCCGAAGTTGGCCACCGCGCCGCCGTCGTGCTCGGCGTTGTTGCGGGTGAGATCGACCCGCCGGAGGTGGGCCTTGCCGCCGCGCTCGACCAGCAGCGCGCCGCCGTCACCGGCGCTCCGGTCTCCGTCCGTATCCGCCGGGCCCGTCGTCGCCGGTCGACCCGGGTACCCGGACGCCGACGCGTTTCCGCCCGAGACGGTCAGGTCGTCAAGGGTGAGGTGGCCGCCGGTGGCGACGCGGAAGATGCGGAAGGTGTCCTCGGCGTCGCGGGTGATGGTGGAGCCGTTGCCCTTGATGGTGACGTCCTGGGTGATCTCGGGCAGGCCGCCGCCGACCTTGCGGTCCTTGACGCCGAGTTCGTAGGTGCAGTTCTCGGCGAGCGTGAGGGTGCCGCCGTGGTCGCGGTTGGTCAGTTCGAGCGCGTCGACCAGGGCGTCGTCGTCGCAGGGAATCTCGCGGGCCGGGCCGTGCTCGTCCTCGCCGCCCCGCTCACCCCGGGCTCGACCCTCCCCGCCGGGCCCCTCCCCACCCTTCGGGTCGGCGGCGGACGGGTGGTCGCCGGCCTCCTGGGGTGCGGCGGGGCGGTTCTCCGCCACCCGTTCCGGATCGCCGGCCCGGTCGTTCCGGGCGGCGAGGCCACCCAGCGCCGCCAGCCCGACGATCCCGGTCAGCCCGGCCACGCCGGTGGCGACCCAGAGTGCCCGCCGCCGGTTCGCCGGCGGGGCCACGATCGGCGCCCCGCCGTCGGGTGCCGTTACGTCGTGGGACATGCGCGCCCTCCACCCTTCGGTGTCTCCTCGAACGGGTCGCACCGCCATCGGCCGCACGAAAAGCCACAAAAAGCTTGTAGCCCCTGAGGCACACCGTAGGAGAAGGATCCTCGCGAGGAGTGCGTATCCGAATAAAGCCCGCATAAAGGGCGTGAACGGACGGTGGCGGCACCAACGGCATCGGCCCCGCGACGCGGCAGGCGTCACGGGGCCGATGAGACGGTCGGTTGGCTCAGCCCGGCAGGCGCGGGCCCGCCTCGCGCTGCTCGGCCAGCCAGGTCTCCACCTCGCCCGAGGCACGCGGCAGCCCGGCCGACAGGTTCACCGGGCCGTCGGCGGTGACCAGGATGTCGTCCTCGATCCGGACGCCGATGCCGCGCAGCTCCTCGGGGACCAGCTCGTCCTCCGGCTGGAAGTAGAGACCGGGCTCGACGGTGAGCACGTACCCCTCGCCGAGCGGCCCGTCGCGGTACGTCTCCTTGCGCGCGTTCGCGCAGTCGTGCACGTCGATGCCGAGCATGTGGCTGGTGCCGTGCAGCGTCCAGCGGCGGTAGACCGTCGAGGCCGGATCCATCGCCTCGTCCACGCTCACCGGCAGCAGCCCCAGGTCCTTGAGCGCCTCGGCGAGCACCCGCATCGACGCCAGGTGGACGTCGCGGAACCCCACCCCCGGCTTGCACATGTCGATGCCGGCCTGCTGGGCGGCGTGGACCGCGTCGTAGACCTGGCGTTGCAGCGACGTGAACCGGCCGTCGACCGGCAGCACCCGGGTGACGTCGGCGGTGTAGAGGTTGCGGTTCTCCACGCCCATGTCCATCAGCAGCAGGTCACCCGGGCGGGTGGCGCCGTGGTTGTGCACCCAGTGCAGGATCGTGGCGTGCTCGCCGGCCCCGACGATCGAGCCGTAGCCGACGTCGTTGCCGTCGTGCCGGGCCCGCAGCGCGAACAGGCCCTCCAGCAGCCGCTCGGAGATCGGCCGGTCGGCCGGCAGCGCGCGGGCCACGTCCTCGAAGCCGCGTACCGTGGCGTCGCACGCCTCCTGGAGCTGGGCGATCTCCCACTCGTCCTTGACCAGCTTCAGCTCGGAGATCGCGATGGCCAACTCCCGGTCGCGGCCCGGCTGGCCCTCGGCGCGTGCGCCGTCGTACCGGCGCACGGCGGCGTCCACCCGGGCGTCGAAGCCGCGCAGCACCCGGGTGCGCCCCGGGGCCAGCTCGGCCAGCGCCGCGTCCAGCTCGCTCAGGTCGGCGGTCGGCAGGCCCAGCTCGGTCGACTTCTCGCGCAGCGTCGGCCGGCGACCCACCCACAGCTCACCGTGGCGGCTGCGGAAGAACTCGTCGGTCACCCGGGACGACCGGGGCCGCATGTAGAGCGTGGCCTCGCCGCCCGGCCGCAGCAGGAGGACGCTGTCGGGCTCCAGGTCGCCGGTCAGGTACGCGAAGTCGCTGCCCGGCCGGAACCGGTGCTCGGTGTCGTTGGCGCGGACCTTCTCGTTGCCGGTGGGGATGACGAGCGTCTCGCCCGGGAACGCCTCGGCCAGCGCGGCCCGTCGTTTGGCGTGGTTGGGCACCTCCGGGCGGGGTGCGACAGGCAGTTCGGTGTCCCGCCAGCCCTGCCGCATGAACGTCAGGAACGCCTCCGGGAAGTCGGGGTCGTGTGACTCCGTGCCGTCCGCCGCTTTGCCCTGTTGCGTCCGCTCCTCGGTCATGATCCGCCCCTCCCTGAGCCCCATCGCTGGTCCCGACGGTACCGCGCACACGTCGGCGGGGAGTGCCTGCGGTGCCGCGACGGCGGCTTCCGGCGCGTGGAAAGATGGCCGGCATGTGCGGACTCCTGGCCTTCTTCAGCGCGCGCGGTGACGCCGCCGCCCACCGCGACCACATCGCCGGCGCACTGGAGTGCCTGCACCACCGTGGCCCGGACGAGACCGGGGTCGAGGTGGTCGGCGACGCCTCCGGCCGGTACGCGGACGGTGTGTTCGCGCACAAGCGGCTGGCGATCATCGACGTGGCGCTCAGCCACGAACCCCTGCCCTACGCGGGCGGTCGTTACCTGCTCACGTTCAACGGCGAGATCTACAACTACATCGAGCTGCGCGACGAGCTGATCCGCGACTACGGCGCCCAGTTCGCCACCAACGGCGACGGCGAGGTGATCGTCGCCGGCTACCACTACTGGGGTGAGCGGGTGCTCACCAAGCTGCGCGGCATGTTCGCGTTCGTGATCTGGGACCGGCAGGAGCGGCGGGCCTTCGGCGCCCGCGACTACTTCGGCATCAAGCCGCTGCACTACCTCCAGACCGCCGACGGCCTCTACCTCGCCTCGGAGAAGAAGGCGCTGCTGCCGTTCGCGCACTCCGCCTACCAGGGCGACGCCGGGATCGACACGGCGAACCTGAGCCACTACCTGACCCTCCAGTACGTCCCGGAGCCGGGCACGCTGCACAAGGGGATCAGCCGGATCGGGTCGGGGGAGTACCTCACCTGGACCCCGGACGGCCGGATCGACGTGCGCCGCTGGTACCGGCCGGTGTTCCGCCCGGCCCCGGTCGCCGACGAGCAGAAGCTCTACCACGAGATCCGGGAGACGCTGCGGGAGAGCGTCCGGATGCACATGCGCTCGGACGTGCCGGTCGGGTCGTTCCTGTCCAGCGGCATCGACTCCACCGCCGTGGTGGCGCTGGCCCGCGAGTTCAATCCGAACATCCTCACCTTCACGGTCGGGTACGACGTGCCCGGCTACTCCGAGATCGACGTGGCCCAGGACTCGGCCCGGCACCTCGACGTGACCACCATCCCGACCAAGATCGGGCCGCAGGACATGATCGACGCGTTGCCCAAGATCGTCTGGCACCTGGACGACCCGGTCGCCGACCCGGCCCTGGTGCCGCTCTACTTCGTGGCGAAGAAGGCCGCCGAGCACGTCACCGTGGTGCTCTCCGGCGAGGGCGCGGACGAGTTCTTCGGCGGCTACACGATCTATCGGGAGCCGCTCTCGCTCAGCTCCGTCAACGGTCTCCCGGACGGCGTGCAGAAGGGCCTGCGGGCCGTCTCCAAGGCCATCCCGCAGGGCGTCAAGGGCAAGAGCTTCCTGGAGCGCGGCACCACGCCGATCGAGCAGCGCTACTACGGCAACGCCCGGATGTTCACCGAGGAGGAGAAGCAGCACCTGCTGCGCCGCTACGACCCCTCGGTGCGCTACACCGACGTCACCGCGCCGATCTACGCCGAGTGCACCGAGCTGGACGACGTCACCAAGATGCAGTACGTCGACCTCTACACCTGGCTGCGCGGCGACATCCTGGTCAAGGCGGACCGGATCTCGATGGCGCACTCGCTGGAGGTCCGGGTGCCGTTCCTGGACCGGGAGGTGTTCAACGTCGCGGCCGGCATCCCGGTCGACCTGAAGCTGCCGCCGCGCTCCGAGGCCACCAAGTACGCCATGCGCCAGGCGTTGCAGGGCGTCGTGCCGCCGGCCATCGTCAACCGCAAGAAGCTGGGCTTCCCCACCCCGACCCGGGTCTGGCTGCGCGGTGAGATGTACGAGTGGGCCCGGCACGTGCTGGCCACCTCCGGCGCCGGCGACCTGGTCGACCTGTCGTACGCGATGCGCCTGCTCGACGAGCACAAGCGGGAGGAGGCCGACCACTCCCGCAAGGTGTGGACCGTGCTGATCTTCTGCATCTGGCACGCGATCTTCGTGGCGAAGACGCTCGACCCGGGCATCCAGCGCAACCAGTCGGCGCTGCTCACCAAGCCGGTCGTGGGCAGCATGGTCCGCTGATCCCAGGCGTGCCGAAGGGCCCCCGGCGCGCTGCCGGGGGCCCTTCGCTACCGCGGTGTCACCGGCCGGTGCAGGTGACCGTGGGCAGGGTGTTCTGGCCCGAGACGTTCGCGGTGAAGCCGAACGTGGTGGTGCCCTCCGGCGCGACACTGCCGTTGTACGCGGCGTTGGTGACCGTCACCGACGCCCCGCTTCCGCTCAGCGTGCCGTTCCACACCTGGTTGATGGTCTGGCCGCTGGGCCAGGTCCAGCTCGCGGTCCACCCGCTGTACGTCCGGGTGCTGTGGTTCATGATCATGACCTCGCCCTGGAAGCCGCCGCCCCAGGTGCTGACCACCTTGTAGACCGCCATGCAGTTGCCGCCGGCCGGCGGCGTGGGCGACGAGGTGGGCGAGACGGTCGGCGACGGCGTCGGGCTGGTCGGGGTCGGGGTCGGGCTGGTCGGCGTCGGCGACGGGTTGTTGCCCGAGCCGATGCCGGTCACCTCGCCGTTGCCACCGTCGAACGTCACGTCCGAGCAGCCGAAGAAGTTCTCCTGGCTGTCCGAGCGGACCCAGCGCGAGTAGATGATGTGCCGGCCGCTCTTGTTGCTCGGCAGCGTGCCGTTGAAGTAGTAGTGCCCGTCGTTGGTGCCGACCGCGCCGCTCTGCGGCGGGTTGGTCACCTGCAGGAACGGCTGCTCCTCCAGGTCGCTCCAGGCCAGCGGCCGGGTCGGGCTCCAGCTGTCCTTGGTGACGTAGAAGTAGAACGTGCCCGGGTGGTGCGCCCAGTTGCTGTAGCGGAACTCCATCGATCGCCCGGCCGTCAGGTGCGTGACCGGCCAGTCGTTGCGGGCCGCGTCGTAGCCGCTGAAGTTCGGGTTGCCGCCGCTGCACAGCTTGCCGTCGGGGATGAACCCGGTGGTCCGGCCGCCGGCGTCGGAGCGCAGCACGCTGAACCAGTTGTAGAGCGAGTTCGCCCCGTTCTGGGCGACCGCCTGGGCGCAGGCGGGGTTGTTCGGCCGGATCTCACCGCTGCCGGTGAGGCCGTCCTTCCAGCACAGGTAGGTGCGGGCGCCCGGCGTCATCGCCGCGCCGTGCGCGGCGGCCGGGTCGGGCCCGCTGGCCAGGGCGAACGCGCCCACGGCCAGGGTGAGGGCCGCGGTGACGAGCGCGGCCGTACGGGATCGGTGCACGGGGATCTCCTGACTCGCGGAGCGGCCCACCCTCGGCCTGCCCCGCTGCGACGAGCGGATGCGACGATCGCGGTGCCCGCGCCCGGCGGTCGGCGTGCGGCCGGGGCCGTCGGGGAACGCGCACTGCCTGCGGTCCGTGTCACGGACCGCGGATGCCCTCGCGTCGGCTCGACCCGGCGGCGCGGCAGCCCACCGCGCCCTCCCGTCAGCGCAATCTCATCACGTCCGACCGCCGCACGCAATAGCCGTCGGTCGATGCGCCGGGGTTCCGTCGCGCCGGTTCCGGGCATGCGCCAGGATCGGGGGAGGACAACCGGGAGGAGCGAGCATGGGGTACGCGGTGGTGCTCGGCGAGGCGCTCGTCGACCTGCTCGACGCCGAGCACGACGGGGCGCCCGTCTACCGGCAGGCGGTCGGTGGCGGGCCGCTCAACGTTTCGGTGGCGATCGCTCGGCTCGGCGGGGAGGTGCAGTTCGTCGGGTCGCTCGGCGACGACGCGCTCGCCGGCCGGATCCGCGCCTTCCTCACCGACGCCGGGGTGGGCGTGGCCGGGGCGGTGACGGTGCCGGCCCCGACCGCGCTGGCCGTGGCCACCTTCGCCGGCCCCGAGCCGGAGTTCCGCTTCTACGGCGAGCCGCGCTCGTACGCCCTGCTCGGCCCGGACGACCTCGACGTGGCCCTGGTCGAGGGCGCGGACGTGCTCTACTGCGGCTCGATCGTGCTGCTCGACCCGCCGGTGCTGGCCGCCGCGCGTCGGGCCTGGTCGATCGCCGGCGGGCTGCGCGTGTTCGACCCGAACGTGCGCCCGAGCCTGCTCACCGCGCCCGGCGCGCTGGACGGGCTGCGCGGGGTGGTCGCCGAGTTCGCCGCCGCGGCGCACCTGGTCAAGCTGAGCAGCGCGGACGCCCGGGTGCTCTACCCGGACGAGCCGGTCGAGGGCGTCGCCGCGTACCTGCGGGAGCTGGGCGCGACCACCGTCGTGGTCACGCTCGGCGCGGACGGCGCGCTGGTCGCCGCCGCCGACGACGTGGTACGCGTGCCCGCGCCGACCGTCGACGCGGTGGACGCCACCGGCGCCGGCGACTCGGTGATGGGCGCGCTGGTGGCGGAGCTGCTCGCCGCCGGCGAGCCGGCCGACGCGCACGGCTGGCGGGACCGGGTCGCGTTCGCCCTGCGGGTCGCCGCGCTGGTCTGCGAGTCCCCCGGCGGCGCCACCGCCATGCCCACCCGCGCCGCCGTCGCCGCCCGCTTCGCGTGAAAGGCGGGGCCCCTTCTTCCGTATAGCAGGGGGCCCCTCTTAACCACGGCGTGGGGCGCGAGGCGGGCGGTCAGCGAGGGCGGGCGAGCGCGCGGACTGCGAGCAGGGCGAGCGCGGCGGCGCCGGTCAGGACCACGGCCATCGGGAGGGCGCTGCCCTCGCCACCGAGGCCGACCAGGGGCGCGGCGAGCGCGCCGACCACCGACTGGATGCCGCCCATCAGCGCGGCGGCGGTGCCGGCGTGCCGGGCGTGCGCGTCCAGCGCCAGCGCGGTGCTGTTCGGCATCACCATGCCCATCGAGCCGACGAACACGAACAGCGCCACCGCGGTGCCGGCGAGGCTGCTGGTGAGCGCGCCGGTCAGCACGCCGAGCGCGGCGACCAGGCTGACCGCGAGCGTGGTGACCAGCAGCCGGCGCGGGCTGAACCGGTCGAGCAGCCGGGCGTTCGCCTGCCCGGTGGCGATCAGCGCGAGCGAGTTGACGCCGAAGACCACGGCGAACCCGACCGCCGAGACGCCGAAGACGTCCTGGAACACGAACGACGACCCCGAGATGTACGCGAACAGGCCGGCGAACGCGAAGCCCTGGGTCAGCGCGTACCCGAGGTAGACCCGGTCGCCGGCCAGCGCCCGCATGGTCCGCGCGGTGGCGGCGAGGCCGCCGGTGCTGCGGCGCTCGGCCGGCAGCGTCTCCGGCAGGCGCAGGGCGACCGCCACGGCGAGCACCGCCCCGATGACGGCCAGGGTCAGGAAGACCGCCCGCCAGGAGCCGAACCGGAGCACCAGGCTGCCGACGCTCGGCGCGGCCACCGGCGCCACCCCGAAGACCAGGGTGAGCCGGGAGAAGTACTTCGCGGCGTTCCGACCGGCGTAGAGGTCACGGACCACCGCGCGGGCCACCACGATGCCCGTGCCGCCGGCCAGCCCCTGGGCGAACCGCGCGGCGGCCAGCAGCGGGGCGCTCGGCGCCGCGGCGCAGGCCAGCGCCAGCACGGCGTACGCGACGACGCCGACCAGGACCGGCCGGCGTCGCCCCCAGCGGTCGCTGAGCGGGCCGGTGACCAGTTGACCCAGGGCCAGGCCGATCAGGCAGGTGGTCAACGAGAGTTGGACGCCGGCCTGGTCGGCGTCGAGTTCGCGGGTCATCGCCGGGAACGCCGGGAGGTACATGTCCAGCGAGAGCGGGCCGATCGCGGTGAGCGTGCCGAGCAGCACCAACAGGGTCACGTCGCCGCCCCGTCCGGCGGGTCGGTCGACGGGTGGGCGCGCGGCGGGCCGCACGGTCTGGTGCACGAGAGGTCCCCCTGGATCCGGTGGTCCGGGTTACCTTATCTCTGTAGTCAGAACTGTTGCGATGTGAAGCAGGTGACCCGGTGGCGGGCGACGAGGAGATCGCGCGGTTCGGCGCAGGGCTGGGGGAGCTGCACCGGCTGCTGCGCCGCCGGACCGTCGCCCGTGCCGACCGGGAGCCGCTGCCCGAGGCGCAGGTGGAGGTGCTCCTGCTGGTCCGGGCCACGCCGGGGATCAGCGGCAAGGAGGTGGCCCGGCGGCTCGGCACCGCGCCGAACACGGTCAGCACACTGGTCCGCGACCTCACCGACGCCGGGCTGCTGGTCCGCGACCGCGACCCCGCCGACCGCCGGGTGGTCCGGCTGCGCCTCACCGAGGCCGCCCGCCGACGGATGGCCGACCACGAGGTCCACCGCACCGCGCTGCTCGCCGAGGCGCTCGCCGAGCTGGACCCGGTGGCCCGGACCGCCGTGCTGGCCGCCGCCCCGCACCTCGACGCGCTGCTCACCGCGCTGCGCGCCCGCCCCTGACCGGGCCCGGGGACCGGGGACGGGGACCGGGGACGGGGACCGACGGACCGCCTCCGGCCGTGCCGCCGAGGCCGGGCCGGTCCGGGCGGCCCGGGCCGGACCGGTCCGGGTGCCGATCAGGCCGTGCCGTCGGGTGCGGCGGGTTCGGGCCGGGTGGCGATCAGGCGGTGCCGTCGGGTGCGGCGGGTTCGGGCCGGGCGGCGATCAGGCCGTGCCGTCGAGTTCGGCGTAGCCGCGCCGCGCCGCGAGCAGGCCGGGCCGGGCGCCGAACGGCGACTCCGCCGCCACCCGCTCCGGCGGGGCGCTACCGGTGTGACCGGCCCGGATCAGCCACGCCTGCCGGGCGAGCTGGGCGTGCTGCTCGCGCACGAACGCCACGTCGACCGGCTCGCCGTGACCCGGCACCACCACCGTGGCCGGCGTGGTCAGCCGCAGCAGGTCGGCCACCGCGTCCGGCCACCGCAACGGGTACGACTCCTCGAACGCCGGCGGCCCGCTCTGCTCCACCAGGTCGCCCGCCACCAGCACGTCCGCGTCCGGCACGTGCACCACCAGATCGGCGTCGGTGTGCCCGTGCCCGGGATGGCGCAGCACCACCCGCCGCCCGCCGACGTCCAGCACCGTCTCCTCGCGGACCTCCCGCGTCGGCGTCCGCAGCTCGGTGCGCGCCAGCTCCTCGGCCAACGCCGGCTGCTCGGCGCGCATCTCCTCGTACGCCGCCCGGCGCAGCGCGTCGGGCTGGTCACGCAACGCCGCGACGGCCTGGGCGTGCGCGTACACCTCGGTGCCCGGCTCGGCGGCCAGCGTGGCGTTGCCGAAGCAGTGGTCGAAGTGGTGGTGGGTGTTGACGATCACCCACGGGTGCGGCGTCACCGCCCGGGCGGCCGACGCCAGCTCCCGCGCCTGCCCGGCGGTGGAGAGCGTGTCCACCAGCAGCGCGGCGCCGTCGCCGACCACCAGCACCACGTTGACCCGCAGCAGCGGCTCGCGCAGCAGGTGCACACCGGCGGCGATCTCGGTGAAGCGGACGGTCACGGCGTGCGTCCGGCCCGCTCGACGAAGCGCCCTCGGTCGACGAGCGCCCGCTCCACCCGTCCCTGCGCGGCCACCGCGGGCCCGTCCGTGACGGTCACCTCGAAGACCAGCCGCCGGCCGTCCACCTTCACCAGCTCGGCGTGCGCGGAGACGGTCCGACCGACCGGGGTGGCCGTCCGGTGCTCCAGCTCGACCCGGACGCCGACAGTGGTCGACCCGGCCGGCAGCCGGGCCGCGACGGCCGCCACGGTCGCCGCCTCGGCCAGCGCCACCACCCGGGGCGTGCCGAGCACCGGCACGTCCCCCGAACCCACCGCCTCGGCGGTGTCCGCGTCCGTGACGGTCAGCTCGACGCGGGCGGTCAGGCCCGGCGCGAAGGGCGACTCCGACTGCTCCTGCATGCGGCCGAGCCTAGTGCAGCGCGGTCGGCGTCGTACCGCGTCCGGGTGGCCGCCCGGACCGTTCCCCGGACGGTCGGCGTCGGCCGGCCGGACGCCCGCCGTTAACCTTGTCGACGATGGCCGTGCTGACAGATCCCCCGCCCCCCGCCCCCGCCGGACCCACCGCCTCCCCCGACGGCGGACGCCGTCGCGTGATCGCGATGGCCGTCTGGAGCGTCGCCTTCGTCGCCACCTGGCTCGCCATCGGCCTGCCCACCGACCCGGCGTACGCGTTCCTGTGGATCTGGGCCGGCACCGTCGCGTGGAACTCGAACCGCCCGTGGCGCAGCCACCTGCGCTTCGCCCGGGACTGGATCCCGGTGGTGCTGCTGCTCGCCGCGTACAACCTGTCCCGCGGGTTCGCCGACAACGGTGCGACCCCGCACGCCATGGAGCTGATCGTCGCCGACCGGTTCCTGACCGGGTGGGCCACCGGCGGTGAGGTGCCGACCGTCTGGCTCCAGCAGCGCCTCTACGACCCGAACCATGTGCGCTGGTGGGACGTGCTGGTGAGCTGGATCTACTTCTCGCACTTCGTGGCCACGCTGGCCGCCGCCGCGGTGCTCTGGATGCGCAACCGGCAGCGCTGGATCGCGTACATGGCCCGGTGGGGCTTCCTGTGCGCGGCCGGGCTGGTCACCTACTTCGTCTATCCGGCCGCCCCGCCGTGGTGGGCGGCCCAGAACGGGCTGCTGACCGAGGTCGCCCGGATCTCCACCCGGGGCTGGAAGGAGATCGGCATGCACGGCGCGGGCAACCTGCTCAACGCCGGGCAGATCGCCTCCAACCCGGTGGCCGCCATGCCGTCGCTGCACACCGCGTTCGCGCTGTTCGTGGTGCTGTTCTTCCTCCGCTCGGTGCGCAGACGGTGGTGGCCGCTGCTGCTGGCGTACCCGCTGGCCATGACGTTCACGCTGATGTACAGCGGCGAGCACTACCTGATCGACGTGCTGGTCGGCTGGGCGTACGTGGGGATGACGTTCCTCGTGGTCGGCCTGGCCGAGCGCTGGTGGCGGGCCCGCCGGGCCCGCCGGGACGGGACGCCGGCCGCCGTGACCGGCGTCACCGCGCCGGCCGCCGGCCCGGACACCACGCTCGCCGCCGACCCGGACGCGGTGCCCGCCGACCGCCGCTGACCGGCCCCGGGCGACGCCGGGTCAGCGACCCTGGTCGGCCGACCCGGGTCAGCGGCCCCGGTCGGCCGACCGCGCGGCCTGCGCCCGCGCGGTCAGCTCCGCGGCCAGCTCCCACGCGTCGGCCAGGTCCCGGTCGACCGCCGCCGCGCCCGCCCCACCCGCGGTGTCCGCGTGCACGGTGGCCAGCCGCAGCCGTCGCTGCGCCGGCCCCTGGGTGACCCGCACGCTCTGGATCCGGGCGTACGGCACCAGCGTCAACGAGCGCGTCAGCAACCCGGACCGGGCCACGAAGACCCGCTCGTCGAGCCCGACGCCGACCACGGCCCGACTCAGCGGGCGCAGCCAGCGGGCCCGGCGCGGCGGCGGGGTGCCGGGCAGCGCGTCCAGCCGCACGCCGGGCAGCACCTCCGCCACCACCCGCTCGCCGGTGGCGGCGTCGCCGACCGGCAGCAGCCGGTCCGGGCGGTTCCGGTCGTCCGGCTCGCCGGCCGAGTAGCCGGCCACCTCCAGCCGCAGCCGCAACCAGCCCTTCATCCGCCAGAGCAGCGGCCAGGTCACCCCGACGGTCTGCACCCGGTGCAGCGGCACGGTCTGCACCCGCGTCTCCAGCAGCCCGTTGTGCACCCGGAGCGTGTCACCGTCGGCGTCCAGCCGGAAGCTCCAGTCGTCGAGCACCCGGCGGACCGGTTGCAGCAGCACGCCGGCCATCGCGGTCAGCGTGCTGGCCACCGCGATGAACGACCAGGAACCCTCGGACAGGAACTGCGCCACCACGAACGCCAGACCGAACGGCAGCAGGAACGCCTGCGGCGTGAGCAACTGGCTGACCAGCAGATCCTGATTGCGGACGGCGTGCAGCCGCCGGCCGGCCGGGGCGGGCGTGGGCGGCGCGCCGACCGTCGTGGCCGGCGCGGACGCCGGGGCGCGGCCGGCCACGGCGAGCAGCCGCTGGCGCAACGCGGCGGCCTCGGCCACCCCGAGGTACGCCAGCGGCGCCTCGGTCTTGCCGCCGCCGACCACCTCCAGCCGCAGCTCCGCCAGCCCGGTGAGCTGGGCCAGCAGCGGCCGGACCACCTCCACCGCCTGCAACCGCTCCAGCGGGATGGCCCGGGTACGCCGCCAGATCAGCCCCTCGTACACCCGCAGCTCCCGGCCGACCACGTGGTAACCGGTGTTCCACCAGCTCACCACGGACAGCACGGTGGCGCCGAGGACGAAGACCGCGACCAGCACGGCGAACCAGCCGAACCCGACCCGGGACAGGGTCGACCAGGAGAGCCCGGCGATCACCACGACGAGCGACTTCGCGCCGTGCAGCGCGGGACTCAACGGGTGCAGCCGCTGTCGCGGCTCCGTCTCGCCCGGCGGCCCCCACGGCGCCGGCACCCACGCTCCCGGAGGCGGCGGCACCGGCCCGGACCCGGGGCCCGGCGCCGGCTGCGGACCCGCCCCGGGCCACGGACCGGGGGCAGGCCCGGGTGTTGGTGCCGGCCCGGGCGGCGGGGCGGACGGCGGACCGTGGACCGGCGGTGGCGGCCACTGCTGCCCGTCCGTCACGGCTCGCTCCTCGCGCTCGCGGTGCCGTCCTTGGTTCGCGACTGCGGGGCTCGCAGGACCGGCTCGCTCCTCGCGCTCGCGGTGCCGTCCTTCGTTCGCGACTGCGGGGCTCGCAGGACCGGCTCGCTCCTCGCGCTCACAGGCCCTCCGCCCGGTCCTCGCCCAGCGCGGTGAGCCGGTCACGCAGCCGCGACGCCTCGGCCGGCCGCAGGCCGGGCACGCGGGCGTCGCTGGCCGCCGCGGCGGTGTGCAACTGCACGGTGGCCAGGTCGAAGGCACGCTCCAGCGGGCCGGCGCTCACGTCGACGAACTGCATCCGCGAATACGGGACGATGGAGAGCCGCCGCACCAGCAGGCCGTGGCGCACCAGCAGGTCGTCGGCGCGCTCGGCGTACCCCCAGGCCCGCACCGCGCGCACGATGGTGACCACCCGCCACGCGGACAGCAGCAGCGCCACCGCGACGGCGGCGCCCAGCAGCCAGTGCCCGGAGAGCGCCCAGGCCGTGCCGAGCACCACGAGCGCCACGGCGAGACCGATGCCGAGCCGGATCAGCTCCACCCAGATCAGGTCGCGGGAGATCGGCTGCCAGCGGACCGTGTCCGGCCAGGGCTCCAACGGGCCGGGCGGGGACGCCGGCCGGCCGGCGGGGCCGTCGGCGCTCACCGGGGAGAACCGCCGCGTCCACCGGCGGCGCGGAATCCGATCGTCTGCGCGCTCACGCTTCGAGCGTAGGCGATCCGGGCAGCGGCACCACCTCGCGCAGGAAGCCGCGCGCGTCGAGAAAGTCACCCAGCGAGGCGCGGTGCGCCGGGCAGGCCAGCCAGGTCTTGCGCCGGTCGGGCGTGTGCAGGCGGGGGTTACGCCAGCGCAACTGGAACACCGCGGGGGCGCGACACCCCCGCGCCGAGCAGATCGGCGCGTCATCAGGGCGGGGAGTGGTCACCGGGGCGAGTCTAGAGCCGCACACCGGGGAGTTTTAGCGCCGGGCGGCCACGGGGGGAGCCGCCCGGCGACGGGGTGAATCGTACACGCGCCGGACCCCTTGTTGTCCACCCGTGTTCAGCGTTTTCCATCGGACTCCGACGGCGTGGCGAAAATCGTGCCTCTCCCACCCTCGGCTCTCAGCAAGGCATGACAGTCTTGACACGCACCACGCCGCGACGACTACCCAGCTGTGGAGGACCGGTGGCCCAGCCGACCACGCCCGACGTGCCGAACCCGACCGAGGCGACGCCGGACCCGCCACCCCCGGCCGTGACCACCCCGGCGCAGGACGCCTCGCTGCTGGAACGCGCGCTGTTCGAGATCAAACGGGTGATCGTCGGGCAGGACCGGATGGTCGAGCGGATGTTCGTCGCGCTGCTGGCCCGGGGGCACTGCCTGCTGGAGGGGGTGCCCGGGGTGGCCAAGACGCTCGCGGTGGAGACGCTCGCCCGGGTCGTCGGCGGGTCCTTCGCCCGCGTCCAGTTCACCCCCGACCTGGTGCCCGCCGACATCATGGGCACCCGGATCTACCGGCAGTCCAGCGAGAAGTTCGACGTCGAGCTGGGCCCGGTCTTCGTCAACTTCCTGCTCGCCGACGAGATCAACCGGGCGCCGGCCAAGGTGCAGTCGGCGCTGCTGGAGGTGATGAGCGAGCGGCAGGTCTCCATCGGCGGTGAGTCGCACCGGGTGCCCGACCCGTTCCTGGTGATGGCCACCCAGAACCCGATCGAGCAGGAGGGCGTCTACCCGCTGCCGGAGGCGCAGCGGGACCGGTTCCTGATGAAGATCGTGGTGGGCTATCCGACCGACGCCGAGGAGCGGGAGATCGTCTACCGGATGGGCGTGGCCCCGCCCGAGCCGGCCCGGGTGTTCGACACCCCCGACCTGATCGCGCTCCAGCGCAAGGCCGACCAGGTCTTCGTGCACAACGCGCTCGTCGACTACGCGGTCCGGCTGGTGCTGGCCACCCGCGCCCCGGCCGAGCACGGAATGCCCGACGTGGCCCAGCTCATCCAGTACGGCGCCAGCCCGCGCGCCTCGCTCGGCCTGGTCCGGGCCACCCGCGCGCTGGCGCTGTTGCGCGGCCGGGACTACGCCCTGCCGCAGGACGTGCAGGACATCGCGCCGGACATTCTGCGCCACCGGCTGGTGCTCAGCTACGACGCGCTCGCCGACGACGTGCCGGCCGACCACATCGTGCACCGGGTGATGTCGACCATCCCGCTGCCCGCGGTGGCGCCCCGTCAGCAGGCCACTCCACCGCCACCGGCCGTGCCGCACAACGGGTGGCCCGGGCAGCGCCCGTGACGCCGCCCACCCGGCTGCCGGCCGCCGGCGAGCGCTCCGGCGCCGTGCTGGCCCGGCTCCAGCTCATGGTCACCCGCAAGCTGGACGGTCTGCTCCAGGGCGACTACGCCGGCCTGCTGCCCGGCCCGGGCAGCGAGGCGGGGGAGTCCCGGGAGTACCGGCCCGGCGACGACGTGCGCCGGATGGACTGGCCGGTGACCGCCCGCACCACCATGCCGCACGTGCGGCGTACGGTGGCCGACCGCGAGCTGGAGACGTGGCTGGCGGTCGACCTCTCCGCCAGCCTCGACTTCGGCACCGGGCGGTGGCTCAAGCGGGACGTGGCGGTCGCCGCGGTGGCCGCGCTGGCCCACCTCACCGTGCGCGGCGGCAACCGGATCGGCGCGGTGGTCGGCACCGGCGCGGCCACCGGTGCGCCGGGGACGCTGCTGCGGCTGCCCGCCCGGGGTGGACGCAAGGAGGCGCAGGGACTGCTGCGCGCCGTCGCCGGCACCGAGATCCGCCCCGGACGCAGCGATCTCGGCGCGCTGGTGGACGCGCTCAACCGGCCGCCCCGACGGCGCGGCGTGGCGGTGGTGATCTCCGACTTCCTGTCGCCGCCGGCGCAGTGGGGCCGGCCGCTGCGTAAGCTGCGGGTCCGCCACGACGTGCTGGCCGTGGAGGTGGTCGACCCGCGGGAACTCGAACTGCCCGACGTGGGGGTGCTGCCGGTGGTCGATCCGGAGACCGGGGAGCTGCACGAGGTGCAGACCGCCGATCCCGGACTGCGCCGCCGGTACGCCGAGGCGGCGGCCGCCCAGCGCGGGGCGATCGCCGCCGAGATGCGCGCCGCCGGCGCGGCCCACCTGCGCCTGCGAACCGACCGAGACTGGCTGCTGGACATGGTGCGTTTCGTCGCCGCGCAGCGGCACGCCCGTACCCGAGGGACGACCCGATGATCCGTTTTCTGCAACCGTGGTGGCTGCTGGCCGTGCTGCCGGTGCTGGCGCTCGCCGGCGCGTACGTCTGGCGGCAGTTGCACCGCCGGCAGTACGCGCTGCGCTTCACCACCGTCGACCTGCTGCGTACCGTCGCCCCCAAGGGGCTCGGCTGGCGGCGGCACGCGGCGGCGACCGCGTTCCTGCTCTGCCTGCTGGTGCTGGCCACCGGGCTGGCCCGGCCGGCGATCGACACCCGGGAGCCGCTGGAACGGGCGACCGTGATGCTCGCCATCGACGTGTCGCTGTCCATGCAGGCCGACGACGTGGCGCCGAACCGGCTGGAGGCCGCGCAGGAGGCGGCCAAGCAGTTCGTCGGCGAGCTGCCGGAGAGCTACAACCTGGGGCTGGTGTCGTTCGCCAAGTCGGCGAACGTGCTGGTGCCGCCCACCAAGGACCGGGGCGCGGTGACCACCGCCATCGACGGGCTGGTGCTGGCCGAGGCGACCGCCACCGGGGAGGCGGTGTTCACCTGCCTGGAGGCGATCCGGTCGGTGCCGGCCGACGGCGCCGCCGGCATCCCGCCGGCCCGGATCGTGTTGCTCTCCGACGGCTACCGCACGTCGGGCCGCTCGGTGGAGGAGGCGGCCGCGGCGGCGCAGGCGGCCAACGTGCCGGTCTCCACCATCGCGTTCGGCACCGACTCCGGCCAGGTGGACATCGGCGGTCAGCTCCAGCGGGTGCCGGTGGACCGTAGCGCGTTGTCCCAACTCGCGGAGACCACCCAGGGCTTCTTCTACGAGGCCGCCTCGGTGAGCGAGCTGAAGCAGGTCTACCAGGACATGGGCAGCTCGATCGGCTACCGCACCGAGCCGCGCGAGGTCACCCAGTGGTACGCGGGGGTCGCGTTGCTGCTGGCGCTCTGCGCCGGCGCGCTGAGCCTGCTGTGGACGTCCCGGCTGATCTGAGTCGGGGCGGGCCGGCGGTGGTCAGTGACCGCCGCCGGCCAGTACGAACAGGACGGCCACCCAGACGGCGGCGAGGGTGAAGCCCAGCGGTGCGGCGTAACGGCTCATGGTTGTGCTCCGTGGCGACTTCGGCCCGGTGAGGCGGGCCGTGCGGGGGACCGGGAGGGGACACACACGAAGTCGTGACCGGGTGCTCCGCCGCGCGGCAGGGCCACCCCCGGCGGTGGAACGCCGGAGAGCGGGTGCGGTGCGGAGGGCGGGAAGCGGGTCAGCCGCGTCGACCGAGCCGTGGCTCAGCGGGGCTGACGGTGGGCCCGGCCACGACTGGGAGGATCGCTATCTCGCACAGCGATCACCTCCTGCGGTCGGCGGAGCCCGGAGCGCGGGCGCAGACCGGCCCGCAGACAGTGATCAGCGTACACCGGGGGTGGCGGTGTCGCGCGCCGGGCCGGGCGGGAGGACACGGCCCGGCCGCTGAGCTGGGCGGGTTAGCGCTTACCTGTCGGTAACCCCTAGGCTCGCCACCGACCGAGAGATCAGACCGAGCTTCAGGGGGACCCGTGGCCCGTACCGTGCTGGTGACCGGCGGAAACCGCGGCATCGGTCTGGCCATCGCGCAGGCCTTCGCCAAGCAGGGTGACCGGGTGGCGGTGACCCACCGGAGCGGGGACGCGCCGGAGGGGCTGTTCGGGGTGCGGTGCGACGTGACCGACGCCGAGTCGGTGGACGCTGCGTTCGCCACGGTGGAGGCCGAGCTGGGCCCGGTGGAGGTGCTCGTGGCCAACGCCGGCATCACCGACGACACGCTGATCATGCGGATGTCCGACGAGCAGTTCACCCGCGTGCTCGACACCAACCTGGCCGGCTCCTTCCGGGTCGCCAAGCGGGCCTCGACGAAGATGCTCCGGGCCAAGTGGGGCCGGATGATCTTCATCTCCTCGGTGGTCGGCCTCTACGGCGGCGCCGGCCAGGTCAACTACGCCGCGAGCAAGGCCGGCCTGGTCGGGGTGGCCCGCTCGATCACCCGTGAGCTGGGCGGGCGCAACATCACCGCGAACGTGGTGGCGCCCGGCTTCATCGACACCGACATGACCGCGGCGCTGCCCGAGGAGCGCCGCACCGAATACCGCAAGGCCATCCCGGCCGGCCGGTTCGCCCAGCCGGCGGAGGTGGCCGACGTGGTCACCTGGCTGGCCTCGGACGCGGCCGGGTACGTCTCCGGCGCCGTCATCCCGGTCGACGGCGGCCTGGGCATGGGTCACTGACTGACGAGAGCACGGAGGAAATGCGCATGTCCGGACTCCTGGCCGGTAAGCGGCTGCTGGTCACCGGCGTCATCACCGACGCCTCGATCGCGTTCTCGGTGGCGAAGCTCGCCCAGGAGAACGGCGCCCAGGTCGTGCTCACCGGCTTCGGCCGCCTCTCCCTGGTGGAGCGGATCGCCAAGCGGCTGCCCGAGCCGGCGCCGGTGATCGAGCTGGACGTCAGCAACGACGAGCACCTGGCCGGGCTGGCCGACAAGGTGCGCGAGCACGTCGACGGCCTGGACGGGGTGGTGCACTCGATCGGGTTCGCGCCGCAGAGCTGCCTCGGCGGCGGGTTCCTCGACGCGCCGTGGGCCGACGTGGCGACCGCGTTGCAGGTCTCCACGTTCTCCTACAAGTCCCTCGCCATGGCGGCGTTGCCGCTGATGTCCGCCGGCGGCGCCGTGGTCGGCCTCACCTTCGACGCCACCAAGGCCTGGCCGGTCTACGACTGGATGGGCGTGGCCAAGGCCGGGCTGGAGTCCGCCTCCCGCTACCTGGCGTTGCACCTGGGCAAGCAGGGCATCCGCAGCAACCTGGTGGCCGCCGGCCCGCTGCGCACCATGGCCGCCAAGTCGATCCCCGGGTTCAGCCAGTTCGAGGACGCCTGGTCCGAGCGCGCGCCGCTGGGCTGGGACCTGTCCGACTCCGAGCCGGCCGCCCGGGCCTGCCTGGCGCTGCTGTCCGACTGGTTCCCGGCCACCACCGGCGAGATCGTGCACGTCGACGGCGGCTACCACGCCCTCGGCGCCTGACACCCGTTACCGCGCTGAGCAGGGGGCGTCGCACGAGCGTCACGGTGGGCGGGGAAGAATGGGGCCATGGCGTACGACGCGTTGGTGCTGGTCTCCTTCGGTGGCCCGGAGCGGCCCGAGGATGTGCTTCCCTTCCTCCAGAACGTGACCCGCGGCCGGGGGGTGCCGCCGGAGCGGCTGGCCGAGGTCGCTGAGCACTACCTGCACTTCGGTGGCGTGTCCCCGATCAACCAGCAGTGCCGCGACCTGCTGGCGGCGATCCGGGCGGACTTCGCCGCCAACGGCGTCGACCTGCCGGTCTACTGGGGCAACCGCAACTGGGACCCGATGCTCGCCGACACGGTGGCGCAGATGCGCGACGACGGGGTCACCCGGGCGCTGGCGTTCGTCACCAGCGCGTACGGCGGCTACTCCTCCTGTCGGCAGTACCAGGAGGACATCGCGTCGGCGCGGGCCGCGGTCGGTTCGGACGCGCCGCTGATCGAGAAGCTGCGCCAGTTCTGGGACCATCCGGGTTTCGTCGAGCCGCACGTCGACGCGGTCCGCGCCGCGCTGGCCCAGCTCGACCCGGCCCGGCGGGACAGCACCCGGCTGGTGTTCACCGCGCACTCGATCCCGGCCTCGGCGGCCGCCACCGCCGGCCCGCACGGCGGCCGGTACACCGCCCAGATGGCCGAGACCGCCCGGCTGGTGCACGCCGCCGCCGCGCCCGATCTGCCGTACGACCTGGTCTGGCAGAGCCGGTCCGGCCCGCCGCAGGTGCCGTGGCTGGAGCCGGACGTCAACGACCACCTGACCAGCCTGGCCGAGCAGGGTGTGACCGCTGTGGTGGTGAGCCCGATCGGGTTCGTCTCCGACCACCTGGAGGTGGTCTGGGACCTGGACACCGAGGCGCTGGAGACGGCCAAGCAGCTCGGCCTGGACTTCGTCCGCGCCGGCACCCCGGGCACCGACCCGCGCTTCGTGGCGATGGTCCGGGAGTTGGTCCTGGAGCGCACCGCCCCGGACGGGGAGCGGCTGCGCCGCCGGCTCGGCGAGTTGCCGGCCTGGGACACCTGCCCGGCGCTGTGCTGCGTGCCCGCGGCCCGCCGGCCCTGAGCCCGACCGACCACCGACACACCCCTGGGGACGACACGATGCATGACCGCAAGCCGGTGCAGAGCTGGCTCACCGACATGGACGGCGTGCTGGTGCACGAGGGGCAGCCGGTGCCCGGCGCCCCGGAGTTCGTCCAGAAGCTGCGCGCCTCGGGCAAGCCGTTCCTGGTGCTGACGAACAACTCCATCTACACCCCGCGCGACCTCCAGGCCCGGCTGGCCCGGATGGGGCTGGACGTGCCGGAGGAGGCGATCTGGTCGTCCGCGCTGGCCACCGCGCAGTTCCTGGCCGACCAGCGGCCGGGCGGGACCGCGTACGTGATCGGCGAGGCCGGCCTGACCACGGCGTTGCACGCGGTGGGGTACGTGCTCAGCGACTTCGCCCCGGACTACGTGGTGCTGGGGGAGACCCGCACCTACAGCTTCGAGGCGATCACCAAGGCGATCCGGCTGATCGACGACGGCGCGCGGTTCATCTGCACCAACCCGGACGCCACCGGCCCGTCGGTCGAGGGGGCCCTGCCGGCGGCCGGTTCGGTGGCCGCGATGATCTCCAAGGCGACCGGCGTGGAGCCCTACTTCGTCGGTAAGCCCAACCCGATGATGATGCGCTCCGCGTTGAACACCATCGACGCCCACTCGGAGTCCACCGCGATGATCGGCGACCGGATGGACACCGACATCCTGTGCGGGCTGGAGGCCGGGCTGGAGACCATCCTGGTGCTCACCGGCATCAGCACCCGGGCCGAGGCCGAGCGGTACCCGTACCGGCCGTCCCGGATCGTCGACTCGGTGGCCGACCTGATCGACGAGCTCTGAGCCGGCCGGCCTAGAGCCGCAGCGGAGCGTTGCAGGCGGCCACCAGCGCCTGCCGGCAGGCGGTGGTCAGCGGTCGGAGCGCCGCGTCCCGCTGCTGCGCCTCGTGGGTGTTCACCGCCCCGCCCGGGGCGCTCTCGCCGGCCAGGGCGAGCACCCGGTCCAGCACGGCGGCGCGGGCGAACAGCCGGCGGGACCGGGGGTCGAAGCCGGGTGGCAGGTCGGTGGCGCCGTCCGGGCGACGCAGTGCGGCGAGCGCGCCGGCCAGCTCGGGCCGCCACTGGGCGACGTCCAGCCGGGTCAGTGCCGCGGTCGTCTCGGCCAGCGCGGTGGCCAGTTCGGCTTCGGCCTCCGCCGCGCCCGGCGCGGTCAGGGACGCCTTCGGCGCGTCCGGCGGCAGCGCGTGGACCCGCCACAGCACCGTCTCCCAGGTCATCCCGGAGCCGGAGGTGTGCGTGCGGACCTCGGGCACCAGCCCGAGCCCGCTGGCCACCACCGCCTCGCCGGCCAGCAGCGCCGCCCCGGCGAACGCGCCGGGCCCGGGCAGCCCGCGCGGGTCGCCCGGTGCGGGCAGGACCAGGCGGATCTCGTCCGGGGAGTGCTTGGCCAGGCTGGGCAGCGCCTCCCGCAGCGGCACGTCGGTCCAGGTGCCGGGCGCGTCCGCGACGAGGTGCTCCTCGTCGCCGGCGATGGCGTCGGCGACCTCGTCGAACGGCACCAGCCCGGCGCGCCAGGCGCGTACCCAGGCGACGAACCGGCTTGACCGGCGCGCAGCCAGCGTGGCCGCGCCCGTTGCGGGGGAGGACATGCGGAAAGGGTACGTGGTGGCCGCCGCCGCTGTCTCGGCTGCCGCACGGGTGGCGTGGCCTGCCCCCAACTACCCCGTTCACACCATTTCGTACGCCCTCGGGCGGTGCGCGACCGGCGCGTCGGCGGGCGACCCGCCGGCTCGGTGACTAGCGTGATCGTCATGGCGGGGCGATACGACGGGGACGTGCTGGCGGGCGACTGGCGGAGGCGGAAGGTGACCCCCGAGGTCGACGCCGAGCCCGACCTGGTGGTCGAGGACGCCGACTCCGGGTTCTGCGGCGCGGTGGTCGGTTTCGACTCGGGCGCCGTGGTGCTGGAGGACCGGCACGGTCGGCGGCGCAACTTCCCGCTGCTGCCCGCCGCGTTCCTGCTCGACGGCCGGCCGGTCACACTGCGCCGCCCGGCCCGCGCCCCGGTCCCGGCCGCCCGGCGTCGGACCGCCTCCGGCTCGGTCGCCGTGGACGGGGTACGGGCGCAGGTCGCCAAGGCCAGCCGGATCTGGGTGGAGGGTGTGCACGACGCCGCGCTCGTCGAGCGGATCTGGGGCGACGACCTGCGGATCGAGGGCGTGGTGGTGGAGCCGCTCGACGGCATCGACGCGCTCGCCGACGAGGTGCGCGCGTTCGCGCCGGGGCCGGGCCGCCGGCTCGGGGTGCTCGTCGACCACCTCGTCCCCGGTTCGAAGGAGAGCCGGATCGTGGCCCGGGTGACCTCACCCCACGTGCTGGTCACCGGTCACCCCTACGTGGACGTGTGGCAGGCGGTGCGGCCGGCGGCGCTGGGCATCGCGGCGTGGCCGGTGGTGCCGCCCGGGCAGCCCTGGAAGGAGGGCGTCTGCGCCGCGCTCGGGGTGGCCGAGCCGGGCGACATGTGGCGGCACATCCTGTCCCGGGTGGACAGTTTCGCGGACGTGGAGACGCCGTTGATCAACGCGATGGAGCGGTTGATCGATTTCGTCACCTCGCCTGAGTAGTGGTTGCGGTCGGGGCCGGGGGCGACCGTGCCCGGCTCCGGGCGGTCAGGCTTGATCCCTGCGCCGGTCACGGTCGCCCCCGGCCCGTCGGGTGCCGTGTCCGCGGCTCGGTTCCGCGGTCGTTGGGTGGGTCTGGCGGGGCGCTACGAACGTGAGGGCGTGGACGGGTCGGGGGTGAGTCGTCCATGTACTCAAGTTGGCAGGCGCCCGGGGGTCAGGGCGCCTGGTCGGGGGACCGGGTGAGGACGAAGGTGGCGATGTCGAGTGCGACCGCCGTGCCGGCGGAGTCGCGGACGACGGTGAGGACCTCCCCGTCCTGCGGGCCGGACCGGCCCCGCCAGCGGTCCGGCGCCTGCGGGGTGAAGCGGAGCGGCGCGCCGCCGATCGGCCCACCCACCAGGTCACCGGCCGGATCGGCGCGGAACTCGTACTCGATGCCCATCCACCACCAGCGGCCGGTCAGCTCGGCCGCGTCGGCGGCGGGGGGACCGGCCGGGCGCCACGGGGCGGGCGCGGGCGGCTCGGCGTCCAGCACCTGGGTGAGCACGTCGCGGGCCAGCCCGGAAATGTGGTGCCCGCCGCGCAGCCCGTAGGAGTTGGCGAAGTCCACCACCGCGGTCCGGGTGGGGCGGTGCACCACCAGACCGGCGACGAAGCCGGGCATCGACCCGCCGTGGCCCACGTACACCCGGTCGCCGACCCGGTAGAGCTCCACGCCGAGGCCGTGGCCGCCGGTCCACGAGTCCAGGTCGCTGATCGCCACCGGGACGCACATCTCGGTCAGCGTGGCCGGGTCGAGCAGCGCCGGGTCCGGGTCGGCGAGGAACGCCGCCCAGCGGGCCAGGTCCTCGACCGTCGACCAGAGCTGCCCGGCCGGCGCCATCGCCCCGGTGTCGGTCAGCGGCTCCTCCCGCAGCGTCTGGTGCCACGGGTGCACGACGAAGCCGCGGGCGTACGGCTCGGTCGGCAGCACGGTGGTGCGGCGCATGCCGAGCGGCGTCAGCAGCCGCTCGGTCAGCAACGCGCTCCACGGGGTGCCGGTGATCCGTGCCAGCGCGCCGCCGAGCAGCCCGTACGCCAGGTTGGAGTAGTGGTAGACCCGGTGCGGCGGATAAGCGATCTTGGCCGGGGTCAGCCCGGCGAGCAGTGTGTCGAGGTCGGTGCCGTCGGCGCGTTCCCACCATCCGCCGTCCGGCTCGCGTTGCAGCCCGCTGGCGTGCCCGAGTAGCTGGCGCACGGTGAGCGCGCCGACCGGGGTGCCGGGCAGGTGCTTGTCGAGCGGGTCGTCGAGGGCCAGCCGCCCGGCGTCGCGCTGCTGCATCACCAGCACGGCGGTCATGGTCTTGGTGATCGAGCCGATTCGGTACTGCGTGTCGACGTGGGGGCGGGGCTGTTCGCCGGCGACCGACACGTGTGCCAGCTCGCCGTCGCGGACCACGCCGAGGGCGACCGACGGCCCGCGTCCGTCCGCCTGGGCGTGGGCGACCCGCAGGTCCACCTGGCGTGCGGTCTCCGGCAGCAGAGCCATCTCGTCCTCCTCGTCGCCGTCCGGCCCGGCCAGCCTAGCGATCATGACAGTTCGATGACACGTGCTCCGACGTGTCACGATTGGCCACGTGGACGCCGTGTTCTGGATCGTTCTGGGTGTGGTATTGGCGGTCGCCGAGATCTTCACGACGACGCTCTTCCTGATCATGTTCGGGGTCGGGGCGTTCGCCGCGGCCGGCGCCGCGGCGCTCGGCGCGCCGGTGGCGCTCCAGGCGGTGATCTTCGCGGTGGTCTCGGCGCTGTCCCTGGCGCTGGCCCGGCCGGCGCTCCGCCGCAACGCCCGGTCGGCGCTGGAGAGCGGTGAGCAGCCGTTCGGCGTCGAGGCCATCGAGGGGTCCAGCGCGGTGGTGCTGGAGCCGGTGGACGCCGACCGCGGCATGGTCAAGATCGATGGCGAGTTGTGGACGGCCCGTTCGTTCGACGCGACGCGGGCGTACGCGGTCGGTGAACGGGTGCAGGTGATAAAGGTCCGGGGTGCGACCGCCCTGGTCTGGCAGGACGACATTTCCGCCCCGGGCGAGCTGCCCGAAGCGAGAGGGTGAAGATATGGAGTTTGCAGCGGTCCTGTTGATCGCCGTGGCGGTGATCGTGGTGGTGACCCTGGCGAAGGCGGTGCGGATCGTGCCGCAGCAGCGCCAGGACGTGGTGGAGCGGCTCGGTCGGTACAAGCGCACCCTGAGCCCGGGCCTGAACCTGCTGGTGCCGTTCGTCGACGCGGTGCGCACCAAGGTCGACATGCGTGAGCAGGTGGTCAGCTTCCCGCCGCAGCCGGTGATCACCTCGGACAACCTGGTCGTCTCGATCGACACCGTCCTCTACTTCAAGGTGGTCGACTCGGTCCGGGCCACCTACGAGATCTCCAACTTCCTCCAGGCGATCGAGCAGCTCACCGTCACCACGCTGCGGAACGTGATCGGCTCGCTGGACCTGGAGCGTGCGCTGACCAGCCGCGAGGAGATCAACCGGCACCTGTCCGGCGTGCTGGACGAGACCACCGGCCGCTGGGGCATCAAGGTGACCCGGGTCGAGATCAAGGCGATCGAGCCGCCGCCGAGCATCCGCGACTCGATGGAGAAGCAGATGCGCGCCGAGCGGGACCGCCGCGCCGCCATCCTCAACGCCGAGGGGCACAAGCAGTCCCAGATCCTCACCGCCGAGGGTGAGAAGCAGGCCGCGGTGCTGCGCGCCGACGGTGACCGGCAGGCCCGGATCCTCCAGGCGGAGGGTCAGGCCAAGGCGATCCGCACCGTCTTCGACGCGATCCACACCGCCAACCCGAGCCAGAAGGTGCTCGCCTACCAGTACCTCCAGGCGCTGCCGCAGATTGCCAACGGCACCGCCAACAAGGTCTGGATCGTGCCGACCGAGCTGACCCGGGCCCTGGAGGGCATGGGCGGCGCGTTGGGCGGGCTGGCGAACATGGTCGGCGACGAGCCGTCGCCGGAGGCCGCCCGGACCGCCGGCGAGGTCGAGCGCGAGGCCGCCGAGGCGGCCCAGGCCGCGGCCGTCGCCGCCCAGGAGATCCACGACGAGGTACGCGTGGCGGAGGCGCAGGCCACCGGCGGCAACACGGCGAAGGGCCTGCCGGCCCCGGAGCCGGTGGCCCCGGAATCCCTGCTCAACGACCCGGTGGACAAGCGCGAACGGGGCTGACCCGGCAAATCCGAGAATCGCTCATCCGGCGCCCCGGCGCCTGCCACCATCGGTCTCAGGGACGGGTGGTGACAGGGCCGGGGCGTCGTTGCGCGTACCGGGCCACCCGTGGCGCGAGCGAGGTGGCGCATGACGGAACCGGCGAACCGGCTCTTCTCCCGTACCCCGGTGCCCGGCGCGCACGACCCCGGCGGACCGCTCGGCTCCCGGCGCACCGGTGGGGGGTTCCGGGTCCTGCCGTTCGTCTCCGAACCGGGGCCGGGGGCCCCGGCCACGGACGCGAGCTGGGCCTGGTCCGTCCGGCGGTTCGCCCGCGCGGCGGTCTGGCTGCTCCCGGCGTACGCGGTCCTCTACGGCGTGGTGGCGATGGCCAGCGACGGCGGGGTGGGCAACGACCCCTACCCGGCCGACGGCCAGCCGCTCTATCTGGTGGGCTGGGTGCTGTCGGTCTGGCTGGGGTTGCTCGCCCTGCTCGCGCTCACCGGCCTGCTCGCGGCCACCCGCTGCCGCCGCGTCGCGCTGGCCGGGCTGCTGGCCAGCATCGGCGGCATGGTGCTGATGCTGCCGTTCGCCGGACTGGCCGAGCAGACGCCGGTGTTCGGCCTGACCGCGCGTGGCATCGTGCTGTTCGGGGCCACCTGCTACAGCGCGGGCTGGTTGCTCACCGGTTGGTCGGTGGCCCGCTCCGGGATGTTCTCCTACGGCGACGGCACCATGCTGATGATCGCCGCGCCGCTGCTCGGCCTGGGCGGCGCGCTGATCGGCTCGTTGCAGACGTTCGGCGCGATCTTCGTGCTGGTCGCCGGCATCGGCATCGGCTACCGCAGCGGCCGGCTGGTCCCGGAGACCATCGCCCGCGACGCCGCCGTCGCCAGCGTCGCCGCCCCGCCCCCGTCACCGGACGGCCCGCTTGCCGCCGGTTGACCGATTCGTGGGTGCCGGCGGGGCTGGACAGTCGCCGTGAGGTAACTGACAGTTGCCTGGCGAAGTGGTCGGATCGCGACTTTCGTGGCAATCCTTGGCTCCATGCCGTCTCCCCGGTCGCCACTGTCGCGGCTGTTCACCGTGCTGCTCGCGGGCCTGCTCGCCGGGCTCGTCCTGGCGCTCGCCGCGCTTCCGACCGGCCTGCTCGGCGGGTTCGTCGCCAAGGCGAGCCTGGGCGCGTACGCGGAGCTGCCCGACGCGCTGCGCACCCCCGCGCAGCCGCAGCGCTCCTACCTCTACGCCAACGACGGCAAGACGCTGATCACCACGTTCTACGACGTGAACCGCACCGACGTGCCGCTGGCCGAGATCGCGCCGGTGATGCGCCAGGCGATCATCTCGGCCGAGGACCGGCGGTTCTACTCGCACGGCGGCGCCGACCTGCGCGGCATCGCCCGCGCGCTGGTCGCCAATGTGAAGGGCGGCGGCACCGAGCAGGGTGGCTCCACGCTGACCATGCAGTACGTCCGCAACGTGCTCAAGACCGACCCCACCCGCACCGCCGAGGAACGGCAGGCCGCCACCGAGCAGACCGTCGGGCGCAAGCTCCAGGAGATCCGGTACGCGAACGCGCTGGAGCAGTCGCTGTCCAAGGACGAGATCCTCAACCGGTACCTCAACATCGCGTACTTCGGCTCCGGCGCGTACGGCGTCGCCGCCGCGAGCCAGCGCTACTTCGGCACGGCGCCGGCGGATCTGACGCTCGGCGAGGCGGCGCTGCTCGCCGGCCTGGTCCAGTCGCCCGACGAGTACAGCCCGATCGACGGCGACAAGGACGCGGCGCTGGCCCGCCGGGCGTACGTGCTCGACTCGATGGCCGAGACCGGCGCGGTCACCGCCGCGCAGGCGGCGGCGGCCAAGGCCGAGCCGCTGACGCTGCGCCCGACCGCCCAGCCCAACGGCTGCACCGCGACCGCGCAGGGCCACGACGACTGGGGCTTCTTCTGCGACTACCTGCGCCAGTGGTGGCTCACCCAGCCGGCGTTCGGCGACACCGCCGACGAGCGCGAGCAGGCGCTGCGCCGCGGCGGCTACCGGGTCGTCACCACGCTCGACCCGAAGGTCCAGCAGACCGCGCAGGCGCAGGCCACCAAGGTCTACGGGTACGACGACAAGCGCGCGCTGCCGATCGCGGCGGTCGAGCCCGGCACCGGTCGGGTGCTCGCCATGGCGGTCAACCGGCACTACAGCCTCGCCGACAACCCGGACGGGCAGGCCAACCACCCGAACACGGTCAACCCGCTGATCTCCGGCGGCGCGAGCGTGGACGGCTACCAGGCCGGGTCGACGTTCAAGTTGTTCACCATGCTGGCCGCGCTGGAGGCCGGCAAGCCGCTCGCCACCGGCTTCGACGCGCCGGCCAAGCTGCCCACCCGGTACGCCTCCGACGCCGAGGGCAACTGCGACGGCAGGTGGTGCCCGAGCAACGCCAACCCGGAGTGGATGGACGGCTACCGGATGATGTGGGACGGCTTCGGCCGCTCCGTCAACACGTACTTCGTCTGGCTGGCCGAGCAGGTCGGCGAGGACAAGGTGGTGGAGATGGCGCAGCGCCTGGGCATCACGTTCCGGGCCGACTCCGACGCCGCGTTCGCCCGGAACAACGCCGCCAACTGGGGCGCGTTCACGCTCGGCGTGGCCGCCACCACCCCGCTCGACCTGGCCAACGCGTACGCGACGGTGGCCGCCGAGGGCACGTACTGCACGCCGTTGCCGGTGGTCTCGGTCACCGCGCCCGACGGCGACGCGGTCGACGTGGGGCAGCCGACCTGCAAGCGGGTGCTCGAACCCGACGTGGCGCGGGCGGCCACCGACGCGGCCCGCTGCCCGGTGGGCCAGCAGTCGGCGTACGGGCAGTGCAACGGCGGCACCGCCACCGGCGTCGACGGGATCGTCGACCGGCCGGTGGCCGGCAAGACGGGCAGCTCGGAGCGGAACGCCACCGAGACGTTCGTCGGGTTCACCCCGCAGGTGGCCGTGGCCGGCATCGCGGCCAACCCGGACGACGCGACCGACCTGGTCGGCTCCGCGGTGCAGGCCAGGGTGATCGACGCGGTGGCCCGGACCATCAAGGCGGCGGTCGCCGGCAAGCCGGTGAAGGACTTCACCGCGCCGAGCCGCGAGCTGGCCGGTGACCCGCAGCGCCCCCAGCCGCGCCCGCAGCCCACCCAGCCCCGCCCCGACACCCGGGACAACCTCCCCGCGGACATCCTCCGCTGGCTCCAGAACCGCAACTAACCACCCCACCCCACCCCACCCCACCCCACCCCACCCCACCCCACCCCACCCCCACGCGCTGTTTCACGGAAAGCGGGGTCATCCGCGCCCCGATGGCCACGCTTTCCGTGAAACAGCGCGCACGGAGGTGTCGGGTTCGGGTGGGTGGCACCCGGTGCTGCTCGGTGGTGGGAAGCGGTTGCTGCCCGGCGTCGACCGGCAGGACCTGCGGCTGGTCGCCACGCGCGGCTTCGACGGCCGGTCGGTGCTGCTGCGCCACGAACGGGCGTGACCGGCCGGCGGCGAGCATCCCGAGCGGGCGTCGCCGGCGGGCGGCGAGCACCCCGAGCGGGCGGCGGCGGGAGCGGTCAGCGACCGCGTCGGCGGGGCCGGTAGGTGGCCACGGTGGCGGGCAGGCCACGGCGGAGGATGCCCGCCCGGTCGCTGTCGCCGCGCAGCAGCGCGGCGGCCGTCTTGCGGGCCTGCTCGGCGGTGAAGTGCGGCGGCAGCATCAGCTCCGCCGGGTCGACCACCGCGTTGACCACCACCGGCCGGTCCGCGCCGAGCACCCGTGGCCACAGGTCGGGCACCTGCTCGGGCGCGTCGACCAGCTCGCCGCCGAGCCCCAGCACCTCCGCCCACCTGTGGTACGCCACGTCCGGCAGGTCCTGGCTGTCCGGGAACCGCGGCGTGCCCTCGCCGGAGCGCTGCTCCCAGCTCACGAACGACAGGTCCCGGTTGTTGAGCACCAGCACCACGAACCGGGGGTCCGCCCACTCCCGCCAGTACTTCGCCACCGTGATCAGCTCGTTGACGCCGTTCATCTGCATCGCCCCGTCACCGAGCAGCGCGATGACCGGACGGTCCGGGTGGGCGAACTTCGCCGCCAGCGCGTACGGCAGGCCGCCGCCCATGGACAGCAGCGTGCCGGAGAGGCTGGCCAGCATGCCGGGGCGGACCCGCAGGTGCCGGGCGTACCAGGCGGTGGCCGTGCCGCAGTCCACGGCGAGCATGGCGTCGTCGGGCAGCGCGTCGTCGAGCGTGGCGAACAGTGACTGCGGGTTGACCGGGTCGGCCGGCTGCCCGGCCAGCTCCCGCTGGGCGGCCCGCCACTTGCCGGTGGCGTCGGCGATGGTGGCCCGCCAGGCGGTCGGCGCCGGGCCGGGGCCCAGCTCGTCCAGGAGGGCCCGCAGCGTCGGCCCGGCGTCGCCGGTCAGGTTCACCTCGGTCGGGTAACGCAGCCCCATCCGGCTGCCGTCCAGGTCGATCTGCACCGCCCGGGCCCGCCCCTCCGGCGGGTAGAACTCCGAGTACGGCATCTGGCTGCCGACGATCAGCAGCCGGTCGCACTCCTGCATGAGCTGCCAGCTCGGGCGCGTGCCGAGCAGGCCGATCGCGCCGGTCACCCAGGGCTGCCGGTGGTCCGCGGCGGCGAAGCCGAGCAGCGCGGTGGCCACCCCGGCGCCGAGCCGGTCGGCGATCCGGCGTACCTCGTTCTCCGCGCCGAGCGCGCCCTGCCCGACCAGCATGGCCACCCGCTCGCCGCCGCGCAGCACCTCGGCCGCGCGGCGGACGTCGGCCTCCGGCGGCACGGTCGGCGGGCTGCTCGGCACCGCGCTGGTGTGGTAGTAGCCGTGTGCGTGCGGTGGCTGCGGCACCGCCGGTTCGTCCTGCACGTCGGAGGGGAGGACCAGGGCGGTCACGGTACGCCGCGCGAGCGCCGTGCGGCAGGCCCGGTCCACCAGGTGCCGGGTCTGGGACGGGTCGTCGAGCTGGGCCAGGAAGCCGCCCGCCACGTCCTTGTAGAGCGAGAGCAGGTCCACCTCCTGGTAGTAGCCGCCGCCCTCGGCGGGCAGCGCGGTGTGCCCGAGCAGCGCCACCACCGGCTGGTGGTCGAGCTTGGCGTCGTAGAGGCCGTTGAGCGCGTGGATCGCCCCCGGACCGCTCGTCACCACCACGCAGCCGAGCGGGCCGCCGCCGTACTTGACGTGCGCGCCGGCGGCGAAGCCGGCGGTCTCCTCGTGGCGTACCTGGATGAACCGGGCGCGACCCTCGGCGCGTTGCAGCGCCGACGTCAGGCCGTTGATGCCGTCCCCGGGATAGCCGTAGTAGCGGTGCACGCCCCACTCGGCGAGCCGGGCCACGATGTGATCGGCCACTGTCGCGCCGCGGGGCAGCCGGCCGTCGTCGGGGTGGTCCGCGCCCATCGTGGTGGTCCCTCCGTCGGTGTCCGCTTCCCCGGCTCCGTTCCCCGCCTCGGGCGGCGGAAACCCGGACCGCGCCGGGGGACGGGTCGGGGCGCCGGGCAGAATCGTCGGGTGCCTGTCCACGAGATCACCGACCCCGACGACGACCGGATCGCCGACTACCGCGCGTTGACCGACGTGGAGCTGCGGACCCGCTGGGAGCCCCCGCACGGGTTGTTCATCGCCGAGGGGGAGCTGGTGCTGCGGCGGGCGCTGCGGGCCGGTTACCCGGCCCGGTCGTACCTGGTCGACGCGAAGCGGGCGGACCAGCTCGCCGACCTCGACACCGGGGACGCGCCGGTGTACGCGGCCACGCCGGCGGTGCTCCAGCGGGCCACCGGCTTCCACGTGCACCGGGGCGTGCTGGCCTCGTTCCACCGCAAGCCGCTGCCGTCGACGGACGAGGTGCTGGCCGCCGCCCGCCGGGTGGTGGTGCTGGAGGACGTCAACAACCACACCAACCTGGGCGCGATCTTCCGGGCCGTGGCGGCGCTCGGGGTGGACGCCGTGCTGCTGTCGCCGACCTGCGCCGACCCGCTCTACCGACGCAGCGTACGGGTCAGCATGGGCGAGGTGTTCGCGGTGCCGTACGCGAAGCTGGAGCCCTGGCCGGGCGGGCTGGACCGGGTCCGCGCGGCCGGCTTCACGGTGCTGGCCCTGACGCCGGCGCCGGACGCGGTGCCGATCCAGCGGCTGACCGGCGACCAGCGGGCCCGCGCGGCGTTACTGCTGGGCGCGGAGGGCGCCGGGCTGACGGCGGCGGCGATGGCCGCCAGCGACGTACGCGTGGTGATCCCGATGCGTCGGGGCGTGGATTCGCTGAACGTCGCCGCCGCGACCGCGGTGGCCTGCTGGGAACTCGGCCGCGACGACCCACCGTGACCGTCGCTTGCATGACCATGCGGCTTGGTGCATAATCTTCCTGTGTCCAAGGTTCTCACCTCCCTGCCCACCGGCGAACGTGTCGGCATCGCCTTCTCCGGCGGCCTCGACACCTCGGTCGCGGTCGCGTGGATGCGCGACAAGGGCGCCGTGCCCTGCGCCTACACCGCCGACATCGGCCAGTACGACGAGCCCGACATCGCCTCGGTGCCCGGCCGCGCGCTCAGTTACGGCGCCGAGATCGCCCGGCTGGTCGACTGCCGAGCCGCCCTGGTCGAGGAAGGTCTCGCGGCGCTGACCTGCGGGGCGTTCCACATCCGCTCGGGCGGGCGGGCCTACTTCAACACCACCCCGCTCGGCCGGGCCGTCACCGGCACGCTGCTGGTGCGGGCGATGGTCGCCGACGACGTCCAGATCTGGGGCGACGGCTCGACGTTCAAGGGCAACGACATCGAGCGGTTCTACCGGTACGGCCTGCTGGCCAACCCGCAGCTGCGCATCTACAAGCCGTGGCTCGACACCGCCTTCGTCACCGAACTCGGTGGGCGCAAGGAGATGTCGGAGTGGCTGCTCGACCGCGACCTGCCCTACCGGGACAGCACCGAGAAGGCGTACTCCACCGACGCCAACATCTGGGGCGCCACCCACGAGGCGAAGACGCTGGAGCACCTGGACACCGGCATCGAGACGGTCAGCCCGATCATGGGCGTCCGGTTCTGGGACCCGACGGTGGAGATCCCCACCGAGGACGTCACGATCGGCTTCGACCAGGGCCGCCCGGTGACCATCAACGGCAAGGAGTTCGGCAGCCCGGTCGACCTGGTGCTGGAGGCCAACGCCATCGGCGGCCGGCACGGCCTGGGCATGTCCGACCAGATCGAGAACCGGATCATCGAGGCGAAGAGCCGGGGCATCTACGAGGCGCCCGGCATGGCGCTGCTGCACGCCGCGTACGAGCGGCTGGTCAACGCCATCCACAACGAGGACACCCTGGCCAACTACCACACCGAGGGTCGTCGCCTCGGCCGGCTGATGTACGAGGGCCGCTGGCTGGACCCGCAGGCGCTGATGCTGCGCGAGTCGTTGCAGCGCTGGGTCGGCACGGCGGTCACCGGCGAGGTGACGTTGCGGCTGCGCCGGGGCGAGGACTACTCGATCCTGGACACATGCGGCCCGGCGTTCAGCTACCACCCGGACAAGCTGTCCATGGAACGCACCGAGGACTCGGCGTTCGGCCCGTCGGACCGGATCGGCCAGCTCACCATGCGCAACCTGGACATCGCCGACTCGCGGGCCAAGCTGGAGCAGTACGCCTCGCTCGGCATGGTCGGCGGCACCGCCCCGCAGCGGATGGTCGGCGCCGCGCAGGCGGCCTCGACCGGCCTGATCGGCGCGATGCCCGAGGGCGGCGCGGAGGCCATCGCCTCCCGGGGCGTCCCCTCCGCGGAGGACGAGTGGCTCGACCGCGCCGCGATGGAGTTCGGCGTCGACTGAACCGGGACCGCACGGACGGGGCTTCGGTTCCGGTGGTGACGCAGGGTAGCGTGTCGCCCGTGTTCCCTACCGTGCGTGAGGTGCTCGGCCTGGTGCCGGTGCGCCACGGCGCGCCGCGCCTGGTCGCCGGCGACGCCGGGCTGGACCGCCCGGTGCGGTGGGTGCACGTCACCGAGGTGCCGGACATCGCCACCCTGCTCGGCGGCGGCGAGCTGGTGCTGACCACCGGCATCGGGCTGCCCGCCGACGACGCCGGGCTCCGCGCGTTCGTCGGCGACCTGGCCGACGTCGGGGTCTCCGGACTGGTCGTCGAGCTGGGCCGCCGCTACGTCGGCGGCGTGCCCCGGGTGATGGCCGCCGCCGCCGAACGGCGCGGACTGCCACTGGTCGAGCTGCGCCGGGCCACCCCGTTCGTGCGGATCACCGAGGCGGTGCACGCGCTGATCGTCGACGCCCAGCTCACCGAGCTGCGGGCCACCGAGGAGATCCACCAACGGTTCACCGAGCTGTCCGTCGAGGGCGCCGAGCCGGCCGAGGTGCTGCGGCAGGCCGCCGAGCTGGCCGGCTGCCCGGTGGTGCTGGAGAACCTGTCCCGGCAGGTGCTCGCGTACGACCCGGCGGGGGAGAACGCGGAACTGCTGCTGGACGGCTGGGAGCAGCACTCCCGCCGGATCCGGCCGGCCGGGCGGACCGCGTACGACCCGGACAGCGGCTGGCTGGTCACCACCGTCGGCGCGCGGGGGCAGGACTGGGGTCGGCTGCTGCTGCGCTGGCCGGCGGCCGAGGCCGCGCCGCCCACCCGGCTCACCATCCTGGTCGAGCGGGCCGCCTCCACGCTCGCCCTGGGCCGGCTGATCCGCCGCGACGCCGAGGGCCTGGAACGACAGATCCACCGGACGCTGCTGACCGCGCTCATCGACCACTCCCGCCCGGTGGACGAGGTGGCGCTGCGGGCCAAGGCGCTCGGCGTCACCCTGGACCGCCGGCACCTGGTCGGCGTGGTGGTCCGGCACCGCAGCGACGACCCGGCCGGGGACGTGGGGCCGGACGGGCACGACGATCCCGGTGCGGCGCGCCGCCGTGATCCGGAGGCCGCCGGCCCGGAGGCCGGCCCGGCCCGGCTCCGCGATCTCGCCGAGGCGGTCGGCCAGGCCGTGCGCGAGGCCAACCTGACGGCGCTGACAAGCGCCGTCGACGACCACGCGGTCGGCGCGCTGCTGGCGCTGCCCGACCCGGCCGCCGAGGAGAAGGCGCTCGCCGCGTTCGCCGCGGCACTGCGTCGGGTACGCCTCGACGCCGCCCCGCCCCGCCCGCCGACCCCCCGCCCGGCCCGCCCGCCGGACGGGGCCGGCCGGTCCGCGGCCAACGGGGGCGTGCGCCCGGTCGACGGGGTGGGTCGGGGTGCGGCTCCCGGCCCGGTGCGGCCGGTCGACGGGACCGCCCGGAGCGGTGCCCCGGGGGGCGTGCGGCCGGTCGACGTGTCGGCCCGTCCGGCGGTCGTCGTGGCGGCCGGCTCCGGGGTGAGCAGCCTGCGCGAGGCACGCCGGTCGCTGGTCGAGGCGCGGCAGATCGCCGAGGCGGCCCGGCGGGACCCGCGCGACCTGCCCTGCTTCCGGCTGCCGCACGTCGGGCTGGCCGGCCTGCTGCACCTGCTGCGGGACGAGCCCCGGTTGCAGACGTTCGTGGAGCGGGAACTCGGCCCGCTGTTGACGTACGACGCGCAGCATCCCCGGGAGCAGTTGCTCGGCACCTTGCGGGCATACCTGGAACAGGGCCGCAACAAGTCGGCGGGCGCGGTGGCCGCGCACCTGTCCCGGCCGGCGTTCTACGAGCGACTGGCCCGCATCGGCCGCATCCTCGACGCCGACCTCGACTCGGTCGACCAGTGCCTCTCCCTGCACGTCGCCCTGCTGGCCCTGGACGCCGTCCGCACCTCCTAGCCCGAGTTGATCAAGGAGTTTGCGTCAGGAATTCGCGCCGCGATGACGCAAACTCCTTGATCAACGCCGTTCGGGCGGGGGGAGGGGAGGGTGACGGGGTCAGGTGAGGGACTGGAGGGCCTTGGCGTAGGGGGTGGGGACGAAGTTCTCGGCGGTGGGGGTGAAGACGTCGGAGGTGGTGGCGGCCTGCCAGGCGGTGTCGGGCAGGGCCGCCACCAGGGCGCGCACCACGGGGGCGTCCCGCCACTGGTCCTGCTGCGCGAGCAGGCTCAGCGCCACCACCGACTCCTCCACCTCGCCGACGCACTCGAACGGCTTGTGCCCGTCCACGCCGAGCAGCTCCCGGTAGCCGGGGACCTGGGACTCGTCGGCCAGCAGGTCACCGCCGAAGATGCCGGTGAGCCGCTCGCGGGGCATGAACGGGGCCATGGCCAGGAACACGAAGCGGCACTTCGGGCAGTTCCGGCACCAGCGCTCGCTCGCGTCGTGCAGCTTGAACGCGGCGTTGCAGCTCGTCACCACCGCGTCGTACCGGTCGATCTCGGCGAACAGCCGGGCGATGTGCAGCTCGGACAGGGAACGCAGGAGCGAGAAGTACGGCTCGGTGAGCCCGGCGTGCTCGGCCAGCGCGGCCCGCAGCAGCCCTTCCGCCTCGACGCCCTTGGACCACTGGTGGTTGATCTCGTGGCCCTGCCAGACCAGGTTCGGGTCGGACGCGGAGCGCTCGTTCGACATCACCACCGGCCCGAGGTCGTGCAGCACGGCGGTGGCGACCGCGATCAGCGAGTTGATCGCGGTGACCGGGATGTGCCCGTTGCGGGCCCCGGCCCGGTTCAGCTCGAACAGCACCGGGTCGAGTCGCCGCCGGGCGGCGAGCGGCACCAGGTCGGACGCCTCGTTCACCGAGACGATCACGTGGTTCGGGTTGACCGAGAACGGCACCGGGTCGAGGCCGGCCCGGCGCAGCGCCTCCAGCGTGACGATGGAGTCCTTGCCGCCGCCGACCGCCGACAGCGGACGCCGGTCGGAGTTGTCCCACGGCGCCGCCGTCTCGACGGAACCGGCCGGGACCTCCGGGCGCAGCGTCAACACGTGCGGCAACGCGTTGCGGTACGCGTACTCGGCGAGGCCCTTGGTGTAGACGGCGGTGACCAGCTCGACGGCGGCGGACCCCAGCGGCGTCGGCAGCACCAGCCGGGGCGGCGCGGCGGCCTTGTAGTAGCTGACGCCGGCGACCACGTGCAGCAGCTCCAGGACCCGGGCCAGCCGCGCCGCGACGGCGTCGGAGACCGGCTCCGCCGGCAGCGGCAGCGTGATCACCTCGGTGAACCGCTGGTCGCCGTCGGGGCCGGTCAGGGCGTAGTCGAACAGCACCTCACCGGTGGCGAAGTCGATCGAGTACGACGGGAAGGTGAAGGCGGCCATCCGTCCGAGCTGTCCGTTAAGCACAGGTCATACTAGTCCGGACCCACCGGGACGCGAGCGAGGAGATCCAACGTGCGCCTGTCTGACCTGCGCGGACGCTCTGTGGCGATCTGGGGTACGGGGCGTGAGGGCATGGCCGCCGCCCGCGCGGTCGCCGCGCACGGTCCGGCCGGTCTCGTCGCGGTGGACGACCGGGCGAACTTCCTGTCGCTGCCCTGGGAGGGGGCGCTGGCCGAGGCCGCCCCGCTGGTCACCGGCGAGCCGGGGTTGCACGCGCTCACCGCCGCCGACGTGGTGGTCCGTTCGCCGGGCGTGCCGCAGACCCACCCGTGGATGGTCGAGCTACGGCAGCGCGGCATCCCGGTGACGCAGGGCACCGCGCTGTGGATGGCCGACCACGCCGACCGGACCATCGGGGTGACCGGCAGCAAGGGCAAGAGCACCACCTCCAGCCTGATCAGCCATCTGCTGGTCGCCGTCGGCCGGCCGAACGTGTTCGGCGGCAACATCGGCGTGCCCACGCTGGAGCTGCCCGACGCGGAGCTGTACGTGCTGGAACTCTCCAGCTACCAGTGCAGCGACCTGACCGACTCACCGCGGATCTCCGTGGTCACCGCGTTGTTCCCGGAGCACCTGGACGCGCACGGCGGGGAGCGGGAGTACTACCGGGACAAGCTGAACCTGCTGGCGCACGGCCCGCACGCGGTGGTGGTCAACGGGGCGGACCCCCGGCTCGCCGGGGAGCTCGGCGACCGGGCGGCGGTCCGCGCCGGCTCGCCGGACACCACCCACGTGGCGACCGGCCCGGACGGCACGCCCTGGTTCCACCTGCGGGACACGCCGCTCTTCCCCCGCGCGGTGCTGCCGCTCGTCGGCCGGCACAACGAGGGCAACCTCTGCGTCGCGCTCGCCGTGCTCGACGTGCTCGGCGTGGACGTGGTGGCGGACAGGGACACGCTGGCCGTCGCGGTCGCGGAGTTCCAGGGGCTGGCCCACCGGCTCACCGAGATCCCCGACCCGTCCGGGCTCACCTTCGTCGACGACACGCTCGCCACCAGCCCGTACGCGGCCATGCACGCCATCGACGCGTACGACGGGCGGCCGTTGACGGTCATCCTGGGCGGCACCGACCGGGGGGTGGACTACGCGCCACTGCGCGACCACCTGGCCGAGCGGGAGATCACCGTGATCGGCATCCCGGACAGCGGCCCGCGGATCATCGAGGCGCTGGCCGGGCTGCCGGGCGTGCGGTGCGAGATCGTCGACGACCTGTCCGACGCGGTGCGCCGGGCCCGCAAGATCACCCCGGCCGGCGGGGTCGTGCTGTTGTCGCCGGCCGCGCCCAGCTACGGCCGGTTCCGCAACTTCGAGCACCGCTCGGAGGCGTTCCGCGAGGCCATCGCGGAGACCATGGCCGGCTGAGCCGGCCGCGACAGTGGACTTCGCGTTCGCCACCGCGCCCGGATCGGACCGACCCAACGAGGACCACGTCGTGGTGTCGGCCGACTGGGCGTTCGTGCTGGACGGCGTCACCCGGCCGCCCGGTCTGGACACCGGCTGCGTACACGGTCCGGCCTGGCTGGTGCGGCAGTTGGGCGACTGCCTGGTGGGCGCGCTGACGGCCGGGCCGACGGCGCCGCTCGACCGGATCCTGGCCACCGCCATCGACCGGTTGCGGGACCGCCACGGGGGACGCTGCGACCTGTCCAACCCGCACAGTCCGTCGTCGACGGTCGCCGTGGTCCGGGCCGCGGACGACCAGGTGGACTATCTGGTGCTGTGCGACTCGTCGGTGGTGTTCGAGAACGCGGACGGCCGCACGGTCGTGCACGACGACCGCACCGACACCCTGCCGGCGTACGACCGGCACACGGTGGCCCGGCTGCGCAACCGGCCGGGCGGTTTCTGGGTGGCGTCGACCGATCCGGCGGCGGCGGCCGAGGCGCTGACCGGCCGGGTGGCCCGGTCCGGGCTGCGTCGGCTGCTGCTCTGCACCGACGGCGTCTCCCGGCTGACCGAGTTCTTCGCGCTCGACTGGGCGGAGGTGTTCGGGATCGCCGAGCGGTCCGGCCCCGGCGCCGTCATCGACACCGTCCGCCGCCACGAGACCGGCCGGCCGGAGCTGTTGACGCGGCCGGGGCGGGGCCCGGTCAAGCAGCACGACGACGCGACGCTCGCGGTGCTGCTCTCCCGCCCCTGATCCGGTTACCGGGGCCCCGGGGGCGCCGCGCGGTGACGGAATCCCGACGGTGGTCTTGTCCTGCCGGGCGGGCGACTGTTCAATACTGCCGTTCTCGCCCACGCCGAGGACGCATCGCCAGGCGTCACCGCACCGGTTCCACGAACGGGCGGCCGTTCGACGGAAGGTGCCAGCCGTGATCGAGGAGACGGGCGGTCCGATGTCCGCCGGGGACCTGTACCGGACGGCGGCCATGGACGCCAAGACGTTGCAGGACCGGATCCTCACGGCGGCCGGTCCCGGTGTCGACGTCAGTGACGGCCGCGCGCCGGCCCGGGCCCTCGCCGACGCCCTCCTCGCCGTGGTGCCGGACTACCTGGCGCGGACCTCGGACGAGCACGACGTGGAGCTGTTCCTGGAGGTCAACGGCCGGCCGCCGGAGGATCTCGCCGCCTGGCCGGTGAACATCCTGGCGGGCCTCGTGCTGCGCCGGACCCCGGCCGCCGACCGGCACGCGATCTGCGAGCGCGCGGTGCAGATCGCGGCCCGGCGGCTCCGGTCGTCCGCCGGCGCCTGACCGACGGCGGCGTGCCGAGGAAGCCGCGGGCGGCGGGAAGCCGGTCAGTAGGCTGGCCCGGTGACAACCACGTTTGCTGACCTGACCACGATGCGGGTCGGTGGTCCGATCGGTCGCCTGTACGTGCCGGAGACCACCCCCGATCTGCTCGACCTGCTGCGCCGGGCCACCGCCGCCGGGGATCCGTTGCTGGTCATGGGCGGCGGTTCGAACCTGGTGGTGGGCGACGTCGGCTGGGACGGGACGGTCGTCAGGTTGGCGACCTCGGACTTCCGCGTCGACGGGGAGCTGGTCACCGCGGACGCCGGCGTCGAGTGGGACCGGCTGGTGGCGGCCACCGTCGACGCGGGGCTCGCCGGCCTGGAGGCGTTGTCCGGCATCCCCGGGCTGGTGGGCGGCACGCCGGTGCAGAACGTCGGCGCGTTCGGCACGGTGACCTCGGACGTGCTCGACTCGCTCTCCGTCTACGACCGGCAGACCGGTGCGCTGGAGCGGTGGACGCCGGAGCGCTGCGGCTTCGGCAGCCACCGGCAGTCCGTCTTCAAGCACAGCGACAGGTGGGTCGTGGTGGAGGTGACGTACCGGCTGCGCCGCAGTGACCAGTCGCGGCCGATCGAGTACGTGGAGCTGGCGAAGCGGCTGGGCATCGACGTCGGCGGCACCGCCGCGCCGGCGGACGTCCGCGAGGCCGTGCTCGCGCTGCGGCGCAGCCGCGCCATGGTTCTCGACCCGGCGGACCACGACACCTGGAGCGTCGGGTCGTTCTTCATCAACCCGGTTCTCGCCGAGGTGCCGGAGCAGGCCCGGGAGTGCCCCCGCTATCCGGACGTCAAGGGCACCAAGCTGCCGGCGGCCTGGTTGATCGAGCGGGCCGGCTTCCCCCGCGGCTACGGTCACGACTGGGGCAACGGCACGGTGGCGCTGTCCAGCCGGCACGCGCTCGCGGTCACCAACCGGGGTGGCGCCACCACGTCCGAGGTGATGAAGTTCGCGGCGCACATCCGCGCGGGTGTCGAGGCGCGTTTCGGTATCCGGCTGGGTCCCGAATGCGATCTGGTCAACTGTTCCTTCTGATCGCTCCTTTTCGGCGTGTCGGTTAGCCGACAATGTGCCGGCACCGATGCGAAGTGGCCGCGGCGATTGCGGTCGAACTGGTCGAAGGGCTGAACGTCCGGCAATTCGCGACCGGATCGGATGAGCGTCGGACGACCGTTCCGGTGTCGGCACGCCTCCGACGGGCGACTTCCCCGCAGGCGTCCTCGCCTATGGTGACTGTCGATGAACGAGACCGGTGCGCCCGACCCCGACGACATCCTGCAATACGCCATCGACGCGTTGGCCGACATCCGTGAGGCGACGCTCCCGCCGGAGAAATGGGAACAGTTCCGCAGTTGTCTGGTGCTGATGAATGAGGCACTGGATCGGCGCGACCTGGTCGCCGTCAACCGGTGCCGGCAACGGATCGAGGCGCTTGAGAATCTGTTGGGCGCCAAGGCGGACCTCGCCAAGGACGTTCGACAGTCGGTGCCGCTGCGGGGGCAGGCCGACCGGCTGACCGACCGGCTGCGCCGGGAGAAGGGGGACGGGTCGGAACCGGACGGCCGGGGCCGATGAGACTGCACGCGTACGCGCTCAACGCGTACACCTATTTCGACGGCCTCCGGGACACCGGCATCGCGACCCGGATCACCGCCGCCTGCCGCGGCCTCGGCATGCGGGAGCCCGACCGGGTGCCGCTCGTGCACGGCGACGGCCTGCGGGCCCGGCAGTTCCTCACCGCCCCGGGCGACGGCACCCGGCAGGCGCTGCGGTACACCACGGCCCGCCTCGACGCGTTCCTGGTCTGCCTGGCGCCGGTCGACGGCACCGCGGACTGGCGCGACCTCGACCGGACGTGGCGGACGGCGGTGGGCGCGACGGCCGACGAGGACTGCACCGGCCGGGTGCGGCTGTTCTACGCGCTGTACGACGGTGACGCTGACGCCGACCGGCTCGCCGCCGCGGCGGAGGCCGCGCTGCCGGCCGGCGCGGACCTGCGTGGGGCGGAACCGACCGAGCCGGTGCCGGGCACCTGGCTGTGGGAGGTGCCGTCGCCCGACCCGGCCCGTCTGGAACGCCTCCTCGTGCTGCTGGCGCCCACCGCCGGCGAGTCGTTGAGCGACTCCTGGGTGTGGCCGGACGGCGACGCGCGACTCCGGCCGCTGCCCGGCTACCTCTGGGAGATGGCCAAGGTCCGCCACCAGGCCCGCCGGTTCGCGGAGCGCCGCTCGCAGGACCGACAGTCCCGGTTGTACGACCTCGCGTCCCGCGTGGAGGACAGCGAGCGGGCCGACCCCGAACCGACCGAGGCCCGGGAGGAGCGGCTCCGGAAACTCCGGCGGGAGACGGCGTTGGGCGCCGCCGACGAGGCCGACCTGCGCATCATGTCGCGGACGGTCACGGCCGAGGAGCACAACGCCCGGATCTGGCTGCGCGACTGGGCGGACACGCTCGCGGTGCCGGACCGCCACGCCTGGATCGAGGGCCTGGCCGGGCCGGTGGCGGCGGACCTGGCGTACGTGGCCTGGCTGGTGACCGAGATCGACGACGCGGCGGACACGGCGCGCGACACGGTGGCCTACGCGGAGCCGATGGCGCAGATCGGCGCCGCCGACCTGGAACGGCGGCTGCGTGCCCTCGCCGATCGCAACGAGTTCCTGACCGCGCTGCACACGTCGGTCCTCGCCGCCGTCGGCCTGCTGCTGGCCGCGTCCCAGTCGCTCAGCTACGACTGGCCGATGTACGCGTCGCTGCGGGCGCCGTTCATCGTCTCGGTGGCCGCCGGTGGACTGTTCCTCCTGCTCGCCGCGGCGCTCCGGTCGACCCGCCGGCACTGGGTCGGCCTGGCCGCCGCCGGCTTCGCCGCCTCGGTGACCTGGTTCGTGGTGACCTGGCTGGTCCGGTGGCAGACCGCGCATCCGCCCGCCGCGCCGCTCACCCGCGGCTGGTCGGCCGCCGCCGCGGCGGCGGCGCTCGCCGGCTGGCTGGTCCGCCGGGCGATCCGGTCCCGACGTGAACTGCGATGACCCACCCCCGACCGTGCGCGACGACGACCGCAGGAGGATCCGTGACCGTGATGAGCGCCGAGCGCCTCGAGGAACTCTGCCTTGCCCTGCGCCGGGGCGAGATCGCCTGCGACGACGACCTGGTGGCCGCCATCGAGGCCGACGTGGTGGCGTACGACCGTGACCCGCGCACCCAGGCGCCGCCCGACGACGTCGCCGAGTTGTTGCCGCTGATGGGCTGGCTGATGTACGAGGCGACCTGGTCGGCGCTGGAGCGGATTCCGAACCGGCGGGGCAGCGACGGCGACCGGGACCGGAACCACGAGTGGATCCTGCGGATCGCGAACGCGGCCCTCGACCTGCCGTGGCCGGAGTACGCCCCGCGGTCGTTGGGCGCGTTGCGGTCGTTGGCGCTCGCCGAGTCGAAGGAGGACACCCAGGCGTCCTACGACCGCGCGCAGGCCTTTCACCAGAAGGCACGCAACCGGCACGCCAGTTGTCTCTCCTACCACCGGGATCCGAAGAACGTCCCCTCCCCGTTCGCCGGGTTCGAGCTGCACTACGACGAGATGCTGCTCCAGTTGGTGCTGGCGGAGACCGGGACCGCGTGCCGGATCGCCGAGCGGGTGATCGACAGGTGGGCGGAGGAGTTCGCGGCCGAGGGCGACGACGCGGACCGACAGCGCCGCGAGGAACGCGTACAGATGATCTTCAGTGATCTGGCGGAGGGCGCGACCCGGGGCGAGGAGGCGCTCACGGCGGCCGAGCGCGTCGCGGAGCACGGCTTCGTCGACAGGCCGACGAAGGAGCGGCTGGCGCTGCCCACCAGCTTCGTCAACCCGGGGATCATGACCGCCCGGGCCATCCTGCTGATGCTGGGGTTGTATCCGGAGATGCAGCGGCTCGGCTACTTCCCGCTCGGCGACGACGACTCCTGGGACGACAGTCGGAAGGCCCTGGCGGCCCGCTTCGACCACGCCTACTCCAAGATCGAGAAGCCGATCCTGACCAGCGGGGGCGAGCCGCAGGAATTGCGGCACGGCCTCCGGCTCGCGGTGGTGCAGATCCGGTTGGCCGCCGGGCTGCTGATGCCGGGCCACCGGCTACCCAGCACGCTGACCTTCGCGCCGTGCCTCGCGCACGAGGTGCTCGACGACGACGCCGTGGAAGCCATGTCCGCCTGGTTGACGGAACCGGTCACCGACGCGAAGGGCCACGAGAGCCAGCGCAGCCACCTGCGCGGGTTCGGCGGCGCGGTCATGCCCAACTTCTTCGACGGCGTCGAGGAGTGCCGCGTCGCGTTCGGCGGCCGGCCCGGCTACCGCGCGTGGCGCGCACGCTGGTTCATCCTCGACAAGTACGCCAACGAGCCGGGCCGGGCCGGGCGGGTGTCGGCCGTGCTGGGCCGGCCGGTGAACCGGACCCGCCCTATCTGACGTAGGCGTTGAACAGCGCCCAGTTCGCCACCGGCTCGCCCAACCGCAGGTAGTGCAGTTGGGCGAGCCGGAGCGCGTGGTCGAGGCGGATCCCGGACCGCCGGACGAGCCCCACGAGATGGGCGGCCATCCGACTGGCCGGGAGTTTCGCCACCTCCTCGATCGCGGCGGCGACGGACCGCCCACCACCGGCCAGCACCGCCACCACGAGGCCGACCGGCTCGATGTCCGCCACGTTTGTCACCGCGCCGACCTGACAGGACACCATCAGCGTCGACGCCGGCCAGCGCAGGGCCAACGCGTACGCGGCGGACAACTGCGCCCCGGTGTCGGTCTCCTCCGGCAGGATCAGGTGCTGCCCGAGGCCGTGGCCGGTGCCGTGTGCCTTGACGTGGAGCAGTCCGCACTCCGTGCCCCGCCGGAGGGCCACGCTGATCCGCGGCGACGCGTGGGCGGTGGGCTCCTGGTCGTCGAACGGGCAGCGGCTCAGTGGGACGTCCCCCCGGCTCAGGTTCCAGGCTCGCCGTTCCAGGTGGTCCGACGGGCCGTCGTGGGCCAGCGGCACCAGCCGGACCAGCGCCGGGCCGGTGACCACCGGGGGCGGCGAGCCGGACAGGCAGGTCAGCACCGGGGTGTGGGTGAGCACGGCCCGGCGCACCAGCCGGGTGCCGGCGCTGTCGAGCACCAGCGCCGCCCAGGGCACCAGGCACAGCTCCTGGTGCGCCGAGATCACCAGCTCCAGCGGGTCCCCGGCCACCGCGTCGAGCCGGCCGCGCAGCTCGGCGGGGAGCAGGTCGAGGGCCAGCCGGTGCCAGTCCGGGTCACCCAGGTCGAGGTCGATCGGCGCCTGCGGGTCCCGGGCCCGTCGACCGGCGACGTAGGCGGCGAGCTGCGCACCCGGGGTGAACCGTTCGAAGAAGACACCGCCGCCCGGGGTGATCAGCGCGCGGAACCAGTTCGTCCCCGTGGCGAGGCTGTCCGGCAGGGCGGCGAAGTCGAGCGCGTACCTGCCGTCCAACGCGCGGCGCAGGGTGGTCAGGTCCGTCGGGGTGGGCAGCGTCATCTCCGCGAAGATCGGGTTCACCCGCTTCTCGATCCGCCGGTGCAGGGTGTCGATCTCCCGGTTCTGCTCCTCCCGCTGAGCCCGCACCGCACGCGCGTCCGCCCGGTGGTCGAGAGGATCGACCCGCTCGGCCTTGAGCACGTCGTCGATCAGGCCCTGGAGCTGGTTGGGCAGCAACGACACCTCGGCCCGCATCTGCGCGGCCAGCCCGGTCTGCTTGGCCGCCAGGCACATGCGCAGCCCCAGCTCGGCGGCGGCCGGGCCGGGCAGGGACGCGGCCAGCAGCGCGATGTCGCCGTAGACCCGGCGGAACGCCGTCGACAACGGGGTACGCGCCCGGGAGATCACTCCCCATCGGCTCCGGATCCCCTCGGCGACCGTCAGCGCCCGCCCCGCGAGCCCGACCGCGCGATCGTTCCCGTGCCCGGTCAGCGCGAGCAGCTCGGCGAGCGTGAGCGCCAGCGACAACTCGTAGACGTCGTGCTGGGGGTCGGCGATCCGGAACTCCGCCAGATGCGCCAGCGCCGCGGTCATCCGGGTGACGGCTTCGTCGGTGTCGCCGGTGGCCTGGTCGGCCAGCGCCAGGATGAAGCCGTAGCGGTGCCGGGTCGAGTAGGAGCTGGCCTCGGTCGACTCCCAGTAGGTCTGGGCCAACTCGCCGAGCGCGCTGTGCACCTCGGCGGCCTGGCCCAGCTCCAGCAGGCAGGCGCCGGTCTCGAAGTCGACGTCGCCGGCGCACGGCTCCGCGCCGCTGGCGAAGAAGAACTCGCGGTCCAGGGCCGCCGCCAGGGCCAGCGCGTCCGCGGGCCGCCCCGCCGCCCGGAGGCTGCGGATCAGCCGGTAGGTCACGGTCACCTCGGTCCACCTGTCGCGCACCGGCCCGTCGGCCGGCCGGATCTCGGCGAGCGCCGCCCCGTACAGCTCCTCGACGGCGGGCGTCGCGTCCAGCGGCTGACCCAGGTAGGCGCAGAACCGCAGGATGGTGGCCGCGTTCGCGTTGCCGTCGCTGCGGAAGGACCAGTCGTGGTCGACCTGTCCCGTCCATTCGCGGCGGGTGGTCGCCTCCACCAGGTACCGCTCGACCGCGATCCGGAGCAACGCCTCCTCGTTGTCGAACACCCGGGCCTTGTGGTCGTCCTTGCGCACGATGACCAACGCCTGCTCGGCGTCGTGGGCGAGCCGCAGCATGGTGTCGCGGGCCAGGGCGCGGCGTACCGCGTCGGCGAGGGCCTGGGTCACGTCGGGACACTCCACTTCCGGTGGTCGCGATGACGTCGGCAGCGCGGCCCGCAGCTCGGACAGGCCAGCATGCCGGCGAGGGTGCGCAGGGCCGCCGCGTCGGGCGTGGCGACCAGTTGGACGTACGGCAGGCTGCCCACCAGCGCCGGCGCGTACGGGGTGAACCCGGGATCGCCGGCCTTCGGGTGTCCCCAGATCACCGCGTGGGCCAGCCGGGAGAGTCGGCTGACCTGGGCCACCAGGGGCGTCGGATCGGCCAGCTCCCACCCGTCGGAGACGATCACCAGGTGCGCCGAGCGCACGACGCGGTGCCCGCCCCACACCCGGCCGAAGGCGGTGACGGCGGTCCCGAGCCGGGTGCCGGCGTCCCAGTCCGTGCGGCGGGCGGCCAGCGCGCGCATCGCCGCCTGCGGATCGCGGGACCGCAGCTCCCGGGTGATCCGGTCGAGCCGGGTGCCGATGGTGAACACCTCGGTGGTCAGCGGTGCGGCGGCGACCGCCGCGTACCCGAACCGCAGCAGCAGAGCGCGGTACGCCCGCATCGAGTAGCTGAGGTCGAGCAGCAGGACCAGGCGACGTCGCGCGTGGAGACGGCGGCGGTACCACAGCCGGGTCGGCTCACCCGCGGTGCGCATCATCGTCCGCGCGGTGCGGGACACGTCGACGTGCCGCCGTCCGCCGGCGGCGCGGCGCATCGTGCGGCGCAGCGGAACCGCAGTGGTGAACGCCGCGACGAGGGACGCCAGCTCGGCGCGGTCGGCGGCGCTCAACGTCCACGGTGGGGCGGTCGCCAGCCGCTCGCCGGAGCCGGCCCGGGACCGGGCCGATCCCGGGTCGGCGGTGTCGTCCCGGCCCGGCTCCTCGACCGTCGCCGGGCGGACCCGCGCGGGGCCGGGCAGCGCGGCGTCACCCGGCCCGGTGGACGCGGCCGGCCCGAACCAGGCGGCGAACGCGGCGTCGAAGACGGGCAGGTCCTCGCGGCGCGAGCACAACGTCAACCGGGTCGCCCAGTAGACGGCGTCCCGGTCGAGCCGCTCGTACGCGCCGAGCGCGCGCATCGCGGTGGCCACCCGCGCCACCTCGACGCGGAGCCCGTCGGCGCGGAGCCGGCCGGCGAACCCGACCAGGTCACGGACCGGGTCGTCGTCCGACGTCACGGGGCCTCCGCGCGCAGGACGTCGCGGACGGTCTCCTGGTCCTCGCGCTGCTTCACCAGCACCCCGAGCGCGTCGTCGGCGGCCTCGGCGACGGTGCGCCGGCCGAGCGCCGCGGCGGCGCGGGCGAAGGCGATCGACTCGGCGACCCCGGGTGGCCGCACCAGCGACAGTTGTCGCAGCTTGGCCATGGCGGCCGCGATCTGCGCGGCCAACGGCGTGTCCGCCACCTCCGGCACGTTGAGCCGGATGATCTCCGCCTCGTCCTCTTCGGCCGGATGGTCGACCCAGTGGTAGACGCACCGCCGTTTGAGGGCGCCGTGCACCTCCCGGGTGCCGTTGGAGGTGAGGACCACGAACGGCGGCTCGTCGATCGTGATGGTCTGGTAGTCGGGAATGGTGAGCGTCTCGCCTTCGAGCACCTCCAGCAGGAACGCCTCGAACTCGTCGTCGGCCCGGTCGATCTCGTCGACGAGCAACACCGACGGACGCTGCTGCACGGCCCGCAGAATGGGCCGGGGGATCAGGAACTCCTTGCGGTAGATCGACTCGCCGTCCGGGGTGCCGCGCAGGTGCAGCAGTTGGCGGGTGAAGTCCCACTCGTAGAGCGCCTGGGACCGGTCGATGCCGCTGTGGCACTGCAACCGGATCGGGGTGACGCCGAGCAGTTCGGCGATCTTCCTGGCCAGCACCGTCTTTCCCACGCCCGGGTCGCCTTCGAGGAACAGCGGCAGTTTGAGTTTCATCGCGAGGAAGACCGCCGCGGCGAGTCCGGGATCGGCCAGGTAGTTCAACCTCGCGAGTTCCTCCGCGATCCGTTCCGGGGTGGAGAAGGAAGCGTTCGGCATCGGTCGAGATTCGGCCCGGGGCCGCACGCCTGTCGATCCTATGAACGGGTGACCCGCCGTTACCGGTCGACCGAGCGGGCGCGCCACGACACGTGCGGACCGGCCCGCCGGGCGGGTCCTTCCGATCGATTCCGCCGGTGTCGCGGATACGGTGCCGGCCGGCCGGGCGACGTGCGGCCGAATCCGGGTTGACCGGCCACGATGCACGGTCCGACGCCGGGAGCGCCAGCGACCGACGGACGTCGTTGTCGTCTAGAGTGCGAGGCGCGGTCACGACCTCTCGGCCCGTCCGCGACGAGTTCCGCGAAGGAGAAACATGGTCAGTTTCGACGCTGTCGCCCTTCCGACTTGCGAGCCGCACTTCCGTCCGCAGGCGACGGCCGAGCAGATCCTCGCCTGGATCTCGTCGCCGCCGATGCGGGCGCTTGTCGAGGAGTACGGCGACGCCCTGCCGTCGGCCGGCGTCGGCGAGCTGCTGGAGTGGCTGGACGCGTTCTCCGACCGGCACTGGGATTTCCGCAAGCGGGGCAACGTCGAGCGCGACCAGGTGACCGCCCCGACGTTCGAGCCGGCCCGGGCGGCGCTCGTGCTCGCCGCGGCGACCGCCCTGCGTCTCGTCGAGCCGGTCGACCCGCCCCGGGCGGCGTACGACCACCTGCTCGTCCTGGGTGGTCTCGGGCGGGCCTGCCTGCAACGCACCGAGTACGCTGCCCGGCTCGTCCGCGACGGTGTCGTCTCCGTCGGCGAGGTGGCGGCGCTGGGCAGCTTCCGACCGCTCACCGAGCCGGAGACCACACTGCCCGGCCTGGCCGGCGGTCGGTTCGAGATGGACGCGATGGATGTCGGCGCGTGCCACGCGTTCGGGCTCACCGAGCCGGCGCGCGACGAGTCCTCCGCGGGGGCCGTCACGCACCGGTCCTGGCGGGTGCGCACCTACCGACCCGCCGGCGGCCCGCCGGTGCAGGTGCTCGCCGCGCCGTCCAGCGAGCCCGAGCTGCGTCGCGCCAACACCCCCGACACGTACGACTTCTGGGCCCGGCGCTCCCGCCTCCGCCCGTCCGACCGGATCCTCGTCGTCACCTCGCCGATCTACGTGCCGTTCCAGCACAGCGACGCGATCCGCATGCTGGCGGCGCGCTACGGCTGCGGGATCGACACGGTCGGGTTCGATCCGGCGCGGGCCACCGTGCCGCTCGCGCCGGACGCCACCAACCCCGACCGCTACCTCCAGGAGATCCGGTCCGGGATCCTGTCGATGCAGCGGCTGCACCGGGCGCTGGCCGGGAGTCTGGCCGCGTGACGGCGACGGTCTTCGCCGCGGTGCCGTTGCCCACCACCGGGCCGCCGGCGGGCCGGGTGGACGGGTCCGGCGTCGGCTCCGGTCCACCGGACCGGGCCGGGGTCGCCGAGGGGATCGCCTCCTGGGTGGACTCACCGGCCATGGCCGCGCTGCTGGCCGAGTTCGGTGGTGGACCGCGGCCGGCCGGCCCGCTCGGCGACCGGCTGGACGCGCTGGAGGAGTTCTCCGCCCGGTGGGACCACCGTCGGGGGCGGCTGGAACGCCACCAGGTGGTGGGGGAGAGCTTCGCCGCCGACACCGACGCGCGTATCCGGTCGGCGGCGAGGTCGTTGGGTCTGGCCGGCCGGGTGACGCCGCGGGGCCGGTCGTTCGACCACGTCCTGGTGCTCGGTGGTGGCGTCCGCACCATGATGGCCCGCGCGCATCTGGCCGCCACGATCCTGCGCCGGGGGGTCCGCGCCGGCTCGGTCGCGGGGCTGGGCAGCCTGCGGCCGATCCCGGAGCAGAACGTGGTCGCCGCCGGGCTCGGGCTGGGCGCCGTCGCGACCGAGGGCGACGCGGTGGACGAGGCGCTGCGGCACGCGTTCGGCGCGGCGCCCGCCACCGAACGGCGCTCCGGCACGACCGGGGCCGGCCAGCCCTGGTGGGTCCGGTCCCACCGGGACGTGGACCCGCCGGTGCACGTGCTGGCCGCGCCGTCGACCCGGCCGGGCGAGCGGGCCAACACGGCGGACACGTTGGTCGGCTGGGCGGAGCTGGTGCGGCCGGCGTCGGTCGGCGCGCGGCTGCTGGTGGTCACGACCGACATCTTCGTGCCGTTCCAGCACTGTGACGCGGTCCGGCTGCTGGGCCTGCGGTACGGCTGCGCGGTGGAGACGGTGGGCTTCGACAGCGGCGACGATCCGTGGGTCCCGCCGCCGGCGACCTCCGCGATCCTTCAGGAGGTCCGGTCCGCCATCCGGTCCATGCGGGTGTTGTACCAGGCGGTCGCCTGAGCGTGCCGGGCGCCGCCTCGGCCGGTCCGTCCCGGTCGGGCCGGTCGCGCGGCGCGGTCAGCCCCGGTCCAGCGGGACGACCTCCGTCGGGTCGTCGGCCGGCTCCCGGGGCGCGGGTGGGGGCGGGGCGGTGACCGGCGGGGCGCTCCCGGCCCGCTGTTTGTCCGGCGTCCAGGCGAACGCGAGCGCGCCGCCGACCAGCGCCAGCAGCATGCCGATGACGAACCCGCCGAGGTTCGAGGTGAGCCAGGAGACCAGCCCGAGCAGCAGCGACAGCAGCGCGTAGAAGACGCGTTGCTGCGGGGTGGCGACCAGCAGCGCCCCGCAGAGCACGAGGATCGCCGGGACCAGGTAGGCGGCCAGTCCCTGCGGCCCGACGTGCAGCAGCACCCCGAGCGGCGCGCGCAGCGTCACCAGCATCTCGATGCCGCCGAGCGTGACGAGCAGGCCGGCGGTGAACGGGCGGGCCCGCCGCCAGCGGCGCCAGCGCCCGCCGGGGCGGGCGGCCGGCGCCGCGTGTAGTCCGACGGTCATCGTCAGCACCCGTCGGAGCTGAAGCCCATGTGCAGGTTGGGCAGCGTGAAGACCGCGGCGGTGGTGGCGTAGTTGTTCTGCCGCAGGTTGGTGATGGTCACCGAGTCGGCCTGCTGGGCGAAGACGCCGGGGTTGCCCTTCACGCCGGGGACCTGGTCGACGGTGCTGGCGTCCTGCCCGACGTTGATGTTGCGGAACGAGGCGTTGCCGGCGACCTCGTCGCCGTCGACGACGAGCGTGCGGGCGGAGACCGGCTTGCCGGAGCCGCCCGCGGTGATCCGCAGGTTGATTCCACCCAGGCTGATGCTCTGGCAGAGGTTGGTCAGTTCGGCCTTGTCGATGGCCGACACGATCACCACCACCTGGCCACCGGTGTCGCCCTGGTTGGGGCTGTCCGGGATCATCTGGTCGAGCGTGGCGAACTGCTCGAAGCCGGTGCCTTCGAGTTTGTCGGCGGTGACGGTGAACGGCATGCCGGAGATGGCGAACTGCGCGCCGAGCACGCCCTGCGCGGTCAGCACTACCATGCCGGCGGCGCCGGCCGCGACGGCGCCGAGCGTGACGGCGAAGCGGCGCCAGCGTACGCCGCTGCTCGGCTGGTCGGGCTCGATCGGTGCGGTCTGCTCCGACATGGCGGCTTCCTTTCGAGATCAATTCATTCGCGACGATGTGAATTGGATTCGCAGGATTTCGCGCCAGGGGCGCAGGCCGAAGTTACCGCTGGGTAAAGTGGCGGTCAACAGAGAGTTCGCCGGCATGTGCCAAATGTGGCCAAAGTGAAAAACCGCAGCGGTTTCTCACCGGATCGTCAGTCGGCCGCGCACGGCGCGGTCGTGCTCGGGCCGTCGTCCGGGCCGGCGCGCCGGGTGGCCCGGCGCGCGCCCTCGGGCCCGAGGAACGGCGCGGTGGCCGCGTACGTGAGCACCGGCAGCAGCAGCGGCAGCTCCTCGGCCCGCCCCTGTGCCACCCGGGCGCGGATGGTGGCGTGGATGCCGCCGACCACCGTGGACACCAGCACGTCGCGATCCACCCCGGCGACCGCCGGCCCCGGTCCGGCGTCGGCGAAGAACCGGCGGAAGCTGTGCAGCAGCGCGTCGCGTTCCCGGCGGGCGTCCGGGCCGGCGGCGTCCACCTCGACCAGCGCCATCCGGGCGAAGGCGGGCACGCTGGCCAGTACGTCGAGCAGGGTGCGCAGCGCGGCCCGGGCGGCGTCCGGCCAGGCCGGCCCGGCGTCGGCGTAGGCGGTCTCCATGAGCTGCGAGACCACCGCGATGCCGTGCCGGTAGGTGGCGAGGAACGCGTCCTGCTTGCCGCTGAACAGGGCGTAGAAGGCCGGCCGGGTGACGCCGGCGGCATGGCAGATGTCGGTGACCCGGGCGTTGTCGTACCCCCGGGTGGCGACCTCGCGGACCAGCCCGTCGAAGAGGCGGTCGCGCTGGGTCGCGGCCACCTCCTCGGCCGGTACCCGCCGGGGCCCGCGCTTGATGGCGCGGTCCGGGTCGCGGCCGTGCCGGGCACCCGGCAGCGGTGCCGGCGGAGGCGGGCTCTGCATGGTCAAGATATCGGCCTTCCTTGATGCGTTGACTTTACGACCCTCTGAGGTTTATAACTTTCGACACGCTCAGTTCACAGCCCGTCACCATTGGTGATCACCACGGAAGGGCTCGAACGGCCGTCATTATCGCCGTCCGGTTCCACCACCACCCCCGTCCCACCGCCGGAAGGAACCACCATGCCCAGGTACGGACGCATCGGCGCGGGCCTCGCCGCCCTGACGCTGCTGACCGGTCTGGTCGGCGCCACCCCCGCCACCGCCGCCCCCTCCACCTCGCTGGCCAGCGCCGTGCTGACCTACCCCACCGCGGCCGGCACCGCCGTGTCGGTCAACGACGTCATCCAGGCCAGCCTGAAGACCGGCACCAACGCGACGTTCTACTCCTCGGCCAGCGGCACCACCGGGGTCAAGTGCGCCGCGTCCGCGTTCAGCGCCAAGGTGCTGAGCAACCCGACCGCTCCCGGCACCGCCACCGAGAGCCTCACCGCCCAGTCGTTCACGAGCTGCACCAGCAACATCATCGGCACCACCGGCGTGCAGAGCGTGACCGTCAACAACCTGCCGTACGCGACGTCGGTCACCAGTGGCGGCGTGGTCACCATCTCCGGCACCTCGACCGCGCCGATCCAGAGCACCGTGGTGTTGAACTCGCTGCTCGGCCCGATCACCTGCGTCTACCGGACCAGCACCAACAAGCTGACCGGCGTGGCGTCCAACGCCACCAACTCGATCGCGTTCACCAACCAGACCCTGACCAAGTTCTCCGGCACGTCGCTCTGCTTCAGCACCGCGTACTTCACCGCGACGTACTCGCCGGTGCGCGACACCAGCAAGACCGGCAGCCCGGCGGTCTTCGTCAACTGACCACCCGGCCCACCGGCCGGTGCGCGGCGGTTCGCCGCGCACCGGCCCCGCCGTGCGCCCGCCCCGACGGGTACGTGGTGTCAGGTGGACGGGGTCGCCGCGCGACACAGTGACAGTTGTCCCGGTCCCGGCGCGGTGGCAGCGTGCGGGAACCAGACCCGCCGCTGAAGGGTGCGCGATGACCGACGACCTGCTGGCCCGGCACCGGGCCGTGCTCCCGTCCTGGATGCCGCTCTACTACGCGGAACCACTCGAACTGGTCGCCGGCTCCGGCCGCCGGGTGACCGACTCGGCCGGCCGCAGCTACCTGGACTTCTTCGGTGGCGTGCTGACCAACATGATCGGCTACGACATCCCGGAGATCCGCGAGGCGGTCGAGCGGCAACTGCGCACCGGCCTGGTGCACAGCTCCACGCTCTACCTGATCCGGCAGCAGGTCGACCTGGCCGAGAAGATCGCCCGGCTCTCCGGCATCCCGGACGCCCGCGTCTTCTTCACCAACTCCGGCACCGAGGCGAACGAGGCGGCGCTGCTGGTCGCCACCAACCACCGCCGCTCGCACCAGATCCTCGCGGTGCGCAACAGCTACCACGGCCGGTCGTACGCGACCATGGGCGTCACCGGCAACCGTGGCTGGACGGCGAGCGCGCTCAACCCGTTGCAGGTGGCCTGGCTGCACTCCGGTGAGCGGCTGCGCGGCCTGCTGGCCCGGCTCGACGCCGCCGACCGGGTGGACGCCGCGGTCGAGGACCTGCGCGAGGTGCTCGCCACCCAGACCGCCGGCGACGTGGCCTGTCTGATCGCCGAGCCGATCCAGGGCGTCGGCGGTTTCACCTACGCCCCGGACGGGCTCTTCGCGGCCTGGAAGAAGGTGCTCGACGAGCACGGCATCCTGCTGGTCAGCGACGAGGTGCAGACCGGCTGGGGGCGCACCGGCGAGCACTTCTGGGGCTACCAGGCGCACGGCGTCACGCCGGACCTGCTCACCTTCGCCAAGGGCATCGGCAACGGCTTCGCGCTGGCCGGCGTGGTGGGTCGGGCCGAGGTGCTGGAGACGGTGCCGGCGATCAGCTTCTCCACGTTCGGCGGCAACCCGGTCTCCACCGCCGCCGGCAACGCGGTGCTCGACTACCTGCTCGACCACGACCTCCAGGCCAACGCCGCCCGGGTCGGCGCGATCCTCGCCGACGGCCTGCGGGCCGCCACCGCCGGCCTGGACCGGGTCGCCGAGGTCCGCGGCAAGGGCCTCATGCTGGCCGTCGAGTTCGTCCGCCCCGGCACCGTCGAGCCGGACCCGGAGCTGACCGCCCGGGTCTTCGAGGCGTGCCGGGCCGGCGGTCTGCTGGTCGGCAAGGGCGGCCTGTACGGCAACGTGGTGCGGATGGGCCCGCCGCTGACGCTGACCGAGGACGAGGCCCGCGAGGGTCTGGCCATCCTGGTCGACGCGATCCGGGCCTGCGTGGCGGTGCCGGCATGACCGTCATCGGGCACTACGTCGACGGCAAGCGGACCACCGGGGACTCCGAGCGGCGCGGGGACGTCTTCGACCCGGCCACCGGCCGGCGTACCGGCCGGGTGGCGCTCGCCGGGACCGCCGACGTGGCCGGCGCGGTGCAGGCCGCCGAGCGCGCGGCCCGCGGCTGGCGGGACGCCTCCCTGGCCCGGCGCACGGCGGTGCTGTTCGCCGTCCGGGAGCTGGTGCACGCCCGCCGGGACCAGCTCGCCGAGGTGATCACCGCCGAGCACGGCAAGGTGCTCGCGGACGCCGCCGGCGAGGTGCAGCGCGGCCTGGAGGTGATCGAGTACGCCTGCGGCATCGCCCCGGCGCTGCGCGGCGGGTTCAGCGAGAACGTCTCCACCGAGGTCGACTCGTACAGCCTGCGGCAGCCGCTGGGCGTGGTCGCGGTGATCTCCCCGTTCAACTTCCCGGTGATGGTGCCGCTCTGGTTCGTGCCGGTGGCGATCGCCTGCGGCAACGCGGTGGTGCTCAAGCCCAGCGAGAAGGACCCGAGCGCGGCGCTGCTGCTGGCCGAGTGGTTCACCGAGGCGGGCCTGCCCGACGGGGTGTTCAACGTGGTCAACGGCGACAAGGAGGCGGTCGACGCGTTGCTCGACCACCCCGGCGTCCGGGCCGTGTCGTTCGTCGGCTCGACCCCGGTGGCCCGGTACGTGCACCAGCGTGGCGCGCTGGCCGGCAAGCGGGTGCAGGCGCTGGGCGGGGCGAAGAACCACATGGTGGTGCTTCCCGACGCCGACCTGGACCTGGCCGCCGACGCCGCGGTCAACGCCGGTTTCGGCTCGGCGGGGGAGCGGTGCATGGCGATCTCCGCACTGGTCGCGGTGGAGCCGGTGGCCGACGCGCTGGTGGCCCGCATCGCCGCGCGGATGGGCCGGCTGCGCACCGGGGACGGCCGACGCGGCTGCGACATGGGGCCGCTTGTCACCGCCGCGCACGCGGAGCGGGTCCGCAGCTACGTGGAGTCCGGGATCGCGGCCGGCGCGGTGCCGGTGGTGGACGGGCGGGACGTCACCCCGGACGGCGAACCCGGCGGCTTCTGGCTCGGCCCGACGCTGTTCGACCACGTCACGCCGGAGATGTCGATCTACACCGACGAGATCTTCGGCCCGGTGCTGGGCGTGCTGCGGGTCGACTCGTTCGACGAGGCGGTGGAACTGGTCAACGCCAGCCCGTACGGCAACGGCACCGCGATCTTCACCAACGACGGCGGCGCGGCCCGGCGCTACCAGCACGAGGTGGAGGCCGGCATGGTCGGCATCAACGTGCCGATCCCGGTGCCGATGGCGTACTACTCCTTCGGCGGCTGGAAGGCGTCGCTCTTCGGCGACCTGCACGCGCACGGCGCCGACGGGGTGGCGTTCTTCACCCGGGGCAAGGTGGTCACCAGCCGCTGGCTCGACCCGCGCCACGGCGGGGTCAACCTCGGCTTCCCCACCCAGACCTGAGCAGCCGCAGCAGGCCCGCCCCGGCCAGGTAGGCGACAAGCGCCGGGACGGGCAGGCCGAGCGGCGCCGGCGCGGCCTTCGGCGCGCGGCTGTTCAGCAGTAGGCCGGCGACCAGCCCGGCGTACCCGATGACGGCGAGCGTGGTGCGCAGCCGTCGGCCGCCGTCGCCGGCCGGGCCGGTCGGGGGTGGGCGGCGGGTGCGGGCCTCGACCGGGCCGAAGACGGCGACCAGCGCGGCCAGCACCACGGTCAGGGCGAGCAGCCACGGCACCCGCCAGCCCCACCAGGCCGCCGCGCCGACCGGGGGCGTGGGCAGCACGCCGAGCGCGTCCAGCAGGCCGACCAGCAGAATCGCGGCGGTCAGGTGCCACAGGAAGACGGTGAGCACCACCGCGTTGACCGCGATCACCGCCTGCCACGGGCCGGGCCGCCGCAGCCAACGGCCGGCCGGGCGGCGCAGCAGCAGGATCAGCCCGAGCTGGGCGGTGGCGGCGGCGAGCAGCGCCAGACTCGGCGGCGCGGCATTGTCCAGCCGTTCGCCGGGCACGTGCAGCATCGCCACCGGGTACGGCCCGACCACGGTCAGCAGCACCAGCGCGACCGACCCGACCGCCAGCAGCGTGCCGGCGGCCCGGCGGCCCAGCGGCAGCCGGCGACGGCGCGGACCGGCCCGGCTCGCGTCGAACCAGGCGAAACCGAGCTGGTGCACGGCCAGCCAGGCGAACAGGTAGTTGCCGTCGGCCAGGACCGCCGGGCCGAGGAGCCGACCGAGGTCGCCGAGCGCGACGAGCGCGACGAGCACCACCGGCACGGCCAGCCCGAACCGGCGGTGCAACGCGGTCATCGGCGGGGTCAGCGCCACCACCACGAAGTAGGCGACCAGGAACCAGAGCGGAATGGTGGCGAACCAGACCACGGTCCGGACCTGCGTCGGGTCGGCGCCGCGCGCCGAGGCGACCGCCGCGCCGGCGGCCAGCACCAGCAGCAGCGTGGTGGTCGGCCGGACCAGCCGGGCGCTGCGGTCCACCAGCCAGCCGGTCGCGGTCCCGCCCCGACCGCGGCGGGCGGCAAGCGAGGCGGCGTTGGCGTAGCCGCCGACCAGGAAGAACACCGGCATCACCTGGGCCAGCCAGGTCAGCGGCCAGGCCCAGGACAGGTCGGCGAGCGCCGAGTGGCCGGCCGGGCGGCCGTGGTCGTACCCGATCGCGGTCACGCCCCAGTGGCCGAGCACGACCATCGTGATGGCCAGCGCCCGGAGCAGGTCGACGTAGCGCTCCCGCCCCGGCGGCGTGCGCTCGGCGAGCTGCCGCAGGCGGCGCATGGACCCAGGCTATGCCAGTCGGCTCCGGCCGGGACGGATAACGGATCGGCCATGAGGTCTTGTGGTCCGCGTCGCGTCGGCGTAGAAATTCTTCAACGAAAATGTGCTCTGTGAAGAGAAGCGACGGAGTCACCGAGGAGATGCGATGAACAGGCGTGAGATCCTCCGGCGCAGTGCCGCCGCCGGTCTGCTGGCCACCCCCGCCGCCGGGCTGCTCGCCGGCTGTGCCACCTCCGGTGGCGACGACAAGGGCGACGGCGGCACGTACCAGGGCACCAAGAGCGAGCAGAACCCGCTCGGCGTCAAGGAGGACGCGCCACTCGAAGTGGTGATCTTCAACGGCGGCTTCGGCGAGGAGTACGCCAAGGCCCACGAGGCGATGTACCGGGAGAAGTACCCGAAGGCGGAGATCAAGCACTCGGCCACCCAGGAGATCAGCAAGACGCTCCAGCCGCGCTTCGTCGACGGCAGCCCGCCGGACGTGGTCAACAACTCCGGCGCCGGCCAGATCGACTTCAACGGCCTGGTCTCGCAGAACGCGCTGGCCGACCTCGGTGAGCTGCTCGCCGCGCCCAGCCTCGACGTACCGGGCAAGACGGTCAGGGACACGCTGCTGCCCGGCACCGTCGAGGTCGGCTCCTACGACGGCAGGTTCCTGGTGCTCAACTACACCTACACGGTGTACGGCATCTGGCACTCGACCAAGCTCTTCGCCGACCGCGGCTGGAACTACGCCAAGACCTGGGACGAGCACATCGCGCTCTGCCGGCAGATCAAGGCCGCCGGCATCGCCCCCTGGACGTACGCCGGCCTGCACCCGCGCTACATGAGCTGGCCGGTGATCTCCACCGCGATCAAGCTGGGTGGCCCGTCCGTCGCGCTGGCCATCGACAACCTGGAGCCCAACGCCTGGAAGTCGGACGCCATGAAGACGGCCGCCGACGCCTGGCACCAGATCGTCAAGGACAAGTTCATCCTCGCCGGCTCCCCGGGGCTGGACCACAAGCAGTCGCAGACCGCCTGGTGCCAGGGCAAGGCCGCGTTCATCTCCTGCGGCTCCTGGCTGGAGAGCGAGCAGAAGGACGTCACCCCGGCCGGCTTCAACATGACGGTCGCGCCGACCCCGAGCCTGGGCAGCGGCGACAAGCTGCCGTTCGAGGCGATCCGGGGCACCGCGGGCGAGCCGTTCATGGTGCCGGCGAAGGCGAAGAACACCGCCGGTGGGCTGGAGTACTTCCGGACCATGCTGTCGCGCAAGGGCGCCCAGGACTTCACGAAGAAGGTCGCCAGCCTGCCCGTGGTCGCCGGCGCCACCGACGGCGTCGAACTGCCGTTCGGGCTGGCCACCGTGGTCAAGGCACTGGACGCGTCCGGCGCGAACGGGTTCAACTGGGTCTACAACAACTACTACCGCAAGCTGGAGCGCAACCTGGTCGACGCGGCCTGCGGCGAGTTCTTCAGCGGCCGGATCTCCCCGACCGAGTTCCTCGACCAGTGCCAGCGGGGCGCCGACTCGATCGCGCAGGACAACTCCGTCAAGAAGTACAAGCGGGCCGCGTGACGATCGGATGCGACACGGCCGACTCCCGCTGATCCTCAGCTTCCTGCTGCCACCGTTGGCGATCTACGGCATCTTCGTGCTCTCGCCGTACCTCCAGGCGTTCCAGATCTCGACGACCGACTGGCTGGGCTACTCCGCGCAGGCCGACCAGGTCGGCCTGGCGAACTTCCGCACCCTGCTGCACGACGGGTACGTCTGGAACGCGTTGAAGAACAACGCGATCCTGCTCGCGGTGGTGCCGGTGGTGACCATCGCGCTGGGTCTCTTCTTCGCCAGCATGCTCACCATGGGTGGGCGAAAGGGCCGCGCCGGGGTGACCGGGGTACGCGGCACCGCGCTCTACCGGCTGGTCTACTTCTTCCCGCAGGTGCTCTCCGTGGTGATCATCGCGTTGCTGTGGAAGGAGATCTACAGCCCGACCAGCGGCCTGCTCAACGGCGCCCTGCGCGCGATCGGGCTGGCCGACCCGCCGGCCTGGCTGGGCGACCCGCGGTTCGCGTTCTGGTGCGTGCTGGCCGTGATGGTGTGGAGCAACGTCGGGTTCTACGTGGTGCTGTTCGGCGCCGCCATGCAGGCCATCCCGCGCGACATCTACGAGGCGGTGCTGCTCGACGGCGCGTCCCGCGCCACCATGCTGCGGAAGATCACCATCCCGCTGCTCTGGGACACCATCCAGGTGGCCTGGATCTACCTGGCCATCGCCGCGCTTGACGGCTTCATCCTGGTCCAGCTCATGACCAACGGCGGGCCGAACTTCTCCTCCGACGTGATCGGCCTGCGGATGTACGACACCTCGTTCGGCAGCGAGAACAAGTTCGGGTACGCCTCCGCGATCGGCGTGGCCATGTTCTTCCTGACCCTCTCGGTGGCGGTGCTGGCGCTGCGCACCGCCCGGCGTGATCGGATCGAGTACTCGTGAGCACCGTGCGGGCCGGGGGCCCGGCCGACCGTCCGCCGCGCCGCGAGACGGGCGTGGCCAACGTCTTCTCGCACGGCTTCCTGCTGCTCTGGGCCGCGATGACCATCCTGCCGCTGGCCTGGATGCTGCTCAGCTCCCTGAAGAGCAACGGCGAGATCATCGCCGACCCGTGGGGGCTGCCGGAGGCGCTGCGGTTCGACAACTGGGCGCGCGCCTGGACCACCGCCCACATCGGCCGGTTCTTCCTGAACAGCCTGGTGGTGGTGGCCGGCTCGCTGAGCCTGACCATGCTGCTCGGCGCCACCGCCGCGTACGTCTTCGCCAGGTACGAGTTCCGCGGCCGTCAGGTCGTCTACTACCTGTTCGTCGGCGGCATGATGTTCCCGGTGTTCCTGGCCCTGGTGCCGCTCTTCTTCGTGGTGCGCAGCGTCGGCCTGCTCGGCACCTGGCCGGGGCTGATCCTGGTCTACACGGCGTACTCGCTGCCGTTCACGGTGTTCTTCCTGACCGCCTTCTTCCGGACGCTGCCGACCTCGGTGGCGGAGGCCGCGATGATCGACGGATGCGGCCACTTCCGGCTCTTCTTCCGGGTGATGCTGCCGATGGCGCGACCGGGACTGATCAGTGTCGGCATTTTCAACTTCCTCAGTCACTGGAACCAGTTCCTGCTGCCGCAGGTGCTCATCCCCGGCGACGGGCCGAACCGGATGCTCGCCCAGGGCCTGAGTTCGCTGGCGGTCAGCCAGGGTTACGCCGGCGACTACGCCCAGCTCTTCGCCGGGCTCACCATCGCGGTGCTGCCGGTGCTGGTGGTCTACGTGGCGTTCCAGCGGCAGATCCAGGCCGGACTGACCGCCGGGCAGCTCAAGTGAGGTGGTGGTTGCCACAGGCAACGGGACAGTGCGGATGATCGAGTTCCCATAGGGTGAGCCGGCACACTCACCTTGTTGACAGGAAACTCCATGTTTTTTCTCATCTACACGCTGTTGTTGCTGCTCGGCGGCATCGCGATGGTCGCCGTCGGCGTCGCCATCAAGGAGCAGGGAACCGGGTCGCGGGTCCTCAACGTGATCGTCGGCCTGGCCTTCTTCGCGTACGGCTTCTACCTGCTGTTCCTCTTCGACGGCGGCAGCTACCGGATCTTCTTCTACGTCTTCATCCTGCCGATCCTGCTGATCGTGCGCGCGGTGAAGGCCCGCCGCGAGGCTCGCGAGCAGGCCGCCGCGCACCAGTTCGCCGGCGCGCCGCAGGGCCACCCCGGCCACCCCGGCCAGCCGACGGCCCCGTACCCGGGCCAGTCGGGCCACCCGGGTCAGCCGGCGCCGCAGCCCCAGTACGGGCAGCCCGTGTCCCAGGGCTGGCAGCCGCCCCAGCCGGGGAATTCGGCCCAGCCGGGTCACCCGGGACAGCAGATGGCGCAGCACCCGGGTCAGCCGGGTCACCCGACTCAGCCGACTCACTCGGGTCAGCCGGGTCACCCGGGTCAGTCGGGATGGTCCGGCGGCCCGATCGGCTGACCAGGCTTGCCCAGGGCCGGTCGACCTCGTGTCGGCCGGCCCTTCGCTCGCTCGGCGACACGAGTGGCCTGTCCGATTCTGATCTGCGCCATGGACGGGGGTGACCGGTGGCGTGGTGGCGGCGGGCGCGGGACGGCGGGCCCCGGGGCGGGCGGTCGGTACGACGTGCCTACGAACTTGAGTACAGGGATGGGTCACCACGCTGACCCACCTGCGCGCTCAAGTTCGTAGGCACGTCGACCGCAGGTGCGTCCCGGGACGGTCGCCACCGTTGCTCTCGCCGGTGCGGGTGACGCCGCGACCGCAGCCGACGCGAATGGGCGCGGACCGGCGCGACGCCGGGGGTGGTCAGGCGGGGGACGGGACGAGTCGGGCGTGCAGCGCCGCCGGGTCGGTGACCTCGGGCAGGTCCCGGGCGGCGAGCCAGGCCGCGGCGGCGGCGCCGTCCCCGGCGGAGTACAGCGGGGCGGCCGGCCAGCGGCGGGCCAGTTCGGCGCGGACGACGGTGGCCAGCGGGGTGTCGCCGGTGAGCAGGCCGCCGCCGAGCACCACCGGGTCGGTCGCGTCGGCGGGACGGATCCGGGAGACGCTCTCGGCCAGCAGCGCGGCGGCCTCGGCGACGATCGCCCTGGCGGCTTGCTCGCCCCGGCGGGCGGCGGTGACGACGAGTGGCGCGAGTCGGGCCAGGTCCACCGGCGGTCGTCGGGTGACCGCCTGCACCACGGCCCCGGCGGTCTCCCGGGGGCGGGCGGCCACCTCGGTCGAGCCGGTCAGTTCCGCCAGCACACGGCGGGCCAGATCCCCCGGCGCCTCGGCCCGGTCCAGGTCGGTCAGGAGCCGGCGGACCGCCTCCCGTCCCAGCCAGAACCCGGAGCCCGCATCGCCGAGCAGCCAACCGTGGCCGTCGGCGACGCGGTCCAGGCGGAGCGCGTGCACCTGCGCGGCGATCGCGCCGGTGCCGGCGATCAGCACGGTGCCGTCCGGGGCGGCGGTGCCGGAGGCGTACGCGACCAGGGCGTCGCCGTGCACCGTGTACGGGCAGCGCAGCCCGGCCTCGGCCCACGCCCGGTCGAAGGCGGCGCGTCCCTCGGGGTCGGCGCGGAGGCGGCCGGCGCCGGCGAGGCCGATCACGCCGGCGCGTACCCGGGTCGGATCGACCTCGGTGAGCGCCGCGCGGAGGGCGGCGAGCAGTTCGGCGGCGGCCCGGTCGGCGCCGTGGCTGGTCGGGTTGCCGCCCCCGGCCCGGCCGGTGCCCAGGCGTGCGCCGTCGAGGCTCACGGCGGTGGCGCGGGTGGACGTGCCTCCCACATCGAGGCCGACCACGACGGTGTCCGACATGGTCCTCATGCTGTCCGGCCGGGCCCTCCGCGCGCAAGATCGCGGCCGTGCGCCAGGTAACAGTTTGAAAACTTCGCCCACGCTCTTGACACGGAGGGGCCGTCAGTAAGAACTTTTACCACTAACAGTTAACACTCTTTTCCGAAAGGCTTTCGCCGATGGTCGAGCACGAGGTCGAGACTTCCGCGGCAACCGCGGTGGTCGATGCCGCGCCGGCCGACCGGCGGAGCGTCGACGGGGTGCTGGCCCGGGTACGCGCCGGTGCGGGGGAGCTGACCGGGGCGCTGCGCCGGGTGGCCGAGCACGTGCTCAGCGACCCGGAGGCGGCGGCCCGGGCCACCATCGTCGAGCTGGCCGAGCGGAGCGGCACGTCGCCGGCGACCATCACCCGGTTCTGCCGGGCGATGGGCTTCGAGGGCTACGCCGACCTGCGGCTCGGCATCGCCGCCGAGACCGGCCGGGCCCGCTCGGCGGGCTGGACCGTCGACATCGGCCGGGAGATCCAGCCCGGAGACCCACTGTCCCGGGTGCTCGACCAGATCATGGCCGCCGACACGCGGGCCATGCACGACACCGCCGCGCTGCTCGACCTGCACGAGGTGGAGCGGGCGGCGATGGCCATCGCCGGGGCGAACCGGGTGAACATCTTCGGCGCCAGCGGCAGCGCGCTGGTCGGCGAGGAGATGCAGTTCAGCCTGCACCGCATCGGGGTGGCCGCCTGGGCCTGGAGCGACGTGCACGAGGGGCTGGCCAGCGCCGCCCTGCTGGGCGTCGGGGACGTCGCGCTCGGCATCTCGCACACCGGCCAGACCCGGGAGACGATCGAGCTGCTCGCCGAGGCGGGCAGTCGCGGGGCCACCACCGTCGCGCTGACCGGCTTCCCGCGCTCGCCGCTGGCCGAGCTGGCCGACATCGTCCTGGTCACCGCCAGTCAGGCCACCACGTTCCGGCCGGACGCGCTCTCCGCCCGGCACCCGCAGCTCGTCGTGCTCGACCTGCTCTACATCGCGGTGGCGCAGCGCACCCACGACCGCGCCCACGCGGCCTTCCGGCGTACCGCCCAGGCCGTCGACGGGCACAAGGCCGCCAAGGGGGCCCACTCATGATCAGTGCCCAGCGGTACGCGGACGCTGTCCGCCCGGTCCTCGACCGGCTGGTGGACAGCCAGGCGGACGCGGTGGACCGGGCGGCGGACCTGATCGCCGGCGGACTGCGTGCCGGCGGCGTCCTCCAGGCGTTCGGCGCCGGCCACTCGGAGGCGTTCGCCGCCGAGCTGGTGGCCCGCGCCGGTGGCCTGGTCCCCAGCAACCGGCTCTCCCTGCACGACCTCGTGCTGCACGGCGACGCGCCCCGCGACGTGCTCGCCGACCCCAAGCTGGAACGCGACCCGACGGTGGCGCACCGGCTGTTCGGGTTGGCGGCGCCGCAGCCCGAGGACGTCTTCGTGGTCGCCTCGCAGTCCGGCATCAACGGCTCGGTGGTCGAGCTGGCGACGCTGGCCAAGCGGGGCGGCCACCCGTTGATCGCGGTCACCTCGGTCGAGCACACCGCCCGGGTCGCCTCTCGGCACCCCTCCGGGCACCGGCTCGCCGACCTCGCCGACGTCGTGCTGGACAACGGCGCGCCGTACGGCGACGCACTGCTGCCGCTCGAGGGCGGCGGCGCGGTCTGTGCGGTCTCCTCGGTCACCGCGGCGCTGCTGGCGCAGCTGCTGACCGCGGAGGTCGTACGACGGTTCCACCAGGCCGGAGAGGTACCCCCTGTCTACCTCTCCGCCAACGTCCCCGGTGGGGACGAGCACAACAACGCCCTCGAGTCGCGGTACGCCGGGCGCCTCCGGCGAACCGCCTGACCCGACACCACAAGGAGAGACAAAGATGTCGGTTATCCCCGAGAAGTCCGACCTGAGCCGTCGGACGCTGCTCCAGCGCGCCGGCGCGGCCGGTCTGCTGGCCATCCCGGCGGCCGGTCTGCTCAGCGCCTGCGCCGGCAGTGAGCCGAGCAAGTCCGACGGCGGCGGCGCGGCCAAGAGCAAGGACAACCCGTTCGGCGTCAAGGACGGCAGCGCGGTCAAGGTGGTCGTCTTCAACGGCGGGCTGGGCGACCAGTGGGCCAAGGAGGACAAGGTCGTCTTCAACGCCAAGCACCCGAACGTCACGGTCAACATGTCTTCCACCCAGAAGATCAAGACCGAAGAGCAGCCCAAGATGGCGACCCAGCCGAGCGACCTGGTGATGAACTCGGGCGCCGACATGATGGACCGCAGCACGCTGATCAACGAGGGCGCCATCGAGCCGCTCGACGACCTGCTCACGGCGCCCGCCTGGGACGGCGAGGGCACGGTCGGCGACTCGCTGCTGCCGGGCACCGTCGGCGACGGCACCCAGAACGGCAAGTTCTACGTGGTGAACGTCGCGTACACGGTCTGGGGCAACTGGTACAACGCGGCGCTGTTCAAGAAGGAGGGCTGGACGGCGCCGACGACCTGGGACGAGTTCTTCGCCCTGGCGCCGAAGATCAAGGCCAAGGGCATGGCGCCGTACGTGCACGACGCGGCGCACGGCTACTACCCGCGCTGGGCGCTGTTCGCCAGCATCTGGAAGGCGGTCGGCAAGCAGGCGGTCGTCGACATCGACAACCTGAAGGACGGCGCCTGGAAGGCCGACGGGATCGTCGCCGCGCTGGAGCCGTGGGAGAAGCTGGTCAAGGACAAGCTGCTGCTGCCGGGCAAGCTCGACCACACCCAGTCGCAGCAGGCGTTCCTCGACGGCAAGGCGGCGTTCATCCAGGTCGGCACGTGGCTGAAGAACGAGATGGCAGCGACCATCCCGCCCGGCTTCGAGCTGACCATGTCGGACTACTGGAGCAAGCCCGGCGACAAGGCCGCCAAGGACGTCTTCGCCGCCTCCGGCGAGGGCTTCGTGGTGCCCAGCAAGGCGCCGAACAAGGAGGCCGCGAAGGAGTTCCTGCGGGCCATCCTGTCCAAGGCCGGTTCGGCGAAGTTCGCCGAGCTGACCAAGTCGCTGGCCTCCACCAAGGGCTCCGGCGACAACGTCCAGGACACGGCGCTGGCCAGCGCGAACGCCCTGGTCAAGGGCGGCAGCGGCGAGCTGATCTCGGTGAAGTTCCCGGACTTCTACGCCGACCTGGACAAGGAGAGCCAGAACCTCTCCGAGGAGCTGATGGCCGGCCGGCTCACCGCGGCGCAGTTCGTCGACAAGATGCAGGCGGCCGCCGACAAGGTCGCCAAGGACTCGTCGATCAAGAAGCAGACCCGCACCGCCTGACGCTGTTCGAGGAAGTGAGTCCAATGCGGCACGGAGTCGCGCGTTTCGTCACGGGCTTCCTGGCCCTGCCCGTCGCGCTGTACCTGTTCTACGTGGTGTGGCCGTTCGCCCAGGCGGCGGGTTACTCGCTGACCGACTGGGGTGGGTACTCGGATTCCCAGCGCTTCGTCGGGCTGGACAACTACGTCCGGCTGTTCTCCGACGAGTTGATCCGGAAGGCGTTCTGGCACAACGTGTTCTTCCTGGTCACCGTGCCGCTGTTCACGATCGCGCTGGCCCTGTTCCTCGCGTTCCTGCTCAACGTGGGCGGACGCGAGGACAGGGCCGGCATCCGCGGGGTCTTCGGCTCCGCGCTCTACAAGGTGATCTTCTTCTTCCCGCAGGTGCTGTCGCTGGTGGTCATCGCCGTGATGTGGCAGCAGATCTACCGGACCGATGGGCAGGGCCTGATCAACGGCCTGCTGATCAAGATCGGGCTGGTGGACGCGGACAACCCGATCGCGTTCACCGCCGACCCGGAGCCGTTCCTCGGCGTGCCGGCGGTGCTGTGGTGGCTGCTGCTCATCGCGGTGTGGAGCGGCGCCGGCTTCTACATGGTGCTCTTCTCCGCCGCCATGCAGTCGATCCCGAAGGACATCTACGAGGCCGCGATCCTCGACGGCGCGGGCCGGTTCCACACGTTCTTCAAGGTGACGCTGCCGCTGCTGCGGGACAGCATCTCGGTCGCCTGGGTCTACCTCGGTTTCATCGCGCTGGACATGTACGCGCTGGTCTTCGTCATGACGCCGAGCCAGGGCGGGCCGAACCACGCCAGCGAGATCTTCGCGTCGGTGCTCAACTTCACCGCGTTCCAGAAGGGCCAGTTCGGCTACGCCTGCGCGATGGGTGTCGCGCTGGCCATCTTCACGATCCTGCTCGCCGCCGTGCAGTTGAGGATCACCCGTCGTGACCGTATCGAGTACTGAAGGAGGCGCGGCGATGAGCACGGCGACATCCGATCTCGACCGGGCCGGACAGGCCACCAGCGGGTCCGGGGCCGCCCCCGTACGCCGGGGGGAGCGGCACCGCGGCGGAGTCGGCGCCCGGATCTTCAACGGCTTCTCCCACATCTTCCTGGTGGTCTGGGCCGTGATGGTCATCTACCCGCTGTTGTGGGTGGTGATGTCCGCGCTCAAGGACGACTCGGAGGTCATCCGCGAGCCGCTGTCCCTGATCCCGGACAAGCTGCACTTCGAGAACTTCGGCCGGGCCTGGACCGAGGGGCACCTCGGCTCGTTCTTCCTGAACACCCTGCTGGTGCTGGTCGGCAGCGTCACGCTGACCATGCTGCTCGGCTCGATGGCCGCGTACGCGCTGGCGCGGTTCGAGTTCCGCGGCAACCGGTTGATCTACTACATGTTCCTGTCCGGCCTGACGCTGCCGATCTACCTGGCCGCGGTGCCGCTGTTCAAGGGCGTCTACAACACCGGGGTCAGCTTCCCGCTGCTCGGCCCGAACAAGCACGTCATGCTGATCCTGGTCTACGTGGCCTGGTCGCTGTCGTTCACGATCTTCTTCATGCACTCGTTCTTCCGGACGCTGCCCGACTCGATCGCGGAGGCGGCCTCGGTGGACGGCGCCTCGCACACCCGCACGTTCTTCAGCGTGATGCTGCCGATGGCCAGGCCGGGCCTGATCAGCATCGGCATCTTCAACGTGCTGGGCCAGTGGAACCAGTGGTACCTGCCGACGCTGCTCATGCAGTCGGTGGCCGGTGAGCCGAAGCACCAGGTCATCGCGCAGGGGCTGATCGAGTTGTCGGTCAACCAGGGCTACAAGTCCGACTGGTCCGGATTGTTCGCCGGGGTGACCATGGCGATGCTGCCGGTGCTGATCGTGTACATCGTCTTCCAGCGCCAGGTGCAGTCCGGCCTCACCGCCGGCGTCGGCAAGTAGTCCCGCCCCACCCGCACCCCCTTGTGCCCGCAGATTCACGGAAAAGGTGGCCATTCCGCGTCGGATGGCCACTTTTTCCGTGAATCCGTGGGGGAGGGTGTCGGTGGGGCGAGGCAGAATCACGTCCGTGCGGGTGGTGGCGGTGATGGCGGGGGAGCGGGGCGGCGGCGTGCTGCAACCGCTGCACCCCGACGGGCGCGCCGCCGGGGCGGTCGAGGAGGTGGCGGATCTCGCCGCCGCCGTCGCCGTCCGGGAGGCGGCCGAGCGGCCCCGCTGGGTGTGGGCCGCCGGCGCGGCGGTCTATCCGGCGCTGCTGCGCGCCGGAGTCCGGCTCGACCGCTGCCACGACGTCGAGCTGACCGAGACGTTGCTGCTCGGGCACGCCGGCCGTTGGGGCGAGCCACGCGCGCTGCCGGCCGCCTGGGCCCGGCTGACCGGGGCGCCGGTCCCGCCGGACCCGACGCCCCGCCCGCCCGAGCCGCCCGGCCACGGCCAGGGCGCGCTCTTCGACCCGCCGTCCGGCCCGCCGGGCCCGGGCATCGCGGCGTTGACCCGGGTGTACGCCGACCAGCTCGCCCGGATCGCCACCACGACCCACCCCGGCCGGTTCCGGCTCCTGGTGGCCGCCGAGTCGGCCGGCGCGCTGATCGCCGCCGAGATGGGCGCGGCCGGCCTGCCCTGGCGTGCCGACGTGCACGACGCGATCCTGGCCGAGCTGCTCGGCGAGCCGTCCCCGGTCGGCGGGCCACCCCGCCGGCTGGCCGAGCTCCAGTCCCGGATCGCCGCCGCCTTCGGCGTACGCCACCTGCACGCCGACTCGCCCGCGGAGCTGTTGCGGGCGTTCGCCCGCGCGGGGGTGGAGCTGCCGAACACCCGGGCCTGGGTGCTGCGCGGGGTGGAGCACCCGGCGGTGCCACTGGTCCTGGAGTACAAGGAGCTGTACCGCGTCTGGACGGCGCACGGCTGGGCCTGGCGCGACGCCTGGGTCTCCGGCGGCCGGTTCCACCCGGAGTACGTCCCCGGCGGCGTGGTCTCCGGCCGGTGGGCGACGCGCGGCGGCGGCGCGTTGCAGATCCCGAAGGTGATCCGCCGGGCCGTGGTGGCCGACCCGGGGTGGACGTTCGTGGTGGCCGACGCCGGCCAGCTCGAACCACGGGTGCTCGCCGCGGTCTCCGGCGACGAGCGGCTGGCCGCCGCGGGCGGCGCCGGCGACCTGTACGCCGCGCTGGCCCGGGACGCGTTCGCCGGGGACCGGGCCCGGGCGAAGGTGGCGTTGCTCGGCGCGATGTACGGCCAGACCGGCGGCGCGGCGGTGCCGGCGCTGGCGGTGCTGCGGAAGAACTACCCGACCGCGTTCGGGTACGTCGAGGCCGCCGCCCGCACCGGCGAGGCGGGTGGGCTGGTCCGGTCGTGGCTGGGGCGCACCTGCCCGCCGGGCGCGGTCGGGTTCGCCGAGGGGGACGAGGCGACGCCGGACGGCGAGGCGGACCGGCACAGCCCGGCCGCCCGCGCGGCCCGGTCCCGGGGGCGGTTCACCCGCAACTTCGTCATCCAGGCCACCGCCGCCGAGTGGGCGTCGACGCTGCTGGCCACGCTCCGCACCGAGCTGGCCGGCATCGCGGCCGAGCTGGTCTTCTTCCAGCACGACGAGGTGATGGTGCACTGCCCGGTCGACGAGGCGGACGTGGTCACCGAGGCGGTCTCCGCCGCCGGGGCGCGGGCCACCCGGCTGTTGTTCGGCGACACCCCGGTCCGGTTCCCGCTCGACCTGTCCACGGTGGACTGTTACGCCGACGCGGCATAGTCACACATTTTTCCGTTTTGCCCCGCTACCCGCTCGCGGCCGTGCTCGTTGGGCCCGTTGTGCGTACGACGGGACGGACCGGGCGCGGCTGTGCCCGGTCCGTCCCCCTGGTCGAGGGGGCACCGCTGAACCGGATCGCTGCAATGATCATCGCCGCGGGTGGGGGACGCCGCATCGGCGGTCCCGAGGCGCTGCTGCACCAGGGCGAGAAGCCGCTGGTCCGCCGGATGATCGACACGATGACCGACGCGGGCTGCGCGCAGGTCGTGGTCGTGCTGGGGGCGGCGGCCGAGCAGGTCCGGCGGACCACCGACCTGGCCGGCGCCACCGTCGTGGTCAACCGCGCCTGGGGCACCGGCGTGGGCTCCTCGATCCGGGCCGGGCTCGCCGCGCTGACCGACGACGGCATCGAGGCGGTCGTCGTGGTGCCGGTGGACATGCCCGGGCTCACCGAGGTGGCGGTCCGCCGGGTGACCGCGCTGCCGTACCCGGACGTGCTGGTCTGCGCCACCTACGACGGCCTGCGCGGCTACCCGATGCTGTTCGGCCGCCGGCACTGGCCCGGCATCGCCACGCTGGCCAGCGCCGACGTCGGTGCCCGGCCCTACCTGCTGGCGCACAAGGACCAGATCGTCGACATCGCCTGCGACGCGGTGGCCGACGGCAGCCGGATCGACAGCCCGGAGCTGATGGCGCTCTACGGCCTCTCCATCCCCGAGCAGCGCATCGGCGCCTGATCGGTCCGGGGGAGGTCAGGCAGCCGCCGGCTGCCGATATTCGGCTGTGGGTGGCGGCATTCTTCCCTAGTCTGAGCCACCAACCGGCCCGGGCCGGACGGCGGAGCGGAGATGAGCAGCGCGATGACGAGCCACCTCTACGCGATCAGCGTCGACGCGGAGGCGCCGCTGCGGCTCGCGCGTTTCTGGGCGGGGCTGCTCGGCCGGGAGGTGGTCGACGACCCGCACGAGGGCGTCGCGCTCCGGCCCGACGACGTCGGCCTGCGCATCCGGTTCCTGCCGACCGGGACGCCGAAGGCCGGGCAGAACCGGATCCACCTCGACCTGACCAGCGCGTCGCCGGAGGCGCAGCGGGAGACGGTGGCCCGGGCGATCGAGTTGGGCGGGCAGCACGTCGACATCGGCCAGGGCGCGGAGGAGGATCACGTGGTGCTCGCCGACCGCGAGGGCAACGAGTTCTGCGTCATCGAGGCGGGCAACAGCTTCCTCGCCGGCTGCGGGTCCGTCGGCGCGGTGAACTGCGACGGTACGCAGGCGGTGGGCTACTTCTGGAGCGCGGCGCTGGGGTGGCCGCTGGTCTGGGACCAGGACCAGGAGACCGCGATCCAGTCACCGCGCGGCGGGCCGAAGGTCACCTGGAGCGGTCCGCCGCTGATGCCGAGGCACGGCCGGGACCGCGTACACCTGGATCTCGCGCCACCGGCCGACGGCGACCGGGAGGCGGAGATCGACCAGCTGCTGTCGCTCGGGGCGACGCGGGTCGGCCGGGGCCGGCACACCGCCGACGACGTGGTGCTGGCCGACCCGGACGGCAACGAGTTCTGCCTGCTGACGCCCCGCTGAGGCCGGCCGGCGTCGAGCGCCTACGAACCTGATGGCGTGGATGGTTCAGGCCCGGTGCCCGCCGGCCGACGGCCCTGAGTCGTTTACGCCATCAGGTTTGCAGGCGGTCCGAGGCCAGGTCCAGGGGCGCCGCCGCGGTGATCGACCCGGCCACGCCGGGCGCGCCGCGCCGCCGGCCGGCGTCAGACCTGGATGTCGAAGCGTTGCAACACCGAGGGCGCGACCAGGCCCAGCGCGGCGAGCACGGCCAGCACGGTCAGCGCGCCCCGCAGCACGACCGTCTCGGCCTTGCTGCCGGTGCGCAGCGCGATCTTGTTGGGCAGCCCGATCATCGTCCACATCCGCCGCTTGATCGGGATGGGCCAGAGGATCGGCACCCCGGCCCGGGTGATCATGTCGCCGAGGATGTGCACGAAGCAGCCCACGCCGACCGCGAGGCCGATCATCGGATAGCCCCGGTCGCCAGGCAGGTTGGCGAACGTGAACCAGGCCGCGGCGGCGGACACCAGCGTGACCACCACCCAGCCGGCCCGCTCGGCCCACTCGTCGAAGAGCCCGCGCAACGCCAGGCCGATCATGAAGAACAGGATGCTGACCACCGCCCACTTGCCGTAGTGGGCGCAGAGCGCGGTGGTGCCCCACCCGACCAGCACGGTGAACGGCACGGTGTGGGTCAGCGTGCGGTGCCCGTTGTTGCGGCGCGGATCCTTGCTGAGCTTGGTGGCGTAGTAGACGCCGAGCGAGATCTTCTCCATCACCTCGGCGACGAAGAGACTGAACACGCCGAACGTCCGGGCCACGGTGGCGCCGCCCTGGTTGCGGGTCACCTTGCCGGAGAGGTCGAGGTCGGGGAAGAGCGCCCCGCCCGCACAGACCGCGGTGCCCACCGCCAGCGCCAGCGGCGTCTGGTGATAGTCGGCGAACTGGTCCAGCGCCCAGGAGCCGGTCAGCCACACCGCCGCGCCGGACAGCGCGTGGGACGGTCCCATCATCTCGGCTCGCCCTTCCCGAAGATCTTGATCGACGAAACTACGCCACTGTAGTCAGTCGGTGCGACGCGGACCGTCCCGGTCATCCCGCCGTACGGGTGGGTCGGATCGGCCGGATGCTGTCCCGGATCAACGCGAACTGGTCCTCGGCGGCGGCCCAGTCGGCGTCCGAGGTGGTCAGGCCCAGCGTCCACCCGGCCCCCTCGCCGGGCAGCACCCGCAGCGCGTGCATGCGTTCCCCGTACGGCGCGTCCCAGCGGCACTCCCACTCCGCGCCGTCGCCGTCGGCGGCGAGCCGGACCTTGTCGTAGCCGGGGAGGCGGCCGGCGGAGGTGAGGTCCCGCTCGGCCGAGCGCAGCCGACCGACCGGGTCACCACCCGGGTACGGCTCGACGCCCAGGATGCGCCGGGTGGCCGGGTCCTGGAAGCAGGTGGTGTCGCCGGAGCGGAGCTGGAGCCACCCGGCGGGCAGCGCGATGTGGAAGCCGCCGGTGTCGGCGGGCCAGACCCAGCCGGCGGGTATGGTCACCGCCGGGTCGGCCGGCGGTGGGCCCTTCTGCACCGGCGTGCCGGCCACGTCGGGGCGGATGCAGGGGAACGGCGGGGGCGGCGGCCCGCCCGGACCGTTGCCGGGCGGGGGCGGTCGCTCCCAGGACTGGCCGGGTGGCGCGCCCTGGTCGTCATCGTCCGGCCGATGCCGGTGGTCGTCGTTGACGGCGAGGGCGGTGCCGACGCCGGCCAGCACCGCCAGCACCGCTGCTCCCGCGGCGAGGAGCCAGCGCCGGGTGGCCGCCCGGCGCCGGTCGCCGTCGGCGGGGCCGTCCGGCAAGCCGATGCCACCGGCCCCGGGCCGGCCGGGCACGCCGGGCGTCAGGCCGCCGGAGGTGGCGCCGCTGTCGCCGACCACGCCTGACGGCGCGCTCCCTCGCGCGTGGGCGTCCTGGAGCGCGCCGCTGCCGGTCAGGCGGCCGGCTGCCGGGTCGACCGGGCCACCGGAGGTGACCGGGGGCGGGCTCGTCGTGGGAGCGCCGCCGAGCCCCGGCGTGTGCACCGGGCTGGCCGCGTCGGCGCGGGCGGCCGGACCTTCCGGGCCGGTGGGACTGCCGGGGTCCACGAAACTGGTCAGGACCGTGGGCCCGAACCCGCCCACCGGCCGGTCCGGGGTGTCCCGGGCCCGGTCGCCGCTCTCCGGCTGCTCCGGCTCGCCCGAGCGGCGCTCCCGGCCGGGCCGCGACTCCGGCTCGCCGTCGGCCGGGCGTGCCCACTCGCTGCCCAGCGCCGCCCGGCTCCACGCCCGGGCCGCCGCGGCCGGCGGCATCAGGTCCGGGTAGGCCACGGTCGGCGGGACGGCGGGGTCTGCCTCGTCCGGAGCGGCAGCCGGGCCGGCAGGCGCTCGCCGAGACGGGCCGTCGGCCGGCTCCGGGCGGCCCGGCGCTACGGCGTCCGGCTGCGCGCGCACCTCACCGGAGGTCGAGGGCGTCCCGGCGCGGCCGGTCGGGCCCGTCGGTGGCGGCCCGGCTCCACCGTCGGGGGGAACCGGGGACCGGCCCCCGTCGGCCGGCGGGACGGTCCCTGTGCTCCGGCTCGCCGGCGGGGCGCCGCCGCCGGTTCCGCTCGCCGGCGGCTCGGCCGGGTCGGACCGGGGCACCGGCGGGACGCCGATGCTGGAGCCGCTCAGCGGTGGAACGGTGGGGGTGGGCCGGGGGACCGGCGGCACGCCGATGCGGGAGCCGCCCAGCGGCGGAACGGCCGGCCCGATCCCGGATCCGCGCCCCGCTGTGGACCCCCGCCCCGCTGTGGACCCGCGCCCCGCTCCGGACTTGCGGCGGTCGGCCGGGAGAGGCTGGTTGGGCACGGTCGGGGCGTCGATGGCCGGCCGGGGTGGGGCGTCGGTGACCGGCTCGGCGGCGTCGGCGAGCAGCCCGGCGACGTCGTCGTGGCCGAGCCGGTGGCGCGGGTCGCGGCGCAGCAGCCCGACCAGCACCGGCATCAGCGGGCCGGCGTGCGGGGCCGGGTCCGGGGGCTGGCTGGCCAGCGCCGCCAGCGTCGCCATCGCGGTGCTGCGCGCGTACGGGGACCGGCCCTCCACGGCGGCGTGCAACGTGGCGCCGAGCGACCACAGGTCGGCCTCGATGCTGGACACGCCCTCGGCGGCGCGCTCCGGCGCGACGTACTGCGGGGAGCCGAGCACCAGCCCGGGACGGGTCATGGCCCCGTCCCCGCCCTCGAACACGGCCAGCCCGAAGTCGGTGAGCAGCACCCGGCCGTCCCGGGCCAGCAGCACGTTCGCGGGTTTCACGTCGCGGTGCAGCACACCGGCCTCGTGCGCGGCGCGCAGCGCGGCGTGCACCGCCATCCCGATCCGGGCGGCCCGCCGGGGCGGCAGCCGGCCGTCGGCCTCGATCAGCTCCTGCAACGACCGGGACGGGACGTACTCCATGATCAGCCATGGGTCGCCCTGGACCCGCACCACGTCGTAGACCCGGACCACGTTGGGGTGGTTGAGCCGCGCGGCCGTACGCGCCTCGCGCAGCGTCCGGGCGCGCAGCTCGTCCCGCTCGTGCTCGGCCAGCCAGTTCGGTGGGACGACCTGCTTCACCGCGACCTCGCGCTGAAGCTCCTCGTCCCGGGCGCGCCAGACCTGGCCCATCCCACCGCGGCCGACCAGCTCGATCAGGCGGTATCGTCCGGCGATCACCACGTCCCGCACCGCACTCCTCACCGCTGGTCGTGGTCCACAATAGCCAACGGATCGGACGGTACCTATCCCGTCCGGGCGGGTCGCCTCAGCTCGCCGCTCCGGCCAGCAGATTTCCCTCCGGAATCGCGACCGCGGACCGGCCTCCGGCCAGCATCGCGGCGGCACGCCGGGTCTGGAACGTGTGGTGCTCCCGCCGGGCGGCGGCGTAGCTGGCGGCGGTGCGGGCCGCGATGGCCGACCAGGCGTACTGCCGGGACACCATGGCGCGCGCCTTGCGCGCCACCCGGCGGGCGAAGACCTCGTCGCCGAGCAGCCGGTCGACGGCGCCGGCGAGCGCGTCCGGGTCGCCGTGCGGGAACGTCACCCCGGTCACGCCGGGCTCGACGATCTCGGCCAACCCGCCGGTCCGCGCCACCGCGAGCGGTGCGCCGGCCGCGGCCGCCTCCAGGGCGATCATGCCGAACGGCTCGTAGAGGCTGGGGATCACGGTGGCGTCGGTGGCGGCGAGCACCGCGGGGAGCTGGGTGGCGTCCAGGAAGCCGGCGAACCGCACGGTGTCGCCGAGGCCCAGCCGGTGCGCCTGGTCGACCAACTCGTCCTTGTACGGCCCGTCCCCGGCGATCACCACCCGCAGGCCGGGGTGCCGGTCGGCCAGGCGCGGCACGGCGTGCACGAGGTGCTGCACCCCCTTCTCGTAGACCAGCCGGCCGGCGTACCCGACAAGCGGCCCGTCGCCGGCGAAGCGGGTGCGGGCGGCGGCGACCGCCTGCGGACGGGCCCGCCAGGCACGGTCGTCCACGCCGTTGGCCACCACGTCGATCCGGCCGGTCGGCAGCTCGAACAGCCGGGCCACCTGGTCCCGCATGTAGCCCGAGCAGGCGATCACCCGCGCGGAGGCGTTGCTCAGCCAGTGCTCGACGCCGTGGATGGTGCGGTTCATCTCCTCGGGCAGCCAGCCCTGGTGCCGGCCCGCCTCGGTGGCGTGGATGGTGGTCACCAGCGGCACGTCCAGGTGCTCGGCCAGCGTGATCGCGGTGTGCGCGACGAGCCAGTCGTGGGCGTGGATCACGTCGTACGCGCCGGACTCGGCGGCGCGCAGCGCGGCCCGGGTGAGCGTGTGGTTGAACGCCATGGTCCAGGCCAGCAGCGACCCGGTGGCGAGCGGGAAGGTGACCGGGTCCTCGGCGGCGCGGACGACGCGCACGCCGTCGGCGTACTCCTCCAGGGGCGCGCCCTCGGCGTGCCGGGTGACCACGGTGACCTCGTGCCCGGCGGCGGCCAGGGCGACGGAGAGCGCGTGCACGTGGCGGCCGAGGCCACCGACGAGCACCGGCGGGTACTCCCAGGAGAGCAGCAGCACCCGCAGGCGCCGGGCGGGCTGGATGTCGATCACTTCGGCGTCAGCTGACACGCGGCCCCCTTGGAGTTGTGGACGTCCCCGGACCGTCGGCGCGGGCGCCGGCGGGGTCGCGGCCCATCCTGCCCAGGGGTCGCTAACCGGCGGAGACGCGCCGGTTGCCGGTCTGTAACGCGTTACCGGCGCATCCGCCGCGCGCGCAGCAGCTCCGCCACCGACCAGGCCTGGAACGGGCAGCCGGTGGCGGTGTGCGGGGCCGTGCCGTCGGCGGTCTCGCTCACCGAGCCCAGGCCGTCCTCGACCAGGTGCCCCTCCAGCCCGACCAGCAGGTCCGCGGTGGGCAGGCCCGCCTTCCGGTACGCGTCGAGCAGCGGCCCGGTCAACCACGGCCAGACCGTGCCCTGGTGGTAGCCGGCGTCCCGCTCGGCCGGGCCGCCCCGGTGCCGGTGGGTGAAGCCGGGGGAGTCGGGGGCGAGACTGCGCGGCCCGAGCGGGGTGAACAACGCCTCGGTGATCCGGCGCAGCGTGGCCTCGTCCGGCTCCAGTGGCGCGAACGGCAACGACCAGGCGAGGAGCTGGTTGGGGCGCAGCAGGTCGTCGTCGTGGTGCGGGGCGCCGCCGAGCGGGTACGCGGGCGCCGGCGCGTCCACCACGTCGTGCAGCCAACCGGCCGGCGCGGGGAACCGGTCGCGGAACGACGTGGTGGCCCGGGAGTGCAGCGTCCACAGCGCGCCGGCGTCCCGGCCGGCCAGCTCGGTCAACTCGGCGAGCCCGGCCAGCCCGTTGATCCACAGCGCGTTCACCTCGACCGGTTTGCCGGTACGCGGCGTCACCGGCACCCCGTACACGCGGGCGTCCATCCAGGTCAGCGCCACGTCCGGCGGGCCGCCCTGGGCGAGCAGCCCGTCGGCGGGGTCGACGCCGATGCCGTAGCGGGTGCCGGCGACGTGTGCCTCGACCACGCCGTGCAGCGCGGGCAGCAACTCGTCGCCGAGGTCGGTGTCGCCGGTGACCGTGACGTGCCGGCTCACCGCGTGCAGGAACCAGAGCGTGGCGTCGACCGTGTTGTGCTCGACCCGGCCGGTGTCGGCGGTGTTCGCCAACATGCCCTCGCTCAGCGTGCCCGCGTACGCGCGCAGCAGCTCCCGGCCCTCGTCGGCCCGGTTGGCGCAGAGGAACAACCCCTCGTAGGAGATCATCGTGTCCCGCGACCAGGCGCCGAACCAGGGGTAGCCGGCCACCACGTCGGGGCCGGTGGCGGTGCGGACCACGAACGCGTCGGCGGCCAGCGCCAGCGTCGCCTCGACCGCGTCGGCGGGCTTCGCGGCGGCCACCACCGCCCGGCTGCGCCGCCGGGCCGCCTCGACGACGGCGGTCGCCGGTGGCGGCTCCTCGGCCAGGTCGTCCGCCCAGGCCAGCACCGTCACCGTCGCGCCGGGCTCGTCGAGCGCGCCGGAGAACCGGCCCGCGTACCACAGATCCTCGTCGGGATTCAGGCCGCGGGCGGCCTCCGCCCGGTGGTGGACGCCGAGCCACCACTGGCCCTCCGGGGTCCAGTCCGGCCCGGCGAGCCGGAACGCGCCGTCGACCACCGCGCCGCCGGCCACCGGCTCCAGCCGGGGGGCGGGACCGTCGGCCCGTCGCTCGCCGTGCGCGTCCCGCCAGGTGCAGGCCGCGGCCAGGTCCAGCCGGACCGGGCCGCCGGAGACCAGCCGGTGGACCACGGCGACGCAGGACCGGCCGTACGTCATGGCGACTTCCCGCTCGATCACCACGTCGCCGATGCGCCACCGCCAGCGCGGCACCCCGTCGGTGAGGTCGAAGCGTTCCAGCGACTCGAAGCCGCGCGGGTCGACCACGCCGGAGGTCCACTCGTGCGCGCCGAGCCGGACCTGGCGACCGGACGGCAGCGTCACCGCCGGGTCGAGGCTCACGAGTCCCACTTTGCGGGACGCCGGTGTCTCGCCGGGCACCACCAGCAAACCGTGGTACCGCCGGGTGCGCAGCCCGGCCACGGTGCCCGTGGCGTAGCCGCCGCGCCCGTCCGTGACCAGCCATTCCCGCTCGGCGGAGGCGGACAGCGTCCCGCAGAGCTGCGGGCCGAAACGGATGTCGATCAACTTTCCTCCACCGGCAGCGAGGTGTGACAGGCCACGACGACAATGGCCGCTGTGGAGAAGTACTCCGGCGGCGTCGAAGATGTGCGGGTGATCACCGACCGCCCGACCTCCGCGACCCCCGACCCCGAGCGGCACCGGCTCGCCCAGGCCGATGCCGGGGAGCAGGACTGGCGCGCATGGGGCCCCTATCTGTCCGAACGGGCGTGGGGGACGGTACGGGAGGACTACAGCGAGCACGGCACGGCCTGGGACTACTTTCCCCACGATCATGCGCGGTCCCGAGCCTACCGGTGGAACGAGGACGGCATGGCGGGCGTCTGCGACGACCGGCAGACGTTCTGCTTCGCGCTGGCGCTGTGGAACGGACGCGACCCGATCCTCAAGGAACGGATGTTCGGCCTCGGCGGCGACGGCGGCAACCACGGCGAGGACGCCAAGGACTACTGGTGGTATCTCGACAGCACGCCGACGCACTCCTGGATGCGCTGGCGGTACCACTACCCGCAGGCCGCCTTCCCGTACGACGAGCTGGTCGCGGTGAACGCGCTGCGCGGCCGGGACGACACCGAGTACGAGTTGGTGGACACCGGCATCTTCGACGACGACAGGTACTGGGCGGTGACCGTCGACTACGCCAAGGCGTCCCCGACCGACATGTGCATCCTGGTCACCGTGGCCAACCGGGGCGACGAGGACGCCACCCTGCACGTGCTGCCCACGCTCTGGTTCCGCAACACCTGGGCGTGGGGCCTGCCCGGCGCCGACCGGGTCCCCGAGCTGCGCGGCACCGGTTCCCGGCTGATCGGCGAGCACTGGGTGCTCGGTCAGGTGCTGCTGGAGGGCGACGGCGAGCCGACGCCGCTGCTGTGTGACAACGAGACCAACGCCGAGCGGCTGTGGGGGCTGCCCGGGCGGTCGGCGTACCCGAAGGACGGGATCAACGACCACGTGGTGGCCGGCGCCGCCACCGTCAACCCGGAGCGGGTCGGCACCAAGGGCGCGCTGCACTACGTGCTGGACGTGCCGGCCGGCGGGCAGCGGCGGATCCGGCTGCGGCTGACCCGCACCGCGCCGCCCCCGGCGGGCGCCCCGCCCGCCCCGGCCGACCTCGGCGACGGGTTCGACACCGTGCTCTGGGCCCGCCGCGCCGAGGCGAACCGGTTCTTCGACAGCCTGATCCCGGCCGCGGCCACCGCCGACGAGGCGCTTGTCGCCCGCCAGGCCATCGCCGGGCTGATGTGGGGCAAGCAGTTCTACCACTTCGACGTCAAGCGGTGGCTGGAGGGCGATCCGGGCTCGGCGCCGCCGCCGGCCGGCCGGCGGCACGGGCGCAACAGCGCCTGGTGGCACATGACCAGCTTCGACGTGTTCTCCATGCCGGACCCGTGGGAATATCCCTGGTACGCGGCCTGGGACCTGGCCTTCCACTGCGTCACCCTCGCCCGCGTCGACCCCGGGTTCGCCAAGGAGCAGATCCTGCTCCTGCTCCGCGAGTGGTACCTGCACCCGAACGGGCAGATCCCGGCGTACGAGTGGGCGTTCGGTGACGTGAACCCGCCGGTGCACGCCTGGGCCGCGTTGAAGGTCTTCGAGATCGACGGCGGTCGGGACCACGACTTCCTCGCCCGGGTGATGCAGAAGCTGCTGCTCAACTTCACCTGGTGGGTCAACCGCAAGGACACCGGCGGCAACAACGTGTTCGAGGGCGGTTTCCTCGGGCTGGACAACGTCGGCCCGTTCGACCGCTCGGCCGCGCTGCCGGTGGCCGGCACGCTGGAGCAGTCCGACGGCACCGGCTGGATGGCCATGTACGCGCTCAACCTGCTCGACATCGCCATCGTGCTGGCCGAGCACGACCGCGCGTACGTGGACACCGCGACGAAGTTCTTCGAGCACTTCGCGTACATCGCCGCGGCGGCGTACTCCCAGGGGCTCTGGGACGCCGAGGACGCGTTCTTCTACGACGTGCTGCGGCTGGCCGACGGCACGCAGGTGCCGCTGAAGGTCCGCTCGGTGGTCGGGCTGCTGCCGCTGGCCGCGGTCACCCGGCTCACCACGCGCACCATGCGCCGCCTGCCCGAGCTGGGCGCCCGGCTGCGCTGGTTCCTGACCAACCGCCCCGAGTACGCGGACGTGATCGGCGCCCGCCGGCTCGGCCCGGACGGCACCCAGCAGCGGCTGCTGTCCATGGTCGGCCCGGAGCAGATGGTGCGGCTGCTGGCCCGGATGCTCGACACCGACGAGTTCCTCTCCGAGTACGGCCTGCGCACGCTGTCCCGCGCCCACCTGGACAAGCCGTTCACGGTCACGCTCGGCGGGCAGGAGTTCAGCGTCGGCTACGAGCCGGCCGAGTCGACCAGCGGCCTGTTCGGCGGCAACTCGAACTGGCGCGGCCCGATCTGGATGCCGACCAACTTCCTGCTGATCACCGCGTTGCGCGACCACGCCGCGTTCTTCGGCGACGACCTCCAGATCGAGTATCCGACCCGGTCGGGGGTCAAGCGGACGCTTGACGAGATCGCCGACGACCTGTCGGCACGGCTGATCTCGCTGTTCACCCGGGACGGGTGGGGGCGGCGACCGATCTACGGCGCGGCACAGCTCTTCCAGACCCACCCGGACTGGCGGGACCTGATCTGCTTCCCGGAGTACTTCCACGGCGACAACGGCGCGGGGCTCGGCGCGTGGCACCAGACCGGGTGGACGGCACTGGTCGCCGACCTGATCCTCACGCTGCGTCGCTGAGCCCGCGCCGTTGTCCCGGCCCGGTCAGGCCAGCGGGAAGAACGCCACCCGGGCGTGGTACTCGCCGGCCACGGTCACCGTGTCGCTGCCGACCCACAGGCCGCGGTCGGTGGCGTACAGCTCGGCGGTGCCGACCCCGCGGTCCTTGGTCGGGTTCCACGCCAGCGCCTTGCCGGTGGTCGGGTGGATCGCCCCGACGCCGGGCCGGGACACCGCGCCGGGGCCGGCGGAGTTGCGCCCCGACGGGTTGTCCAGCCAGCGCTGGTGGCCGCCGACGTAGACCGCCGCGCCGGTCACCGCCACCGACAGCAGCGTGTCGCCGCCGGTGTAGTTGGCCCAGGTCGGCTGCTTGCCGGCGGTGGCGGCGCCGAACTCGAAACGCGCCGCGGTGTCGCAGAGCGTGCCGGGGAACGGGCCGCCGGTGGTGACCACCGCGAACCAGGTCCCGTCCGGCGAGATGTCCACCCCGCGCAGGTAGGCCGGCATCGTCTTGGCGCACTGCGGCTGGTAGCGCGTGGTGGCCCAGCCGGAGAGCGTGGCGCCGGTGGCGCTCAGGTCGGCCACCGCGAGCTGGTGCCGTGCCGCCCCGGACACGGTGCTGAAGTTGCCGGCGAAGACCAGCCGGCCGCCGTCGGCGGAGACGTCCAGCGCCTCCACCTTGACCGGCGAGGTGGCCCCGGAGGAGGTGACCCGCGCGCCGTCCAGCCGCAGGTCGACCGAGGCGTCGGCGGCGCCGGTGGTCGCGTTCAGGGCGGCCAGGCCGCGCCGGGTCACCCCGCCCACGGTCTGGAACGCGCCGCCCACGAGCAGCCGGTTGCCGACCAGCCGCATGTCGTTGACCTGGTTGTTGAGCGCGGCCGGGGCGAACCCGGCGACGCGCGCGCCGGTGGCCGCGTCGATCCGGGCCACCCGCGGCGCGGCCACGCCGTTGACCGTGGTGAACGCGCCGCCGAGATAGAGCGAGCGGCCGTCCGCCGAGGCGGCGAGCGCCTTGACCGTGCCGTTGACCACCGGTTTGAACGTGGTGTCGATCCGGCCGGTGTCGGCGTGGAACGCCACCAGCCGGGGCATCGCGAGCTGCGCGGTGGTGTTCGCGTTGCGCACCTTGGTGAACGAGCCGGCCAGGTAGACCCGGTCGCCGATCTGGAGGATCCGGTACACGGTGCCGTCGAGCGCGTGCGGCGTCCAGGCCGCCGGCCGGGCGCTGACCACGGTGGTGTGCGTCGCGTTGACGGCGAGGGCCGGAGCCGTCGGCAGCGCGCCGCCGGCGGCGAGCGTGGCCGCCACGACGACGGCGGTGCGTCGCCGGTGCCGGACCCGCTGCGGAGGGGGTGGGACGGGTGCGGGAGTCATGGCCGAAGCATCCCGCCGGACCAGGCGATCCACAGTCGGGCAGCCGCTCCGCGCCGGTCGACGATCGGCCGGTCCGCGCGGTCCGTCCGGCGGTAAGGCGGGGGCCCCGGCCTTTCAGTAGTACGGTGTGCGGGGCCGCGACGGGGAGGTGCGATGCGATCGGTGCTGGTCTTCGACGCCGACGACACGCTCTGGGAGAACAACGTCCTGTTCGAGCGCGTGATCGAGGACTTCCTCACCTGGTTGGACCACCCGACGCTGGACCGGGCGCAGCTCCGGGCCGTGCTCGACGACGTGGAACGGGCCAACGCGGTGGCGCACGGCTACGGCAGCAAGGTCTTCCTGCGCAGTCTCGGCGAGTGCCTGGAGAAGCTACGGGAGCGCCCCGCCACCGAACGGGAACGCCGCGAGATCGAGCAGCTCGCCGCCGCGCTGGTCGGCCACCAGGTCGAGCTGATGCCGGGCGTGGCGGAGACGCTCGACGACCTCGCCACCCGCCACGAGTTGCTGCTGCTCACCAAGGGCGAGCGCGAGGAGCAGCAGCGCAAGCTCGACGCCTGTGGGCTGCTGCACCACTTCCGGGCGGCGCACATCGTGCCGGAGAAGGACGTCGCCACCTACCGTTGGCTGGCCCGCGAGCACGCGTTCGACCCGGCGGTCGCCTGGATGATCGGCAACTCGCCGCGCTCGGACATCCTGCCCGCGCGGGCCGCCGGCATGAACGCGGTCTTCATCCCGAACGAGAACACCTGGGTGCTGGAGCACGAGGAGCTGGACCCGTCCGACCCCCGGGTGATCCGACTCGCCGCCTTTCCCGACCTGGCCCGGCACTTCTGAGCCGGCCGGTAACGTCCGGAACGTGCCGCTCACGTTCCCGTCGCACCTGGCGCCGGTGCTGCCGCTGAAGCTGTGGCGACCGCGCTGGTTCGACGGGGTGGCGTTGGCCACCGGCGCGGTCGCGCCGGACGTCGGCTATCTGTTCACCGGCACCCGGTTCGACCTCGGGACGCGCACCCACACGCTCGGCGGCCTGCTCTGGTGGTGCCTGCCGGTCGCCCTCGGGTACGCCTGGATCGCCCGCCGGGTGGTCGCCGGCATCGCCGTGCACCTGCCCGCGCCCCGGCTGTTCGGCTGGCCCCGGTACGTCGGGCTGGCCGGTGTACGGCACCCGTGGCAGGTCACGGTCTGCTCCGCGCTGATCGGCGCGTTCAGTCACGTGGGGTGGGACCGGGTCAGCCACAGCGAGCGACTGCCGCGGCTGCTCGGCATCGCCGACTTCCACGGCCTGACCGGGCTGTACTGGTTCCAGTTCGCGGACGTGGTCGCCAGTGGCGGCGGCGGACTGCTGGTGGTGGCGCTGGCGATCCGCGCGGCCCGCGACGGCGAGATCTTCGGCGGCGAACCCCCACCCGCCCCGGCGGCGAACCCGCTGGTGTTCTGGCGGGTCGCCCTGACGGTCACTGGTCTGGGGGCGCTGTCGCTGCCCGGGTTGCCGGCGGCCACCGTGCCGGGGCCGGCCGGCGTACGCGCGCTGCACGTCGGCGGGTTGGCGCTCATCGCCGGCGCGGCGGCGGCCCGGTCCGCGCCGGTCCGCGGGGCCGAGCGCGACCAGCGTCTCGAAGACGAACAGCGTCGGCCCGGCTGACCCCGTTACGTCGACATGCCGCGTTTCGACATAGACATCAATCACAGCCGGTCGCCCCGGTCGACGCTTGTTCGACCTGCGCGGACGCGCCTAACCTGAGCCGGCGTCCACGCCTCGTCGGGGTGAGTCGGGGGCGCACCGGAGTCCGGTGGTAAGAGCACCGTGGAGCTGAGTGCGGGCAGAGCGGCTCGCCGTCTGGAGCCCGGCGTGGGCGTCGTGCCGCGCCCGCCGTGTTCCCGCGGCGTGCGCCGTACCACTTCCGGACGACCGGGGTCAGGGCCGGGGAGTTGCGGACCCGGTCCTGACCCGTCCGGGCCGCTGCGGCACACCCCTGGTGCGGCGACCGGTCACGGAGCGACACTGAACCATGACTCTCCAGCGCGTACCGCTGCTCGCCGGCCTGGTCGTGCTGCTCGCGGCGGCCTGCACGACGACCGGCCACGACGGCGCGTCCCCGGCGCCCCCGACCACCGCCCCGACCACCGCCCCGGCCAGCACGTCGGCCCCGGCCGCCACGACGGCCGCCGCACCGCCCCCGGCCGCCACCCGACCGACCTCGACCGACGACGGGACCGCCGGTCCCTGGCGGGTGACCTGGGGCTGGGGGGTGCCCGGCACGTCCGCCCGGGTCACCCACCCGGTGCGGGCGCCGGTCACCGCGGCGCCCGGCGCGTCGCTGGCCGTGCTGGTGTCGGTGCGGGTCGGCGACCACCCCGCCGAGGGGTTCAGCCGGATCACGTTCGCGTTCCGCGGGCCCGTCCCGTCCTACCGGGTCGGGTACGTGCCGCAGGTGGTGACCGAGGGCCGCGGCGCCCCGGTCGAGTTGCCCGGCACGAGCTACCTGTCGGTACGGTTCTTCCCGGCGCAGGCACACGACGCGCGGGGCGGCCGGACCGCCGACGTGCCGCCGGCCGCGGTCGGCTACCCGACGCTGCTCGGCTGGGCCGCGGCCGGCGACTTCGAGGGGCACCTGAGCTTCGGGCTCGGCCTGCGTCTCCCGGACGGCGCGCGGGTGCCGGTGCGGTTGGGCGAGTCCACCCGCCCGGACGGCGCCCACGTCGTCTCCGTCGACGTCCGGCGCGGCTGACCACCGGCCGCGCCGCCCGGGTCGGGGCGGCGCGGGCCGGGCTCAGCCTGCCTCGCCCCGGACGATCGCCACCGCCACCCGGCAGAACTCGTCCATGTCCGGCTGGAACCCGGCCGCGATGTCGGGGTGCAGGCCGGACCGGGTCTCGTCGAGCAGCCGCCGGCAGACGTCCTCCACGGGCTCGCCCGCGTAGCCGGCGCGGATCCGTTCGGTGGCCGCCTGCAGGGCCGAGGTCAGCTGATCCTCCAACGGGCCGCGCAGCTTCTGCTGCACCGGATCGAGCCCGCTCGGGTCGAGCGTGACATGTGGCTCCGACATCGGCGCTCCCTTCGTCGGCGTCCGCGGTACCCCACCGCGTCCGTCGGTCAAACCATCGTCGGTACGGCCGCCACCCGGACCAGGTACGAGAAGTCCTCCGCCGGCTCCTCGGCGTACGACAGCCGGCGGATCTGCCGGTCGTCGGACCAGAGCGCGACGTCGACCAGCACCCCGAGGTGGGCGAGGCCGATGGTGGACACCCGCCTCTTGTCCTGGAGCACCGCGCACACACCGCCGAGCAGGGTGCTGGCGTCGGAGGTCCGGTGCCCGGGCGGGCAGCGCAGGGTCAGGTCCACCTCGACCGGCCCGGCGAGCGGGGTCCACCCGGTGCGCTGGGCCGCCGTGCAGGCGGCCTGGAGCAGGGTGCGGACCCTCGTCGCCTGCCGGTGTCCGGCGGCGAAGATGGACAGGGCCTCGGTCTTGACCGGGGGCAGGCCGCTCACCTCGAACGACAGGGCGAGAGCGCGGGTGTCCTGCACGACGGCACCTCCTCGGGGCGAATCCTGCCCAACCGGCACGCACGGGGGCGGCGGTTCCCGGGAGAACCCACCGATCGAGCAGGCTGTGGGGGACAGCCGGCGGCGGGTCGACAGCGGCGGCGACACGCGGGGCCACGGAGTGAGGAAAACGCTAGTCCACCCCTGTCCCGCCCGGTAGTCTCGCCGCTCACCCGGCGGGACGGGCTCAGGCCGCCTCGCCGGCGTGTCGGGCCAGGTACTCGTCGATCGCCCGGCGGATGAGGCCGGATCGGCCGCCCTTGTCGTTGCCGGCGAGTTCGTCGAGCTGCCGGACGATCGTCGAGGGAAGCCTGACTCCGGTCACCACCATCGGGACGCTCTCCGGCGCGGGCGTCGGCCCGAGGTCGGGCCCCCGGGTCGCGTCCCGCAGCAACTCGGAGATGTCGCCGCCCCGGTCGAAGTAGGCGACCAACTCCTCGCGGCTCATCGCCCGCGGATCACGGCCAGCGCTCATCGCGTTCCCTCCATCCACTGCTTGACCTCATCGGGCGTGGCAAGCCGTACGGCCAGGATCCCGTAGCTGTTGACCTTCCCGAACCGCTCGCAGAGCACCATGATCACCCGAGCGGTGTCTGCCAGGCCGGCGACGGCGAGCAGCAGACTCCCGATGTGGTTCTCGATGCGTTGCGGTGAGTAGAGCGCCTCGATCGCCTCCTGCTCCGAGACGTCGTGGCGGCTGGCGCTCGCCTTGCCGGTCTCGGTCCAGGCGTACTCACGCTCCATCACGACAGCAGCGTACAACGCGTAAAACGCCGATGGTCAGCGGCGGGCGCGCTTCAGCTCGTGGAACGTGTCCAGGCGTAGCAGCGGCAGCATCGAGTCCCAGATGACCAGCGCGTCCTCGGTGCCCGGGACCTCGGTGATGATCGGCCCGTGGATGCCCCGGCCGGCGTCCGGCACCATGAGCACCGGCGAGCCGATGTCCGGGCCGGCCGAGCCGTACGCCAGCGCGTGCGACTCGCGGACCGCCTCGTCCCAGCGCTCCTCGTCCAGTGCGGGCGCCGCGTCCGTCACGCCGGCCGCCTCCACCGCCGCCGCGACGGTCCGGTCGCCGAGCGGGTCCCCGGCGTCGTGGCTGCGTGCCCCCAGCTCGGTGTAGAGACGCCCGGCGTCCTCGTGCCGGCCCTGCGCCCGCAGCGCCTCCACCAGCCGCAGCACGCGGCCGGAGGCGGCCATCGCCTCGGCGTACTCGGGGGCGATCCGCCCGTCGTTGAGGATGGCCAGGCTGAACGCCCGCCACTCGACGGTCAGCCCGCGGGCCTGGGCGACGGCGACGAGCCAGCGGGAGGTGCGCCAGGTCCACGGGCAGACCGGGTCGAAGAAGAAGGTGGCGTCCATCCCCCCAACCTAGGGGCGGACGGGTCGGCGCGCAGCGCGGCGGTCACCGTCACGTGACCGTGATGTTTCGCTTCGTCGCAGGTCGGGCACGTTCTGCGGCACGAAACGCCCGGGGCGTCGGGCGCAGGGCCGGTGCCTCGACCGTCTCGCCGTGCGCCGGGGCACGGGTGACCTCCCCGGCTCTCGCCGAAGAGAGGGGGAGGGTGATGACGACAGTCCCCGACACGGCCGCACGGCGGCCGGCCGGACGCGCGGCGGCGGCGGCCGCCGCGCTCGCGTTGGTGGCCCCGCTGGCCGCCTGCGGGTCCGGCGGCGACGGTGGCCCGCCGACGATCAACCTGTACTACCCGCCGGAGCAGAACCTCCAGAAGGTGGTCGACGACTGCAACGCGCAGGCCCAGGGGCGCTACCGGATCAGCTACCGGGTGCTGCCGCGCGAGGCCGACGAGCAGCGGGTGCAGATGGTGCGACGGCTCGCGGCGCAGGACAGCGGCATGGACGTGCTCGGCCTGGACGTCACCTGGACGCAGGAGTTCGCCAGCGCGGACTGGATCCGGGAGTGGACCGGCCAGGACAAGGCCGAGGTGGAGCAGGGCACGCTCGCCGGCCCGCTGGACACCGCCAAGTACGAGGACAAGCTCTTCGCCGCGCCGAAGAACACCAACGTGCAACTGCTCTGGTACCGCGCCGACCTGGTGTCGCAGCCGCCGAAGACCTGGGACGAGATGATCTCGGCGGCCCAGCAGCTCAAGGAGCAGAACAAGCCCTACCGGGTGCTCACCATGGGCGCCCAGTACGAGGGCCTGGTGGTGCTCTACAACACGCTCGCCGAGAGCGCCGGCGGCAAGATCCTCAGCGACGACGGCAAGAAGGCGGTCATGGACGCCGGCACCGTACGCGCGCTGGAGCAGCTCAAGACGTTCGCCACGTCGGGCGTGACCTCGCCGTCGTTCAGCAACGCGGTCGAGGACCCGGTCCGGCTGGAGTTCCAGTCCGGCGGCGGCGCGTTCCAGGTCAACTGGCCGTTCGTGTATCCGGCGATGCAGGAGGCCAACCCGGAGCTGGCCAAGGACGTCAAGTGGGCGCGGGTGCCCGGCATCGACGCGAACACCCCGAGCAAGGTCACCATCGGCGGGGTCAACCTGGCGGTGAGCAGGTACTCGAAGCACCCGACCGAGTCGTTCGAGGCGGCCCGGTGCATCCGCAACGCGGAGCACCAGAAGTTCTCCGCGGTCAACGACGGCGTGCCCCCGACCATCGAGGCGGTCTACGACGACCCGGAGATGGCCGAGGCGTACCCGATGAAGGAGACCATCCTGGAGGAGCTGAAGGAGCCGGCGGTGCGACCGCTGACCCCGGCGTACCAGAGCATCTCCACGGTGATGTCGGCCATCCTGTCGCCGCCCTCGGGGATCAACCCCGAGCGGACCGCGGACGAGTTGCGCAAGGCGATCGCCGACGCGCTGGAGTCGAAGGGTGTGCTGCCATGAGCGTGAACGCCACTCCGGCCGGCGCGGAGGCCGCCGCCGAGGCGGAGCAGCCGGCCGCCAGGCACGCCGCGGTGCCCGCCCAGCGGGCCCGCCGTGGCGGCCGGGCTCCGCTGAGCGACAACAAGCGGGCCGAGCGTCGCCTCGGCTGGCTGCTGTGCGCGCCGGCCGCGCTGGTCATGGTGCTGGTCACCGCGTATCCGATCCTGTACTCGATCTGGCTGTCGTTGCAGCGCTACGACCTGCGGTTCCCCGACGAGCGCCAGTTCGTCGGGCTGGAGAACTACGTCACCGTGCTGACGAACGACTTCTGGTGGACCGCGTTCGGGGTGACCATGCTGATCACGGTGGTCACCGTGGCGATCGAGCTGGTGCTCGGCATGGGCCTGGCGATGATCATGCACCGGACGCTTGTCGGCCGGGGCATCGTCCGTACCGCGGCGCTGATCCCGTACGGCATCGTCACGGTGGTCGCGGCGTTCTCCTGGCGGTACGCCTGGACGCCGGGCACCGGCTACCTGGCGAACCTGTTCGACGGCAGCGCGCCGCTCACCGAGCGGGCCAGCTCGCTGGCGATCATCATGCTGGCGGAGATCTGGAAGACCACCCCGTTCATGGCGCTGCTGCTGATGGCCGGGCTGGCGCTGGTGCCGGAGGACCTGCTCAAGGCGGCCTCCACCGACGGCGCGACGGCGTGGCAGCGGTTCACCAAGGTGATGCTGCCGGTGATGAAGCCGGCGATCCTGGTCGCGCTGCTGTTCCGCACGCTCGACGCGTTCCGGGTCTTCGACAACATCTTCGTGCTCACCAACGGCGGCAACGAGACCTCGTCGGTGTCGATGCTGGCCTACAACAACCTGATCCGGGGCCTGAACCTCGGCATCGGCTCCACGATGTCGGTGCTGATCTTCATCACCGTGGCGATCATCGCGTTCGTCTTCGTGAAGCTGTTCGGCACCGCTGCTCCCGGCAGCGACGATGGGGAGAGGCGCTGACATGGCCGTGGAAACCACCACGCGGGCGAAGCTGCGCTGGGGCGTGCTGGACGTCGTGGTCGTCGTCTTCGCGCTGGTGCCGGTGCTCTGGATCGCCTCGCTGTCGTTCAAGACCCCGGGCACGCTCACGGACGGCAACTTCTGGCCGCGGGAGTGGACGCTCGACAACTACCGGACGATCTTCGACACCGACCAGTTCGTCCGGGCCCTGGTCAACTCGATCGGCATCGCGCTGATCGCCACCGCGATCGCGGTGGTGCTCGGCACGATGGCCGCGTACGCGATCTCCCGGCTGGACTTCCCGGGCAAGAAGCTGCTGGTCGGGGTCTCCCTGCTGATCGCGATGTTCCCGCAGGTGTCGCTGGTGTCGCCGCTGTTCGAGATCGAGCGGCAGCTCGGCCTCTTCGACACCTGGCCCGGCCTGATCCTGCCGTACATCACGTTCGCGCTGCCGCTGGCGATCTACACGCTGTCGGCGTTCTTCAAGCAGATCCCGTGGGACCTGGAGAAGGCGGCGAAGATGGACGGCGCCACCCAGGGGCAGGCGTTCCGGCGGGTGATCGCCCCGCTGGCCGCGCCGGGCGTGTTCACCACGGCCATCCTGGTCTTCATCTTCTGCTGGAACGACTTCCTGTTCGCGATCACGCTCACCTCGACCGAGCGGTCCCGCACGGTCCCGGTGGCCCTCCAGTTCTTCACCGGCGAGTCGCAGTTCGAGGACCCCACCGGAGCGATCTGCGCCGCCGCCGTGGTGATCACCGTACCGATCATCCTGTTCGTGCTCTTCTTCCAGCGCCGCATCGTCTCCGGCCTGACCTCCGGCGCAGTCAAGGGATAGGTGACAACAATGGCTGACATCGTGCTGGACAAGGTGAGCAAGCGGTTCCCGGACGGGACCACCGCGGTGCGGGACGTCGACCTGGAGATCGCCGACGGCGAGTTCGTCATCCTGGTCGGCCCGTCCGGCTGCGGGAAGTCCACCACCCTGAACATGATCGCCGGGCTGGAGGACATCAGCGACGGTGAGCTGCGCATCGGCGGCGAACGGGTCAACGACAAGGCGCCCCGGGACCGGGACATCGCCATGGTCTTCCAGTCGTACGCGCTCTACCCGAACATGACGGTCCGGGAGAACATGGCCTTCCCGCTGCGCCTGGCGAAGCTGGACAAGGAGACCATCAACCAGAAGGTCGACGAGGCCGCCAAGGTGCTGGAGCTGACCGCGCTGCTGGACCGCAAGCCGGCCAACCTCTCCGGCGGCCAGCGGCAGCGGGTGGCTATGGGCCGGGCGATCGTGCGCCAGCCCAAGGCGTTCCTGATGGACGAGCCGTTGTCCAACCTGGACGCCAAGCTCCGGGTGCAGATGCGCACCGTGGTGTCCCGGTTGCAGAAGCAGCTCGGCACCACCACCGTCTACGTGACCCACGACCAGACCGAGGCGATGACGCTCGGCGACCGGGTGGTCATCATGCGGGGCGGCGCGGTGCAGCAGGTCGGCCCGCCGCAGGAGCTGTACGACCACCCGCGCAACCTCTTCGTCGCCGGGTTCATCGGCTCACCGTCGATGAACTTCGTGCACGCCGCGGTGGAGGACGGGAAGCTGCGGACCGCGCTGGGCGACGTGCCGATCGGCGAGCGGGTCCGCCGCGAGCTGGAGGCCGGTGACGCGCCCCGCGAGCTGATCCTCGGCATCCGGCCGGAGCACTTCGAGGACGCCGCGTTGATCGACGACGAGACCCGTCGCCGGGGCCTGGAGTTCGAGGCGCCTGTCGACATCGTCGAGTCGATGGGCTCGGACAAGTACGTCTACTTCACCGTGGAGGGGGAGCGGGCCACCGCCGCCGAGCTGGAGGAGCTGGCCGCGGACGCCGGCGCCGCCGACTTCGCCGGCGCGGGTTCCAGCCTGGTCACCCGGTTGTCGGCGGAGTCGCCGGCGCGGGAGGGCGAGTCCCGCCGGGTGTGGTTCAACCTGGAGAAGATCCACCTGTTCGACCCGGGCAGCGGGCGCAACCTGACGCTGCACGAGGGGCGGGCGGCCGGCGCGCTCGCCGACTGAGCGCTCCGCTGCGGGGGCCGGCGGCGGGCGCCGTCGGCCCCCGCGCCGTCTCCGGGAGTACGCGTGCCGGTCGGGCACGGCGGGTGGCCCCTACCGCGCGGCGTCACCAGGAGTGACGCAGCGCCAGCCCGAGGAAGCGGGCGTAGCGGCCCAGGGCCGCGTCCACCCGGGCGCGCAGTTCGGCGTCGAACGGGACGAGCTGCCGCACCGTCACGGTCACCGTGGTCGCCCCCAACGTCCGCCGCCAGGTGCCGACCACCCGCCCGCCGCGCACCACGGTGGACTGGAACATGCCGTTGTTGCCCGGCACCACGGCGGCGGCGTGTGCCGGGTCGAGCATCAGCGAACGGTCCCGGTAGCCCAGCAGGTACTCGTCGAAGCCGGGCAGCGTGTGCAGGTCGTCGACCGGGTCACGGGGGGTGTCGAGCAGCGCGGCGTCGACCACGGCGGGCTCCCCGTCGACCTCGACCGGGGCGAGAAGGTCGCCGGCCAGCGCCACGGCCCGGGTCGCGTCGGTGACGGTCAGGCCGCTCCACCGGGCCAGCTCGTGCCGGGTCACCGGGCCGTGGCCGCGTACGTAACGGTGGGCCAGCAACGCCAGCGCCTCGTCGCGCTCCGGGCGGTGCGGGTCGGGCACCCACTCGTCGAGCAGCACGAACGTCTGCTCGGTGCCGACGTGCGGGGCGATGCAGGTGATGCCGCGCTGGCTCGCGTACCAGAGCAGGTGGTAGCCGCGCTGACCGGTGGTGTCCAGCCCGGCGGCGCGCAACGCGGCCAGGCACTCGGTGCGGGTGAGCCGGCCGCCCCCACCCAGCGCCGCGCCGAGCACGTCGCCGGCGTGGTCCCCGTCGGCGAGCGTCAGCCCGAGCTGCCGCCACCGGGCCGCCGAGGCGGCCAGGGCGCGGACGCCGGTCACCGCCAGCATCCAGTGCGCGTCCCGCGCCGGCACCAGGTGCACCGTGCCGCGCATCGGCCAGGTGCGCAACGCCTCCCGCCGCTCCAGCGCCGCGTGGACGTCGTCCCGGGTGCGGCCGGGCAGGCGTACGCCGAGCGACCACAGTCCGCTGGCCGCGTCCTGGGCCTGCATGGCGCCGAACCACTCGACCACGTCGGCCACCCGCTCCGGCCGGGCGACCGGGTGCGGGCGCAGCAGCAGGCCGGTCATCCGCAGCGCGAGCGCCTCGGCGCGGGTGAGGCGTACGGTCACGGCGGGCCTCCCGTCGACAGGTGGACGGTCAGCTTAGGACGCCGGACCCCCGCCGGAGGTGCCCCCACACATTGATCGGCCTGTGGAATGATGGCACCGCCGCCGACGGCACCAGGTGTGCTGGCGGTGACACTCGGTGATGCGGCGACCTGTCGTCGCCTCGCCGTTCTTGTTTCCACGTGATACGGGGGTATGGCGAGTGTCGTCTCGCACGTTCAAGGCGGGTGCCGTCGCGGCAACGCTCTCACTCGGTCTGGCCGTTGTGGCCCTGCAACAGTCCTCGTCGGCCGCGGTCGACACCCAGCCCTCCCTGGAGGAGGACTTCACCTACCCGGGCGCCGCGCAGGTGCTCACCCAGCGGGGGATCAAGCTGCTGAAGGGCGACGGGCACATCGTGCTGGCCGACTGCGGCGCGACGCCCAACAACCCGCCGGCCGACCTGATCCTGGTGCAGAGCAACGATTTCAACCTGCCCGCCGGCAAGAACTTCTGCTTCAAGGCGAAGGGCGCCAGCGGTTACCTCACCATGGAGATCCCCATGGTGTACTTCGTCCGGGGTGACTCGACCAACACGGTCGACGCGAAGGTCGAAGTCAAGGACGACCCGACCGTGGTCGAGACCGAGCAGGTCGACCCGGGCGAGTGGCAGCCCGTCGGCGAGGGACAGGCCCGGGGCACGGCGACGCTCCTCGAGCTTCGCTTTCCCACCGCCAACTGACGCAGCACCGGGAGCCGACCTCGCACGCCGAGGTCGGCTCCCTCCTTTTCGGCATCCGCAGCGACGTGTGCTCGCTGCTCTGACGCGTCAGTTCCAGGGGAGGGACCGTGTCGGCAAGACCCAGTGGTTTCCGGCGGACGAGTGCGGTGCGAAGGCGGGCAGGGCTGGCGTTCGGCCTCGTCCTGACGCTGCTCGCCGCGTTTCTCGTCGTGCCCGGCCCGTCGTACGCGGCGGACGAGACCGAGCCGGGTGAACTCCGGCTCCGGGCGCTTCTGCTGCTCAAGTCGGGCGGCGCCAGTGTGGAGCGAGCGGCGGCGGAGGCGCTCGTCGGGGACGACGACGCGGTCGCCGACTTCCTCGACGAGGGCTACTTCACCGCCCGCCAGCAGGACGACCTGGTCCGGGTCGAGGAGTACGCGGGCCTGGGCGGCCCGACGATGAAGCAGGCGGCGGTGGCCGCGCTGAGCGGTTCCGTCGAGGACCGCCGGGCGTTCCTCAACGGCGGATGGGAGGCCGCGTTCGCGGTCGACGAGCGCATCCGCCTCGGGCAGGTGATCAACGCCGGTGGGAACGAGGTGAAGCGCGCCGGGCAGGCGGCGCTGAACAGCACCGACGACGCGATCACCGAGTTCCTCCGCACCGGCCAGTACGAGGCCCGGGAGATCGACGACCGGATCCGGATCGGGCAGATCCTCACCGGCGGTGGTCCCTACGTCAGGGCCGGCGCGCAGGCCGCGCTGAACGGCACGGCCGAGGACATCCGGGAGTTCCTGCTGTACGGGCAGCACGTGGCCCGCGCGCGTGACCAGGAGATGCTCACCGTCACCCAGCTCGCCGACCTGTCCCAGGAGGCCGGCCGGCTCGCCGCGCAGGAGACGCTCCAGGCCGAGCAGGCGGCCGACCGTGCGGTGGAGTCCGCCCGGCTGGCGAAGGAGGCCGCGCAGCGCGCCGCGGCCGAGACCGCGGCGGCGAAGGACTCCGCGGAGGACGCGGCGGCGGCGGCTGCGCGTGCCGCGTCCGCCGCCGGACGTGCCGCCGCGGCGGCGCAACGCGCGATCGGCGCCGCGAACGCCGCGAGTTCCGCGGCGAAGGTCGCCTCGGCGTCCGCCGCCCGTGCCGCGCAGGCGGCGGCGCTCGCCGGGAACGCCGCCTCCCGCGCCAACACGGCGGCCTCGAAGGCGGCGGGGGACGCCACCAAGGCACAGCAGGCCCGCGACGCCGCCCGGATCGCCCGGGACGCGGCGAAGCAGGCGCGGAAGGCGGCGGACGCGTCCGAGGCGTCCCAGCGTGCCTCCGTCGCCGCCGGCAACGCCGGCACCGCGGCGGCGAGCGCGGCGGCCAACGCGAAGCTGGCGGCCGACGCGGCCGAGCAGGCGGCCGGTCAGTCGAACGTGTCCGCCGCCGAGGCGGCGCGGGCGCGGGAGGCGGCTGCCCGGGCCCGCGCCAAGGCGGAGGAGTCCCAGCGGGCGGCGAACGCGGCCAGCGCCGAGGCGCGGCGCGCGGCGACCGCCGCCGGCCAGGCGACGACCGCCGCGCGGGCGGCGGCCACCCACGCGGACAATGCCGCCGCGGCGGCCGAGGACGCCGCCGCGCACGCCGGGGAGGCGGCCTACGCGGCGAAGATGGCCACGCAGCACGCGGTCAACGCGATGAAGGCCGCGGAGGACGCGGAGAGTTACGCCAACCAGGCACGGGACGTCGAGGCGGCGGCCCGTCAGGCGGACGTCGAGCGACTGGCGGCCATGACGGCCGAGGGGGTGATGGCCGCCGAGGTCGAGCGCAAGGAGGAGGAGACCCGCCTGGCGCAGGCGGCCTGGGACGAGGCGCAGGAGACCCAGCGGGACGAGGAGACCCGCCGCTGGCTGGCCGAGGCCACCGCGCCGAACGCGCCGGCCGACGTGGTGCTGACCAACGGCCGCCGGGTCGCCGTCCGGCTGCTGGCCACCGGGGGGACCTGGACCCGGGCCGCCGCCGAGCGCGCGCTCACCGGTTCGGAGCTGGACGTCCGGGCGTTCCTGACGACCGAGCTGCCGCTGGCCGCCGGCCAGGACGACCGGGCGGTGGTCGGCCACCTCGCGGACACCGCGACGAAGCCGGCGGCGAAGACCGCCGCGGTGGCCGCGCTGGCCGGTGACGACGCGCAGGTGCGCGAGTTCCTCCGCACCCGGGCGTACCCGGGCAAGGCCGACGACGACCGCATCCTGATCGGTCAGTTGATCACCACCGGCGGGTCCACCATGAAGACGGCCGCCGAGGCCGCGCTGAACGGGACCGACCAGGACCGGCACGAGTTCCTCCGGTCCGGCCGCTACGACGCGGCGGAGCAGGACGACCGGATCCGGGTCGGTCAGATCATGACCGCGGGTGGTCCGGAGGTGAAGGCCGCGGCGACCATCGCGCTCTCCGGCCCCCGGGCGGCGCTCCGGCACTTCATCGACGCCGGCCAGTACAAGGCCCGTCTCCGGGACGAGGAGACGACGGCGCACGTGGCCAAGGTCCGGGCGCTCGTCGCCGACGCGGCGCGTAACGCGGCCACCGCGCGGGTCGACGCGGCCCGGGCGGCCGAGGCCGCGGCCCGGGCCCGGTCGGCGGCGGCCGAGGCGGCGGAGTACGCCCGGCAGGCGGAGCTGTCGGCCGCGGCGGCGCAGGGCTACGCCGACCAGGCGCAGCAGTCCGCGCTGGCGGCCCAGCAGTCCGCTGCCGCCGCCGCGCAGTCGGCGGCGACCGCCCAGGCCGCGGCGGCCCGGGCCCGCAGCGACGCGCAGGCCGCGCAGCAGTCCGCGGCGGCGGCCACCGTGTCGGAGCGGCGCGCGGCCAACTACGCCGCGGCGGCGCAGCAGTCCGCGGCGCGGGCGAAGGCGTCGGCCGAGGAGGCCGGCCGGAGCGCGGCCGAGGCGCGGCAGGCGGCGACCGAGGCGTTCCAGGCCGTGGTGGCGCTGCAACGTCAGGAGGCCGAGGCCCGGCGTACGGCCGGTCAGACGGACCCGGGCAGCGTCGAGTGCAACCTCTACATGCACCTGAACCGGATGTGCCACAACCCGTTGCTCGGCGCGCTCGAACGCGAGGACAACTGGTGCACGATCCAGTGGGGCCACGGTCCGCTCTGCGAGGGCGTGGTCAAGTACTTCGACCAGAAGGACGCCGAGGAGGGCAAGCTCGTCGGGCAGCTCGTGCTGACGATCTGCGGGTTCATCCCCGTGGTGGGGGAGCCGTGCGACGCGGTGGACGCGCTCATCGCCTATCTCGAAGGCGACACGGAGGACGCGCTGCTGTCGCTCGCCGGGATGATTCCGGTGGTCGGCTGGATCGGCGGCGGCAAACGCGGCGTGGACCTGCTGCGTGAGCTGTACCAGTTCGGCAGCAAGGCGTGCAAGAAGGCGAGCAGTTTCCTGCCCGGCACGCCGGTGCTGCTGGCCGACGGCAGCCGGAAACCGATCGAGAAGCTGCGGATCGGTGACCGGGTGCTGGCCACCGACCCGGTCGGGCGGGTGACCGGGGCGAGGGAGATCACCCGGACCATCCAGAGCGAGGGGGAGAAGAACCTCGTCCGCGTCCGGTTGGACGTCGACGGGGCCGCCGGCCGGGCGACCGCGACGGTCACCGCGACCGAGAACCACCCCTTCTGGGTGCCCGCGCGCAACGCCTGGGTGCCCGCCGGTGAGCTGCACCGGGGCCAGTGGCTGCGCACCGCGGCGGGCACGTCGGTGCAGGTCGAGCAGGTGAGTCGCCGTACGGTGACGACGCGGGTGCACAACCTGACCGTCGCCGAGCTGCACACCTACTACGTCGGCGTCGGTCGGACGTCGGCGCTGGTGCACAACACCAGCGCCTGCAAGGTCACCAACACCGGCAAGATGAACGACGTGGAGATCGCCCAGGCGCACGAGCTGGGCGACCACGTCGGCGGCAAGGAGTTCGTGGGGCAGCCGGTGCGGGACACCCCCGGCATCGACGGCTGGCTGGACGGCGTACCGACCAGCCTGAAGGCCACCGACAGCGTCAGCCCGAGCGCGGTGCTCAAGCACCTGTCGAAGGCCGAGTCCCAGCTGCGCAACGCGAACTACCGCGACGCGATCGTCTACGTCCGGGCGAACAACCTCGACCATGCCCGGTTGCAGAGCTTCATCGACGGTGGGCCGGCGATCAGGGACATCACCCGGCAGGGCATCGTGAAGGAGGTCTACATCAAGACCGCCACCGGCTGGATCCACTGCCTCGCCGGGTCCTGTAGCTAGGGTTTGCGACATGGCGATCGAGTGGCACCTACGGGTGAACCGTCCGTTCACCCTCCACGAGGCCGTCGATCTCACCAGCGTCCGGCTGGCCGACCTGCTCGGCCAGCCGGACGCCCCGCCGCCCGTCCGCGTCGTCGAGGCGTCCGCGGAGCGCCGCCGCGGCGGGCCCGGGGCGCCACTGCCGGCGGACGCCCTGGACCGCGTCGCCGAACCCGCCGGCCTCGGCGCCGACATCGACTTCTTTCTCGAGATTCCCGAGTGGCGCGCCGGTGCGCTGCTGAGCCTCAGTGAGTTCCTGCCGGGCGTCGACGACCCGGAGGCCGGGGTGTTCGTCTGGGTGACGTCGCAGCACGATCCCGCCTCCCAGGTGCTGAGCATCGCCGCCTGCGTCGCGTTCGCCGAGTGCGCCGACAGCGAGGTGGTGGACGAGTACGGCTATCTCGCGAAGACCCGGACGAACTCGCCGGAGGCGCTGCTCTACCAGCTCCGGGTGACGTCACCCGTCGAATCGTTCACCGCCGCGGCGGACCTGGTCCTCAGCCGCACCCGGCTGCGCCGGCGCTGACCAGGGCACCCCTGATCGCGCTGCGCCGGCGTCGTTGCCGACGGAGCGCGATCCCCCGTTCAGGTTCCCGGCGCGGGGCGGCGGTCGGCCGGCGCCGGTCTGACCAGGATCCCCGGCGCGGCCGGCCGGGAGAGCGGTTGCCCGCCGAACTTGCGCAAATCTTGAGCCGTGGTCAGTCCAGCCGGCGGTGCATCACCAACAGGTCGACGTACCCGTCGGGGGGGGGGGGGGGGGGGGGGGGGGGGGCGGGGCCGGCCCCGCGCCCCCCGCCGCCCCCCCCCCCCCCCCCCCCCCCCCACCACGTCGAAGCCCAGCGACCGCCACAGCCGTACCGCGCGGGTGTTGCTGGCCACCACGGCGTTGAACTGCATGGCCCGGTAGCCGTCCGCGCGGGCCGCGTCCAGCACGTGTGCGGCGAGCGCCCGGCCGACGCCGCGGCCCGCGGCGGCGGGGGCGACCATGAATCCGGCGTTGGCCACGTGGTCGCCCGGGCCGGCCTGGTTCGGCGCCAGCCGGGCGGTGCCGAGCACCGTGCCGTCCGGGTCGACCGCGACCAGGGTCCGCCCGGGCGGCGTCGCCATCCACTGCCGGCGGGCCTGCTCCTCGGTGACGTCACGCGGCCAGGTGTACGTCTCCCCGGCGGCCACGATGTCGTGCAGGAACGGCCAGATCAGCGGCCAGTCGGCTGCCGTCGCGGTACGGATCTCCACCGGTCGAGCATGGCACGCCCGACGTTTGACGTGGCAAACAACGGGTAGTCGCCGAAGCTCACCGGCGAACTCGCGAAGGAGAAGCTCTGATGGATGGCCAGGTCAAGGTCGCGGTGATCTACTACAGCGCGACCGGCATCACCTACCAGATGGCCCGGGCGGCGGTCGAGGCGGCCGAGGAGGCCGGCGCCGAGGTGCGCCTGCGCAAGGTGCGTGAGCTGGCGCCGGACGAGGCGATCCGGTCGAACTCGGGCTGGCAGGCGCACCGGCTGGAGACCCAGGACGTGATGGAGGCCGAGCCGGACGACCTGTCCTGGGCCGACGTCGTGATCATGGGCTCGCCCACCCGGTACGGCATGATCGCCGCCCAGCTCAAGCAGTTCATCGACACCACCGGACCGCTGTGGGCCAACGGCGCGCTGGCCGACAAGGTCTACACCGGCTTCACCTCGACCGCGACCTCGCACGGCGGTCAGGAGGCGACGCTGCTCTCGCTCTACACCGTCTTCTACCACTGGGGCGGCGTCGTGGTGACGCCCGGCTACACCGACCAGAGCCAGTTCGTCGCCGGCAACCCGTACGGCGCGTCGCACACCAGCAACAACGGTGAGGTCGCCCCGGACCACGTCGCGTTGGCCGCCACCGCGCTCACCGCCAAGCGGGCCGTGCTGATGGGGGCCGCGCTGAAGCGGGGCATGGCCGGCTGACCGGCCCGGCACGCGGGTGACCGGTGGCCGGACGGGGGCTCTCGAACCCGTCCGGACCACCGGTCGTCCTTCGGCCTACCCGCGATCGGCCCCGCCATGCGCGCCCGGGGCGGGGAACCCGATCGGAGTCGTCGGCGGCGCCGGGTAGGTTGACCGGCGATGGACATTCTCGCTCTGGACCTGGGCACCTCGTCGGTACGCGGGCTGGTGCTGGACGCGGACGCGGAACCGCGTCCGGGCGCGCTGGCCCGTCGCAAGGTGCGCCTGGCCGCCGGCGACGACGGCACCGGGACGCTGGACGCCGCCGGCTACCTGGCCTGCCTGGTGGAGTGCCTCGACGAGTTGGCCGCCGGCGGGCACCTGCGGGAGGTCGGGCTGGTGGCGACGTCCGCGCAGTGGCACTCGGTGCTGCCGCTGGCCGCCGACGGCACCCCGTCGGGTCCGGTGCTGACCTGGCTGGACACCCGGCCGACGCCGCCCGTCGGGGTCGCCGGCCCGGCCGACCCGGACGACTACCATCGGCGCACCGGCACCTGGTGGCACCGCTGCTACTGGTCGGTGCGACTGCCGTGGCTGCGGGAACGCGCGGGCGACGTGTCCCCGCGCTTCGTCGGCCTGGCCGAGTACGCCCTCGGCGCGCTGCTCGACGACGCGCCCATGTCGATGTCGCTGGCCTCCGGCACCGGCCTGCTCGACCTGCGCCGCCTGGACTGGGACGCGGAGGCGTGCGCGCTGGCCGGCGTACGCCCGGACCGGCTGCCGCCGCTGGCCCCGGCGGGCTGGCACGGCCGGTTGAACCCGGAGCACGCGCGGCGCTGGCCGCAACTGGCCGAGGCGCGGTGGGCCGCGCCGGTAGGCGACGGCGCGGCGTCCAACGTGGGCTCCGGCTGCGTGGACGAGTCCCGCGCCGCGATCACCGTCGGCACGTCCGCCGCGGTCCGGGTGATCCAGGCCGTGCCGGCCGGCGCGGAACTGCCGCCGCTGCCGGACCAGCTCTGGCGGTACCGGGTCGACCACGACCACGTGGTGACCGGGGCGGCGTACTCCAGCGGCGGGAACCTGTTCGCCTGGGCGAGCCGCGAGTTGCGGCTGCCGGAGGGCGACGAGTTGGAGGCCGCGCTGGGCCGTGCCGGCGACGCCCGGTCGCTGCGGGTCAATCCCCGCTTCGGCGGCGACCGGCCGCCGGGCACGGCGCCGGCCGGGTCGGGCGAGTTGGGCGGGTTGAGCTTCGGCACCACCGCTGTCGACCTCCTCGCCGGCCTGATGGGCGGGCTGTGCCGGCTCGTCGCCGACGACCTCGTGCTGCTGGAGGCCGGTGTCGCCGACCCGATGGAGGTGGTGCTCGGCGGCGGGGCGCTGACCGCCTCGCCGTGGTGGCGGGCGGCCTTCGCCGAGGCGCTCGTCCCGCGTACGGTGCGGTGGCAGCGCAACCCGGAGATCGGGGCGACCGGTGCCGCGCTGGTGGCCCTGGGGCGGGTCGCGGAGGCGGCCCGGATCGGCGGCGTCGGCGGTGTCGGCCGGCCGGACGCCGACGACCCGGGCGCCGCGCCGACGCGCTGACCGTCCTGCTCATGCCGCCCGGGCGGGCGTTGACACCGCCCGCCGGCCTGGTTGGATGGATCCCGCTCCCCGGCGTGGTGGAGTCGGACGAGGAGGCAAGCGTGGGCGCAGGTCCCGACCCGGTTCGCGGCGCGGCCCCACCGCCGCACCGGCGGCGCTCCGGGTTCCGGCTGCGGGACTGGCGGCTGAGCACCAAGCTCGCCACGGTGCTGGTGATCCCCTCGGTGGCGTTCCTGGTGCTGGCCGGCGTGCAGACCCGGGGGCTGGTGGGGCAGACCACGACGTTGAGCGACTTCGCCGAGCAGGTCGGCATCGGCCGGCAGATCACCGCCGTGGTCGACCGGCTCCAGCAGGAGCGGGACCGCTCCGCCGGTGAGCTGGCCGCGTTGCGCCGCTCCGGCACCGGCGCCGACCGGGACGCCGCGGTCGCCGCGCTGCGGCCGTTGCAGGAGGCCACCGACCGGGCGGTGGACGAGTTGCGGACCGCGGCCGAGCCGCTGGCCGACGCGGACGCCGCCTGGCGGGTCTCCTACGCGGAGGCGCTGGAGGCGTACGACCAGGTGGTGAACATCCGGGCCGCGGTGCCGCCCGCGGTGCTCTCCGGCGACACCGTGCTCGGCAACTACCACCGGGCCGTCGCGGCGCTGCTCAACCTGCTGGCCGAACCGTCGCCGGGGGACGGGGAGCGGGCGCTGACCGAGGCGGTGCTGCGGTACGTGCAGCTGGCCCGGGTCAAGGAGCTGTCCTCGCGGATCCGCGCCGAGCTGTACGCTGCCGCACGCGCCGGCCGGTACGAGCCGGACGCCCAGGTGACGCTCAGCGACCTGCGGGCCCAGCAGCTCACCGCGTTGGGCGCGTTCCGGGTGGCGGCGACCGCCGACCAGATCCGCCGCTACGACCGGACGTCGGTCGATCCGGCCTTCGTCACGGCCACCCGGCTGGAGGAGCGGACGCTGCCCACCGGCGAGGCGACGCCGGCGCTGCTGTCCGCGCCGCAGTGGTGGGCGGCCACCGAGCAGCGGCAGGAGCTGTTCCGCCAGTTGGAGAGCGAGATCGTCGACGACGCGGTGGGCCGGGCCGACGACGCGAGCGCCCGGCAGTTGCGCGAGACGCTGCTGGTGGCCGGCGGCATCGTCGCGGTGCTCCTGGTCGCCGTGCTCATTTCCCTGCTGGTGGGCCGGTCAGTGGCCCGGGCCATGCGCCAGTTGCGCGGCCAGGCGTTGCGCATCGCGCAGGTGGAGCTGCCGATGACGCTGGAGCGGCTACGGGTGGTGGACCGTCCGGTGAACCGCATCGACGTGCCGCCGGCGGTGATCGACTCCCAGGACGAGCTGGGCGAGCTGGCGGAGGCGTTCGTGGCGGTGCACCGCAGCGCGGTGGACGTCGCGGTCGAGCAGGCGATGATGCGCCGCAACGTGAACGCCATGTTCGTCAACCTGGCCCGGCGCAGTCAGGTGCTCGTCGAGCGGCAGTTGGAGCTGCTGGACGACCTGGAGCGTGAGGAGAGCGACCCGGATCAGTTGGAGAACCTGTTCAAGCTGGACCACCTCGCCGCCCGCATGCGCCGCAACGACGAGAGCCTGCTGGTGCTCGCCGGCTCCGAGTCGACCCGGCGGTGGAACCGCCCGGTGGGGCTCGGCGCGGTGCTGCTGGCGGCGAGCGCCGAGATCGAGCAGTACCAGCGGGTGCGCCACGAGAACCGGGCCGGCCTGCACGTGGTCGGGCACGCCGTGGGTGACCTGGTGCACCTGTTCGCGGAGCTGCTGGAGAACGCCACCGCGTTCTCCCGGCCGGACACGGCGGTGCGGGTCGTGGTCGGGCCGGACGGACCGGGCGCGTTGGTGGAGATCGTGGACCAGGGGCTCGGCATGAGCCAGGCCGCGCTGGCCGAGGCGAACGCGGTGCTGGCCGCGCCGCCGGCGGCCGACGTGTCCGCCTCCGAGCGGATGGGCCTGTTCGTGGTGAGCCACCTCGGCGCCCGGCACGGGGTTCGGGTGCGGTTGCGCGCCGGCCGGGAGGGCCTGGTGACCCAGGTCCGGATCCCGGGCGTCCTGTTGGCCGAGGCGCCCGCGCCGGGGCTGGACCCGCCGGTGCCGGCGCGGATGCTGACCGGCCAGGCCGCCGCGGCGTCCCGGTCGCTCGGCGCGGCGACCGCCGAGTTGCCGGTGGCCGGTCGGCACCCGGTGTCGCCGCTGCTCCGGCCGCAGCCGGGTCCGTCGCCGCAGCCGGGCCAGTCGCCGCAGCCGGGCCAGTCGTCACAGCCGGGCCAGTCGTCACAGCCGGGCCAGCCGTCACAGCCGGCGTTGCCGGTGTCGCCGTTGACCGGCCGGCCGCTCGGCGACGTGGCGGAGCCGGCGCCCGCCGCCGCGCCGGCGGGTGCGCCCGCCGGCGCGCCCCGCGTGGCCCCGCGACCCCGGCCGGTGCCCGGCCGGGCCGAGGACGTGCTGGCCCCGGCCGTCGGGGCGGCGGCCGGCGGCGGCTGGTTCACCCGCCAGGGACCGACGTCGTCGGTGCTCGGTGTGACGCCGGCGCCGGCCCGGACGCCGGTCACCGGGGGGACCAACGAGCGCGGCCTGCCGGTACGCGTGCCGATGGCCCAGCTCGCCGCGGTCTCCTCGCCGGCCGGGCCGGACCGCGCGGCGGTACGGCACGAGCCGGACCCGGAGGCGGTCGGCGGTATGCTGTCCCGCTTCTACGGCGGGGTGCGCCGGGCCGAGGCCGAGGAGACGACCGAGATGTACCTGCCGCGTGACGAAGGGGGACGACGACAGTGACGACGTTGAGCCAGGAGGCACGGGACCTGAGTTGGTTGGTGAACGCGTTCGCCGAGCGGGTTCCGGGTGTGGCGCACGCCGTGGTGGTGTCCTCCGACGGGCTGCTGGTGGCGATCTCCGCGCACCTGCCGCGGGACCACGCGGACAAGCTCGCCGCGGTTACCTCGGGCCTGATGAGCATCACCGCGGGCGCGGCCCAGATGTTCGACGGTGACATCGTCAAGCAGACGGTGGTCGAGATGGGTCGCGGCTACTTCCTGGTGATGCAGATCCGGGACGGTTCGATCCTGGCCACGCTGGCCGGCGGTGACGCCGACATCGGTGTGGTCGGCTACGAGATGGCGCGGCTGGCCAAGCAGGCCGGCGAGATGCTCACCCCGGCGCTGCGGGCCGAGCTGCAACAGGCGCTGCCGCGCTGAGCCGAACCAGGCGCTGCCGCGCTGAGCCGAACCAGGCGCTGCCGCGCCGGCCGGGCGCCCGACCGGCGAGGTCGCCGGCCGGGCCACGCCCGCCTAGAGCCCGTTGCGGCGGATCACGTCGCGGTACCAGTGGGCGCTGCGCTTGAACACCCGCCGCTGGGTCGGGTAGTCCACGTAGATCAGGCCCCAGCGCTCCTCGTACCCCTCGTTCCACTCGAAGTTGTCCATCAGCGACCAGACGTGGTAGCTCTCCAGCGGCACCCCGTCCCGGATGGCCCGGTGGGCGGCGGCGAAGTGGTCGCGCAGGAAGGCGACCCGGCCGGCGTCGTCGATGGTGCCGTCCGGGCCGGGAGCGTCCGGGCAGGGCAGGCCGTTCTCGGTGATGGTGATCGGCACCCGGCCGTAGTCGCGGGTGACCCGGGTCAGCGTGTCGTACAGGCCCTCGGGGTAGATCTGCTGCCAACCGGCCTCGGAGGTGGGCCACTTCTGGATCGTGTCGCCGCTACCGGTGACGTAGATCGGGGTGTAGTACTGCACCGCGAGCAGGTCCACCGGGCTGGAGATGATCTTCAGGTCGCCGTCCCGGATGCCCCGGACCATCCGGCTGCCCGCCCCCAGGTCGGCCAGCACGTCCCCCGGGTACTCGCCCTTGAAGACGGAGTCGAGGTAGAGGCGGTTCTCGTAGCCGTCGTAGAGCCGGGTCGCGGCGGCCGACTCGGCGGTCTCGTCGGCCGGGTAGCAGGGGTGCAGGTTGAGCGCGGGGCCGATGCGTCCGGGCACGCCGGAGGCGCGCAGCGCCTGCACGGCGAGGCCGTGGGCGAGCTGGAGGTGGTGGGCGACCAGATACGCCGCCGCCGGGTCGCGGTGGCCGGGGGCGTGGTGGCCGGTGAGGTAGCCGTTCTGCACCACGGTCTTCGGCTCGTTGATGGTCAGCCAGACGGGCACCCGCTCGCCGAGCGCGCGGAACACCGCGTCGGCGTAGTCGGCGAAGCGCTCGGCGGTGTCGCGGTTCTCCCAGCCGCCGTCGTCCTGGAGCGCCTGGGGGAGGTCCCAGTGGAACAGCGTGGCCATCGGCGCGATGCCGCGCTCGTGCAGACCGTCCACGATCCGGCGGTAGAAGTCGAGGCCACGCTGGTTCGGGCGGCCGGAGCCGTCGGCCTGGATGCGCGGCCAGGAGATGGAGAACCGGTAGCTGCGCAGCCCCAGGTCGCGCATCAGGTCGAGGTCCTGGGCGTACCGGTGGTAGTGGTCGGCCGCGACGTCGCCGGTGTCGCCGTTGCGGGTGCGTCCCGGGGTGCGGCTGAAGGTGTCCCAGACGGACTCACCCCGCCCGTCCTCCTTGGCGGCCCCCTCGATCTGGTACGCGGAGGTCGCCGCGCCCCAGCCGAAGTTGGGCGGGAAGCGCAGCCCGCGGTCCGGCTCCGAGTCGGTGCGCCGCTCGGGTGGGCTGTCGCAGCCGCCGAGGGCGGTGGTGGCGGCGACCCCGGTCGCGGTGGCACCGGCGAGCCCGGTCCGGACCGCGCCGGCGGCGCTCGCGGACAGGGCGGCGCGGCGGAGCAGGCGCCGTCGGGTGAGTAACGACATGAGGCTTCTCCTCGAAGTGACGGGCCGCCCGGGGCCGGGAGCGCTCCCAGCATAGGCCGGAGGCGGCCGGCCTCGAATCCGGCGGTCGCGGCGCGGGCGGCGGCGCGGCCGGCGGGCGGCCGGAATGGGGTGGGCGGGTGTCGCTCGGGGGCTGGGGCGAGCGGCGAGAGTGGGGCAGATAGCGAGAAAGGCCGTCCGGGTGGCGTGTCACGCCTGTCCCGTCGGCCTCTTTTGCCGTCGACAACGGGGGTTTAGTGTGGGGACGGGGGAGGGCAACCCCCGTCCCCACCGAGATGCACACACGCACGATTGGGAATTGGCGTCCGTCGTGCGTGTCGCGCGGGAGCCGGGCCACGCGAGTGGCTCTGGTTCCACCTCCCTCCGTTTGGCGGGTGAGGGCCGGCGGCGGCGTCCGGGCTGGTTCGCCGCCGGCCACTGGGCCGGTACGCCGGGCACGGGTGTCCCCGGCGACTCAGTAACTTACATGTCCGTCGATGGAAGCGCTCCCATCGGCGATGCTGCGACTGTAACGCCCGTCACGGCTTTGTGAAAGCCCCTAAACGAGATCGAAACATGGACGTGGGTATCTGCCCTGGACATTGTGGTGGGAGCGCTTCCATGGCACACTCTCGTCACGCGACGAGGAGCCAACTCCCGCGAGCGCGGGCCGCCGAGGGCACCCGGACATCCGGTGCGGCGCCCCGATTCCCGGCACGACCGGGACGACCACCTTTCCGGACGCCTCCGTCCCCCCGCGTACGCCCGTCGACGCGTGGAGGCGCCCCGCCGGGGCCCCGGCCCCGGCCCGGTCCGAGGAGACACCGCCCACATGAGACTCATGGCCAGACGTCGCCGCACGGCGATGCTCGCCGCCACCGCCCTCGCCATCGGCGGGGTGACCCTGCCCGCGAGCGCCGCCCAGGCCGCTCCCGCCTGCGACGTGACCTACGCGACCAGCGAGTGGAGCACCGGGTTCACCGCCACCGTCACCATCAAGAACCTGGGTGACGCGCTGAACATCTGGTCGCTGAAGTTCGCGTTCCCGAACAGCAGCCAGCGCGTGACGCAGGGCTGGTCGGCCAAGTGGAGCCAGAGCGGCAGCGACGTGACCGCGACCAACGAGTCGTGGAACGGCAGCCTGCCCACCGGCGCGTCCACCAGCATCGGCTTCAACGGCACGTTCAGTGGCAGCAACCCGAAGCCGACCGCGTTCACGCTCAACGGGGTCGCCTGCAACGGCGCCTCCAGCAACCAGCCGCCGTCGGTCTCCCTCGGTGTGCCGGCGGGCCCGTTCACCGCGCCGGCGGACGTTCCGCTGACCGCCACCGCGAGCGACGCCGACGGCACCATCAGCAAGGTCGAGTTCTACCGCAACGGCCTGCTGGTCAACACCGACACCACCGCCCCGTACGGCTACGACCTGCTGAGCCTGCCGGCCGGCAGCTACACCGTGCAGGCCAAGGCGTACGACAACGCCGGCGGCACCGCGATCGCGGAGAAGTCGTTCACGGTCGGCGCGGCCACCGGGCCGAAGCTGGTCGCCACCCCGTCGGCGGTCAGCGTCGACGAGGGCGGCAGCGCCAGCGTCCGGTACACGCTCAGCGCGGCGCCCACCGCCAACGTCCCGGTGACGCTCGCGGTGACCGGGGACAGCGACATCACCGTGTCGCCGGCCTCGCTGACGCTCACCCCGAGCAACTGGAGCACCGGCGTCACCGCCACCGTCTCCGCGGCGGAGGACGCCGACACGGTCGGCGGCACCGCCACCATCGCCGCGTCGGCGACCGGTGTCGCGGGGGTCTCGGTGGTCGCCACCGAGATCGACAACGACTCCCCGGGTGGCGACAACGCCTACATCAAGAAGTTCCTCGACCAGTACGGCAAGATCAAGAACTCGGGCTACTTCAGCCCCGAGGGCGTGCCGTACCACTCGGTCGAGACGCTGATCGTGGAGGCGCCCGACCACGGGCACGAGACCACCTCCGAGGCGTTCAGCTTCTGGATCTGGCTGGAGGCGCAGTACGGCCGCGTCACCCAGAACTGGAGCCCGTTCAACAACTCGTGGACGGTGATGGAGAAGTACATCATCCCGTCGCACGCCGACCAGCCCACGGCGGGCTCGGCGGGCACCCCGCAGTACGCCGCCGAGTACAACCTGCCCAGCCAGTACCCCTCGGCGTTGCAGCCCAGCGTCCCGGTCGGACAGGACCCGCTGCGCTCGGAGCTCCAGTCCACCTACGGCACCGGCGACATCTACGGCATGCACTGGCTGATGGACGTCGACAACACCTACGGCTTCGGTCGCTGCGGCGACGGCACCACCAAGCCGGCCTACATCAACACGTTCCAGCGGGGCACCCAGGAGTCGGTGTGGGAGACCGTGCCGCAGCCGTCCTGCGACACGTTCAAGCACGGCGGCCAGTACGGCTACCTCGACCTGTTCGTCAAGGACAGCGGCGCCCCGGCCAAGCAGTGGAAGTACACCAACGCGCCGGACGCCGACGCGCGTGCCGTGCAGGCCGCGTACTGGGCCCTGACCTGGGCCAAGGCGCAGGGCAAGGAGGCCGACGTGGCGGCCACCGTGGCCAAGGCCGCCAAGATGGGCGATTACCTGCGGTACGCGATGTTCGACAAGTACTTCAAGAAGATCGGCAACTGCGTCGGCGCGTCCACCTGCCCGGCCGGCAGCGGCCGTGACTCGGCGCACTACCTGATGTCCTGGTACTACGCCTGGGGCGGCGCGTACGACACGTCGCAGAACTGGTCGTGGCGGATCGGTTCCAGCCACAACCACTTCGGCTACCAGAACCCGCTCGCAGCCTGGGCGCTGACCAACGTGCCGGAGCTTAAGCCGAAGTCGTCCACCGCGGTCTCCGACTGGACCAAGAGCTTCGAACGGCAGCTGGAGTTCTACACCTGGCTCCAGTCCGCCGAGGGCGGCATCGCCGGCGGCGCCACCAACAGCTGGGACGGCAGCTACGCCCAGCCGCCGGCCGGCACCGCCACCTTCTACGGCATGTTCTACGACGTCGACCCGGTCTACAACGACCCGCCGTCGAACCAGTGGTTCGGCATGCAGGCCTGGTCGATGCAGCGCATCGCCGAGCTGTACCTGCAGACCGGCAACGCCAAGGCCAAGGCGCTGCTGGACAAGTGGGTCCCGTGGGCGATCGCCAACACCACCACGGGCGCCAACTGGTCCATCCCGTCGGACCTGAAGTGGACCGGTCAGCCGGCCAACTGGAACCCGAGCAGCCCGCAGCCGAACACCAACCTGCACGTCGAGGTGACGGTCAAGGGGCAGGACGTCGGCGTCGCCGCCGCCTACGCCCGCACGCTCATCGCGTACGCCGCCAAGTCCGGCGACACCGCGGCGAAGAACACCGCCAAGGGCCTGCTGGACGCGCTCTCGGCGGCCGCCGACACCAAGGGCGTCTCGATGCCGGAGAAGCGCGGCGACTACAAGCGCTTCGACGACGTCTACAACGCCACCGACGGTCAGGGCCTCTACGTCCCGCCGGGCTGGACCGGGAAGATGCCGAACGGTGACGCGATCGCCGCCGGCAAGAGCTTCCTGGACATCCGGTCCTTCTACAAGAACGACCCGGACTGGCCGAAGGTGCAGGCGTACCTGAACGGTGGCGCCGAGCCGGTCTTCAACTACCACCGGTTCTGGGCGCAGGCGGACGTCGCCATGGCGTACGCCGACTACGGGACCTACTTCCCGCAGGGATGAGATGACGACTCCTCCGTGGGCGGGTGAGGCCCTGCCCACGGAGGAGGTCGACCCGGCCGATGGGGGAACGGAGCGGCCGGGTCGGCGGACGGCCTGACGCCCACGGTCAGGCCGGGTGGGCCGGCCGTCCGGCCGACGCAGCGGACGGACCGGCCCACCACTCCGCCCGGGGCGACCCATGGCGCGAAAAGGCACCGAAAAATCAGCGCCCCACGGGATCACATCCGTGGCGCGGACGGAGTAACGTATTTGTCGGAGAGGCCGCTCCCCCCGTGGCGGCCTCTCCACTATTTTTTGCCCGGCCTCCACCGCGCGCCGCCCCGGCCCGACCGCTAAGTTGTCCGGGTGCGGGAGACGGCGAGGGGTTGGACGGCGGTCTGGTTGGTCGTACTGGCCTTGGTCCAGACGGCCGCCTTTCTGGTGGTGTGGCGGTTCGCCGTGCACACCGAGCTGGGGCAGTGGCTCGACACGGTCGCCCTGACCGGCAACCAGATCGGCCAGGACCGGGTCGACGGGCCGGTGGACACCATCCTCAACGCCATGTCGGTGGTGTCGCTGCTGGCCGCGACCGCGGTGATCGGCTTCATCGCGCTGATCCGGGGCCGCAAGGCGCTCGCCGTCACCGCCACGCTGTTGATCGCCGGCGCGAACGTCACCACCCAGGTGCTCAAGTACGTCCTCACCCGACCCGAGTTCGGCGTCGACCCGGAGCGGGCCGCCGCCGGCAACAGCCTGCCCAGCGGGCACACCACGATCGCGGCCTCGGTGGCGGTCGCGCTGATCCTGGTGCTGCCCCGGCAGTTGCGGGTCGCGGGCGCGTTCCTCGGCGCCGGCTACGCCGCCGCCGCCGGGGTGGCCACGCTCTCCGCCGGCTGGCACCGGCCCAGCGACGCGGTCGCCGCGTACCTGCTGGTCGGCGCCTGGGCCGCGGTGGCCGGGCTGGTGCTGCTGGTCTTCCAGCGGGAACAGGCCGTGGTGGAGCCCGGCGACGCGCACCGGCTGGCCGCCGCCGTGCTCGGCGTCGGCGGCGCGGTGGCGCTGCTGGCCTCCGCGGTGGCGTTGTCCTGGCTGGTGGACCGGTCCACGGTCGCCGTCGAGGAACTCGGCCGCCGTCCGCTGTTCATCGGGTACGCGGGCAGCGCGGCCGGTATCGCCGGCACGATCGCCGTGGTGGCCGCGCTGGTGCTCGCCCTGGTGCACCGGCTGGTGCCCCGCTGGAAGGGCTGACGCGGCCCGATGGAGCCGGTACGGGCCGCGTTCCGCGACGAGTGCGAGCGGCTGGAACGGGTCCTGCGCGGGCTCGACGAGGCGGCGCTGGACCGGCCCACCCCGTGCCCGCCGTGGCGGGTCCGGGACCTGCTGGCCCACGTACGCACCGGCGCCGGCCGGCTGGCCGGGATGCTGGCCGAGCCCGCACCGCCCCGGGCCGAGGTGACCGCCGCCGGGTACTTCGACGCGGCCAAGTTCGCCCCCGCGGTCGACCGGGACCGGATCGACGGGGCCCGGGCGGCGGCCCGGGAACTGCCCGGCGCGGCCGACGTGGCCCGGGAGTTCGGCCGGGCCTGGCGGGCCACGGACGCGGCGGTGGCCGCCGAGCCGCCCGACCGGGTGGTCCGCACCCGGCACGGTGACGCGATGGCGGTGACCGATTTCCTGCGTACCCGCGTGGTGGAGGTCGCGGTCCACGGCCTGGACCTGGCCGACGCGCTGGACCGGCCGCCCTGGACGGGCCCGACCGCGGCGGCCGTGACGGTCGACGTGCTCACCGCCGGGCGACCGGTGCCGGAGTGGCTCGGCTGGGACGCGCTCACGGTGCTGCGCAAGGCCACCGGCCGGCTGCCGCTGACCGACGCGGAGCGGGCGGCGCTGGCGGCGGCCGGCATCCGTCGACTCGCCTTCGGCGGCTGAGCCGGGTCGCCCGAGCGCCGACGCCGGTCGGCCGGTCCCGTGGGCGCCGGTCGGCCCGTCCCGTCGGTGCCGGTCGGCTGGTCCCGTTGACGCCGGTCGGCCGGTCGCGGGGTGGGCTGGGGTCAGCCGGTCGCGGGCGCCGGCCCGGCGGTCCCGTCGGCACCCGACCGGTCGGCCGCGCCGCGCCGCAGGTGGTCCAGCACGATCGGGTCGATCCGGCCCGGCACGAAGCGCTCCTCCAGGTTCTCCAGGCCGGACCAGGCGGCGAGCGCGTCGTCCAGGCCGGCCGGGCCGACCGGGTGCCCGGCGGCGGCGAGCAACTCCGCCACCTCGACGGCGAGCGGCCCGGTGAGGTCGCGCAGCGTGGCCGGGTCGGGCCGACCGAAGATCATGGTGTGCAGGCCGAGCAGGCGGCGCAGCTCGGTGACCGGGTCCGGATGGTCGTCCACCCGCAGGTCCACCAGTTCGTCGCCGGTGCCGGCGTACCCGCCGTGGCGCTGCACCACCAGCAACGCGGCGCTCTGCCGGCCGCGCCGGTCGCCGCCGGCCCGGTCGCCGGCGGTCAACGCGGCGAGCAGCCGCTGCGGGAACGGCAGATCGACGCCGGTGAGCCAGGCGTCGCGTAGCGCGTCGATCACCTGCGGGCCGCTCAGGATGTTGCCCTGCGCGGCCCAGCCGTCGCCGGCCTGGCCACCCGCCCAGGGGTGACAGCGTGGCCCGGTCCAGGTGGCCCCGGCCCCGGCGGCGCCGACCACGGCGAGCTGCCGGTCGTCCCGCCCCGGGTCGGCGGCGACCAGCCCGGCCACCGTGTCGGCGGCGGTGACGCCGGTGCGCAGCAGCGCGAGCGCCTGGGCCCGGTAGGCGAGGTTGGCGTGCGCCTGGGTGGCGACCGCCCCGACCCGTGCCTCGGCGGCCGGCACCAGCGCCCCGGCGGCGAGGAACCGGCTGGCCACGGCCACGCCGTGCAGGTGCCCGTCGGCGGAGCGGGCGACGAGCGAGAACGTCACGCGCGGATCGTAGCCCGGCGGCGGGCATGGCGTCCGCACACCGGCGGGAGGCGGCGGACGCGGCCGGCCCGGCGACGCGGGCGGGCGGACGGCGGTGCGGGCGCGGGCGGACGGCGGTGCGGGCGCGGTCAGAACAGCGGTGCGGGCGTGGTCAGAACGGCGGTGCGGGCGCGGTCAGAACGGCGGTGCGGGCGCGGTCAGAACGGCGGTGCGGGCGCGGTCAGAACGGCGGTGCGGGCGCCTCCGGCGGTCGGCCCCAGGCACGCCGGAGGTCGGCCACCGCCACCGCCGCCAGCACCACGACCGCGTACCCGGCCGCCACCAGCAGCGGGACGCGCACCAGCAGCGGCACGGGCAGCAGCAGCGCGGCGATCGCCACCAGCCGGGACGGGGAGACCCGGCCGAACACCTCGTACTCGAAGCGGGCCCGGCCGGCCAGGAACAACGCCGGCCCGCCCAGCGCCACGGCGAGCCACGCCAGCTCGTTGTGCCCGCCGGGGTGCTCGACGGCCAGCTCGTAGCCGATCGCGGTGGCCACCACGCCGACCACCATGACCAGGTGGGTGTCGGCGGCGGAGCGGCCGATGGTGGCCGGGTGCTCGGCCCCGGTCACCGCCTCGCCGAGGATCTGCCCGGCCCGCTGCACGTAGATCCGCCACAGCAGCACGGACGTCGCCAGGGCGGCGGAGAACGCGACGATGCTCTGCCAGCCGCCCGGCGAGCGGGTGAACGTCAGGCCGGCGACCAGGATCGTCTCACCGATCGCCACGAGAAAGATCTGCTGGTACCGCTCGGCCAGGTGCCGGCCGTGGATGTCCCAGCGCGAGATGGTCGAGCGGCCCAGCCCCGGCACCGGCCAGCCGAACCGGTTGCCGAGATACTCCACCACCAGCGCGGCGCACCAGAGCACCACCCGGGGGTTGGTGGGCAGCACCGCGCCGGCGAGCCAGAGCACCCCGGAGACGACGTACGTGATCAGCATCCGCAGCTTCAGCCGGCGGTACTGGATCCGGCGCAGCACCAGCAGGAGGATCGCCGAACGGCCGACGTTCGCCACCACGTAGGCGACGGCGAACGCCAGGCCGGCCCCGCTGAACGCGCGGGGGATCGCCACCCCCATCACCATCGCCGACACCAGGGCGGTGATCACGATGACCTGCAACCACAGGTGGTACGGGTCGTAGCGGCTGGTGGTCCACGCGGTGCCCTGCCAGAGCATCCAGAGCGCGACCAGCAGCAGCAGCGTCTTTCCGCCGCCGGTCACCGCCGCCCAGGTGGTCTTGCCGCCCTCCAGCGCCAGGTCCTCGAAGGCGCGTGCGGAGATCCGGGTCAGCGCGAACACGTAGACCAGGTCGAAGAACAGCTCCAGGAACGTGGCCCGGTCGCTGTCGCCGTCGTCCGAGCGCAGCGCGGCGGGCTCGGCGACCCTCACCGCCGTGCCCCGTCCACGATCGCGTCCACCCGGCAGTCGTAACACCCCCACCGGCCGCGGCGGCGCGGATCGGTCGGATCGCCCCCGATCTTGCTCCGGCGGTGCCGGGCGGGCACGATCGACGGGTGACGAACCGATGGGGCATGACCGTGCCACTGGGCGGCGTGCCGCTCACCGACCACGCCGAGGTCTACGCGACGCTGGAGCGGGCCGGGTTCACCGACGTCTGGTCGTCCGAGGTGGCCGGGACGGACGCGTTCACCCCGCTCGCGCTCGCCGCCGCCTGGACGCCCCGGCTGCGCCTCGGCACCGCGATCACCCCGGTCTTCACCCGAGGGCCGGCGCTGCTGGCGATGAGCGCCGCCGCGCTGGCCGAGGCCGCGCCGGGCCGCTTCGCGCTGGGCGTCGGCGCGTCCTCGCCGGTGCTGGTGCGGGACTGGAACGCGGTGCCGTTCGACGAGCCGTACCGGCGGACCCGGGACGTGCTGCGTTTCCTGCGGGCGGCGCTGCGCGGCGAGACCGTCGACGGGGCGTACGACACGTTCACGGTCCGCCGGTTCACCCTGGAACGCCCGCCGGCCGTGCCACCGCCGGTGCTGCTGGCCGCGCTGCGCCCCGGCATGCTGCGGCTCGCCGCCGCCGAGGCCGACGGGGTGATCCTGAACTGGCTCGCCGCCGACGACGTGCCGACCGCGCTCGCCGAGCTGGGTCAGCGCCGCCCCGGCTTCCAGGTCGCCGCCCGGATCTTCGTCTGCCCCACCGAGGACGCCGCGTACGCCCGCGCGCTGGGCCGCCGCCTGATCACCGGCTATCTCACCGTGCCCGCGTACGCCGCCTTCCACCGCTGGCTGGGCCGGGAGGAGACACTCGGCGAGATGTGGCGGGCCTGGGCGGCGGGGGACCGGCGCGGAGCCGCCGCCGCGGTGCCCGACGACGTGGTCGACGCGCTGATCCTGCACGGCTCACCCGAGCGGTGCGTGGCCGCCGCCCGCCGGTACGCCGCGCACGGCGTCGACGTGCCGGTGCTGGCGGTGCTGCCCACCCCGGAGACGACCGAGGGCGGCGCGACGGCCTGGGCCGACCTGCTGCCCCGGCTCGGGGCCGGCGCCGAGGACGGGAGCTGAGATGAACCTGACCGACCGGGTGGTGGTGATCACCGGCGGGGCCGGTGGCATCGGCGCGGCGCTGGGCCGCCGCTTCGCCGCCGAGGGCGCCGCCGCCGTGGTGCTCGCCGACCTGGCCGCCGACGCGGCCCGCGCGGCGGCCGACGCGATCGGCCCGGTGGCCGCCGGCGTCGGGCTGGACGTCACCGACGAGGCGGCGGTCCGCGCGCTCGTCGACGAGACCGAACGCCGCCACGGCCGGATCGACCTGTTCTGCGCCAACGCGGGCGTCGCCACCGGTGGCGGCCTCGACGCGTCCGACGCCGACTGGGACCGGGCCTGGCGGGTCAACGTGCTCGGCCACCTGCACAGCGCCCGGGCGGCGCTGCCGGGAATGCTGCGCCGGGGTCAGGGCCACCTGCTGCTCACCTGCTCGGCCGCCGGCCTGCTGACCGCCGTCGGGGACGCGCCCTACACCGCCACCAAGCACGCGGCGGTCGGCCTCGCCGACTGGCTGGCCATCACCTACCGGGACGCCGGCATCCGGGTCAGCGCGCTCTGCCCGCAGGGCGTGGACACCCCGATGCTCGCCGACGGGCTCGCCGAGGGACACCTCGGCGCCCGGGTGATCGCCGCGTCCGGCGCGATCCTCACCCCCGACCAGGTCGCCGACGCGGTCGTCGCCGGGCTGGCCGAGGAACGGTTCCTCATCCTGCCCCACCCGGAGGTCGCCGACTACGCCCGCCGCCGCGCCGAGGACCCGGACGGCTGGCAGGCCGGCCTGCGCAAACTCGTCCGCAAGCTGCGCGCCGCAGGCTCCTGACCGGCCCGCGCCGACCCGAAGACGTCAGCGCCGCCAGCGCAGCGGCCCGGGGTGAACCCGCCACCACAGCCGCCGCCAGCGTGGCCGGGCGTCGCGCAGCGCCGCCCCGTACGCGGTGGCGAGCGTCGCCGCCCGGTCCGCCTGCTGCCCGGTGGTGCTGCCCGGGGCGAAGGCCACCTGGTTGACCAACCCGGCCAGCTCGCCGACGTCGACACCGGACGCCTCGACACCGGACGCCTCGACACCGGATGCCTCGACGCCGGATGCCTCGACGCTGGACGCATCGACGCCGGGCGCCCGGTCGCCGGAAGCCCTGGCGCCGGCCGGCGACACACCGGTCGCCGCGCGGGCCTCGGCCAGCGCCCGCCGGGCCCGCTCGGCGACCTCCGCCGCCGCCAGGTCCAACCCGACCGGGCGGCCGGCCAGCCGCAGCGCGTCGGTCAGCTCCCGCCACGCGCCGGCGACCCGCTCGCCGGGAGCACCCCGGTCCAGCCGGGACCGGCTCAACCGGCGGCGCGTCGCGGCCAGGGCCGCCAACACCGCGCCGACCACCAGCAGCAGACCGCCGACGCCGCCACCCACCAGCACCGGCGTACCCGGGCCGCCGCGGGCCCGGTCCGGCGCGGACGCGGCGGCCGGGGGAGAGGCCGAGGGCTGCTCGGTCGGCGCCGGCACCTCCGACGGTGGCGGCTCCTCCGGCTGCGGCCGGAAGTCCTCCTCCACCGGGCGGGGCGCGGAGTCCGGGCGCGGCATCGGATCGAACGACACCCAGCCGACGCCGTCGAACAGCACCTCCGGCCAGGCGTACGCGTCGGCGGCCCGCACCGGCCCGTCCCCGTTCGGCGCGAACCCCACCACCACCCGGGTGGGTAGCCCGGCGAGCCGGCCGAGCACCGCGAACGCGGCGGCGAACTGCTCCGAGGTGCCCCGCTGCCCGCCGCCGTTGCGCGGCCCGAACAGGAAGAACGTCAGATTCGGGTACGCGTGCCCGCTGGGCGCGTCCGCGGTCACCCGGTAGTGCTCGGCGAGGAACGTGGCGATCGCGTCGGCCCGCGCGTACGGGGCGCCGTTGGCCTCGGCGAGCTGGGCGGCCAGCCGGCGCAACTGCTCCGGCGCCCCGTCCGGCACCCGCAGCACCCGCGCCACCGCGTCGCCGGCCGGCACGTTCGCGGTGCTCACCAGGTTCACATCCGGGCGCTCCCGCACCGAGGACACCTCGTACCGCAGCCCCGGCACGAGCCCCTCCGGGCGGATCAGCGTCCCGCTCGCCGGGTCGTACGCCACCCGCGCGCCGCCCACCTCGCGAGGCGTCGGCACCGCCGGCAGCAGCCGCCCGGTCAGGTCGCCCACCGTGATCTCCTGGCGCACCGCCTCGGTGGTGGCCCCCGGCGCGGGCTCGACCGCCGGCAGGATCCGCCCCGCGTTGCGGTACGTGGCCCCGACCCGCCAGGTCACCCCGTCGTAGTCGCTGAGCACCGCCAACCGGATCCGAGGTGGCCCACCCTCGGCCGGCCCGACGACCGTGCGCACGTCGAGCAGCCGCTGGTCCGGGTTCAACGCCCAACCCGAGATCCGGATCAGCGGGTTCTCGTCCAGCGACTCCACCTGCGGCGGCTCCACGTAGCGGCGCGGGTCGACCGGACGCGCGTCGACCTGACCGGCGACCACCGGCGCGAGCAGCGCGGCCAGCGCCACCACCAGGGCCAGGCCGGCCGCGCTCGCCGCGGCCAGCCGCAGCCGCACCGCCGCGCGTACCGCCGGGGTGAGCCCGGCGACCGGGTCGGCGTCCGCCGCCGGGTCGGGCCGGCGTCCCGGCGCGGCCAGGCCGATCGCCGCGACGGCCGCGAACAGCACCGTCGGGCCGACCGCCGGTTCCGCGTTCGGCCCGACCACGTAGAGCGCGCCGGCGTAGAGCAGCGCCGGCGGCAGGTACCCGGCCAGCACCCGGCCGGCCCGCAGCGCCACCTCGGCGGCGGTCAGCCCGGCCAGCCAGGCGGCCACCACCGGGACCAGCACGGTGTCCGGCGTCGGCTGCACCGGGATCATCGCGGTCAGCAGCCGGGGGATCGCGTTGCGGGCGGCGTCGGCGGCCACCTCGCCCAGCCCGCCGGGCAGCGCCGCGTGGCTCGCCGCCAGCCGCAGCGACAGCAGCGTCCAGCCGGCCAGCGCGGCCACCGACAGCGGCGCCACCAGCCACGACGCCAACCGTCGGGCGGCCACGCTGACCAGCACCGAACCGACCGCCGCGCCGACCATCAGCCGGGTCAGCAGCGGATCCGCGTACACCCGGCCGAGCACCACGCCGGCGAGCGCGACCAGCACCACCAGCGCCACCGGCACCGGCGCCGCCCGCAGCGCCCGGACCACCCTCTCCCGGGCCGGCGTCCCGGTCACCACCGGCGGATCCCGTCCCACCCGGCGGCGAACGCCGCGCCGTCGGCCGCGTCCAGCCTCTCCCGGGCCGGCGTCCCGGTCACCACCGGCGGATCCCGTCCCACCCGGCGGCGAACGCCGCGCCGTCGGCCGCGTCCAGTACCACCAGGCCCGCCGCGCCGGCCGCCGTCGGCGCCGCCGCGCCGAACATCCCGACCACCACCGACGGGTACGCGCCGCGCAGCGCGCCCACGTGCCCCAACTCGTCGGCGGCCCCCGGCCCGGTGAGGAAGACCAGCGTGTCGCCGAGCCGGTCCTGGCGCAGCCGGCCCGTCGCCGCCGACAGCACCTCCGGCCCACCGCCGGTCAGCTCGGTCGCGGCGAGGCGATCCAGCGGCCCGGCCACCCCGGCGGGCTCGGCGTCGGCCGGCGCGACCAGCAGCAGGTGCACCGGAAGGGACTCCCGCACCGCCGCGGCCACCACCGACGCCGCCGCCTCGCACGCCGACTCGAACGACTCCGCCACCCCGGCCACCCGCCCCGGATGCGCGACCGCCCGGTTGTCCAGCACCACCACGAGGCGCGGCAGGCTGGTGTCCACGTTCTCGCGCACCATCAGCTCACCCACCCGGGCGCTGGTCCGCCAGTGCACCCGGCGCAGCTCGTCACCGACCACGTACTCCCGCAGCGAGTCGAACGTGATCGACCCGTGCGGCACGCTGTCGGCACGCCCGTCCAGGCTGCGCCCGGCGCCGGTGGGCACCGCGGACATCGGGTGGATGCGTGGGTGTACCCACACTCCGACCGTGCCGCCGTAGCCGCGGGCCAGCGCCACCAGCCCGAGCGGGTCCCGGCGCACCACCCGCAGCGGACCGACCGGCACCACCCCCCGGCGGTGCGTCGGCACCGGGTAGCGCACCACCGTGTCCCGCCCCGGGCGCAACCGCAGTAGCGGCACCGGCACCGGCGCGCCGGCGCAGCGGTCCTCGGCGACCAGGTTCGCCGCCCGCAGCCGGCCGGTGTTGCGCACGGTCAGCTCCATCACCGCCGGCTCGCCCCGGGCCACCCGGTCCGGGTCGGCCCGCCGCGCCACCGTCAACCGGGGCCGCCAGGCGGCGGTCATCCCGGCGTAGCCGACCGCGACGCCGGCCGCCGCGCCGAGCACGGTCAGCTCCGGGTACGCGTACCGGAAGCCGACGCCGAGCAGCACCAGGGCGGCGACGAGCAGCCCGATCCCCCGGGCGGTGATCCCCACGCTCAGCCGTGCACCGGGGCGGGCTGGCCCGACGGCAGCGGCACCGGCACCGAGGCGACCGCCTGGCGCAGCACCTCGGCCGGCGTGACGCCCCGCACCTGCGCGTCCGGGGTGAGCAGCAGCCGGTGCGCGAAGACCGGCTCGACGAGCGCCTTCAGGTCCTCCGGCATGATCCAGCCCCGGCCGTCGATCAGCGCGTACGCGCACGCCGCCCGCGTCAACGCGATCACCCCGCGCGGACTCACCCCGACCCGCACCTGCGGATGGGTACGGGTCGCCGCGGCCAGCCGCACCGCGTACGCGTACAGCGGCTCGGCGATGTGCACCCGCCGGGCCATCTGCACCATCTCGCCGACCGTGGCGGTGTCGGTGACCGCGCTCAGCGAGTCGGGGGAGCGGACCGTGGCGCCGCGCAGCACCTCCACCTCGACCGCCTCGTCGGGATAGCCGACGGAGAGCTTCACCAGGAACCGGTCGAGCTGCGCCTCCGGCAGCCGGTAGGTGCCGTCCATCTCGACCGGGTTCTGGGTGGCCACCACCAGGAACGGCTGCGGCACCGGATGGCGTACGCCGTCCACCGTGACGGTGCGTTCCTCCATCACCTCCAGCAGCGCCGACTGGGTCTTCGGCGACGCCCGGTTGATCTCGTCGGCGATCACAATGTTCGCGAACACCGGCCCCGGGTGGAACTCGAAGCCGCGGCTGGCCTGGTTGAAGATGGTCACCCCGGACACGTCCGAGGGGAGCAGGTCCGGGGTGAACTGGATCCGCCGCCACTCGCCCTGCACGGTGGCCGCGACCGCACGGGCGAGCGTGGTCTTGCCGACCCCGGGCACGTCCTCCAGCAGCACGTGCCCCTGCGCGAACAGCGCGGTCAGCGCCAGCCGGACCACCTGCGGCTTGCCCAGCACGACCGCGTTGACGTTGTCGGCCAGCCGGGCGGCCAGAGCGGCGAAGCCCTGCACCTCCGGCTGGCTGAGCGGTTCGTGCGTGTTCACGGGGCGCCTTTCGAGGAAAAGATCGTGGTCAGCAGGCGGGCAGCAGGTTGAGGTTGTCGCCGCCCTCCAGGTTGAGCCAGGCCCACGGGATGTAGGTCCGGCCCTTGTAGTCGACCTGGATCCACCAGGTGCTCTGCTTGTTCTTGTTGTAGATCCAGGCGTCCACGTTCTCGCCCTTCGCCTTGCAGTACGCGCGCAGCCGGGTGCCGTCCGGCACCCAACCCGCCTGGCGGTCGTCGTCCTGCCGGGTGACCTCGAAGATCTCGTTGCCGTTGCGGCCCGAGACGTCCTTGTCGCAGTACGTCCGCTGGTCGCCGTCCGGCCCGTTCTTGCAGGTGGCGACGCCGTAGAGCGGGTCGGTGGTCTGGGCGCGGGTGGCCGTGCCCCTACCGGCCGCGTTGCTCGCGGTCAGCGCCACCGAGTACGCCGTGCCCGGCGTCAACCCGGTCACCCGCAGGCTCGCACAGCTCCCGGTGGCCGTCTTGCCGCCGGTCGCGGCCGTGCAGGTGGCCTTTCCGCCGCCGGCGTCCACGGTGAACGTCACCGTCACCGACGTGGCGTCCGCCGACGAGCCGGTCACCGTGATCCGGGGCGCGGCCACGGTGCGCGCCGTGGTGGCGGCCTCCGCGCCGGGGCCGGCCTCGTTGACGGCCCTGACCTTCACCGTGACGTTCTGGCCGTTGCCGAGCCCGCCCACGGTGGCCCGCACGTCGGTCACCTCGACCGTCTTCCCGCCGGCCGCCACCACGTACTTCGTCACCGGGCGGCCGTTCTCCACCGCCGGCGACCACTGCACCGCGACCGTGCCGGGCTGGTCGGCCACCGTGGACGCGCGCAGCTCGGTCGGCGCCTTCGGCACGGTGAACGGCACCACCGTGTTGCTCACCGGCGACGCCTTCGACCCGGCGCCCCTGTCGCTGACCGCGGTCACCGTGAACGCGTACTGGGTGCCGTACTCCAACTGGCCGGCCGGCACCACCAGCTCCGGCTTCGGCGACTCGCCCGCCGGGGCGCTCGCGCCGGCCGAGGTCGCGGTCACCGCGTACCTGGCGATCTTGTTGCCCTGGCCGTTGGCCTCAGGCCAGCTCACCCGGACCGTGCCGTCCGGGCGCGCCTCGGCGGTCACCGCGGTCGGCGGGTCCGGCACCTCGGCGGTCGGCACGACCGGGTTGCTGCGGCGCGCCGGACCGTCGCCCTTGGCGTTCACCGCGTGCACCGAGAACGTGTACGTCTCGCCGTTGGTCAGGCCGGTGATCTCCAACGCGCGCTGGTTCGCGCCCACCTGGTGGGTCTGGCCGGCGCCCTCCACCACGTACCTGGTGATCTCGGCGCCGTTGGACGCGGCGGCCTGCCAGCTCACCCGCGCCGACGCGTCGCCGGCGGCGGCGGTGACCGCCTTCGGCGCGCCCGGCCGGCTCACCTTCGGCTTCTTCGGCGGGGGCGGCGGCGGGGGCGCCGGCGGCGGGTCGCCGCCGAGCACGTCGTTGGCGTACTTGTCCACCTCGCGCACCCGGTTGTGGTCGTCGACCACCTGCGCGGTCGACGAGTCCGGCGGGTTGATGAACAGGTGGTTCTCGCGGACCTCCAGCTCCACCGGACCCGGCCGGCCGGCGCCCTTGACCGTGTCCACCAGTTGCCCGCCGGCGTCGAACGAGTAGACCGTGCCGGTGCCCTCGTCGGCGACGTAGAACCGACCCGCCCAGGCGACCGCCGGGCTGAGCCGGGCACCCTCGCCGGGCACCGTGAACCGCTTCACCTCGGCCCCGTCGCGCACCACGTGCACCGACCGGTCGCCGGGGACGGTGACCGGCACCTGCGGCCCGCTGGTCCGCGTCGGCAGGCTGCCCGGCGCGGTCATGGTCAGGCCGGCCCGCCGCGTCCGGCCGCCGCTGACCGTCACCAGCGACGCCGAGGTGCGGTCCAGCACCGCCACCCCATCGTCCAGCGTGGACACCACCAGCTCGTGCGCCGGCTCCGCCACCTCGTACGTCTCGACCCGTTTCGGGCTGAGCCCGCCGGCCGGCGCGTCACCCGGCGTGGCCGGCAGGTCGGCGGCGGTGACCGCCGAGACGGTGCCCTCGCTCGGCACCGCGATCCACAGCTTGCCCGCGCCGTCGAACGTCCCCCCGGTGATGCCCGGCGGGTAGCGGACCGGCTCGCCCACCGGCGTCAACGCCCGCGGATCGAGCTGCCGGACGATGCCCTGCACCGCGTCCACCACGAACGCCTCGTCCTCGTGCAACGCGACGCTCACCCCGAGCCCCGGCGCGGTCGGCGTGGTGGCGGTGATCTGCAACGTGGCCAGATCCAGCGAGCTGACCTGGCCGGTGTTCAGGTCCCGCAGGATCAGCAGCCGATCGGTCTGGGCGACCTGCGTCTGGTGCCGCCGTCCGCCGGGCACCTCCATCCGGGTGTCCACCCGGGCGGTGATGCCGTTCACCCGGGCCAACTCGCTGCGCGTGGTGCTCCACAGCCAGGACGACGAGTCGAAGTTGGCCACCGCGTTGTCGGCCGCGCCCAGCCCGAGCACCGTCAACCCCATCGCCGCCAGCAACGCGGCCACGGTGCCGATGGTCACCAGCCCGCCGCGCATCCGCTTCCGGGGGCGGGCCGTCTCCGGCCCGGCGGTGCTCGTGACGTCCTCGATGGTGGTCACAGCCGGCTGCCTTCCCGTCGGTGGAGGAGGGCGCCGCGCCCGGCCGACCCTCCCCAGAGCCGGAGCCATCATAGGGGCCGGCCGGGGCAGGTGAAACCCGCACCGTCCTCCTGTGGACACCGAGCGTGTCCCCGGTGGCCGGTCAGTTCGGCGTGGCGCCGCCACCCTCCCGGTCCGTGCACACCTGGCCCGACGTGGCGTACGAGTCGGTCGAGTAGACCGCAAGCACCGTGAAACAGTAGTCCAGCCGCGCGCTCAACCCGTTCACGGTGTACCGGGTCTGCCCGGCGTCCACGGTGGCCATCACGCCGAGCTTCTGCCCGGCCCGGCCACCGGCCACCACGAACGGCACCCCGCCGTCCGTCGGGTCGGTCCAGGTCACCGTGATCGTGGTGGTGTCGTCCCGCAGCCGCAGGTCACCCGGGGGCGGGCCGGTCACCTTCGGTTTCACCGCGCCGGGCGCGGGAGCGGGCGGCGTCGCGTCCCGGTTCAGCCACACCGCGCCCCCGGCGACCACCGCCACCAGTGCGAGCACCGCGCCGCCGACCACCAGGGCCGGCACCGTCCGGTTCCGGCCGCGCGACTCGGGCTCCACCGCCGCCGGGTACGCGGCCGGCTGGTGGAACGCCGACGGCACCGCCGGCCAGGAACCCTGCTCCGGGTACGCCGCCGGGTCCGGCCGCTCCGCCTCCGGGAAGTCCGGCGGCCCGTCGTGGACCGGCAGCGGCCACCCCCGGTGCGGCGCACCACCGTCGACGTCCCGGTCGTGCCGGTCCGTGCTCGGGTGTTCCGTGCTCGGGTGTTCCGTGTTTCGGTGTTCCGTGCTCGGGTGTTCCGTGCTCCGGTGCTCCGTATGCCGGTGCGCCGCGACGGCGCCGCGCCGCTCCTCGGCGACGTTCGGTCCCGCCTCGGGGGCGTCGACGGTGTCCGGCGCCGGTTCGGGGCCGGGCCCGACAACCGGCTGGGACGGCGCCACGCTGCTCCAGGGCGGCGCGGTCATCCCCCACGGCGGCGCCGGCGTGCCGCTCACAGATGCGGCGCTGACGGGGGGCCCGCTGACGGGGGGTCCGCTGACGGGTGGCCCGCTGACGGGTGGGCCGCTGACCGGATATTCCGGCGGCCCGCTCACCGGGTGGCCGGGCGGTCCGCTCACGGGTCGGGTCGGTGACCCGCCGCCGGTGTGCACGAACGCCTCACTTCCCGGCGGGACCGGCGGGTACCCCGGTGCTACCGGTGCGGCGGCCGGACGTACCGGCGCGGACGGATCGCTCCCCGGTAGTACACGGGGTGCCGATGGGCGCGCTGGCGCGCTCGCGGGTGGGCCGCTCGCCAGGGCTGTCTCCGGCCGATGTGCGCTCGGCGAGCCCGCAACCGGCGGCGGTCCGTCCGGCAGGTGTCCGCCCGGTGCCCCGCTCGTCGGTTGCAGGCTCGTCGGGACGTGGGTGCTCGCCGACGCCCCGCCGACGGAGCGCGGGGCGGCCGGCTGCCCGGTCGTCGGGACGGCGTCGGCCGAGGGCTCGGCGGCGGCCTGCCGCTCCGCCTCCTCGCGCAGCAACGGGCCGATCTGCCGCACCTGAACGGTCGGCTTGTCCCAACCCGGTCCGGGTGTCACCGGCCCGGATCCGGGTCCGTCCGCCGTCCCCCCGGTCGGCTCGTCGAGCCGGTGTGCCGGCGCGGCGGTCGGCTCGTCGGGCCAGCGTGCCGGCGCGACGGTCGACGACGGCGTAGCGGGTGTCCCCGCCGACGTGGTGTCGAGGGCTGGCGACCCGGACCTGGGCTCCGGGACCCGTGGCGTCGGCGATGCGGGTGTGCCGGCCTCGCGTTCCTCCCCGGTGACGCGCGCCAGAGTGGACGGAGACGTCGGTGTCGCGGCGGCCTCGGTGCCGGATGCCGGGTGTGGGACGGCGGCATCGGTAGGCGTCCCGGTGCTCGCCCAGGGGGAGCGGGGCGACGGCCGGCGAGACGGGGAGACGACCGGCGGCGGTGGAAGCGCGGCGGCGTCGGTGGTCGATGCCGCCGGATCGGGAGGCGGAAGCGGGGCGACCGGTGCCCGGGACGGTACCGGCGTCACGCCGGGAGCGGGCGGCACCGACGTCACCCGATGGCTCGCCGGGATCGGCGGAGTCTCCTGGCCGGCGGGGATCGGTGGAGTCCCGTGGCCCGATCGGATCGGCCGAGTCCCGTGGCCCGCGGGGATCGGTGGAGTCCCGTGGGGCGTCGGGATCGGTGGTGCCCGGTGGCCCGCGGGCATCGGAGGTGTCCCGTGGCCCGATGGGATCGGTGGCGCCCCACGGGGCGTCGGGACCGGCGGTGCGCCGTGAGTCGTCGGGATCATCGGTGGAGCCCCGTGCGCCGTGGGGATCGGGGGCGCCCCGCTGGGCGTCGGGATCGGTGGCGCTCCGTGGCTCGGTGGGGCCGGTGGGCCATCGGCGTCGGGCGGAGAGGGCGCGGTCTCCGGGCCCGCTTCCGGCGGAGCCGGCGTGGCCGAGAGGCCCGGTCGGGGTGGCGGGGGCGCCCAGGGGCTTGCCGGCCGGTCAGCCCCGGTGCGCGGGAGCGGGGACGGGACCATCGGCGGTGGCAGCGTCGCCGAGCCCGGTGCGGACCCGGGCGACGGGGGCGGGGGCGGGGGCGGGGGTGGAACAAGGTGCGCTCCGGCGCCGGACGTGGTCCCGGGTGCCCGGAACTCCGGGGCCGGTTGCGGTGCCCGGAACTCCGGGGCCGGTTGTGGTGCCCAGAACTGAGGGGCCGGGTGCGGTGCCCATTCTCCACCGGGCACGGGTGTGACACCGGGCGGTGCGGGGACGGTCGAGGGTGGCGGGGCGGCCCGGGACGGCTGCGCCGGCGCGACCGCCGGCAGTGACACGGTGGGCCCGGCCAGCGCCGGATCGGGGTGCGCGCCGGCAGCGGCGGCGGAGCCGCCGGGGAGTGGACCGGAACCGGTGGGAGCGGCGGCGGAGCCGCCGAGGTAGTGGCGCGCCGCGCGTACCGCGGGGTGGTCCGGACCGAGCACGGCGGGCCCGGCGGTGGCGACGCGGCCGTAGTTGCGGCGGGCCTCGTGCCGGTTGCCCAGCTCCTCCGCGACCCCCGCGAGGTCGAAGCTGAGCGCGAGCATCAGCGGGTCGGCGTCGCCGCGACGGCGCTCACCGGCGGCGTACGCCTCTTCGAGGACGCGACGGGCGGCGGCCGGGTCGTCGGCCTCCCGGTGCAGCCGGGCCAGCAGATGGCCGGTGGCCAGCACGTCCTGGTGGTCCTCGCCGTACGCCGGTCGCGCCACGGCGATCGCGTCGTCGAGCAGGCGACGGGCGCCGGTCAGGTCTCCCGCGGCGCGGAGCGCGAGGGCCTGGTGCTGCGCGGCGGTCAGCGGCGAGGGGTGGGACACGTGAGCCATGCTGCCCGGAATCGCCGGTTGCGCGCTACCCGCCCGGCCGTGGGCGGCGTTGACCTGCGAAGACGTGTGGCGCCGGAGGTGATGTGCATGATCGTTTCGACCCGTGTACAGTAATGCCCCGTGCGGCCCTCGGGGCCGGCCGAACCGGTGTGAACGTCACCGCGGCCGACCAGGTAGGCTGGACGAGCAAGTCCGGGTGGCGGAATGGCAGACGCGCTAGCTTGAGGTGCTAGTGCCCGTATAGGGCGTGGGGGTTCAAGTCCCCCCTCGGACACAGATTTGAAGCATCCCTGCTGTACTGACGTGCTGGTGCTCAAGGTGGCTTGAGCACCAGAATCTTGGCAGTGAAGCGGCCCTGAGTGCGGCAATGCGCGGTCAGGCTGGCCGCCGTGGCTGATGCGCCAGTTCCCGCTGTTGTGCTCCCCGCGACGCTGTCGGAGCGGATCCGCAGAGACGGTCCGCAATCGGCCAGACCACTACGTCGTCCACCGCTGCCGATGCCAGATTTCCCGAAGCCTCGCACGGGAGTCATGGTCTACGGCTTGGCTGCCATCGACGTCAGCGGTCGAATCGCCGATCGTCTGATCGTCCACGCACTTGGTTGGACGACGGAGACTCGCCTCCACATCTACGAGGATGCGGGACTCATCGTCGTGCGCTTGAGTCCGCGAGGGATTTTTAGCCTGACTGGGCAGCGGCATTTACACCTTCCCGCGGCCGTCCGAAAATGGTGCGGCCTCAAGGCGGGCGAACGGGTTCTGCTGGCGGCGGATGCTGCTGCAGGAGTCCTTGTAGTTCACCCACCGGCTGCCTTGGACCAAATGATCGTCCAGGCTCACACTTTCGCCCTCGGCGGTGATCGGGCATGACGGACACCACGGCAAGCGCGGCCGAGTTGGACGCGGCTCGTCTGCTTCTTGCTCGGATGGGCATATCGCCTACTGATCTCCTGGTAGCTGCCATGCCTCGGCCTCAAGCGCCGACCTTTGCCGAGTATGTGCCCGTGGTGGCGGCTGCGGTCACGGTGGGAACGCGGCGTGCCTACGGCTCCTACTGGAAACGGGTGGTGGAGCACTGGGGGCAGCGAAGAATTGACGAGCCCAGTCCGTCGGAGATCGAGCAGTTGGCGGAGTACGTCAAGACGCATGTCGTAGCCCGGCGGAATGCTCGTGGAGGCCGTAGCGCGGCGGAGCACTTGGTTGCCGCCTTGCGTTGTCTCTACAAGAGGGCGGTCGCTGATGGATTCATCATGGCGTCCGAAAATCCTGCATTGAAGGTGGCGAAACCGCGGCGGCTGCCGAGTGTCCGTCGAGCCGTGCCGGATACTCGGCTCGCCGAGATCAACGAGGTCGCAGCCAGCACGGGCGACGATCCCGCACTCGACACCCTGCTTTTACGCCTGCACACCGAGACGGCCTGCCGTCGCGGTGGCGCACTGGCGCTCCGTCCAGTTGATCTGGATCCGGAACAATGCCTGATCCTCTTACGAGAAAAAGGGGACTCTAGGCGATGGCAACCAGTCTCGCCAACGCTCATGCGGTACTTGCAGCGGCATGCTGAGGAGCGCGAAGCGACGGAGATGGGGCAACTGCTGCGCTATAGGAGTGGACAGCCGCTCACTTACCGACGTTATGATCATCTGTGGGTGCGTATCGGGGAGCATGTCCCATGGGTTTACACGCAGCAAATCAGTACGCACTGGTTGCGCCACACTACGCTGACCTGGGTGGAAAGGAACTTCGGCTATGCCGTCGCGCGAGCCTACGCCGGTCACTCGGAGGGCGGCAGTGATGCTGGCACTACTGCCACCTATGTACGGGCAACGATGCAGGAGATTGCCTCAGCGCTGTCTGCTCTCACCAATGAGTCGCATCCTTTGAGCTGAACTTCTTTGTGTGGTGGGATCTCGTCATGGGTGGCAGGATCCCACCACGCTATACGACGACGTGGCAATATCATCTCCGGTCCGGCCCGCAGTGGCATCTTTCGTTGTTCCACATGTCCTAAGCATCTTTAGAGGGAGTGGGTCGGACGGTCAATGAAGTGGCGCAGACTTGCCGCAGTCGGGAAAGGCGCAATAGCCGTTAGCTCCCTGGATGTAGGGGTGTCGCTGGCTGGTTTTCGTTGATGCTCCCGCGGTGGGGCGATGTTTGGTGTTTGAGTCCCGTCCGGTGGTCGGACCAAGTCTGTCCGGCTGTCGGACTAGCGCTGGTTCGGTGGCCGGACCAGTCGGCGACATTGGAGGAATTCGCAGTCGATAGGCGGTCCTGGCTTTCTTGCGTCGGGCTTCGTCCACCTTTGGCCTGAGGCGTACGACCCAGCCCAGCTCTTCAAGTTGGTTGAGCCTGACGGCGATAGTCGAGCGGGCCATCCCTGTTGCTCGTTCCAGGTCTGTCAGGCTGGGGGAGAACTGTGCCGGGATTACCGCGGTTGAGTGATCCGTCCACGTCAAGAGCGTGAGGATAAGGTGGCGCCCGGTGGGACTGAGAGGACATTCAGCATCTCGAACTGCGCGTTCTATCGCCCATCGCTCTGCCATGCGATACGCCTTCCCGTCGCCACACGCGGTCGTGGAAGCCCTAGTGCCGTCCGGCACCTGAGCCCCGTGACCGTAGTAGCGCGTTGCCACTTCGCCCAAGCGAGTAGCTGTCTACCGAGCGCACGACAGTGCACGTCGGCGGGGGTGACCTGCGGCTTCGGCTCCGGCGGAGACGCGGCCACGATTGGCCGTATCGGTTCGTGGTCCGCTCCGGCCGGCGACCGTACAACGGGCCGCGGGTTCCCCCGATGGGCCGACGCCTGTGGGCGGGCTTGATTCCCGTGGTTCCGCTATCGATGCTGCGGCTATCGAGGTCCGGTTGGGCTCGTCGCGGTCGCTGAGTTGGTTGCGACCTCAGCTTCCCGACTGCCGTGGTCGTTCGCTCCGCGAGCTAGTTCTGGTCTGCGCGGCTTGCTCCATGGTGAGGATGTTTTGGACTATCGCGGCGACGCCTTCGCGCGCTCCGGGCGACAGCTTTTCGATGGACCGGGTCAGCACCTGCACCTCAGCGCTGCTCGGTGACGAGTCCAGGAAGAAGGCGGGTGAGACGCCGAAGAAGTCGGCCAAGGCCGTCAGCGTCGCGGCCGTCGGGTTGTTGTGCTCGTCGGTGCGAAGTCTCCGTAGGGTCTCTGGCGAGATGCGGTGACCTCGGTTCTTCAGTGCCTCGGCGACCTCTGCGTCGGTGTACGGCCCCCGGCCTTTCGGGTGGTGGTTGGCATACAGGTACCGGAGGCGATCTCTGATGAGTGCAGAGCCTGAGCCACCTGGTGGGTGGTCGTTCGGTGCCGCCATGACGCCCCCCGAGATGCGACTACAGTTGGCCGGGCTCCAACTCTGTGTGGAAATCCCGCGTGTTCTGTGCTTAACTCTCAGTGCCCGGCACACACCAAGTTGGACTGGCTCCAACTGGGTGTGTTGAGGGTAGCGCATCGGTTGGTCTCACTGGAGGGGGTTGTGAGGCTCCGGTTCGCTTCGTTGGGAAACCGTGATGCCGTGAGGTGACGCGGTTTCGAAATGGCCTGCTCGTGTGGTCGACGTCCAGGTCGTGACAGTAACGGGGGACCGGCCGGCGGCGAGGAAGGTCGTCGTTGCTGGCCAGTGCTGTACGGCGAGCCTTCGGGGGGAGGCGGACGTGTCGGATCCACACACACATCCCGCAGGCCACCTCGCCGGCGCCGGCACCACTTCGGAGGTGTCCGGCGACGGCGACGGGGGAACGCTGGCGGAGCGGGCGACGCCCGCTCCGCCAGCCGAACCCCAGCAGCCGGCCGCTGGCGGCGTCAGGGCTGCAGGAGCAAGCTCCTGGTGGATCGCGAGCGACCCTGCTGGCCCGCGGGAGATTCCGCGGGAGTTCGGCGGCGGCGGCCAGGTCGAGTCGCTGTGGCTACGTGCGTCGTCGCTACGTCCGGGCTGCCCTCTGGTCAGCGTCTCATCAGCCGATGGCGGTGTCGGGCGATCGACTCTGACGGCAGCGCTGGGCGGGGTGCTGGCGCTGGCAAGCCCCGCTCCGGTTGTCGCGGTGGACGCGACCACACGCGCGTGGGGCGGGCTGGGTCACCGGGTGGGGCGACACAGCGCAGCATCGGCGTGGGACGCGAGCCTTGCGGAAGCGAGACTGGCTGACCCTCGGGTCGCCGAGGAGTTGATGCAGCGGGGGCCGACTGGGCTGCGGGTGCTGGTCGGTGAGAGCAAGATGACGGCCCGGCGGCGGCCTCCGACGTGGTCGGAGATGTTCGGGGTGATCGGGCATCTGCGGTCGGTGTACGCGATGGCGTTGCTGGACCTTCCCGCAGCGGACAACACACCGACGTGGCGGGCGCTGGGGTGGGCGACTGTGCCGGTGTTGGTGAGCCGGGCCACCGTCGACGCCTTGCAGCACACCATGCGTCTGCTGGCGCATCTGAAGGCGGCGGGCCTGGAGCAGGTGGCGCAGTCCGCGGTGGTGGTGGTCATGACGACCACGCATTCGACCGCGCGGGAGGTTCGCGCGGTCGAGCAGTTGGCGCGCCAGGCGGGCACGCATCTGGTGCGCGTGCCGTTCGATCCGGTGCTGGCCCGGCCGGACCCGCTGGATCCGCGGTCGTTGAGTAAGGCCACGCGCACGGCGTTGACCGAGGTCGCCGCAGCGGTCGTTGACCGCTGCCCGGCTGACGTCGGCGGGCGCGGCGGGCCTTCTGCCGCCTGAGTGCGGCGATTTCTCACGGGGAGGAACTGGTTGTGATCGTGCATTGGATAGCTGCCGTGTTGACGGTGCGGGCGCCTGCGATGGTCGCGGCACTCGCGCCCGATCCGACACCCTCGGGCTCGGGCGGGGGGTTCGACTTCGGCCGGATCAGTCCGGACCCGGCAGCAGTGCCGCGCTCGGACTTGTTCTACAAGCTCGCCAACGCCGCCCTGTTTCTCGGGGTGATCTCCGCGGTGGCGGGCCTCGCGGCGGGCGCGATTGCGTTCGGGATCGGGCCGATCTTCGGCGCCCACATCATCAGTGATCGAGGGAAGTCGATGATGTGGAAGGCCGGTCTGGTGGCGATCGTGGTGGGTTCGGCGACGTCGATCATCGCGTTCCTGCTCAGCGAGATTTAGGAGGTGTCTCGCGTGCGGGAATCGGAGTACAAGGCGACCGACGGTCGACGTCCTACCCCGTTGGTGCTGGTGATCATCCTGGCCGGTCTGCTCGCCGGGGTGGCGGTCTTCGTCGCGGGACGAGCCAGCGCGCCGACGCGTGCCACGTCCGAGCGCTACGCCGATCGTCTCGTCAACGGTGTGCCGGTCGGCTTCGCCGGCACACCGCGCGGTGCGGGGGACGCGGCGGCGGCGTATGTGACGGCGGTGGCCGCAGCAGCAGGCCGGCCGCAGGCCGAGCAGCAGGCGCTCGTCGACGTCATCGCGGCCGACGGTGCGTGGCCGGCGGTGGCCGACATGCTGGGCGCGGGATCACCGCCCGAGGGCGGCGCGGTGATCGGGCAGACGGTAGCCGCCCGGGTGTGGGTCGCCGATACGGACGCGAACGCGCCTGTGCCGCAGGGCGGTGAGGTGACGGCGCGGCTGCTGGTGTGCGCGTTGGCCGGTGCGATGACCGACGGTGTCGTCGCGGGCCCGCAGACGGGCCTGGCGGGTGGCTGGTACGTGCAGTCGGTGACGATGCGCTGGACCCAGGCGAGGTGGCGGGTGGTGGCGGTGCAGCGGCCGGTGCCGGTGCCGCCGCCGGATCAGCGCGGCGCCCGCCGCGACGGCGGCCCGCGTGACACCCAACCGCTGCTGGAGGTGCTCAGCGCGCGGTCGTGGGTGCCGGGGACGGTCTGATCTCATGTCGTGGCTGAGCACCGGGCGATGTGCGACCGGGGTAGCTGTCTGCGTGCTGGTCCTGGTGGGCGTAACAGCGCCACCGGAGCCAGCTTCGGCTGCTGCGACGCCGGCCCCGTCTGCCTCGACCGCCGCCGGTTGCCCCGCGCCGCCGTCTGCCGGGCAGCCGCCACCGCCCGGCGCGGAGCTGCCGGCGCCGCAGGTGGCCTGGTGTCTGCCATGGGTACGTTGGAAAGCCGGCGCCGGGTGGGTCACCGACTGCGGTAAGGCCGGCGGCGCGGTCGAGCAGGAACGCTGTGACGCGGTGTCGCTCACGGTGCAGTCACCGCCGCCGGATGGCACTGCCTCGGTCCTCGACGAGCTGCTACCAGCAGGTGGGGTTGCGCCGGTCCGATGCGAGCGTTTCAGCGACCGCGCCGGCGAAGACACGGCCAATGCGCAGTGGTGGACGGCGAAGCAGCACCGGTGCGAGGCGGCGCGGACATCGCTGCTGCCCTTCTCGTCTCTCAAGCCGGCGGGCTGTGACGTTCTCGATGTGGGTTGCAAGGTCGGCGAGCAGGTCAAGGGCGCCGCGCGCTCGGGCTTCGAAGGCTTGGCAGACATCGCGGTGGCGGGCTTCGGCTGGATGTTGAGCAAGCTGGCAGAGGTGGTGTTCGAGCAGTCCTCGGCTGTGCCGGATGAGCCGTTCTACGGCGTCTACAACGACATCTCCGGGGTCCTGATCGTTGTGGTGTTGCTGTTCTTCCTCATCTCCACGGCGATTAGCGGATTGCGCCTCAACGGCCCGGGCCCGTTGTCGAGTCTGGGTGGGCTGGTCCGGGCCATGTTCGGGATCGCGTTCGCCGGCGGTATCGCCTATATCCTGATGGCCGCCTGGGACGAGGCGACCGTGGCGTTGATCGCCCGCAACCAGCAGCGCGACTGGCAGCCCAGCATGTGGGTGGACGCGCTCAACGCGCTGACCGCGGACACCGGCACGGTCCTGCTGGCCTTCGTCGTCGCGGTGATCAGCGTGATCGGTCTGACCCTGGTGTTCGTCATGCTGCTGTTCCGGTCCCTGCTCGCGGCCGGTGCGGCGCTGTTCGGGGCGATGGCGATGACCGGTCAGGTGATGGCCGAGACCCGCTCGTGGGGCCGCAAGTGGTTCTGGACCTGCAACGCTCTGGCCAGCAGCAAGTTCTTCATCGCCGCGCTGTGGATCTACGGCACGCGCAGCTCCTACGAGAGCGACAACGTGATCAACGTGCTGCGTGGCATGTTCATCATCGTCCTGATGGTCCTCGCGCCGTGGATCCTGCTGCGGTTGACGAGCATGTGGGACGGCTACCTGGCTGACGTCGACGCGCGGGGGTTCCTGGTCTCAGCCGCCGGCGCAGTGGGGATGGACGCCGCCGCGCGACGCCTGACCGACCCGCTCAGCGGTGGTGGCGACATCGGCGCTCCGGAGGCCGCATCGCTGATGCAGGGCAACTCCGACGCCATCCCCACGATCCCCACCGGCACGCCCACCGGCCACCCCAGCGCCATACCGGAGGCGGTGGACGCACTTCACGGCGGCGGGGACGGCGAGCAGGTGGGACAGCCCACCAGTGAGCCGGGTGGCGAGCGCAACGGTGGGGAGAACGCCGACGAGGCCGAGGGCATCGAGCGGGACTCCCGCACCGCCCGCAGCGATGTGGCGAGCGGTCAGCTCACCGCCCCCGGCGACGCGACCGGACAGCCCGCCCTACCGCTCACACCGCCGGCTGTGGGCGCGAAGACCACCGACGCGGACAGCTCGACAACCGGCCAGCCGGGCAACGCCGGGCCTGCCCCGGCGGCCGGCGGCGATGACGTCGCCGGCTCGCCTGGCCCGACACCGGCCGGGCTGCCGCTGCCACCGGCACCGGCGCCGATCCCGGAGACGAGCGGGCCCAGCCCGTCGACCGAGCCGGCCGGTTCCGGCCCACCCGCCCAGGACAGCCCTGGTGGCGCTGGTTCAGGCGCTACCCGCGCGGGTGCGGGTGGCGGTGGTGCGGGTGGCACCGCTGCGGGCGGTGCTGCCGAGCTGCCCATCGTTCCGCTCTAGGTGAGGAGTGAATAGGTGACCCAGTTCCAGTTTCCGCCGCGGTCCACACGCGGCTCGATCATGGGCTTCTCGTGGGGACAGATCGGCATGGCCGTGGCGGGCGTGATCTGCCTGGTCATCGCCGCGAACCTCCTGGCCGCCGGCCGGCAGGGCAGTGCCGCTGGCATGGTTCTGGCGGCGTTGACCCTGCTCACGGTCGGTCTGCTGCGGCTGCGGGGCCGCCGGGTCACCGAGTGGGCGCCGATCGTCGCCGGCGCGCTTACCCAGCGTGCCGCCGGCCAGGACCGCTACCGCGGTGGTGTCTTCGCCGCTACCGCGGGCAGCACGCATCTGCACCTGCCGGGTCCGGCCGCCGGCTACCAGTGGCTTCCGGCGGTCGCCGCTGACGGGCTGACCGAGGTGGGCCTGTTGCACCACCGCCGGGAGAACACCGTCACCGCGGCGCTGCTGTGCGCGGGCAGCAACCTGGTCCTGGCCGATACGTCGGTGCAGCGGCAGCGTCTGTCGGCGTGGGCGGAGGTGCTGAACCTGCTGGGTACCGAGTACGCCGACGCCGGCTTGGCCCGGTGGGCGCTGACGGCCCGCGCGGTGCCGGACGCCGGGAACCGGGCGCAGCGCTACCTGGTTCAGGCGGCGGTCGACACCGACACGCCGGCGTACCGGTCCCTGGCGGAGCTCACCGCCGGGGCGGCGCCGTCGACGCAACGCCACGAGGTGTACCTGAGCGTCGTGTTCGACACGAAGAAGCTGTCGGCGGAGATCACCGACGCGGGCGGCACCGACGCGGCCATCGCCACGGTCGTGCTGGACAAGCTCGGCGGGGTGCGGGCCGCGGTCGGGGAGGCGGGCATCAACGCGGTGGGCTGGTTGACGCCCCGGCAGTACGCCGCGGTGCTGCGTACCCAGTTCGATCCCGAGGATCAGCCGCACGTGGACATGCGGACCGCGAGCGCGGCGGGCGTCGCGCCGTATATGGCCGGGCCGGTTGCCGCCGAGAGTGTCGGCTGGTCGTCGTATCGCCACGACTCCGGGTTCTCGCAGACCTTGTGGGTGTACGAGATGCCGCGCCAGCCCGTCGCTATGACGTGGATGACCGCCCTGTTCACCCGCACCGTCGGCCGACGCGCGGTGACGGTTGTCGCCGAGCCGGTGCCTGCGCAACTGGCCCAGCTCGCCACGCGTCGCGACAAGGTCGCCCGCGCCGGTGACGAGATCACCAAACGCAAGATGCGGCTGGTGCGCACCGCCCGCGAAGACGACGAAGCCCGCTCGGTGGAGCAGGTCGACCGGGAGCAGGCTGCCGGGCACGTGCGCTACCGCTACGCCATCGTCGTCACCGTCACCGCCGGCACCCACGAGCAACTGCGCCACGACGTGCGCGCGATCAAACGCGCCCTGGGCCGCGCCGGCTGCCAGGCGGTCGTCCTCTACGGCGAACAGGACCAGGGCTTCGTCGCGGGGGCGCTGCCCCTGGCACGGGGGCTCAAGCCGATGCGGGGGTGGATGGCGTGATCCCGGCACGGGTGCGCAGGGAAGGATCGCTCGGGCGGCGCATTGAGCAGGCGGCGCAGCGGCGGGATCTCGCAGCGGCGCACGCCGACCTGGCGCGTGAACAGCGCGCGCTGCGTCGGATGTCGCAGCGGCTGCTGGGCCCGCCGCCGGTCGACGGGCGCGGCGCGGTGGGGCGGGCGGCGGGGCGGGTGTACTGGCGGCTGCGGCTGCCGCCGCTGGTCACCACCAGCGCGCAACTGTGCAGCGTGTACCCGTTCGTCGCCGATCCTGGTCTGGGGGTGGACGGGCCGCTGATCGGGCAGGAGGTGTACTCCCGGACCGGGTTCGTGTTCTCGATGCGGGAGCTGTACCGGGCTAGGCTGCTCAGCGCCCCGAACATGGTGGTCACCGGGGAGATCGGGTCGGCGAAGTCATCGCTGCTCAAGACGATCGCGTTCCGGGGCGTTCCGTTCGGCACCCGCTTCTACATCGTCGACGTCAAGGGCGAGTACGACGGCCTCGCCGAGGCTGCCGGAATCCGGCCGGTGCGCATCGGCCCCGGCTCCGGGGTGGTGATGAACCCCCTCGCCGGCATCCGCCGCCTGCCGGGGCAGGGGGAGGAGCAGTGGCTGCAGATCCAGCGGGCCCGAAGGCTACTGCTGCTCGAAGGGCTCCTGGAGATCCAGCTCGGCGGGCCGTTGAGCGAAGCGGAGCGCTCGTTGACGGAGTACGCGCTCGACGCGGTGACCCGCGTCGACGATGGCAGCAGCGCCGGTCGGCTGGCCACCCCCACTTTGTCGCTGGTGCTGCGGGCGATGGGTGATCCGCAGGCGTGGGCTTACCGCCTCGCTGGCGTGCACTACGCCGTCGACCAGTTCGCCGCCGACAGCCGTCGGGTCCGCCTCGCGCTGGAGCGGCTGATCACCGGCGCGCTCGGCGGCATCTTCGACGCCCCGGCGGCTGCGGCGCTGACGGTGGACTTCGACCAGCCCGGGGCGATCCTCGACCTGCGGGCGGTGCGGACCTCGGACCAGATGACGGCGATGGCGATGACCTGCGCCCAGTCATGGCTGGAGGCGGAACTGACCCGCCCCGACGCCCCACCGAGGGTGTGCCTTTACGACGAGTTCGCGTTGATCACCCGCCACCTCGGTCTGGTGCGGCGGATGCGGGAGCAACTGAAACTCGCCCGCGCGTTGGGCACGGAGAACATTCTGGCGTTTCACCGGTTCTCGGATCTGGCGGCCAGTGGCGGCGCCGACTCCGAGCAGGTCCGTATCGCCCGCGGGCTGATCGAGGACACCGGTGTGCGGGTGTCCTACCGTCAGGCCGCCGGGTCGCTGGACGCCGCCCGCGAATTCCTCGGCACCACCGACACGGAGACCAACCTGCTGCTGCACCTACGGCGCGGCGTCGGGCTGTGGAAGGTGGGGCTGCGGTCCTACGTCGTCAAGCACCAGCTCTCCCGAGCGGAGCAGACCATGGTCGACACGGACAGCCGTATGCGCGTTGAAGCCGAGCGGGCGGGGCGGGAGCTGACTGACGCGGAGTACGAGGCGCGGGAGTCCGCCGCGGTGGGGCAGGTGCCGTGATGGCCGGCTCTCTCATGTCCCCCGGACATCGGCTGCCCAAGCGCGGCATGCCCCGTGCTGACATCCTCGCCCGCCTCGCGCTGCTGGGCATCGCCGTAGCTCTCGTGCTGCTGGGCACGGTGACCCTGTGGCTGGCCGGGCAGCTCGGCGGTCTGCTCACTCACGCGGCTTGGCCGGACAGCACGCCAGCGGACGCGCCCGGCATCGCGGCGCGGATGATCGTCCACCGCGGGGATCCTGGTGCGGCGTGGCCGGCCGCTGCCCGCGCGACCCTGCCACCGGCCGGCCTGCTCTACGCGCTGTGGCTCGTGCTGTTCACCGCCGCCGTGGCGGGCCTGGCGGTTCCGGCGGTTCGGTTCGCGCAGCGGCGGGTGCAGCGACACGGATTCGCCCGCCGCGCAGACCTCGACCAGGTCGTCACGGCCGCGGCGGTGCTGCGCCGCGTTGACGTGCTGCGCCCCGCCCTGACTGTTGAGGTAACCGACCGGCCCGATGTCGTGCAGGCCAAGACCCGGCGGCGTGCCGACCCGCTGGAGGTGGCGCGGCGCCTCGGCGATCACGCGCTGACGGGTGAGCCGCTGTACTTGGCCAACGAGTACACCGAACTGCTCGCTGGCGCGGCCCGCTTCGCCGGTAAGACCAGCCGTTACGTGGTGCCCCGCGTCGCGGACGCCCGCGGGGCGGTCATCACCACCTCCACTCGCCTCGACGTCGCCGCCGTCACCTATGACCTGCGCACGCAGATCGGCCCGACGTGGATCTTCGAACCGCAGGGACAGCTTCCCGGGGTTCCCCGGCTGCGATGGTCCCCGATCGAGGGCGCCGAAGATCCGGACATCGCCGCGCTGCGGGCGAAAGGCTTCGCCGCCGGCGCCGGCCTCAAAGCCGACGTCGAGAACGGCCAATACTTCCAGGACCAGGCCGCGTCCATCATCCGCGGCCTGCTGCACGCCGCCGCCCTCGACGAGAACACCACCCTGACCGACGTGGCAAGCTGGGCGGCCAACCCCGCCGACGCGCGTGCCGAACGGATCCTGCGCCACCACCAGCAGACGGTGTGGGCCGACCGGCTGGCGTTTCACCGCGAGTCCACCGGCCGCAGCCGAGACGCCATCCAGTCCGTCGTCTTCGGCGCCCTGGACGCGTTCAGCAACCCGCGGATCCTGCACGCCTGCTCCCCGCCGCGCGGGCAGCAGTTCCGGCCGGAGCCGTGGCTCGACGCCTCCGGCACCCTCTACCTGGTCGGCACCCGCAGCGGACAGTCCCTGGTCGCGCCGCTGTTCGCCGCGATCGCCGAAGACATCATCTACCGAACCCTGCAATGCGCGTTGACCGCCGTGGGCGGCCGGGTCGAGCCGTGCCTGTATCTGGTCGGCGACGAGATCACCAACATCGCGCCGCTGCCGTCGCTACCCGAGCTGGTGTCCGAGGGCGGCGGCTCCGGCATCGCCGTGTCGCTGTGCTGCCAGAACACCCACCAGTTGCAGCAGCGGTGGGGACGCGACGGCGGCCAAGCCCTACGCGACGGCGTGAACGCCCGCTTCGTGATGGGCGGCATGCAGGACGTGTCCGCGCTCAAGGACGCGCAGTCGCTGCTCGGGCAGGTGCAGGAGGTGACGTCGGCGGCGTCCTGGGGCGGCGGGCGCGCCAGCGTGCAGGAGAACAGCCGCCGGGAGAACCTGCTCGACCTCGCCGAGCTGCGCACCCTGCCCGCCGGGCACGCCTTGGTGCTGCTCGGGAACATGCCCCCGGTCGAGGTGGTCCAGCCGGCGTGGTGGGAACGCCCGGACGCCGACCGGTTCCACGCCGCGCAGGCCGCGTTCACGGCCCGGCTGCACGGGGGGCGTCGCTGATGACACCTCGTGCCTTCCAGTTCGAGGTGCCGCAGCAGGCATCCGAGGAGCAACGGGCCTTGGCGGAACTCGCTGAGCTGATCGACACGCTGCGCGGCAGCGTCGAGCAGCTCGCCGAGGCGCACGTCGCCCTCACCGACCGCGTCGACGCCTTCGACGCCGCTGGCGGGTGGGCGCCGTCGGGTTACTGCTGGCGCGGCCTGGACGCCGACGCCGCACGGCAGCTGTGGGCATGGCTAGTCACGTGGACGCGGTGGCTCGTGGACCGCTACGGCCTGGCCCAGGACCTCGGAGCGTGCTGGCCCGCACATCCCGCCTTGGTGGAGGAGCTGACCGCGTTGAGCGTGTCCTGGCACCACGCCTACTCCGGCAAGGCCGACCCGGACGCGCCGCTGCGCTGGCACGAGGCGCTACACCGCGCCCGCCACCGCTGGCAGGCATGGGACAGCACCCGCTGCCGACACGGGCACCACACACCCCGCAGCGGCGACACCGTCTGGTCGCAGCCGTGGCCAGACGACGCCGAGCGGGCCGTCACCGACGACATCGACACCCGCTCTCACACCACGGCGCCGCAACCGAGAGAGGGGACGACATGACGCAGCCGGCCGAGGTCACCAGCGTCTGGGACTGGCACCGCTTCGAAGCCGCCCTGTTCGGGCTGCGCACGGGCGTCGACACGCTCAACGAGTACATCGCTGAGATCCACGACGGGCGCCACGCCTGGCGTGACGACCAGCAGGAGGACAGGCAGCAGTGGACGGAACTGGACGAGATGACGCGGCGGGAGACGGAGCTGGACGTCGCCAGCGACGGGCACCTCGACGGGAAATACACCCGCGACGTCGACGAATGAACACGCCACGAACCACGCGCGTTCCGCTGGCAAGCATCAACGGCACGTTGCAACGGCTGCGCCGCGACATCGATGCCGTCGTCGAAGCCGGGGACCCGGACGTTCGTGCGGACCTGGTGGCGATCCACTACCAGGTGCGCCTGCTGGGACAGCACCTCAACGCGGCGCTCGGCGCGTCCGCTGAGCCGATTCCGCCCGAGGATCCGCGATGAGCAGGCGCAGCGGCAGCGTGGCCATCGCGGGGGTGGCCACGCTGGCGCTCACCGCCTGCTCAGGCACCGGCCCCGCCCTGACGGGCGGCACAACCACCGGCGGTCCGTCCACCGCAGCGGTGGCGCCGACTGCGGCGCTCGCCGCCGACCCGGACGGCGTCGCGCCGGCCCCGCCCCGCGCCGCGGATCCGGCGGCAATGACCTCAGCGGTGCGGTTCCTGCGTGCCTGGGCGCGCCCCGACCTGCCCGCCGACCGGTGGTGGGCAGGCTTTCGTCCCTACGCGATCCCCGCGTATGCGGACCTGCTCGCCACGGTTGACCCGGCCAACGTTCCCGCGACTCGGATCACCGGTTCAGCCCGGGCGGCGGCGGCCACCGCCGAGCGCGTCGACGTCGATGTGCCGACCGATGTCGGGGTGCTGCGGGTGGTGTGTGTCGCCATCGGCGGCCGATGGCTTGTCGCCACGATCGGCGTCGCCGACAAGGCGGAAGCCTCGTGAACCGTGGACGGGTCGGGCTCAGTGTCGCGGTCACCGCCGCGCTCCTGCTGCTGTGTGGACTGCCGCTGACAGTCGTGCTCACCGACGACGCCCCCGCAGCGGCGTGCACCGTCGCAGATCCGTCGCAGCAACCAGCCGGCGGGAGTGGACAGGTGGGGAGGTGGAACGTCGAGCAGGTCGGTAACGCCGCGCAGATCGTCGCCGTCGGACGGCAGCACGGCGTGCCAGCCCGCGGGTGGGTCATCGCGGTGGCCACCGCGATGGTCGAATCTGACCTTCGGAACCTGCGCGGCGGTGACCGCGACTCCCTCGGGCTCTTCCAGCAGCGTCCCAGCCAGGGATGGGGGACCCCGGCGCAGATCCTCGACCCCCGCTACGCCGCGACGAAGTTCTACGACAAGCTCCAGCGCATCACCGGCTGGGAAACCCTGCCTCTGTCGGTTGCCGCGCAACGCGTGCAGGTTTCGGCGTTCCCCGATCGCTACGGCCACTACGAGCACGACGCCGAGCAGGTCGTCGCCGCGGTCGCCGGTGTCGACACGATCGCCGAGCTACCCGGTGCCAGCCTCGCCGTCTGCGCTGGCGGGCAGCTACCGGTGGCGGCGTCGGGCTGGACGGCACCCCTTCGCGCCGCCGTGGGCAGCGGTTACGGGCCCCGCGCCGGCAAACTCCACGCCGGAGTCGACCTGGGCGCGGCCCGCAACACGGTCATCCACGCGGCCAGCGCCGGCACGGTGGTGTGGGCGGGCTGCGACCCGAGCACCGGCAACTGCGACATCGACGGCAGTCCCACCACCCGAGGCTGCGGCTGGTACGTCGACCTTGTGCACGCCGACGGATACGGCACCCGCTACTGCCACATGATCCGCCGCCCCGACGTCAACAAGGGCGACACCGTGCAAGCCGGTCAGCGAATCGGCCTAGTCGGCACCAGCGGCCACTCCTCCGGCCCGCACCTGCACTTTCAAACCCACCAGGGCGTATGCGCCGGCTCGCGGTGCGACCTCGGTAACGCCAACTCGGTCGACCCGGTCGCGTTCATGCGTCAACGCGGTGCCCCGCTCGGCGAGTAGACGGACCACGTTCAGAACTCACGATCGTGCCCGCTTCACCAGGTTCCAACATCGATCGACGGACGGACAAGCGATGCGTCGTTGTAGTTCCTCCGCGGCCTCAACCCGGGGCGAGTTGTCGACCTCGTCAAGAGGCGGATTCAGGACGCAGACGAGACGCATCCGTCCTCTGTCCAACTCCCCGAGCGGGGGTGATGGGTCGCCCACACACGGCAGGTAGGTCATCAACCACGGCACGGGGGGTTACAACATGTACGACGACGAGGACACTGACCGTTCGGGCCGGCCGGCACCGCAACCGCCGCCGCCGGCCGACTGCGGCGCTCAGATCGGTCAGCGCCGCAACCGCAAGCCCAACCGGCGGCCGGCCCGGCGCAGGTGGACGCCATGAACGCGGCCACCGAACGGATGCCGCGACGAGCCTCCGGCGTGTACCGGCCACCGGTCAACGTCGCGCGGACACCGACACCGCGGCCGGGGCCCCTGTCGCAACTGGTCCGCACCGCCAACACCCTGCGCGCGCAAATCGAACGAGGGGTACTGCGCACCGAAGGACTGACCTGGACCACCTACGACGTGCTCGTGTTGGTGTGCGCCCGCCGCGCAGTCGAAACCCGCACCGCCGCCGCCGAGGTGGGCATCGCCAAAGCGACCCTGACCAACGCGCTCGCGACGCTCGTAGACCGAGGACTGGTGCGCCGGCAGCTGCAGGAGGGCGACCGGCGCCGGGTGGTCCTGCGGCCCACTCAGGACGGCATCGACCTGGCACGGCGCCTGCAAGCACCAGTGGAGGCCGAGCAGTCCCGACTCTTCCGGGAGCCGGGCATGCCGTCGGGAGACAGCCTCGCCAAGGTTCTGCGGACCCTCGCCACCCGCAGCCAGCAGGCCGACACCACCCACGACTCGGACGGCGTCCGGTGACCGGGCGGATCGGCGTGGCGCGCGGCACCGCCCTGTATGTCGGGGCGGTGCTCGGGCCCGGCGTGCTGGTGCTGCCCGCTCTCGCCGTGGACGCCGCCGGGCCGGCGTCGCTGCTGGCGTGGGCGCTCATGCTGGCAGTTTCGGCGCCGATCGCCGCCGCGTTCGCCGCGCTCGGCATCCGCTATCCCGACGCCGGAGGGGTGGCGACGTTCACCCGGCGGGCGTTTGGGCCTGCGGCCGGCACGGTGGTCGGCTGGTGGTTCTACGCGGCCGTGCCGTTGGGCATGGTCGCCGGCGCCATGGCGGGTGCCCGGTACGCCGCCACCGCGCTCGACGAAGGGCCGGGCGCGGCGGCAGTGATCGCCGCCGTGCTGCTCGCGGCGGCGTACGCGCTGAACCTGGTCGGCCTGCACCTGTCCGGCCGGCTGCATCTGGCGCTCACCGGCGGGCTCTGCGCGCTGCTGATCACGGTGGTCGTCGTGTCGCTGCCGCACATTGACGCGAGCCGGTTCACGCCGTTCGCTCCTCACGGATTGTCGGGTGTGGCGAGCGCCGCCGCGGTGCTCTTCGTCGCGATCTGCGGCTGGGAGGCCGCCGCGAACCTGGCGGGTGAGGTCACGCGCCCGCGCCGGCAGCTGCCGGTCGTGGCCGCAGCCAGCCTGAGCGTCGTCGGGGTGCTCTACGCCGGGCTGGCGGTCAGCACCGTCGGCGTGCTCGGCGCGCCGGGCGGGCGCAGCGCGGTGCCGCTGCTTCGGCTGCTCGGCGCGCAAAGCGGCGGCGGCGCGGTGGTGACGGCGCTGTGCGCGCTGCTCCTGACCTTCGGCGCATGCTTCACCTTCATCGCCTCCGCAGCGCGTGCCGGCGCTGCCCTGGGCCGCGACGAAGCCCTCCCCATGTGGCTCGCTACCACTCGCGGTGGGGTGCCTCGGCGCAGCCTCGCGGTGCAGGCGAGCGGCGCTTGCGTGGTCGGCGTCGCGGCGTGCGCCGCGCCGGCAGCGCTTGACGTGGATCTGCTGATGCGCGCGTTCTCGGCCCTTCTGGCGTCGGTCACCGTGCTGGGACTCGCGGCAGCCGTGCGGCTGCTCGGCTCACCGCTGATGCGCGGCGGCGCATGCGTCGGCATGGCCGTGGTCGGGGGAGTTGCCGCGTGCGCAGGCCGCCTGATGCTGCTGCCCGCTGTGGTCGCCATCGCGGCCCTGACCTGGCGGCGCTACCACTGGTCGCCGCGCGAGCTACCAGGCAACAAGCCGGTGACAACGCAGCCGGCGGGCGCCGTGCAGCGGGGCATCGCGGACTTGGACGTTCAACCCCGCAGGTCCTTCGATCTGGTCAATCGGGATGCCGGGCTCTCCGCCTCCGGCCGAGGCCGCTCCACCAGAAAGCCGTGACACCCCGGGCGGCGGTCACCGGCACCTGCCTGACCGGCGACCGCCGCACCTTCTGTCCTGCTGACCGGCAAGGAGCCCTCTTGTGTCAAACACAGCCGCACCCACCGCACCGTCGGCGGCCAGTATCGGGTGGCGCCTCGGCGCCCTGTACGGGCCGGCGATCTACGGCGTCAGCGCCGCAGCCGTCGCGTTACCCGTCGCCGCCGGCGCACTGCACACCTCGCCGGTCACGGCCGTGTGGATCCTGACCATCCACGCCCTGGGCCTGGGCGTCGGCGCCGCTGTCGCCGGACGTGCCATCGACCTTGCGGGGCCACGACGCACCCTCAGCCTCGGGGTGCTCCTCCTCGCGGCCGGGGCCGCGATCTGCGTGGTCGCCACCGTCCTTGCCGTAGCCGTCGCGGGCCGGGCGCTGCTCGCGGCGGGCTCCGGGACGATGACCGCGACCGCCCTCACGCTTGCCACAGGCCGTCCGCCCCCGCAACGAGCGACAGTCCTGGCCCGCCTCGGCGCCGTGATGGCGTTGTTCTCGGCAACCGCTCCGCTGGCCGGGGCCCTGGCCGTCACCGCATCCTGGAGGACCGCGATGGTGCTGCCCGCACTGTCACTGATCGCACTACCGCTGTGCTGGCAGCTCACCCCGCGCCATCCGACGGCGGCGGCACGCGTCGACTGGATCGGCGCGGCCCTGCTGGCGACCGCCGCGGCAGGGCTGCTTCTGACAATCCAGTCCGCCACCCTGCACCTTCCGCCGCCGGCCGTCGCCGGTCTCGTCGTGGGCACCTGCGCGCTGGCCGTCATCGCAGGTCGTCACCGCCGAGGGCACCCGCGCGGATTCATCGCCCCAGTGATCAGCCAGCGACGGTTCCTCCTGTGCGCGCTGGCCGGAGCCGGAATCTACGGCGGGCTGTTCGCCTGCGTGTACGCCGTCCCGCAGATGCTCACCCGCCTCGGCTGCACCGCCGAGACCATCGGGCTGCTGCTGCTGCCCAGCGCGTTCATCGCGGCGGCGGCAGCCCGCCTCGCCGGCCAGGTGACGAGTGAGTCGGCGCGGCGCCGGATGCTGGCCGGCGTGGCCGCGGTGTTCAGCGTCAGCATGCTCGCCGCCGGGTTCAACCACCGTCCGGTAGCGCTGCTCTGCGCGACCACCGCCGGGTTCACCGCCTTCGCCCTCGCCCAGACGACCCTGACCGCCGCTGTCACCGCCGACCTGAGAGCTGCCCAGCGAGGCGGCGCGGTCGGTCTGCTGAACCTGACGTTCTTCGTCGGTGGCGCGGTAGGCGCGTCAGTGTGCTCGGTGCTGTGGCAGCCGTGGGGGCTTCCCGCTGCTCTGGCGGTGATCTCCGTACTGCCGGCTGTGGCCGCGGTGGGGGCGTGCGCTGCGATACCGTGCCGGCCACCAACGGGCTGCACACAGGCGTGACGGGCTCACCCGCCCCCGCGCCCCTGCGAGACCGTGGCCGCTCGAAGGCGCCATCTCCAGCAATGGAGCCCACGCCAAGCTGGAGCTATACCGTACGGCTGCTCCCTGGCTCCTCGGCAGTCCGCGTACCGCCGCCGTCGTCAGCGCGGCCTACGAACGGACCCGTCTCGGGGCCTTCGATATCCCGGCTGAGGCGATGACCGGCCCGCAACAATGGCTCCGCTGGCTCTTTCGCGCATAGAAATTTCGGCTCAGGCGGATGCTCAGCGTCTGCGCTCAGAGACGCCACCAGGGAGCACCCATCCCGAACTTCCGCCGACCGCGGATAGCTGTGTTCTGAGCTGCGAGAAGCGCAGACGGCAGTGGGAGGTGAAGAGGTTGCCTGACGTTTGTACTTCACTGCCTGTGCCCAGAATGGAGCTGTAGGTGCCTATCCCTGCGAGAGGGTTCGATGAGGATAGGCGGCGAAACTGGTTTCACGAGCCGTGCCGTCGAATTCCTTAAACTGGCGCGGGAAGCTACGATCCAGGTCACGCTTCTCGCCCGGAAGGACTACCTGGTGGCAAAGCAGATCATTCACAAGCTCGTCGATGACCTAGACGGCGGAAACGCCGACGAAACGGTCACGTTCGCTCTCGACGGCGTCCGGTACGAAATCGACTTATCGGCCTCCAACGCCGAGAAACTTCGGAACCTGTTCGAGCCCTACACGAGTCACGGAACGAAAGCTGGCCGCAGTGGTGTGGCCGCAAGCGTACGAACTGGCCGGCATGCTGCCGCTCCGCTCGGTGCGCGCCGTGGCAGCAGTGGCACCACGGCCAACCGCGAGCAGAACAGGGCGATCCGCGACTGGGCCAAGCGAGCTGGTAAGGACATCTCAGACCGGGGACGGATTCCGCAGGAGATCGTGGACGAGTACAACCAGAAAGCAGGGCGTTGAGCGACACCATGCGGCTGACCGTCACCCCCCGCGTCAGCTCAGCGGTGGGCAGAGTCAGGGCTGTAGCGGCGGTGGTGTACGGCGGCGGCTCACGACGATGAGCCGCCGTCGGTCGGCCCGCTCCGATCAGGCGGCGGCCCGCCGTGCTGCTCGCGCCATCGCCCCGTCGACTCGGCGCGCAGAAGCCGATCCACCATCGCTTCGGCCTCGCCGGGGGAGTCGTAGGTCCACCGCAGTACCTTCCCGGTCTCGGTATCTCCCGCGCGTGCGACGACCTGCCATGTTGTCTGCCGAACCAGCCACACATCGCGTCTGGCCAGACGCCCCCAGGCGCCGTTCCACCATCGCCGGACGATCTCCTCCACCACGCCTGAATCGTACACACGTTCGACTGTCGCGTCGGAGCAAGTAGCGGGTGGTCACCTCACTCGCAGTGGTCCTGACTGCCGCGGTCTCGCGGTTCGCAGCAGTCGTCACGGTGACGGTAGACGCGCAGGCTCGGACCGTTGCGCCGGTGGCTGCGCTCGCCGGTGATCTCGTAGAGGCACGCCCGCCACACCGCTGTCTCGCCGTAGGCGGCGATGACCTGACCATCGCCGGGGCCGCCTCTGAGCAGCACGTCCATCACCTAACGGTACGCACCCGCCATTGGTTCGAGACGGGCGCCGGCTTCCTCACGCTCTCGCCGGCCGTTCGAAGGCGGCCGTCACTCCGCTGCCGGCGCACTCTGGGCCTCAGCTACTACGTGCGGACCTGGCCGCTGCATCCACCTACGGCTTGATCAACGCCTGGCTCGGCATCGCTCAACCAAGGGCGTCAACGACGTCGTTCGACGGCTCGAACAAGCGCTTGATCGGCGGCTTCAACGACGCCGTGTGTCGGGCCAACTCCCAGATCCGAGTGACGTCTGGGTGCTTGTTGCCGTCGGGTCCGCGCTTCAGGTAGTACGACAGGGTGGTGGAGAGTTCCATCAAGGCGAGGGCCATGCCGTTCACGATCTCGGTGGCCTGATCCAAGGTCACGATTCCTTGATCCAGGTTGACTGCCAGGTGCGCCAGATCGTCGCTTTTGCGCACCGCCGTGCTGAGGTGCTGGAGAAGATCGCCCAAGTGGTCGGCAGTCTGGTTCTCGCGCCACGGATCCCTGAGCTGACGCAGGAACAATTGTGCCTCGTTCGCTACTGCCCACACCTTGTCGATGGTGCTCAGGTGGTCCGCCGCGTCACGTCCGTCGGCCGTTTCGGTTTTGTGGTGCAGGCAGTTGGTGGGCGGACTCTGAAGCTGCCGGTCGACTGGCGCCGTGGAATTCTGCGGTAGGGCGTCGGTGGCGATGATTGCGGCGAGGCCAGCCTCGACGTCGAATCCAGTCCCGGCATCCGCGATGAATTGGTGGTAGTGCCCCTGAAGCAGGATGTCTCGCAGTCCCGCCTCGACGTCCCACGTCGCCGTGAGCCGGGCTTCGATGGCGCTCAGCTCCGCGCTGGCTGCGACGGCGAGCTGATCCGGCGTGTCGCTGCTGTGGTCGCTCACGGAGTCCCCCTCGCTCATCGGTTGCTCTCCCCCGACCCATCAAGCAGCTCGTGTAGTCTCTGGCGCGCTTTGTAGAGGCTGCTGCGCACCGCTGCCGGCTCCATGCTCAACTGGAGGGCGATCTCGGTGGGGGCGTATCCATCGAACGACCAGGCCAACACCTGTCGTTGCCGCAGCGGAAGCTGACGCAACGCCACCCGAAGGTCTTGTTTGGTGGCCGCCGCAGCCAGCTCGCAGCCGTCGTTGACGCCGGGTTCGTCATCACTGGCTTCGGCGACCGGAACCGGGTCGAGCCGGCCTACCCGCTCTGCGTACGCGCGGGAGGCGGTTGTCCGCGCCCATGCCTCGGGCTTGGCGATGCTGTCCCATAGTCGGTACGCCTTGTACATCGTCTCCTGTATGACGTCTTTGGCGTCTGCCTCTGAGGCGCCCTGCCAGATGAGCCATCCGACCAGCTTGGCGGCGTGGGCACGGTAGAAGGCGCTGAACTCCTCAACGATGCGCTGGCGGGCCGTCGCTGGCTCGGTAACAGCCGGCAGGGGATGGCTCTTCACGTCGATTATCAGTAGATATTTGGCGTCCGAGACGGTGACATTGTCAGACCGCAAGCGCTTCACCTCCACCACTTTGGAGTTGGATCGCTGTTCGAACATGGGCCCTAGATGCTGGTAGTGATGGATGCTCTCCGGGGATGCGCACTTGGACGTGTCGGGAGTTCCGTCAACCACGGCGACCGCCAGTGTGAGCGGCGACGGGCACGCTCATCGTGATGCTTGAACCGTCGGCGCGCTGGTCGCGAAGCCGACCGCCGTCGGGCATTGCCTCGGCGATCGTGACCAACGATTCTGCGCGGTGCTTCTCGGCCTGCGCCCGCCACCGTCCGCGGATCCAGAGCGCCGCCAGTGTGGTGATGTTGCCGCCGGCGACGATCGCGGCGGCCCACCCCCAGCTCGTGTTCTCCACTGCACCTCGTCTCGATTCGGCCCCGCGCTGGATGCGCCGCTTCACAAGGTAAGAGGGGCGTCAGGGGGTCAGCGTGAACCGCCGCGCTGCAGAAAATTTTGACCGAGACCTGACCGGGCGGTAGCCCATACTCAGCGAGGCTGGGACGAAGGGCATCGGCAGATCGCCGCCCGAGGTGTTGAGGAAGACGTACGGTCCAGGTGCTGCCGGTGCCCGCCTGCCGGTCACATCAGTAGCGGACACGCCACCTCAGTTGCACGCGGCAAGTCCTAAGTAGTTACACAATGACTCCTGTGGGTGACGAAGAGACGTCGGAGCCGGTGGTCATGCGGGTACGGCGGCGTGATGACCCAGTTGGTGCGGTCACGGAGTACGACGCGGCGAGGCGTGCTGACGAGTACCCGCGGCTTCGCGTGGGCGCTCCGCTGTTCGGGCATTGCGTGCAGGCCGAGGCCGGACGGTGGCGGGTGTCCGCGTTGGTGTCGGATACGCCGCAGGCGGCGCGGGACCTGCTCGCGCATCGGTTGCGGAAGGTGCTGGACGAGACCGAGGATGCCGGGCTGGCCGCGGAGTTGACTGCCGTGGTCGATGTGTTGGATCGGGAGAAGCGCGACGAGGTGATGGTCGCCGGGCGGGCGTATCGGGTTGTGCGGGTGGACACGTTCGCGCGGTTCGGCGCGGATGGTCCCGAGCCGCCGCGGCCCACGGACCGGGATCCCCGCGACGCCGAGGACCATGACAGCTTCCTCGATGAGGAGATCGTCGCCGATCCGGATGCGGTGACCGGAATCAGTGAGGCGATGTTGCGGGTCGAGCTGTCGACGGCGCACTATCCGCGCGCGCAGGTGCCCGCCGACGTGTACGCCGACAGCGTCGCCGCCGTCACCGCCTACCCGCTCGGAGTCGTTCTCCCGACTCGCTACTCTGCCGCAGAGTGCGTCGAGGGAGCGTGGCGGCCCTACAGTCGGGCGGTGGCCACACCTCAGTTGGCGCGTGACGAGATCGCGTTCGGCCTGCGTCACATCGAGCCGCGTCTGCTGAGGCTCACCGATGAGCAGACGGCTGCCTTGCAGCGGGCCGCCGACGAGCTGGATGCCCAGCCCGTCGACGACCTCACCGTGCTCGGGCGCCGTTTCCGGGTGACTCGCATCGAGACCCTGCTACGCATGTCCCATGGCGCTCCAGAGGGACCACGTCCGTCGGATCCGGATCCGGAGGAGCCGCCGGCGGCTGACCGGTAGCGCCGCCGCTCGCGCGATCGGTGCCGGGCTCCGGTGCGCAGTTGTGGCCCGTAAGACCTCCGTGCAATCCGCGGTCCGGTTCACTGTTTGATGTCGGGCTCACGGTCAGGCTCGACGTCGCTGTCGAGGTCGGGGCGGGGTCGGGGAACTGCCGCCCGATCGGGCGTCGCATCGGCTGTGCCGGCTGCTCGTGGAAGCACTTGATCCACGGTCTTGCTGAGCTGATCCACGCGTTCGGCGATGTGTCTTACGTAGCCGAGCACCTCGCGGGTCAGTTGATCGGAGGCTGGTGTTCGGGCCTGCTCGGCTTGTGCGACGAGGCTGTCCAGGATCGCGCCGGTCTGGTGTGGTTCCGGGGTGGCGGCGTACACTGTAAGTGAGGACATGGCTTGGGCGCTTTGGCTCAAGTTGTGGGGGTCGCGATCGCCATCTGGTGGAGCGGCCCCTCTCTCGTTGAGGCGCAGTTCGGTGCCGGTTGTTGCTTCGATAATGGTGGCGACCTCGGTTACGCGGTTGAACCATTGCGGTTCGTCGGCGCGGATGGCGCGGCCGGCGGACCAGGCGACGGCGTCGGCCATCCAGAGTCCCGGGTCGTTGCGGCCGTCGACGTGGATGAGGCGCATGCGGTGACTGATGGCGCCCTGGTCGAGGAGGCGTCGGTAGGCGCGGATGTCGTTGCGGTCGGTGTGGGGTAGGCGACCACCGGCGTCGCGCGCTTGCTGCCATTCTGCCGGGCTGGCCCGGCTCTCTAGGTAGACGTCACGGACTCGCTGGGTGTTGAGGTAGCGCAGGAGGCGTTCCAGGCTGACCTGCCGGGCGTGTTCACGTTGGTCTTCGAGGTGGGACCGGACGCGTTGAGGGCCGGAGGGTGGGAGATCCCGGTTGCCTGCGTTGAGGGGCACCTGCGCGGAGACGACGCTCCAGCCGGCGTGCTCAGCGACGACGTCGAGCATCGCTTCGATCGTGCCGACGTGCCCCCGGTGATACAGCGCGGTGGAGTGGTAGGCGCCGTGGATGCCGGCGGCGGCGGTAGCGGCGGCTTCGGCGGCGGGGACGTCGTCTTGGTCGATGATGACGGCGGCCATGAGGTAGGCGCCGGGGCTGCCGCGTTGCTGGAGCCAGGACTCGTCGACGAAGGCGGTCGGGTAGGTGGGCATCAGTCGAGCTCCGTTCCCTCGGTGACCGCCTGGTTGGGTGTAAGGCCGGTGCGGCGGCGTGCGGCGTCGGCGTACTGCGCGAGGCGCTCGGGGACGGGTGCGGCGTGGGGCTGTGGGCGGGTGTCGTCGATAGCGCGCACGCGGGCGGTGGTGGTGGCGACGGCGTCGGTTAGGTCGGCGCGGCGTGCTGTGGCGCGGCGGGTTTGTTCGGCGGCGGCGGCGAGTCCGGCGTAGCGGGTGGGCAGGGCAGTGGTGTACCAGCGCCGCCATTGGCTGTGGTGGGCTTCGAGGTTGTCGACGCGTTCGCGGCGTTGGTCGATGACCGTGTGGAGACTGATGAGCTTCGCGCTCAGGCTGGCGTGGTGGCCGGCGGCACTGGCGAGGCGTTGCTGCGCCTCCTGTTGGGCGGCGAGCGCGCGGGCGCGGGAGGGGCCGCGTTGCCACCAGCGGGGCTGCTGGTGTTGGGCGTGGGTGGCGGCGCGTTGGCCAGCGGTGGTGATAGCGGCGAGAAGCAGGGTGAGGTCGTGGTGGCGGTGCTCGGCGTCGGTGAGGTCGAGGTGCGCGCCACGGAGTTGGTCGGCGACGTAGGGCGGCGCGGTGGCGTCGATGTCCTGTTGTGCGGTGACGAGCCGCGCGAGTTCGTTGTCGTCGGTGGTGGTGAGGTGGCCCGCGAGGGTGGCGGCGCCGAGAGCGATGCGGGCGCGGTGCCAGGCGTTCCACCGCGAGATGTCACCGGGGGAGGGTTCGGCGCCGATGGGGTGGTCGCTGGTGAGCTGGTAGCGGTCGCGGTAGGTGATGACGACCTCGGCGCGGGCGAGCCACTGATCGCGGCCCGCCTCGTCTTGCGGCACGGCGCCCAGGGCGTGGGCCCAGGCCGGTTGGTGCTCGGCGGCGAGGTCGGCCAGCGCCGTGACGCGCCGGTCGCAGATGGCGGCGACCTGGCGCAGGACGTCTCCGATGTCGCCGGTGAGGTCGGCGGGCATGCGGTCGGTGTAGGAGGCGGCGAGCGCTGGGTTGGTGGCGATGGTGGGGTCGGCGGTGGCGCGGACCATCAGGCGGTCGATGCGCCAGGACAGCACGGCGGCGATGTCGCCGGCGGAGTCGATTTCCCGGGGCCGGATCGCGCGGCGCAGGACATCGGCGGGTTCGTGGCCGGCTTCGCGCAGAGTGGTGAGGCGGGCGATCAGCGCGGGCAGCGCGAGGTCACGGGCGAGCCGATCGGCCATCGTCTGTCCGCTGATGCCCGCGAGGATGGTCAGGTAGTCGGGGATGTGAGCGCGGGCGGACAGGTCGTCGTAGATGGGTGTCCAGGTGTGCAGGGCGTCGACGTCGGCCCAGAGTTGGTGTTCGGTTTCGGTGGCGGAGCGGTCGGGTGCGGCGCGGCGCATGATGTCGGCCAAGACGGCGATGCGGGCGGTGGGCGGCTGCGGTGGAGTGCCTTCGCGGGGGTGGTCGTCGGTGACGACGTACGCCTCGTTGAGGGTGTGGCCGCGGGTGAGCATGACGTACAGACGGGCGAGGGTGGTGTTTTCGTCGACGAGCGCGCGGGCGGTGTGCACGGTCTGCCCTTGCAAGGAGTCGACGGTGAGGGCGTAGGCGAGTTGCACGTGCCGCGCAACGTACGCGGCGGGCAGCACGGCGCCCGCGTAGGTGCGCAGGTTGGTCACCTGTAGCTGCCCGTCGCGGGTAACGGCGTCGATGCGCCACTGGTCGCGGTTGGCGACGAACGCGCCGCCGGCGCCGATCCGTCGGTCGTTGCGGCGGGTGACGATGATGTCGCCGACGCTGGCGTGGTTGCCGTCGCGTAGGCGCACGGCCGGGCCGGTGCGGACGAGGCCGGCGCGTAGGAGGATGTCGCGGGCGCGGTGGGCGATGTCGGCGGCCTCGTCGCCGGTCTCGACGAGCATCATGCTGGGGTGTCCGGCGGCCATGTCGGCGACCCACCGGTCCAGCATCTGACCGATCAGCAGGGTGCGGTGCCCGCCGTGGAGCCGGCCGCGCCGGTCGTAGTCGTGCAGGACGGTGAGGTCGCCGGTGCGCAGCCGCAGCGACGCCGCTCCCTCCCACGGGTGGGTGAAGCGGTGGACCTGGGTGAGGCGGGTGGTGACGCCGAGGCTGTCGAGGTAGCGGAACAGCCCGCCGGGCCCGACGGCGGAGATTTGCGCGGGGTCACCGACGAGGATGAGCCGGCCGCCGACGGCGTCGAGGTGGGTGATGAGGCGGGCGAGGTCGTGGCTGGACACCTGCGACGCCTCGTCGATGATGACCCACTGCCCGGGTGCGAACTGCCAGTCGGCGGCGCGCGTGCCGGGCGGCGGCCGGTCGTGCGAGTGCAGCCACCGGGCGATGTTCTCGGTCCGCAGCACCGTGCCGTCGGGCTGGCGGGTGGCGTCGGCGAGCAGCTGCGCCGCGGACTGTCCGACGGTGAGGCCGATGACCGGCACGTCGGCGTGTTGTGCGACGGCGACGACGGCGCGCTGGAGGTAGGTCTTGCCGGTGCCGGCGGGCCCGACGACGCCGGTGACGCGTCGGTCATCGCCGACGAGGAAGCGCAGCGCCTCGGCCTTCTCCGGCGACAGCCGCAGCGCAGCGGTGGCGGCGGCGAGCGCCGTGGCGGGGGCGGTGCGCGCACCGCGGCGGCCGGCGTAGGTGACGACTTCCTTCTCGGCGGCGAGCACCGCGTGGGTGGTCATCTGCAGGTCCCGGTGGCGGGTGTATTCGCTGTGTTGATCGCTGCCGCGCAGCAGCGTCGGCCCCCACTGCACGAGCGCGGGCGGTGTCAGCACCCGCAGCCCGCCGAGGTTCTTGGCGATGGCGTCACCGGCGAGGGTCTGCACCTTCTGCCAGTCGGCGTGCGGCGAATCGCCGGGGGTGAGGTCGAGGACCCGGCCGATGGCCAGTTCGAGGTGTTCACGACCGAACACGGCCCGCTCGCGGCCGAGGTTGTCCACGGCGCGGGCGAGCGCCAGGCGCACGTCGCCGCGCACGGCCGCGCCGATGACCCGGTCGCGTTGAGGCCCGGCGATCCGCAGGTGGTCGGCGGCGGTGCGTAGCGCGTCCTCGTCCACACCGGCCGGCTTAATTCGACGGGCGCGGCGCAGGACGCGACGGCCGGTGGCGGCGATGTCGTCGGACACGTCGCCGGTGAGGATCCGGCCTACCTGTGCGGGCGTGTCGAGACGGGCGGCGCGGTCTTCGGCCTGCCAGCGCTGCACGGCCTGGTCGGTGGATTCGGCGCCCTTGGCCGGTCGGCGGGTCCGCAGGGTGGCGTCCTGGGTGCGTCGACGCCACTGCGCCGCGGGTGAACGGCCGGTTGGTGCGGTGCGGTCGACACGGCGGTCCATCTCCTCGGTGATGGCGCCGCGCCGTTTGCTGTAGTGGCGCAGCGAGGCTTCGCTGACGCCGACGATCTCCCGGATCCCGGAGTCGTCGCGGGCGGAGAAGGTGACGCCCCGGCGCTGGTGTAGTTCCACTTCCAGCGCGCGTTCGTAGGCGACGCGGGCGCCGACGGTCGCGCGGTAGAAGGCCCGCCCGTCCAGTGCCAACCACTGCGCCTCGCCGTTGCTGTCGACCGTTTGGACCTTCGCGGAGACGACGATGTGTGAGTGCAGCTGCGGGTCGCGTTCGCGGCTCATCCGGTGGTCGAAGACCAGCGCGGCCAGCCCTGCGGTGTCGAGCTGACGGACACCGTCGGTGCCGGCGCGGGTAAAGGCACCGTGCCGCTGGAGGTGGTCGAGCAGCGCGCGCACGCCGGCGTGGTGGGCGGCGACGACATCCTGCTTGACCGTGTCGTCGCCGAACGCCCACAGCAGCGACACGGATTTCACGGGGGAGACGGTGACGTCGTAGGCGGACACCGCCCGACGCTCGGGGGCGTTCATGATGCGATGCCACACCCTGTCGCGCTGTTCCACAGTGGCGTCATCGGGGAGGTGTATCAGCGCGCGTCGTACAGCTTCGTCGCGTTTTTCGTCGGTCATCGGCGCGTAGATCCGCCAATTCTGGCCGAGCCGGAATCCTGTCCTGGGGTTGCGGCCCTGGCCGATGAGATAGCGCATCTGTTGTTCGGTGACCCACCCGCGGACCCCGAGGACCGCAGCGCCGTTGCCGGCCCACCAGCCCGGGCTCTCACCGCGCGCAGCGTGGTTGATGTAGTAGGGCGTCGGGCCGGAGTGTCCGAGGGGGCGCAGGTCATGGCGGCCGGCGGCGACCTGCTCCATGACGTAGCGGTAGCCGTCGCCGGGCGAGATGCGCGTGACGGCCAACATGCCCCGACCGTAGAAGATCAACTAGCAATGTGGCGGTCGAGAATGCAAGGGGGTGTGTCCCCTATAACTGAACAAGAGGCGGGTCGCTAAAGGTTTGGGCAGGCCAGCCGTGCTGTGGCCAAAGTTGAGCGGGCGCGGTGATTGGGTGTGGAATTGCGGCTAGGTTCGAACGATTCCGCTAATGAGTGTGGGGTTTGGTCTGGCGGGTGAATCGGGGCGGTCGTTACTGTCGAGCAATGGCGAGTAAAACGGGGAATGATGCCACGCGGGCGTTGCGGCGGCGGCAGGAGCTGGAGTTGCGGGCGGTGCGGGCGGTCGAGCAGGCGGCCGGCACGGTGCAGGAGGCGCAGCGCCGGCGACGCGAAGCGGTGGCGCGGCTGGATCAGGAGGTCGGGGCGGCTGCGGCGGCTCACGGCCTGGCCGTGGCGGTGCTGGCGACGGTGCTCCGTGACGATGGCTTGGCGGCGGATTTGACCGGGGTGGACGTTGCCCGGGTGCGGTCGTGTCGGCGTGGCGCGGATGGCGCGGCGGTGCGGGCGCGTATCGGGGAGCTGGGCGAGGTGCTGCCTCGTCGTCGTCGGACGGCGGTTGCGACATCGGAGCCGGTGCCGGGGGATGAGGGCTCGGGGGCCGCTGGTGCGGTGTCTGGTGGTGAGGGGGCGTGAGCTGGTGGAGGGCTGGCCGGTCCGGGGTGGTGCTCTGGACCGGCCAGCGTTTGGGCTGCGGCGTCTAGGTGTAGTCGAGTCCGCAGCCGGTGCAGACGTGGACGGTGCCGCCGGGGGTCCACTGCATGAGTTCATCGTCGGTGGCGGTGCAGTGCTCGGGGATGGCGGCGGGCCAGTTGCCGTCGATGACGCGGTGACCGGGGTAGACCCAGCGCCGGGCGGCGCTGCCGTGGTACCTCACGGGCGGTCCGGGGTGGGGGTAGGCCAGCGGCAGCGTGACGCGGTGACGTAGGCCGGTGCCGGTGAGGTCGGTCGGGGTGAGGGGCGGCAGGTTGCCGTGTACGGCACGGCGGTACCGGTCGTAGTCCTTGTAGGTGGGTGAGGCGAGTTCCGCGCGGTCGATCAGGGCAAGGGTTTCGTACGGCTCGGCGGTCTTGTGGTGGTGCAGTGCGGCGCTCAGGTAGGCGTCGGCGCGTGCGTTGCGGGCGGCCTGGCGGTGGTCGCGTTCGGTGCGTGTGGTGCGGGGCGCGGTGAGCGTGTCGGGGTGGGCGTCGAGGTGGGCGGTCACGGCGTCCCAGATTCGGGGGCGACCGTATTTTGCGGCCAGCGCGTCAAGGTGGTGGTCTGCGATGTAGCGGATGGCTGCGTCTGTGCCGCCGTGGATTGGGCTGTGGAAGTAGTTGGGTGCCCAGTCGTCGCAGACGTGAGCGATGGTGACGCGCTCGGGGCGGGTCAGTCTCATGCTGGTTCCCTTCGAAGGGTGCGAGGGGGTGCGCTGCGGGGGCTGGAGGGATGTCCGGGCGCGCGCCGCTGCCGGACTGCTCTGCTGACAGTCGATCGTCGGTAGGGAGGTCACTCGTTGCGGTGGGCCGGGTCACTGGTGAGGCCGGGCGGCGGCATCAGCGCGGTGTCTGGATCTCGCGCGTCTCTGCTGTGGTGAGCAGGTAGGCGGGGAGGCGTGGCACGTGCTCGCGCCACGCGCAGTAGAGCCGGTGTGTGCCGTCGATGAGTAGCGGGGCGGGCTCCTGGCCGGTGGCCTGGACCTGGCACACGATCAGTGGTGTGGTCATGGCGTGGGTCCGGTTGAGGGTGTTGTTTGTCGGGCCGATGAGGGTGGTTGCCCAGGGTTCGGGTTGTCGAGCTGGGGCAGGCCGTAGGCGTTCGCCCAGGCAATGACGCTGAGTGGTTGAGCATCGCGGGGCGCGTTGGCGATCAGTGCGAGAGCGGCGTTGATGTTGAACACCCACGGTCCGAAGATGAACCTCTGCGGTAACCGGTCGCCGGTCATTGCTCGTCGGCCTTCGCGTTCAGGCGGGTGTAGATGGTGACGCAGCGAAGGATGAGTTCGTGAGATGGCAGGGTGAGTAGTCGTTGCCGTTTGTCGTCGCGGATGTTGTCCCAGATCAGGACCGTGACGCTGGCTGACCAGAGGTCAACGATCACACCGTTGATCTTGGCATGTTGCCCGTTGGCGACGATCTGACGCAGGGTGTCGATGAGAGTGGCGTCGCCGATCGGGTGGGTGGCGTCGTCGGGTCGGGCTGCCTCGGGTAGTTGGGTGTAGCAGTCCTCGCAGGTGTAGTCGATGCGGGGCGGGTGCTCGGTTTCCCACCGGCGGACGTCGGCTGCGGGTATGCCGCAGACGGATTGGCGCGGGTCGCGGGGGTGGCGGATGTGCGGCTGGTTCATAGGGTGGCTCTCCGGGGTGTGCTCGGGTGCGGTGGGTTCGCTGTTCGCGGGAGGGGCGGGAGCGGCAGCCGGCGGCGGCGCGCTCGATGCGCGTCGACGTTGTCCCCGGGTGCGGTGCCCGGCCGGCGGGATGCCGGCCCGGCACCGGGGTTTAGGCGGGTTGGCCTAGGAGGTAGTGCGGGCGTCCGGTGATGACCCATGCGACGTAGTCGGCCAGCCATGCGGCGGCGCACTGCACGCGGCTGAACGGGAAGCGCTGCGGTTGGGTGACGTGGCGGATGGATGTGCGCCACAGGTCCAGCCAGAGTTCGGCGAGTCGGGCGGCGGCGCGCATCTGGTGGTGGCGGTTGACGCACCGGTCGCACCGGTCGTCGCGTGCGTGGAGAGCGACCTGGGCGGCGGCGGCGCGGACCGTGGGGAGCGGGGAGGCCGTGGTGTCGGGGCTGGCGGGCCATGTCGGGACGTGGTCGCACAGGTCGAGCAGGGCTAGCGCGGTGGCGACGGTGCGGGTCGCGCCGTCGAGCAGGGTGTGAACCTCGCGGCGGCGGTCGGCGGGCAGGGTGCGCAGCTTCATGGTTGGTGCGGTGAGCGCGGTCATCTGGGCTCCTTCAAGGGGTGGGGCCGGTGGTCGGGTGGGGGTAGCCCGGCCACCGGCCCGGCTCGGGTTAGGGGCGGTAGGTGCGGCGGCGCGGGGGGACGTGGGCGGGCACGTCGGGGATCAGGTCGTGGTATGCCTGGAGCGGAATGCCGGCGTGCTTGGCGGCGTACATCGCGCGGTCGGCGCGGCGCATGAGGTCGGCTGCGCGGATGCCGGCGGGGGCGTGGGCCATGCCTGCGGTGGCGGACAACGCGATGGTGCGTCCGGCGGTCTCGATACTGGCGGTGCTGATTGCGGCCTGTGCGGCGGCGGCGTGGACGGCACCGGTGCGCGCGTCGGCGGTGGTGACGATCAGGAATTCGTCGCCGCCGAGTCGTCCGGCGGTCACGGGAAGTGTCCTGAGTTGGTGGGCGGCTTCGATGAGTGCGGCGTCTCCGGCGGCGTGGCCGTCGTTGTCGTTGATGGCTTTGAAGTCGTCGAAGTCGAGTACCGCGATGGTGACGGCACGGCCGGTGTCGAGTTGGGTTTGCAGATGCGCGAGGATCGCGCGGCGGTTGAGTAGTCCGGTGAGGTCGTCGTGGCTGGCGTTGTATTCGGCAATGGCTAAGCGGCTGCGGAGTTCGGTGAACTTGCGGCGGGTGATGACGAAGAAAGCAATTGCCAGTAGCGCGTTAAGGGCGGCCAGGTATGCGGGCACGGTGAGGGTGGCGAGGTGCGCGAGCATGGCGGGCCTTCCGGTGGGGGCACCTGGGCGCATCGTCGGCGGGTTGGCCGTGCGCGTGAGGGAAGGTGGTTGGCGTCGCCAGCGGCGGCCGGGCGCGGGATTGTCCCGGCCGCCGCTGGCGGTTGCGTGTCAGCTCTTCGTCACCGGAGCGAGATAGACGTTCGGGTGCTGCTCGATGTTGACGGGGTCGGCGGTGAGGTTGACGGGCATGCAGAAGCCCGCCCCTCCGCTCATGGTGTCGAGGTAGAACCGTCCGGCGTCGATCCATCGGACCGTGTATTCGGTGGCGGCCCAGTCGATGCCGTTCACTTCGTAGACGGCGGCGGTGATGATCTGGTTGGCGCACTCGGGGGTGACCGGGTGGGTCTTGCTGAGGACCAGGTGCAGGAAGACGACCACGGTGCGGCGGCTGCGTTCGTAGTTGTCCTCGATGGCGACGATTTCGCGCATGGCCTCGGTGGTGAGGCGCAGGTGCGCGAGGTGGCGGGCGCGGACAACCCGGACGAGTGCGGCGACGCGGTCGGCCTGTTCGTAGGTGGCGGGAGATTCGCCCATCGTGTTGCCTTTCGTTGTGGGGTTTTTGGTTGTGTGGGTGGGGGCTGCTACCTCCTCCCTCACACATGTAATATTACAGCATTAAGGGTCTAGTTGTCCATCCGGGATCCCTGATTCCTGCGAATGGTTTTGCAAGATCACCCGGCGGGCCGTGCCCGGCCGCGATCAGCTCGCGGTGATAATGACGTCACGGCCCCACCCCTTTTTTGGCCGTCGGGGGCGAGCTTGCTCGCCAGGTGTCGGGCGGCGGTAGTCAAATTCGACGCGGGGGTTTCGAAGAAAAGATCATGCGGGGTGTGCATGATGTTTTCTGAGCCCGTGGCGGATTTTACTTCCGACGTTCGATACCGATAATCACCGGTGCAGCCGGCGGCCAAAAAGGGGTGGTGCAGCGCGGCCGTAGGCCGCTCCTTATGGGTTCTTGGCCCTGTGCCGGCCTTGAGGCACGAGGGTGACTGTGCGCGGAGTCGGCAGGGCGGCCCGGACTTGGGGCGAGCGGAGCGAGTGTCCGGGCTGCCCGGTGCTCGCGGGAGCAACGGTCGCCACCACCGGCGCACCGAGGAACCAAGGGGTTGCGAACTATCGGTGGTAGGTGGTTTCAGTCAGTCCGTGTCGTTCGTCGGACGAGGGATGCTCAGTCGATCACTTCGACGTCGGTGGGGAATGCGACGGCTTCGGGCTGGCCGTGTTCGGCGTGGCGGTCGGTGAAGAGCACACCAGCATCCGGATTGAGTCCTATGACGCGGAACGCGCCGATCAGCCGTCCGGCCGGTTCGAGGCCGAACCGGTAGGTGGTGTACTCGTGGATCCGGTCGCCGACGCGGATCAGCCGCCCATGTCGGTCGGTCAAGTCTCCTGGTTGGTCGGTGAGCAGTCCGCTCGCGGCCAGGTGTACGACGGTGCGGTAGCCGCGGTCGGTGGGGCCGTAGAGGAAGCCGGCTTCGGTGTGCTGCACGGTCAGTTCGTAGAGCCGGCGGCCGGGCTGGCGGGTCGGCAGGACCAACGTTCTGCCGATCATGGCCGCGCCGATGCGCTCTAGTTCGGGCAGGGGTGGGCTTGGCAGGGGTGTTACGGCTCCGAGGCGGAGCATCGAGGTGGTGTCGTGTCGGTGGAGTTGTGGGCGCTGGGAGTCCCCGGGCACGGCGGTCAGCCACTCGTCGGGGCCAACTTGCTGCCATACGTCGCGGTGCTGTTCTACCGTCTGCACATCCGCCGGTGGCGGGGTCGGCTCTGGCAGCGGCTTCGGGCGGCGGTCGCGCTCGTGCGGCCTCGTCTGGCCGGTCTTGGCGGCCCGGTTGCGCGCGGTGAGCGGTCGTAGGTAGGTGTCCCGTTCGCGCCGGCCGGCGGTGACGAGGTTGAGAATCTTTTGTGCTTTGGTGGCGGCCTGTTCCCGGAGGGTGGGCGGGCAGTGGTCGGGCACGGTGAAGGTGTCCGCGAGTAGGTCTATGGCGACCGTGCACCGCCACACCATGGCGTAGCTGCCTTGCTGGCGGACGTAGAGGTGGAGGTCCGCTTCGGCCTGTCCGAAGCGGCGCGGCCAGACCATGACGATCTCGTTGCCCCAGGACAGGTACGCGGTGCTCGGGGCCAGTCGGACGGAGGTGGGGCCGCCTCGCTCGCCGTGGTGGAAGGGCCAGGGCCCGTCTCCGTAGGTGATCGCCATGTCATCGATGTCGTACGTCCAGTTGCCTTCGACGGGCTTGTGTCCGTAGCTGTAGTACGTCGTGCCGGCGGGCTCCAGCCGTTGGACCAGGTCGTCTGCCTCGGTCTGGGTGGCGAAGTATGCGGCGTTGTCATCGACGGCTTGGCCGGCGGCGTTGACGGCCTTGTCGTGGTCGCGGTCGTAGACGCACCAGGGCTTCCCGGCGGGCCCGCGTAGCCCTTCGCGTAGCGGCGTAGCGGCGAAGTACCGGGGCGGGTACTTGTCGTGCCATTGCGCGGTGGGCGCCAGCAGGGTCCACGTCCACACGATGAGGTCCGCGTCGGGGTGTTGGAGCAGGTGAAGGGTGTCGCCGTCGATCCGGCATTCGTCGGCGCGGGGGATGTGGAGACTGCCGTTGGTGATCGTGCCGTCGGCGTGGAATCCGGTGAAGTGCAGCCGGGTTGTGCCGCCGGTGATGGTGCGCAACCCAGACGTCTCTGGGTATTGGCGGTTGATGCACAACCAGGTGCTGTTGGGAACGGCGGCGCGTCGGAAGTCGGCGATGGTGTGCATGGGCGTGAGAGGTCCTTACGTGTTGACGGGCGTGACGTTGCGGGCCTGGGATGGTCGCCGGCGAAGCCGGCGACAGGGGGTTTGGGCTGTGCGGCCGTAGGCCGCTCCGGTTTGGGGTGCTTGGCTCTGTGCCGGCCTTCAGCGCGCTGATTGCGTGTGGGGCGGGCAGAGCAGGTCGTAATGGTTTGCGCGTAGCGGAGGTCCAGCCCCGGCCGCTGTGCACCTAAGCAGCGGCCGGAGCGTCCACGAGCGGGAACCACGAGAAGGGCGGTCCGGGTGGTGGTCGGTCTGTGAGGCGTTCAGGCGGCTCGTGGTGCGTGAATGTCGATGGTGATGCGGTGGCTGGCGTGAGCGTTGCGCTCGACGGTGATCGTGGTGTGCGGACCGGTGATGGCCACGAGGGGCGCGGCGTTTCCGTGGGCGGGCGCGGCGGCGGCGGTCAGGTGTCGACCGATGAGGGGTAGTGCGTGGGTGAGGTCGTCCAGGACACCGGCGGTCGGTTGCTCTGGCTGGCGGCGCATTTCGTCTCCCGGATGGGTTGGGCTGGGTGGCGGGTGGGGGACACCGGCCGGGCCGGTGTCCCCCACACCAGGGCTAGGCGGCGTCGGATACGGCGGTGAGGCGGAGTGTCGGGGCGGGCATGGTGCAGGCGCTGCACCGGCCTGCGTGCCAGGTGTGCGCGGCGGGCGGTTCGATGGCGGCGGGGCAGGGCTGGCGTTGCAGTTCGGTCAGGGTGGTGGTGGCGAGGCAGCGGGGGCAGCGTCGCCAGGTTGCGGCGGGTGGGCCGGTGACGATCTCGGGGCAGGTGGTGCAGCCGAATCCGGCCTGTCGGAGGGCGTGTCCGATGGCGTCGGCCTGGTCGATGGCGCGGTGCGCGGCGGCGTTGACGCGGTTCCAGTCGTCGCTGGTGTGCAGGTGTTGCCATTCGGTGTCGGTGAGGGCGCGGGGGCTGATACGGGCTTGTGCTTCGGCGCGGCCGATGAGGTAGCCGGTCCAGCCGTAGGCGCGGGTGAACGCGGTGAAGACGTCGCGGGCGTCGGTTTCGGTGAAGGTGCGGGGTAGGCGTACGCCGTGGGGCAGTCCGATGGGCTTGGGCACGTTTGCTCCTGGGCGGGGATGCGGGGGCGGAGGGTGCCGAGCCCCGAGGTTGTCCGGGGCTCGGCGCTGCGGTCAGTCGAGCTGAAAGAGTTCTCGGTCCTCGGAGACGGCCACCACCGGACCGGTTTCGAGCTGCACCACGCACTGCCCGACGGGACCGCGTGGCTGGATCATCGCCAGACTTTCCGAGCCATCACCGCCGTTACGGAACACGACAACCATGCCTGGATACAGGGTGTAGGGGTTCACGCGGGCGCGCGGCGGGTGCTGGTCCATGGGTTCTCCTTCGACTGCTTGTCAAAGGTGCGGGGACGGCGGCCGAGGATGTTCGCCTTGTCGGTGAGGATGAGCGGGGCGTCGGCCAGGTCCTCTGATGTACGGCCGTGAGGTGCGGGAGCGGCAGCCCGCGTCGGCGTGCTCGATGCGCGTCGACGCGGTTTAGGGCCGCGAGGGGCGGGCACCGGTAAGTCGGTGCCCGCGCCCCGGGGTGGGTCAGCGGCGGGTGAGAGTGAGAAGGCGGCGGTGGGCCTTGCTCTTCAGTTCGTCGGCGCGGCCCTCCATGACGGCGGTAGCGCGGGCGGCGAGGTTGTTGCCGCGAAGCGATCCGGTGGGCCGGATGGTGGTCTTCCAGTCGGCGAACTCGGTGATGGCGCGTTCGGCGGCGTAGGCGGTGCGGCCGAGGCGGGCGGCGTTGGTGTCGTAGAGGTCGGTCAGGATCTCCAGCCGCTGGGTGTGCTTGTTAATGGTGCGGGTGGGGGCGTCCTCGTCGGGGGTCTTCCACAGGTCGCCAAGGACCTCGTGAAACTCGTTGATCGCGAGTTTGGTGCGGGCGAGGGCTTCCTCTTCGGCGGCGAAGTGGTCGAAGTAGTCGACCGACAGGCGCAGGGTGCGGCGGGCCTCTTCGATGCGGTCGCGGGCGTTGCGGGTGTGGCGCACGCCCCAGCGGGTGAGGGCGTCGCGGACGGCGAACCGCTCGGTGTTGCCGCAGACCGGACGCCACGGGGTAACCACGACCTGGAACAGGCTCGATCCGTCGTGGCTGTTCAGAGCGACGATGAACGGCACGATCTCGTCGTTGACGCCTGCGGCGTCGATGGTGACCGTCTGCGGCAGGCGCATGGCGACGAAGACCTTGCGGCCCTCGCGCAGCGCTCCGGCGGACTCCCAGGTGACGGCGTAGTCGTCCACGAGGTCCTGAAGGAACTCGAAGCTCTGCCGGTTCTGAAGCACCTCGTAGCGGGCTCCGACCACGCCGAGACCGGCGTTGGTGTCCTCCCGGATGTTGACGAACTGGTCCGCCAGGATGCGGGGCTGATCGGTGGGGGTGGCCTGGTAGAGCACGGGGCGGCGGCTGACGTTGAAGTCGATGCCGCCGAGGGTGAGCACCTGGTCAATGTCGGTGGTGCCGCCGGGGATGACGTTGCCGAGCTGGTGCCACGCGGGCGTGGTGGTGTAGAGCGCAACCTGCCCGGTGGTCTCGTCGAGGCCGTGTTCGGGCAGCAACTCGCCCTGGTTCATGGTGAGGACTTCGCCGTTGTCCCAGCTATCCGGATCGGTGACCAGGTAGCGGCCGTTGCCGAGGTTGCGCAGCTTGCCGTCGGCGATCTGAGCGTCGATGCCGGCCTGCTTGTCGGCGGCCCGGTTGATCTGCACGATTCGCTCGGCGGCGAAGCGCTGGTTCACGTCCGGTAGTGCGAGGGTGGTCATGGCTGACTTTGCCTTTCGTTGTGGGGTTTTTGGTTGTGTGGGTGGGGGCTGCTACCTCCTCCCTCACACATGTAATATTACAGCATTAAGGGTCTAGTTGTCCATCCGGGATCCCTGATTCCTGCGAATGGTTTTGCAAGATCACCCGGCGGGCCGTGCCCGGCCGCGATCAGCTCGCGGTGATAATGACGTCACGGCCCCACCCCTTTTTTGGCCGTCGGGGGCGAGCTTGCTCGCCAGGTGTCGGGCGGCGGTAGTCAAATTCGACGCGGGGGTTTCGAAGAAAAGATCATGCGGGGTGTGCATGATGTTTTCTGAGCCCGTGGCGGATTTTACTTCCGACGTTCGATACCGATAATCACCGGTGCAGCCGGCGGCCAAAAAGGGGTGGTGCAGCGCGGCCGTAGGCCGCTCCTTATGGGTTCTTGGCCCTGTGCCGGCCTTGAGGCACGAGGGTGACTGTGCGCGGAGTCGGCAGGGCGGCCCGGACTTGGGGCGAGCGGAGCGAGTGTCCGGGCTGCCCGGTGCTCGCGGGAGCAACGGTCGCCACCACCGGCGCACCGAGGCATAGCAGGGGGTTATGGTTTTGTGTGCGCCGAAAAGGCTTCCGATTACCTCGTGACATTCGTTACTATTGCCATTCAATGCCGTTGAGTCTGTTCTGTAGGAGGAAGGTGTCCACGCTCATCTCTAAAGTCTCGCGGACGGTGGGTCCGTCGGGGCCGTACGGCTTGTTGGGGTCGCGGTAGCGGTCGAGGAATATGCAGAAGATGTCGCCGAAGTTGTAGATCATGTCGCTGCCGTTGTGGTAGTCGGTGGGAAACTGCCAACCTTGGCCGCGGTCGTAGGCGAGCGGTATGACTTCATATCGAGGCCCGGGGATGCTGCGGACTCGGGGTAGTGGCGTCAGTCGGAACCGGGTGAGACCTTCGAAGAGGACGACGCCGGTCGGGCTTCTGTTGTCGGCCGCGCGTAGGATTCGGATGGAATATTCGGTCGTCTCGTCGAGGTCGATGTCGGGGTATTGGGGCCGCCGCTTTGGCATGGGGCATCCTCTGGCTCGTCTTGTGAGGGTTGCTGGCGCTGACGTTGGCTGGTCGTCGCTGCCGTTGATGGGCCGGTCCGTCGGCGTCGCGTGGTGTGGACGTGACGGCATTGACCGCCCGCAGTGTGTCCTTTTGGCGAGTCTGTCTTGATGACTGTGACTGGCGCGCTCATGCCGCCAGCGTTAGCGCGTCGGGCTGTTTGGGGTACGGGCCGAACGGCAGTGGTGCGTTCTTGTCCAGCTTGGCCCAGTCCGGCCGCAACCTCCGATTGATCTTGATTTGTTTGCGGTTGCGTTTCGTACGTCCGAGCGGTTTGACGTAGCGGTGGCATCCGCCGTGGCGCAGGAGTCGGATCCCGACCGCCGGGTCGTCGCGGACCTCGCGCAGCCATGCGGCGGGGTCCTGCCCGGCCCGGATTGGCGTGGCGCCGAACGAAATGAGTGATTTCTCGGCGGCCTCGTGGCCCGCGTCCTGCTTGCGGATCTTCTGCATCGTGATCCCGTTGAGGACCGCGCCGTTGGGCAGCAGCCAGAGCGTGCGTCTGGCGCTGCGGCCGGCGATGAAGAAATTGCCGCCCTGGTACACGAACCCGACGTGGCTCTTGAACCTGGCCACGCCGTCGGCGTCGATGCGCGGCACTGGGTCGGCGAACGACAGGACCGCGTGCACGCCGGAGGCGAGCAGCATCTCCTCGCAGCGGGCGAGGAACCAGGTTTCCGTGTTCCCGGGCTCCGGGTCGGCCACGACCAGCCTGCCCAGCTCCAGCGCCTCATCGCCGGGTTTGAGTTCCGGGAACGCGTGGGTGAGTGCCTTCTTGCTCGTCACGCAGTACGACGCCACTCCGACCAGCTTGTGGGCGCGGTAGAGGCCGAAGGATTGCCAGCAGACGACGTGGGAGCCGGCGTAGTGCCGGGGGATCACGAAGTCCGCGGCGACGGTGCGGTTGATCCGTTCGACGGTGTAGTTGCTGGCGTCGAACTCTTCACCGGGGCGTGCGAGCTGCCACTTCTGACGGTGCCCGATCTCGGAGCGCAAGCACCACGGTGACAACGTGGGGACCTCGGGCAGCATGTCCCGACCGAGCAGGGCGAGCTGCGTCATCGACTCATCCCGGCTTCGGCGAGGACGGATGCGATCGTGCGGCCGTGCTGGAACGAGTGCCCTGTCTGCGCCTCTACCCGGGCGTACTCGCGGGCCAGCCCCGACCGTAGCCGTACGGCGGTGAGGAGGTCCTTCTTCGAGCCGAGTACGCACAGCGAGCAGGACAGGCGGCTCATGCCGGCGTCGTACGGCCACGCCCAGGGCAGTCCGGACTGCCGGATCTGCGCCCACACCTGGTCTTCGGTCCAGTGGTGCACCGGGTACCAGTCCCAGACGTGCCGGCGGGTCTTGTTCGACGCCGCGGTGTTCAGCGCGTACGGGATTTTCTTCGCCCTGCTCGGTGACTCCTGCGCGCGGAACCCGAAGACGTAGAGGATCCGTGCGGGCCGGTCCAGGTTCAGCTCGCGGGTGAGTTCGGTGAGGAACTTATGTCCCGGTTCGCGCTTCTGCCGTGCTGTGCACCAGCGGCGCGCCGCGTCGGGGAACTGCCCGCGCCGCTGCACCTCGTCGAGCAGGTCGTGGCCTTCCTTGCCGCGCACCTCGAACCGGAGCCCGAAGTGCTCGGCGTGCGCCTGGGCGAGGTCTCGGCAGCCGGGTCGGTCGCCGAACGCGTCGACCAGCCACGGTGTGACGCCGGCGGCGGTGAGCTCCGCGTCAGCCTGTCGGGTGCTCGGCCATACGACGCGGCCGAGGTCGTTGTACTGGACGACCACGCGGTCCAGTACCCCGGCGGCCGTGGCCCGGGCGGCGGTGACGATGACGGTGGCCAGCCCGTCTTTACCGCCGGAGTGGTTGGCGACGATCTTTTCGTGTTCGCTCAGGTCGGGGTCGGTATCTCGGGGCGCGAGGTAGTCCTCGGTGGTCGAGGGGACCGGGTGCTGATGGCGCTGCACGGTGCGTCCTTCCGATCAAGGTGGGAATCCGGGTTGTGCTGGGGGTGGCCCGTGTCGTGCCGTGGCGCGGGCCACCCGGGGTGGGTCAGCTCTTGGCGGGGAGGTGCAGCGCCGGCTGGTCGGCCGGCTGCTTCCGCGGGTCGGGCTCGTCGTCGGCCGCCTGCTCGGCTGCGGGGTGGCCGTGAGGGCTGCGCTGCGTAGGGTTCTCGGCGGGTGCTGCGTCGGCCTTGCCGATGTGGGTGGCGCAGGAAGCGCCGTGGTGGGCTTCCCAACCCCGGTCGGGTGCCGTCACGAGCCACCACCTCGCGTCGCCGGGCAGCGCCTCGCCGCCGACGTCGCAGTGCCGAACCGTCGGTGACGGCTCGTGCGGCCCTGACACCACCCGCACGCCCGGTGTCGGCTGCTGGCCGAGCTTGCGGTGTGCGGTCTCGGCGGCCCGCTTGCGGCTGTCGAACGCGACGCCGGGTAGGCCGGGGTGGGTGTAGAAGTGCTCCCCGAGCGCCGTCTTCTGCCGGTGCCCGAGCCGGTGCGAGGCTGCACGGTCCGCGCGTTGCTCCGAGGTGTACCGCTGGAACTGTCGGACGACTCGCTTCGCTTCAAGCGCCACCGCGTTGCCGTCCAGCCTGGCGGGGTCGGGCTTCGAGAAGTGCAGCGCCGACGGGCGGCGCCCGTCGATAGACGCGGCGGCCATCGCGTCGAACGTCGGGAAGTCCTGCAGCATCGCGCTGGGCAGCATCGCGAAGCCGGGATGCCCGTCGTCGTAGCGGTCGTTGGTGACGGCCACGTAATCGTTCGCGTCCCATCGCTGGCGGGCCTCGGTCTTCGTGATGCGCACCAGGGGCGCGGTGACGCCGTTGCTGACGATCTGCACCTGCGCCTTGGTGGTGGCCGCCTGGTCGACGCGCTCGACGTTGGCGGGGAACGCGACCGCCTCGACCAGGCCGCGGTCGGCGTACCGATCGGTGAAGAGCACCCCTCGGGCTCGTTCACCGCGACGACCCGGAACGTACCGACGAGCTGCCCGGCCGGCTCGGGTCCGATCCGGCCGCTGGTGTACTCGTTGACCAGGTCACCGACGGTGATCGGGTGCCCGGATCGGTCGGCCATTACGGGGTGTGGCCGGTCGGGCAGTAGCCCGGTTTCGGTCAGGTGTACGGCGACCAGTGGGTAACCGGTCGCCCACCGGGCCGGGCGCTCCACCTTCCCGTAGAGGAACCCACCTTCGGCGTGCTGCACGTGCAGCACCTGCCCGCCGGTGCCGGGAACCCCTGCACGGATGGTCACCTGCCGGCCGACGAGCGCAGCGGCGAAGCGCTGTAGCTCGTCGACCGGCCAGCTCGGCACGGTGGTGGCCGGGCCAAACCGGAGCATCGTGAGGGTGTCGTGCCGGTGAAAGCACGGCTGCGGCCTAACGCCGGCGCGGCAGGCGCTCAGCCATTCGTCTGGGCCGACCCGCTGCCAGATGTCATCGCCCTGCCGCAGAGTGTGCACGTCGTTCGCTAGTCGGGGATCGGCCACCGGCAAGGGCTGCTCGCGCCGCTTGCGCTCGCACTCGGTCAGGTCGGGATCGGTGTCTCTGGGCGCGAGGTAGGCGTCGACGATCAGGGGGATCGGGCGCTGGTTGCGCTGCACGGTGCATCCTTCTAATCAGGCTGGGGAGTTCAGTGAGGTCGGTGTGGCCCGCGTCAGTTCCTCTGGCGCGGGCCACAGCCGCTGGTCAGGTATTGGCGGGCAGGATCTCCGCGAGCACAGGCCCCCACGGCTCCCGCTCGTCGCTGTCGGACGGCTCGGCCGCCATTGGCTCCGCATGCTTCGGCTCCCGGGCGGCACGCAACTCCGTCCGGGTCTCGGCCAGCAGGTCCGCCAGGCGCGACAGCTCCGATGCCCGTCGGGCCTCGCTGATGACGGTGGTCGGGCTGGCAGTTGCCCAGTCGTGGCGTTGGCGTACCAGCGCGCGAACCTTCCATCTCGGCCCGGCGACACACGGGGATCCGTGGCACCCAGGCGGGAAGGGGCACCAGCACCCGCGCTCCTCCCGGGTACGCGGTCGCAGGGTGTAAACCGACGGCCGGGCGGCAGCGGGGGCCCGGGTCTTCACAGTTGCCGACGGCGAGAGCATTGCCGGCGGGGCGAGCTTCGCCATAGCTGTGTCCGCGTCGGCTCGGGTCGCGAAGTAGGCGCCGTCACCGTCGGCGTTCGGACCGGCGGTGCTGACCACGCGGGCGCGTTCGGTGTCGAAGATGCACCACGGGGTGTCGCTTGGGCCCCGGTGGTCGTGGTTGAGCGGGTGGGCGGCGATGAAGCGCGGCGGTCGCAGCGCCTCGACGGGCGCGTTGTCGGGAAGCAGCGTCCAGGTGTACGAGATCCGGTCGGATTCGGGGCTGTGAAGGACGTGGACGCTGTCGCCATCGATGCGGCATTCGGCGGCCTTCGGCCACTCCATCCGGCCATTGTGGACGGCCTTGCCGTCGGCCTTCACGGCGTCGTAGTGGAGCACGGTCTTGCCGCGGGTGATGGTGCGCAGCCCGGACACCATGGGGAAGGTGCGGTTGATGCACATCCAGCGAGAGCCGGGGACGGCGGCGCGTTTGAAGTCGGAGAGGTAACGCACGGGTAATCGGGCCTTTCACGCAGGAGGGGTTCGGCTCGCGTGCTCGGACGGCGAAGCCGTCCGAGCACGCCGCCAAAGCCCGCCGGCGCGGCCGTCACGCCCCTCCCGCGGCTCGCCGCCCCACCGGCCCCGCGAGCCGCCCGCGCCGCCCCCCC